>NZ_JBIDDA010000003.1:58262-123308 GCF_043204915.1 Micromonospora sp. NPDC047670
GGGGGGGGGGGCCGGGGGGGGGGGGGCCGGGGGCGGGGGGGGGGGGGGGGGGGGGCGGGGGGGGGGGGGGGGCCCCCCCCCCCCGCGCCGGTTATCGGATTCTGATGATGACCTTTCCGAACGGGCTGGTCGACTCGTAGTAGCGGAACGCCGCGCCGGCTTCCTCGAACGGGAACGCTCGGTCGATGACGGGCCGAAGCTGGTGCGCGGCGATGATCTTGTTCAGCTGAGTGAACTGTGCGTGACTGCCGACGGTCAACGCCCGGACCGTCGCGGCAACACCGAACAACAGGCGGGGGTCGAGTGGCCGCCAGTCACCGGTAACGGACCCCACGAACGCGACGTGCCCGTTGACGGCGAGCGACTTCAGCGACTGCTCCAGGGTTCCGGCGGTGTCGACGACCCGGTCCGCCCCCCGCCCACCAGTGAGGTCGCGGACCGCGGTGTGCCAGTCGGGAACGGCGCGGTAGTTGACGACCTCGTCAGCGCCCAGGTCACGAAGGCGCTGCTCCCTGTCCGCCTGGCCGGTCGTAGCGATCACTGTCGCACCGAGCAGTTTGGCCAGTTGTACCGCGAACAGTGATACGCCGCCCGAGCCGGTGGTCAGCACCGTGTGCCCGGGCTGGATCCCAGGACCGTCCCCGGTCAGCGCGTTCCACGCGGTGACCGCGGCACACGGGAGCGTCGCGGCCTCGGCGTAGGAAAGGTGTTCGGGGACCGGGACGAGGGCTTGCTCCGGCAGGACGGCGAGTTCGGTGAGCATGCCGTCGAGCGAGCCCCCCAGTTGTGGCAGGTACGCCGGTTCCAGGGGGCCGTCCAGCCACCGCGGGAACAGGGTGGCGGTGACCCGGTCACCCGGTCGCACCCGCTGGACACCTGGCCCCACGGCGACAACCTGCCCGGCGCCGTCCGAGACGGGGATGACGTCCGGTTTGACCGGCAGCACGTATTGTCCACGCAGGACCAGCAGTTCGCGGAAGTTGAGCGAGACGGCGTGGACCGCGACGGCGACCTCGCCGATGCCGGAGATGGGCGGCTCGTGGCTACGCAGCGACAGGCCATCGATGCCGTCGCCGCTGTTGACGTGATAGCTACGCACGGACGGGGGCAGCACCGCCGTCATCGCGGTCATCCCTCGATGAACTGGTAGTCGCTGACGATGCGCCCGTCCGCGCCGAGCACGAGGATCTCCAGCCCGACACCGGCCACGTCGCCACCGGCGCGGGGCACCATCTCCCAGCGGAACTTGACCACGTCGTGGAGCCGGTCGGCATCGCCGCGGGACCGGAACACGAAGGAGCCCGGGGCGACGAAGGTTTCGTACGCACGCGTCACCCGGACCTCCAGCGCGTCGTACCCGCGCGCCTCCAGGGTCAGGCGACCGAACCCCAACCCTTCCGCGGTCTGTCGCATCTCCTGCGGGGGCTGCAGGACATGGACCGCGTCGGGCGACCAGAGCGCGCGAATGGCGGCGCGGCGACGTTCCGGGTCAGGCTCACCCCACACCGCGACGTAGCGGTCGGCGAGGTTCTTCAGGTCGTTGTCAGCCATGGTGATCCTTGGTCGTAGATGATCGTTTGCGACCACGACTGTGCTGTGCCCGGCGCGCCGTCACAATTCCCCGAAGGGAATCGCCGACCAGCGCTCCACCCCGTATACAGAACGGATGATCACCGAATCGGCGGGCGGCGGACTCGCGGGCGCGTTGCGCACCTGGCGCACCCGCCGACGCGTCAGCCAACTCGAACTGGCGGTGCGCGCCGGCACCACCCAACGGCACGTCAGCTTCATCGAGAGCGGACGCTCAACCCCCGGCCGGGCGATGATCATACGGCTGGCCGAATCGCTGGAAGTGCCGATCCGCGAACGCAACGAGCTGCTCCTCGCCGCCGGATTCGCGCCCGCGTACCCGCAGACCGATCTGGACGACCCTCGGTTGGCGCCGGTCCGGACCGCCCTTGATCGCGTCCTGCACGGCTACCTGCCGTACCCGGCCGTGATCGTCGACCGACACGGCGACCTCGTCTCGGCCAACGCCGGGTTCCACATGATCACTCGGGGAGTCGACCCGGACCTGCTCGCTGCGCCGGCGAGCGTCCCCAGGATCCTGCTGCATCCCCGAGGTCTCGCGCCGCGCATCGTCAACCTCGACGAGTGGGCATGGCACATCATCGACAGCGTCCAGGCCAAGAGTTTGCGCAACCCGAACGACCGGCTTCGCCGACTCGCCGCAGAACTTGTCGACCTGGCGCCACCGCGTCCACGGCAACTCCCGCCGCATCACCTCGGCTTCGCGGTGCCGCTGCGGCTCCGCACGAGCGCCCCGGACAACCGGGAACTCCAGCTCATCACCACCCTCACCCACTTCGGTACCGCCACCGACGTCACCATCGCCGAACTGCGACTGGAAGCATTCCTACCGGCGGACGAAGCGACCAGCGCCGCACTGACCGAGCTCGTCAGGTGGTAAACACCATCCGCTCATGCCCCTGACCGTGTGCCACCTGGCGTCCGGCCCAGACCGCCTGAGCCTCGGCATGACCTGCCGTCGGCACTCCGCGTTGCCGCCCGGCGTTCGGGAGGGCATCGTCAGCCCGGGGCCTTCTCGAGGCCGGCTCGTTCGCGCGCAGCGAGGATGTCCGGGACGTGCGCCTCGGCCCACTGTCGTACGGCACGCAGCGGAACCAGCAGGGAACGGCCGAGTTCGGTCAGGGCGTATTCGACGTGCGGCGGGTTGCCACCCAGGTCGGTACGGGCGAGCAGGCCGTCAGCCTCCATGGCGCGCAGCGTCTCGGTGAGGGCCTTGGGGGTGATCCCGCGGATATGCGCTTTGAGTTCGGTGAACCGCATCGGTCCGGCCTCCAGCGCGTTGACGGCGAACACCGTCCAACGCGCCCCGATGCGGTGCAGCACGGTGCGACTCGGGCAGGTCGCCGCCATGACGTTGTACGCCTCGCCCACGGGTGTCCTCCCGGTAGCGTTGAAGATACCGGTAGCAAATGTATACCGTCCCCGTCATGAGCGAGAGCCTGACAGGCAAGCGGATCCTGGTCGTCGGCGGCGCCCGCGGTATCGGCGCTGAGATCGTCCGGCGCACCGGGCAGGCCGGCGCCGACGTCGTCGTCGCGACACGGTCCGGCCCCGAAGTCCGGATCGACGTCACCGACGAGACCACCATCGCGCGGGCCGCGGAGTCGCTCGGCGCCTTCGACCACGTGATCTCCACCGCGTCGGCTCACCATGACGTGCCGGTGCCCGACCTGGAACCCGACAAGATCCAGGCCGCGTTCTCCGCCAAGGTCGTCGGTCCGCTACTGCTGGCCAAGCACTTCGCCCCACGGATGCCTGCCGACGGATCGTTCCTGTTCTTCTCCGGCATCGTGGGCTGGCGGCCCAAGCCCGGCACCGTCGTCAAAGGTACTGCGAATGCTGCCCTGGCCGCGCTGGTCACCCACCTGGCCGTCGAGCTCGCGCCGCTGCGTGTCAACGCCATCGCGCCCGGCATCACCGACTCCGGCACCTGGGACCGGCTTCCGGACGAGCGCCGCCGTGCCCTGTACGACAGCGCCGCCGCGGCCTCCCTCGCAGGCAGGGTCGGGACGCTCGAGGACGTCACCGACACCGCCCTGTGGCTCCTGAGTGCGGGATGGGTGACAGGCGAGACGGTCCATGTCGACGGCGGTGCCCGGCACCGCTGATCCCAGCGCCACCAGTGCCGTGGAAACCACCACCAGGATCCGTCCCCGCGCCCTTCTCCGCGCCTGCGGAGGTCCCCGCTACGCCGTCGCCCTGGCCGTGCAGACCCGGTGCGACAACAAGGCGGGCATCCGGCCGATCACCATCCACGACGCCCGGCGCACCTGCCCCTCGCTGCTCGCCGACCTCGACGTCCACCCGCGAGTCGCCATGCAGGTGCTCCGGCACGCCCGCTCATCGGGGGGATGTGCGGGTGCGGCGGTATTCGCCGGGCGTCACAGCGAAATGGCGCCGGAAGGCCAGGTGGAAACCGACGGCCGAGCGGTAGCCGACCCGTTCGGGAAGCACGCCGAGCGGCAGGGCGGTCTCGTTCAAAAGGCGGGCCGCCTCGCGCATCCGGCGGCCGGTCAGGTGGCGGGCCGGGGCCTCGCCGACGAGGCGGGTGAATGTGGTCGCGAACGCCGACCGTGACATGTTCGCCTCCCGGGCCAGTGACTCCAGCGTCCACGGCTCGTCGAAGCGGGTCTGGATCGCCAGCAGGGCACGGCCGATCGCCGGGTGCCGCAGCGCCTGCAGCGCGGGCGAGGCGTCGGCGAGCCTGCCCACCGCCACCCGCAGCGCCAGCACGAAGACCAGCTCGAACGAGCGCAGCGCCACCAGCTGGGCGCCGGGCGCGTCGTCGCGCGTCCCGTCGGCCAGACGGTCGAGGGTGCCGGCCAGCAGTGGCTCGCCGGCCAGCATCTCACGGTCGAGCACGAGGACCTCCGGCAGCGCACGATACAGCGGTGACACGGCGCTCTCGTCGTAGTGCAGCCCGCCGCACAGCAGCTCGGTCGCCGGGCCCGGGCCGTCCACGCGGACCTCGGTGGTCGTCCCGGCAGGGCGGCCGGGGAGCAGCAGGTCGATCGGGGTCGTGGCGCGGCCGGGCCGGTCCGTCAGCTCGTGCGCGGTGCCGTGCGGGAAGACCGTGAGCTCGCCCGCGCCCAGGGTGATCGGGTCGGATCTGCCGGGCATGGTGATCGCGCACTCGCCGGAGTGCACGTAGTGCAGGATCGCGTTCCGTTCCTGGTCGCCGCGCAGGCCCCAGGGCGCGCGAGCTTTCCAGCGGCTGGCGAACACGCCCCTCAGGCGCAGCGGCGCCAGCAGTTCTCCGAGCAGATCGGCCCCGGGCGAGGACATCTCCCGCACCTTCACGGTCATGGACGATCCTTAAACGAACCAGGACTCATGTTTATGGAACGTACAGGAGGATTCCCGGCAGTCTGGAGGGCATGAGCGGTACCTACCTGGTGATCGGCGCGGGCGGCGCGCAGGGCGGAGCGGTCGCGCGGCGGCTGCTGAGGGACGGGCACCGCGTGCGCGGCTTCGGCCGGAGCGCGACGGGGCCGTCCGGTGTGGACTGGGTGCGCGGCGACCTCGCGGACCCCGCCGCCGTACGCGCCGCGTTCGACGGGGTGACGCGGGCCTCGGTCACGTTGCCCCTGGAATTCGATCCGGCAGCGGTGGCCCGGCATGTGGACAACATCGTCGCGGCGGCCGACGGCCTGGAACGACTGGTGTTCAACACCGGTAACCGGATTCCGGTGACACGGACGGGCGTTGCGACCTTCGAGTCGAAACGGGTCGCGGTCGAGGCCCTCCTGTCGTCCGGCGTCCCGACCATCGTGCTGCGCCCACCCGTCTACCTGGACAACCTGGCCGCTCCCTGGGCACGGGCAGCCCTGGCCAACGGCTTCCTTCCCTACCCGCTTCCGGAGGGCCACCGGGTCGCCTGGCTGGCCCACGACGATCTCGGCGCCCTTACGGCCGCCGCGTTCGACTGCGACGACCTGACCGGAACGGCCATCGACGTGGGCGGAAGGGACGCGGTGACCGGCCCCGAACTGGCGGCCGCCTTCGCCTCCGTGCTCGGCCGGGAGATCCGGTACGTGCCGGTGCACGCCGACACGTTCGAGGAAGACATGGCACCCATGCTCGGCGCGACCGTCGCGGCGGGCGTGGCCGACACATACCGGTGGCTGGCCGCACCCGAGGGCATCGGTCTCTACGACGGCGAGGCGGACAGAATCGAAGCGCTCTTCGGCGTCGAACTAACACCTCTGCGCACCTGGATCGAGAGGAACACCAGGACGGAGCGGAACGCCGGGGCCGTGCTGTGAACGGCGCCGTCGATGAAATCGTCCAGCATCATCGTTTCATTGAGAGCTGGCTGCGTGGCGAGGCGGACCCGGCCGACATCCGCCCCTTTCTCGACATGCACACGCCGGACTTCACGTGGTACGACCCGGACGGCTCACTCAAGACCCTGCCCGACATGGCGCCGATGATGAAAGAGGCCCACGGAGCCGCCCCGGGCCTCGTCCTGGAGATCCGCGACCGGCGCGTACTGCTGGACGAGGACGGCATGGTCGTGGCCGCCTACGAGGAGCACCAGCGGACGCCGACCTCGTCCAACGCCCGCCGCGCCGTGGTGATCTTCGCGTCCGCGCCCGACGCCCGCAACGGCCTGCGCTGGCGTCACCTGCACGAAACCTGGATCACGTGAAGCAGGACCAGGATCGCGGCGAGCGCGCACCACCGACCGGCCCGCCGCGGTCCTCCCGGGCGCCGGCCGATGACGGTGCGCCCGCTGATGGCGGCCTCTGATGACGCGAGCGCGAGGACGCCGGGCCCGAGGCCGGTACCGTCCGGGTGCACACATCCGCTCGTCGGCGCGCCCAGATGTGTGCACCCGGACGTTCACTACCGTCGCCGGTACCGGGCCGGCCCTGACGTTGGTTCGCGCCCGATCACGAGCGAGCGCGCACGGACCGCCGCGCGATGTAGTCCGGCGCGTGGCCACCGCGCCTCCCGCCCCGGCTGAGGCCCACGGCGGCTCATCGGTTTCAGGTACCGGACCGGAAGGCGATCGTGAACGGCAAGTTTGCCGGTGCGGTCACGGGAAACGCGGGCGACCAGGCGCCGGACGTCGGGAAGTGCGCGGTTGGCCTCGACGCGGAACGTCCCGTCGCCGGCGTTGACGAGGCCGGGATGGCAGTGGACGCAGCGGAACGAAGGCAGGGCAAGGCTCGTGTGCCGAAGGGTCCAGGACAGCACGATATGAGGATGCGTAGACATGATCTCCCTGAAGACCTGACAGAGGGCATGGGAAGGAGCCGACGGCGACGTCGGCGACCGATGCACGGGAAAGTTGTCAGGTCTAGAGGGCAGGCGGCGTCACGCGGGGCGAGTCCTCTCGCAAGTCGGAGGGCGAAGACGATGCAGGTGCACGGTAGGGCGGGGCGGGCCGGCCAGGCCACCCATTTTGTTCTGGTGCCGAGCACGGAAGGCGTGGTGCTGCCCACGCCCACCCTCGATGAGTCCGTTCTCGCCGAGGGGGTTGCGTTCACTGATGCTCGGCGGTCGACGCCGGCCCCAGGAACAGAACGGGTTCTCGGGCGGGTTTGTGGCGGCGTGCCAAGCACACTGTTCTCCGTACCGACCGTGTGAGCCAAGCCTGACGGCACGCTCAGCAGACCGGATTGTCCCCGGATCCGGACCGGTCCACCCAGCACATCGGTCCCAATGAACCACCACACGCATTCGGCGGCTGGGCGCGCCCGGGGTGTCGAGGTCCTTTTGCTGCCTTCCCGCTTCCTCCGAAGGCTGGCCCCTCAGTTACGAGTCAGGGCCCCTCTACCGGGAACCTCGATTGGCCGCGACTGACGTGAGCACGCCTCCTGCGTGTCATCCTCCGCTCGTGTGTGAGCGTTGCTCGGAGAAGCGATCGCTAGCCGGGTGTCGCGTCGCATCCGCGTCTTTCGGCGAGGCGCCGGGCCTGTCCTGTGTGTATGTCGCTCACCCACTCCCAGCCAGGCTTGGCCGACGGGCCGATCCGTGGGTCGTCGGGAGCACGGCCGTCCCGCAAAGCATGCATGTAGGCGCGGTCCTGTTCGATCCGCGCGGGTACCTGGTCAGCCCTGCCTACGGACCCGTGACCCGGAACGAGGACATCGACCTCGTCCGCCACGCCCTCCAGGAGGCTGAGCCCCGTGAGGTAATCCTCGACCGGGTCGTTGGTGCCGTTGAAGTCGTCGAGCATCGGAATGAAGACGTCAGACAGCATGTCGCCAGCCACGAGAACCCCTCGCTCCTCGATCAGGAGTGCCGCATGGCCCGGGGAGTGAGCAGGATGCTCGATGATCCGGGCCCGAGGGCCGTCCCAGGGAATCTGCACCGTTCCGGTGGGCAGACCGGTGATCAGGCCGAACAGGTCGAGCGGCACCTCCTCGGCGATCTCCGGCGGTAGCGCCTCGGCGGCGCGGGCCTTCCAGTCCGCGCGGGACCGCAGATCCCTCATGACGTCCGCGCAACGCGCTGTGCCGTACCGGGGCACCTCGCCCAGTTCGGCGTGCCAGAGCACGTGATCCCAATCAGGGTGGGTCGCGAAACCCGCGACAACGCGCTGGCCCGAATCGGCCAGGTCATTTGCGAGGCAGCGCATCTCGCCGTCCGTGAGCCCCGGATCGATGACCAACACGCCGGCCCGGCCGTGCACAACAACGGCATTGTTCTGGAGCAACTCGCTCTGGTGGATCAGTACACCCTCCGCGACCTGTGTCAGCACGGGTGGTTCCTTCCGCTCGTGGTCTGCCGCCGTCTGTCGGGACCGTACTCCGTGAAGACGGCCGTCTCGTGCCGAGCGACTCAGCTCACCAGTGCTCGTTGCAGGACGGCGCGGAGGTAGCCCGGATCAGCGGGGCCGTTGTCGAGCAGGATGGCAGTGCAGAGCCCGTCGGAGGCGGCGACCACGCCGGCGATGGCTGTCGGATCGTCGGTGAGGGTGGCGGCCAGCTCGGCGACGTTCTCCCGCCATCGACGCGCCACCGGACGCAGGGCGGGCCTGCGGGCGGCGAGGGTGGCGAGCTCACGTTCCGCCAACGCGCGTTCACGTCCCGCGCCGGCGGTTTCCGCGATGAGTTCGGCCAGGCCGGCGAGCTTGTCTCCGGGCGTGTCGATGATCTGGCGGATCCGGGCGGTATAGGCATCGGCGACGCTGGTCAGGGCGGCGACGAGGAGGTCGTCGAGGGTGGCGAAGTAGTACGTGCTCAGGCTCGTGGTGATGCCGGCCTGCCTGGCGACGGTGCGATGGGTGACCCCCGCGGCGCCGTCGCGGGTGACCACCGCCAGGGTGGCTTCGATGATCTCGGCTCGGCGTCTGGCTCCACGGGCGAAACGCCCGTCGACGTGCTCGGCACCGTCGTCGTCGGTCATGCCACCTCCTCCTCCCACCCACCGACCCCCAGGGTAGTCGGACCATCGTTCAACCAATCGCCTCCGTCTCCTGCTCGTGCTGCTCGTGCCCGAGTCGCGGCAGGTGACGCAGCATGCGCAGGCACAGCACGGTGGCGGCGGCGATCGCTAGCCCGGCGACCAGGGAGGCGATGTTCACGCCCGTGGCGAAGGCCAGCTGCGCGTCGACCAGCGCGCCTGCCGGCAGGTCATCGGCGATGGCGACGGTCGCGCCGAGGCTGTCGGCGAGCGCGGCGGTCTCGCTCGCGGAGAGGGCCTCTGGCACGGTGACGTTGTCACGGTAGATGGCCGTGGTGAGGCTACCCAGGATCGCGACGCCGATGGCGATGCCGAGTTCCTGGACGGTCTCCGACAGTGAGGCCGCCGAGCCGGACTTCGACGCCGGGGCGGCGCCGACCACGATGTCGGTGCCCAGGGCGGCGATCGCGCCAAGACCGAGGTAGACGAAGGCGAACCCGGCCGCGACCGGCAACTCGTCATGCAGGCCGGCGGTGGCCAGTAGCCCGTAGCCGATCAACGAGACACCCAGGGTGCCGCCCATCACGTAACCGGGACGGATGCGTCGAGCCAACATCGGCGCACCGACACCGGCGGCGAACATCGCCAGCGCCGGGGGCCCCATCCAGAGGCCCGCCACGAACGGAGTCAGCCCCTCCACCAGTTGCAGGTACTGGGTCACCAGGTACATGGTGCCGCCCACCCCGACGAGCCCGATGAGCAGCACGGTCAACGCGGCGCTGAACGCCCGGTTCCGGAACAGGGTGACATCGAGCAGTGGATCGGCCAGGCGGTGTTGCCGGCGCCAGAACGCCACCCCGGCGATCAACCCCACCATCACGGCGATGACGACGCTCGCATCGAATCGCTCGGCGGCGGCACGCTTGACCGCGTAGACGATCGGCAGGATCACCGCCAGCGACAACGCCACGCTGCTCAGATCGAGCCGTCCCGCCCGCGGGTCGGCGTATTCGGGCAGCAGCACCCGACCCAGCGTCAGCACGACGACCGCGATCGGCACCGCCACGAGGAACGCCGCCCCCCACCAGAACCTGTCCACCAGCGCCCCGCCCAGGATCGGACCGGCAGCCATGCCCACGGCGAACATCGTGGCCCACACCCCGATCGCCACCGCCCGCTGCCGCGCGTCGGTGAACATGTTCGAGATCAGCGACAGCGTCGAGGGCATCAGCGTCGCACCCGCGATCCCCAACAGCGCCCGCGCCGCGATCAACAGTTCCGGGTTCGGCGCGAAGGCGGCGAACACCGACACCGCCGCGAACGCGGCGACGCCGATCAGCAACAACCGGCGCCGCCCCAGCCGGTCCCCCAGCGTGCCCATGGTGACGAGGAATCCCGCCAGCAGGAAGCCGTAGGCATCCATGATCCACAGCGTCTGCGTCGCCGAGGGCCCGAGGTCAGCCGCCATGGCCGGCAGCACCAGGTACAACACCGTCACATCCAGCCCCAGCAGCACCGTCGGCAACGCCAACAGCGCCATGCCCGCCCATGCTCGCGCACCCGCCGGCGCGGTTACCTGCCCCGTCATCGATCCCCCCTCACCCCTGCAACTCGGCAATTGGACCTTCGTACAAGTAGTACTAACGTACAAGCAGTTGTGACGAGGGTCGCGGTAGGGGCCCGAGCGGGAACCGTCGGGTCGGGAGTCGCTGCTGCCACTGCTGCTGTCGACACCCGCCTGGCTCACCGCTTGCCGCCGAGGGGTGGGTGTGGATGCGGGCGGCTGAAGCACCTGCGAGCCGGAGTCGTGCGACGTGCAGCCCGGGTGACCCGGCTCAAGACAGCGACCGACACTCCAGACGTCCTCGCCGAGCTGGTCCAGTTCGTCGCGGGAAACTCGGCGTCGCCGAGGAGGCCGCCGGTGCTGTCGATGATCGCCGCGTGGTGGGTGTCGTGGTGGGTATCGACATCACCGATGACCGATCGCTTCTTCGCTGCCATGCTGGCGAGGTCCGCCCTTCTCGTTCGCGTCGAGAACACGTGACCACGTCACCGGTCAGGCGATGCGGACAACACAGTGGTGGGCGCCTCTCGCACAGGCTCCTATCAGGTCACGCTTCCTGACTGGTGACATGCAACTGCCGGGGCCACCGAGCCAGCCGATGAATCGGGCTAAGGACAGCAACCGTCGGTCTGCGGTGAGTCAGACCAACCCGGCGACCCACCCCACCATCCTCACTGTCTGCCGTCGACCCGCACTCCCGTGGAGCGGGCCTCCGCCCGGCCCGCCACGTCATGACGGTACGGGTCCTGGTTGTGCCAGCCTGGTACGGGCTCGGCGGGATGATCACCGGCCCAGTACGGCAGTTCGAAGTCGTACGGTCGACGACGTTGCCGGACCGGGTGTCGCGTTCCTGTGTCACGCCGTAGACCTTGAAACGGGATCTGTCGAAGACCGACTTCGTCTACGTGTGGGCCAACGGCGTCCACCTGAAGGTGCGCCTGGACAAGGCCAAAGCCTGCGTGCTGGTCATGGCGGGCGTCCGGACCGACGGCAGCAAAGCTCTGATAGCCCTGGACGAAGGTTACCGGGAGTTTGGCCAGTCGTGGGCGAACCTGCTGCGCGACTGCGCCCGGCGCGGGATGCGGGCTCCGGGGCTGGCCGTCGGTGATGGGACGCTCGGATTCTGGAAGGCGCTACGCAAGGTGTTCCCCGAAACGCGCGAGCAGAGATGCTGGGTCCACAAGACGGCGAACGTCCTGGACGCCCTGCCGAAGTCGGCACAGCCGGCGGCGAAGAACGCGATCGCAGATATCTACAACGCCGAGGACAAAGACCAGGCCACGGCCGCCGTCAAGGCGTTCGCCCGGCAGTACGGGGCGAAGCTCGGAAATGCTGTAGCGAAGGTCGTCGACGACGAGGACGTGCTGCTGGCTTCTACGACTACGCCGCCGAGCACCGGATCCACCTGCGGACGACCAACCCCATCGAGTCCACCTTCGCCACCGTGCGGCTGCGCACCAAGGTCACCCGCGGCGCCGGCTCGCGCACCGCGGCGCTGGCGATGACGTTCAAGCTGATCGAGTCCGCCCAGGAGCGCTGGCGCGCCATCAAGCACCCCACCTGGTCGCCCTCGTGCGCGGCGGAGCCCGCTTCGAGAAGGGAATCCTCGTCGAGCGCGAGCAGGCCCGGGTGGCATGACCAGCCGCCCGGCCCTCGGATGATCTCTGGCTCAGCGGGCGGAGCGCATGTACTCGTCGATAGTGCGGAAGATGGTGTCCGACCCGCCTTCCCACGCGGGTTTCGGGTCCGGCTGCCCCGGAGCGGGCTGGTACACCCACCACAGATTGCCCCACGGGTCTTCGATACGAGCAAGCGTCAGTGATCCATAGAACGGTGTCGGAGGTGTCACGATCACCGATCCCCGATCGACGGCGCGAGCCAGCATCGCCTCGACGTCGGACGTCCAGATTTGGAACATGCCCGAGTGCGTCCGCCATCCTTCCTGCGGGTCGGCAAGCAGCACCAGGGAATCACCGATCCGCACCTCGGCGTGGATGAGCTTGCCCGCCGGCGTCGGCGTTCGCGCCTCGGCGACTTCGCGGGCGTCGAAGACCTCCTCTGCGAAGGCTATGAAGCCGGCCGCGTCCTCCACGACGAGGAACGGATTGACCGTGTGGCCACGCCCCGTGATGGTGCCGGCATCGAGCGTGATCTGATCTTGTGTCATGCGCGCATGTCTACCAGGCGGCACCGACAAGGCACAGCTCATGGCCGACCCCCCAGCTCGCCTAATCGGGGGTTTCCTGCACAAGGCAACCAACGAGCCCGGCTCCGCGAGCCGAGGGGATCGACCCACGACCCCCAGAATTTGACAACTTCTCCCGGTCGTCTCTATCCGGGCCTGCTGCTGTCAACGCTGCTGTCGATGCCGCAGCGTGGCCAGTTTGTGTGGCCGGGCTGCGTCCACGGGAGTGGCGTACGACTTGCCCGTGATGGACGTGTTGCGTAGATAAGAGACGGCCATCGCGTCGATCCTCCAAGACGACCAAGTCAGAGAAGGAAGAGAGAACGCGATGGCCGCATCAGAGAGTGCGAACCCTGTTGACCTGCTGCGCGAGCAGATCGAGGGCGCGTCGCCGGACATGTTGCAGGCGATGATCAAAACGTTCGCGCAGGCGTTGATGTCCGCCGAGGCCGACGCGATCTGCGGCGCCGGTTACGGGCAGCGCAGCGACGAGCGGGTGAACTCCCGCAACGGCTACCGGCCTCGGGAGTGGGACACCCGGGCCGGGACGATCGACCTGGCAATCCCGAAGCTGCGTTCTGGCTCGCATTATCCCGGACTGGTTGCTGACCCATCGCCGGCGGGTGGAGCAGGCCTTGGTGTCGGTCGTGGCGACCTCCTACCTGCTCGGGGTGTCGACCAGGCGGGCGGAGAAGCTGGTCGAGCAGCCCGGGATCCGGCAGCTGTCCAAGTCGCAGGTATCGGAGATGGCCGCGCACCTGGACGCGCAGGTCGAGGCGTTCCGCAACCGGCCCCTCGACTCAGGCCATTACACGTTCGTGTGGATGGACGCGCTGACGATGAAGGTCCGCGGGCAGGCCGGACCGTCAACGTTCATGCCCTGATCGCCGTCGGCGTCAACGCCGACGGCGGGCGCGAAGTCCTCGGCCTCGATGTCGCCTCAGATGAGGACGGCGCCGGTTGGCTGGCGTTCCTGCGATCGCTGACCGCCCGCGGCCTGTCCGGTGTCCGCCTGGTCATCTCCGACGCCCACGCCGGCCTCGTGGCCGCGATCGGCGCTGCACTGCCCGGCGCGTCATGGCAACGCTGCCGCACCCACTACCTGCGCAACCTGCTGACCAAAGTTCCGAAGTCGGCGCAGCCCTGGATCGCCACACTCGTCCGCACGATCGGTGGCTGGCCTGCTGTTTCTTCGGTGTTACTGGTCGTCGTCGGTCATCTCTGGTCGGCGTTTGACGGCCCGTCGACGGCCCAGACGGCCCAGGGACGGCCCAGAGCGCCGTTGTGGGTGTGCACGCCGGCAGCCAGGTTGCCGCCAGCGCACACCGCATCGGTCAGCAGCAGCTGACGCAGCTCCGCTGGTGGCGGGCTCCTTCTCGGTGGCCGGCGTGCAGCAGCTTGGGAATCGGGTTGATCTACACGGCGGCCGTCAGATCAACTTGACGTCAGGATGATCTGACGAAAGACTCGGCTGCGTGACACCAGATGAGGCGGAGCGGCAATTCACGCTCCTGACGGCGGCGGCACGGTTCGACGAGCTGCGACGGCGGGACGCGCTGGCACCGCCAGGGCTAGAGGACCCAGATCCGCAGGCGGAGCCGCTGAGCAGAGAAGAGGCGTTGGAGCTGCTCGCGCTCGGCGAGGTGCTCATCCGCAAAGCGGGTTATGGGCGGCAGCTGTCGGTCCGAACGGCCCGTGCCACCGGCGCCTCCTGGTCACAGATCGGCGCCGCGCTCGGCACTACCAAACAGTCCGCTTGGGAGACCCACCTGAGGTGGCTAGAAGAGCAGGAGGACCCCGATGAATGAGGACACGAAGGCCCTGCACCCATTCCGACTAGAGGTATCGGAAGCTGAGCTGGCAGACCTGCGGGACCGGCTTGCGCGGGCCCGCTGGCCGCAGCCACTGCCCGGCACCGGCTGGAGCCGCGGCGTACCGGTTGACTATCTGAAGGAGCTAGTCGACTACTGGCTCACCAAGTACGACTGGAGAGCGCACGAGGCCCGGCTCAACCAGATCCCGCAGTTCACCACCGTCATCGACGGGGCGGCAATCCACTTCCTTCACGCCCGCTCACCCGAACCGAATGCGCTGCCGCTCATCATCACCCACGGGTGGCCGGGCTCGGTGGCGGAGTTCCTCAACATCATTGACCCGCTCACCGATCCACGCCGGCACGGCGGAGACCCGTCCGACGCCTTCCACATCGTGGCGCCCTCCATCCCTGGCTTCGGGCTGTCCGGGCCCATCTCCGAGCCGGGCTGGGACATACCACGGATCGCCCGGGCATGGGCCGAGCTGATGCGGCGACTCGGTTACGACCGCTACGGCGGCCAAGGCGGCGACTGGGGTCACGCCATCACCCGGGAACTGGGCATCATTGACGCGGATCGCCTCATCGGAGTGCACCTCAACACCGTGCTTACCCTGCCCTCAGGTGATCCGGCCGAGGCGGCAGCGCTCTCTGATGAGGATCGGGCCCGGCTAGAGCGTTTCTCTCGGGTCGAGCCGGAACTGTCCGGCTACGCGAAGATCCAAGGCACCCGGCCACAGACCCTGGCATATGGGCTGACCGACTCCCCTGTCGGCCAGCTCGCCTGGATCGTCGAGAAGTTCATGGAGTGGACCGACTCGAAGCAATCACCCGACGATGCCGTCGATCGCGATCACCTGCTGACCAACGTCATGCTGTACTGGCTCACCGGCACCGCTGGCACCTCAGCCAACCTCTACTACGAGACCTTCCACCCGGCGACGCCACCGGCCAACCAGCGGTCACGCACACCCACAGGCGTCGCTGTCTTCCCAGGCGACACCGTGCTACCCGTACGGCGGTTGGCAGAACGGGACAATCACATCATTCACTGGCAGGAGTTCGACCGTGGTGGTCACTTCGCCGCGATGGAACAGCCCGACTTACTCGTCGGTGACATTCGCGCCTTCTTTGGCCAGCTGCGGCGACAGGAGTCGTCCAGCGAGTAGCGGCACCGACAGAATCACTCGCCATTCCGTGTGCCGCCGACCCGCCCTGCTGGGGAGCGGGCCGCCGCCGGGCCCGCCACGTCATGCGGACCTTGACGGCTCGTACGGACGCTGGCGGGCCGGGCGGCGGTCTGCTCGGCTTGCCCGGGTCGATGGCGGACGGGATGGCCTACCGCAACCACCCATGGATCCGGCGGTTGCCGTCGATCTTCGGCCGTCCTGGAGCCGCTGCGCCCCCGCCGGAGGCGCAGTGACCGCAACCCCGCGACTGCCGCCAGCTCGCCGACGCGGGCGGCGTGCGCTCCCCTTCGCCGCGCGGGCTCTTGGCCGCGCGGTCCGGCCGGCTGTCGGCCCGCCACACCCCCGGCCAACGGTCTGTCGTGCTGCGGCGGCCCTCCGGGCTTTCCGCTTTCCGCGCCAGCCGCCGGGCGTCAGGCGTCAGGCGTGTCGGCCGCAGAGCGCCAGCGGCAGCGGCCGGCGCGCGCCCAGGCGGCGGCCCGTTCAGGGCCGCCTTGAATAGACGTAAGGAAAGTCCCCTCACACACGGCCGGCAGCCGGCTTGTCGTACTCCACATGACGCGTTACGTCGTGGCTTCACTTGAAGCGTGAAACCCCGATCCGGCTGGTTGGCTACCCGCCGTAGACGCGGGCGGCGGAGAGGCTAACGCAGCCGCTTCTGCCGACGAGCGCGTGCCCGTGAGGCATCTGGCACCATGGGCCCCGTGCGGCGAGATTCGACCGGACCACCGACCTCCATACTGGCGGGCGCCGACGTGGTGCTCGTAGGCCTGTTCTCGGCAAAGGATAAGGAGTTTGGCGCAAAGCTCGATCGGCTGGCGGCTTCGGTGAAGGCACATGGTGGGCGGGTAGTGAGCCGGCATGTCCAGCGGCGGGGCGTCTCGCACGGCGGTGCGGCCAAGATGACCGAGCCGTTCTCGCGGCGGACGCTGTTTAGCCCCGGCAAAGCGCGCGAAATCGCGCAAGCGTGCCGGGCCGCGGAGGTCGGCGTTGCGGTCTTCATAAACCCGCTCACGGAACACCAACGAGCTGTCCTCGGCGACATGTTCGGGTGCCGCGTGATCAGCGGCGAGGACCTCCTCACCCCCGGTCGGTGAGCGCCCGCACATGCTGACCGCGCCCCTCTGACGGACCGTCGAATCCCCAGCGTCCGGCAGAGTAGTAACTAATAACTCTGGTGCAGCGGCAGCCCATCCTGTGGGAACCCGTCGCGCATCAAGTGAAGCCACCGTGTAACGCATCAACCGGAGTCGGACAGGCCGGCAGCCGGCTTCCCCAGGCCGCTACTCGGCCTCGGCCAGATAGCCGACGTACGGTGGCCCAGCCGCAGAGCGCACGTTGTAGCCCCAGCGGCGCAACGCCTGCATGATCTTTCTAGCGCCGGCCGGGTTCGCTGAGTGGACGTAAACGACGCCGATATCGAACGGGTGCTCCTCAAACGCGGCCCGCTCCAGCACCTCGATAACGGGCCAGATCGTGTCGTCCTCGCCGAGGTCGTGATCCAGCCACAGCTCGTCCAATCGCTGTCCGCAGTGTCGCTTCAGCGCCTCAATGCCGGCCCTGCTGGTACGCGCAACTTGTGCCACCCGGCCATCAACGAACGAGCGCAGGTCGTCAACCAGCACAATTCCCGGCAGCTTCTCGGTAACCACGGCACCATCCTTGGGCCAGCACCGCCACCATCGCCACCGCTATTGGGGCCCGCACTTCGCACCGGACTACGGCGGGTTGACGTGTCGGTACCCGGTGCTACCCTGGCGCTCGTCCTGCACACCAGCGCGGCCTTCCTGCCGGATCGCTGGACTCGACGTCGGAGATGCTGAGCGGCCTTCCTGCCGCTGACGCGGGCCACGTCCCGCCGGCTCTCGATCGCACCGGCCACCATGCCGGCTCCCGAATCCGCTGAGCGGCCCCAACACGGTCTTCCCTGCCGTCCACGATGGCCCGGATTCGCACTGCTTCACGGGTGGGGACAGCCTGCGGCAACCCGCCGGATGCCGACATCCCAGGCTCCCACCCGTGCCGGCCATTCGCCAGGTTCACGAGCGTGAAAGGACATGACCCATCGGCGGAAAGTGGCATCACCAGTCATCCGCCCTCCGGCGTCAGCCGCCCTCTCGGCGGTGCCAGGAGACACGACGAACACCACCAGCGGACCCAGGTCCACGGCTGGTGGTGCTTCGTCTCCCGTCCCTGCCACCTCGAAGAGGGTCGCCGAGATGCAGCGCCGGGCCGCCGTGCACTTCCACGCATTGCTGCGCCTCGACGGCGTCAACCCCGACGACCCGGACGCCCTCGTGCCGCCGCCAGCCGGCATCACCGTCGACGACCTGGAGGAAGCCGTCCACGCCGCCGCCCGGCAGATCACCGTCACCACGCCTCCGCACCCTGACCAGCCCGAGGGCTGGCTGGTCGCCTGGGGCGAGCAGGTCGACATCCGCCGCATCAACACCGCCGACGGCGACCTGACCGACGGCAAGGTCGCCGCCTACCTCGCCAAGTACGCCACCAAGACCACCGAAGCCACCGGCCGCTCCTTCACTCGGCTCACCCCGGCCACCATCGACTACTACGCCGATCCGGAAGGCGACCACGTCGCCCGCCTCATCGACGCCTGCTGGCACCTCGGCCGCACCACCCCCACCGACGGGACCGGTGGCGCCGCAACAGCCGACGACCGTAGAGACAGCCTTGACACCAAACCGAACACCTGCGCCGGACTACGCCGATGGGCGCACATGCTCGGCTTCGGCGGCCACTTCCTCACCAAAGCCCGCCGCTCCTCCGTCACCTTCGGCCAGCTCCGCGACACCCGCGCCACCTACCGCCGCACGGAGGATGGCCAACCCGCCGACACCATCATTGTCGGCATCCTTACCTACATCGGGTCCGGCTGGCTCACCGAAGGCGACGCCCTGCTCGCCAACACCGCCGCCCAGCAGCGACGCGAGAGCAGACGCATCGGCCGGGAAGAACTCGCCCACGAAGGCTGGCTGATCGGGGCCGCCGCATGAGCCATGACCTCCGCCCCCGCTGGTACTCGCCCGCCAAGGTCGCCGTCCTGCTCGGCTTCGGCCTGTCCAAGGTCAAGATGAAGATCGCCACCGGCGAGCTGCGCTCCATCAGGACGGCAAGTACCGACGCATCCTCCCCGAATGGGTCGACGACTACATCCGCGAACAGGTCGAACGGCAGGAGGCCGCCTGATGCCCGGACGCGCACGCGCCAACGGCGAAGGCTCCATCTTTCCCTACCGCAACGGCTTCGCCGCCTACGTCTGGGTCACCAAGCCGGACGGCAAGCGCACCCGCAAGTACGTCTACGGCAAGACCCGCGAGGCCGTCCACGACAAGTGGATCAAGCTGCACCAGCAGGCGAAGCAAGGGCCGGTGGCGACCAGCGTCCCGACGGTCGGCAGCTTCCTCACCTACTGGCTGGCCGAGATCATCGAGCCGAACCGGGCACCGTTGACCTACGCGACCTACGAGACGTTCGTCCGCCGCTACATCTCCCCCGGCCTCGGGGCCAAACGGCTCGACCGGCTCCAGTCGCGGGACGTGCAGACCTGGATCAACCAGGTGGCCCGCACCTGCCAGTGCTGCGCCCAAGGCAAGGACGCTGCCCGCCCCAAGCAGAAGCGGCG
The DNA here is from genome assembly GCF_043204915.1 of Micromonospora sp. NPDC047670. Lineage (NCBI taxonomy): Bacteria > Bacillati > Actinomycetota > Actinomycetes > Micromonosporales > Micromonosporaceae > Micromonospora > Micromonospora sp. NPDC047670. The sequence goes on from NZ_JBIDDA010000003.1 coordinate 77,601, forward strand.
CTGCTGCGCCGTCAGCCGCTGCTGCCAGGCCGTCCCGTCCACACGGACGGTCAGCGACATCCGGGCCGCCCTCACCCACGCTCAGGCCGAAGACCTCATCGCCAAGAACCCCGCCGTGCCGGTCACCCTCGCCACCGTTCGCCGGTGGCGGGGGAAGTCGTGGTCGAGCGACGAGGCCCGGAAGTTCCTGGAGTCCGCCCGCCGAGACGAGGATCCGCGCTACGCCGCCTACGCCCTGGTCCTCGTCGTCGGTCTGCGCAAGGGCGAGACGTCGGGACTCACCTGGGACGACGTCGACCTAGACGCGGGCGAGCTGACCGTCGGCCGCCAACTGCAACGAGTCCGAGGAAGACTGCTTCACCGTGACACCAAGACCCAGGCGTCCGACGCCACACTCCCCCTCCCCGATATCTGCCTGACCGCGCTCAAGTTGCGAAGCGAACAACGCAACGTGGCGCGAGAACAGCCGGAAAGGCGTGGCAGGAAACCGGCCTCGTATTCACCACCCGCTATGGCACACCGATCGAGCCACGCAACTTCCAACGGAGTTGGCAGACCCGGTCCGACAAGGCGGGCACACGGCCGATCACCGTCCGCGACGCACGGCGTACCTGCGCCTCGCTGCTCGCCGACCTCGACGTCCACCCGAGAGTCGCCATGCAGGTGCTCCGGCACGCCCGCTTCTCAGTAACGATGGAGATCTACACCCAGGTCTCGTCCAAGGCGACGCGGGAAGCCCTCAAGCGCCTCGGTGACTCCCTCGGCCGATGACGCCGCTGCTGTACTTCACTGCTGTACGACAGCAGAAAAGCCACCTCCCGAAGCCGGGAAGTGGCTTTTGACCTGCGTGGGCGATACTGGGATCGAACCAGTGACCTCTTCGGTGTGAAGCGGGACGCCGCACCCACTCTGACCCGCGAAAACGAGAAGCCGCAGGTAGGGGTGGGTGCCGTTGAGCGCCGTTCAGTGCCGTTGGATGCAGTTCAGCGCCGTTCAGGACACCCGGCTGCTCCCACCGCGCTCCCTGCGCCCGCCGCGCCCGTCGGCTCGCGCTCCAGTTCCACCGTAGCCGCGCTCGCGGGCCAGACGCGATACTCGTCGTCTGGTGCCGCCTATGGCTTTGCATTCCGGGTCGGCGGTTCAGAGCAGGGCGGTGTGGGCGTCGGTGAGGAAGCGGTCGCGGTCGTCGCCGTGGGCGATTGCCGCGTTGTAGATGGCGTCGATCGCGGCGACCAGCGGATCCTCATTTGCCAGGGCGATCAGGGCGGGGAACGCGGCGGCCTGCTGGAGCGCGTCGGTGACGTGACGTGTGCCGGACGCCCTCACGGCCAGGTGGAGCGTGATGGTGGTGCGCGGCACCTCGGGATCGGACAAGAGCCGGTTGAACGCGGCGGTGCCGCCCTGCTCGGTGAAGGGTCGGGGCAGTGAGCGGTCGGCATCGGCAGCGGCGAGCGCGTCGGCGATCCACCCGATCCGTTCCAGTCCGGCCACTCGCATCGCGCGGCGGGCCGCCCAGCGGGCTACCTCGCGCTGACGGGCGGCGGGCAGCGCGTCGATGCGGTCGAGTAACAGGCGGTCGATCCGGGCAAGGGACCGCGCCTGGCTGACGAGCACGCGGACGCGGTCCGACGGCGGCGAACCTCCCCACTGCTCGGCCTCACGCTCGGCCTTAAGGCGGCGGGTCTTCTCGACCAGCGCGGTCGCCTCTGCGGCCTGAACCCGCAACGTCTCCATCCACGGATACGACCCGGCGGTATCGAGCAGATGGTCCCAAATCAGGCCGAGGGCGAAGGCGTGCCGGCCCAGCACTCCCTCGTGCCGCAGTGTGAAGCCGTCAGGGTCGGACGTCAGACGTACGTAACTCTGCTCGTCGTCGGGCAGCGTGTCCAGCGGATGGGGGAAGATCGGCTCGCTGGCGGTGGCCCACGACCACGTGAGAGTCTGGCCGTCGACCCGCTCCAGCCGGACCTCCAGGTCACCGGCGGGCAGCACTCCCCCGGCAACCTGGACCGGCGCGGGCCGGTGACGGACCACCGTCACCCGGGGCAGACCGGCGTCGTCGTCATACGGGTTGGCTGGCAGTGGCCACGGGATGGCCGGACGGCCGGACGGGCGCGGCACCAGAGACAGCATCGCCCGCTCGGCGGCCTTCGCCGGCTTCTGCTCCCAGTCACCGCCGCTCGGGTCGGCCAGCACCGTGCGCCTTGGCGTCTCCTCGGACACCGCCCAGATGTGCAACTCGTGCCGCTCGGGCGGGTCGTCATCGGTGCGTCCCGTCTCATGCAAGCGGTCGCGCGCATGCACCCGCACCCGGATCAGCCCGCGCGGCACCGCCACGTCGGTGAGCGCCTCCGCGGTGCCACCCATCAAGCCGACGACCGAAAGCCTGCCACTGGGACTCCAAAGGGTCGCCTCGCTGATCGCGTCCCAGCCGGTGTCAACCTCCGCCGGAGGCCCGGGCAACACACGGACGCGTGCCTCGATCCAGCCGGTGTGTATGCCGCAGAAACCGGTGAGCTGATTCGGGCCGTCGATGTGCAGCAGGTCGTCACCGAGGACATAGATCCCCACGCCGGACGCGCCCGGCACGGTGAACACCTCGTACTGGCGGTGGCTGACGAACAGTCGCGCCCAGCCAGTCACGGATGCCGGAGGTCGATCATCTGCGCCACGCACATCGTCCACCCCCAGATCCTACGGACGTCGTCATCGGACCCGTGGCCCGCGAGGTCGCCGGAACGTCCTCCCAGGAACCGTCCGACCAGGCTGCGGCATTGTTCGGACCTGAGTTCGTAGACCTGGGCCTAGGCTGGGCCGTCATGAGTGAAGAACTGCTCAACCAAGTCGTGTACACCGACTACCGCCAGCTGACGTTGGAGTGGGGGGAAGAGATCTGGGACGGCGACGCTGAGCGATTCTTCAAGGACCAACAGAACGGGCTTGTCGGCGCAGCGGTCCCCGATAACGTCGTGATTATGCTTGCCCGTCGGTCAGGTGGTTCCGCCGTACGCATCGTGCTGGAGGTCACCGAGCCAAGAGCAAGTGCCGATTGGGAAGACATCGTCGAGGCATCGATCGACTTGCCCCCAGGTCGCGTCATGCGATGGTCGACCTGGGCGGGCGAGTCCGGCGGGTCGCTCGCCGTGCCGCCAGGGCAATACCGTCTGAGAGTGTCGGCCGCGGGTCGGGACGCCGGTGCGCAGGGCGAGTTTGCCGACGAAGTGGTCGATAGGTATCTCATCGAACTCTGGCCTGCGCCGGCGGCGCCGGATGCTGTACTTCGCGTGGGCAGCGACGACGCCGGCCACTGGCATGAGAGATGGGGAAGTCGCCGCTGAGCCGCCTCACCAGTCTTTTGGACGGGCCGGCCGCGGGCTCTCAGAGGTCGGGGCGCCAAAGAACGGTGTCTGCTCGGTCCGGCCCCGGAAACGGCCGAAGGACTCGTATAAGCGGTGGGAACGACCTGCGCCGATGCAGTTGTGGCAGATGGACATCGTCGGTGGGGTGCAGTTGGTCAACCCGGCCACCGGTGTGCTGCGAGAGGCGAAGCTCGTCATCGCCGTCGACGACCACTCCCGGTACTGCGTGATCGCCAAGGTCGTCGAGAGAGCCACCGGCCGGGCGGTGTGTCTGGCCCTGGCGGAGGCCCTGGCCCGGTTCGGGGTCCCGGAGGAGATCATCACCGGCAACGGCAAGCAGTTCACCGATCGGTTCGGCAAGTATCGTCCCCGCACCGGTGAGGTGCTGTTCGACAAGATCTGCCGCCACAACGGCATCACGCACCGACTGACCGCGACCGCTTCACCGAATCAGAACGGCAAGGTCGAACGGTTCCATGGCACCGTTCGTCCCGACTTCCTCGACACCGCCGAGGCGTTCACCCAGCCTCCGGGAAGCCCCGGCCGCGGTGGACGCGTATGTGTTGCACTACAACACCGACCGGCCCCACCAAGCCCTCGACCCGAGAACACCGGTCACTCCGGCTGACCGGTTCCAGCCGGTCGGAGCCCAGCAGCGGGCACTGGTCGACCTGTGGTTGCCGCCCACCCTGGACCCCGTCCCTTGCACCCCGGCCCAGGAGGTGGCAGCCGACGCACCACCGGTCCCGGTCCAGCCGTCGGCGGTGGACCCGGGTGCGCCGGTGGAGTTCGATCGGGTGGTGCCGCCGTCGGGCAACCTGATGGTGTGTTAACGCCAGTTCTGGATGGGCACCCACCGAGCCGGCATGGTGGCCCGGATCTGGGCCGACTGCGACCTGATCCACGTCCTCATCGCCGGCATCCGGATCAAGACCGTCCGCTCTCACCTGAGCGTCAACGACTTGGCCACCCTCATCCGCCAGGGCGCCGTCCCGGCCGGCCCCGCACCGCTGCCGCCGGTTGAGGAGGGCGACGCCATCGAGGTCGAACGCTGCGTCAACCGCGGCGGCGGCGTCTCACTCGGCCAACACATCGTCCTGGCCGCAGAGATCCTCGCCGGCCGCCGCGTCGGCATCCGCATCGAACCGACCACCCTCATGTTCTACGACCTCGTCACCCGCGAACTCTTGCGTACCCGAACCAACCCACTGCGCCCGGAACAGATGAAACGCCTCCGGGGCGCCCGGCCGGCAGGGCCGCCACCACGACCGTCGATCGAACCCGTCCGGGTGCAGCGACGGGCCTCCAACAGCGGCATCATCATGGTCGCCGGCCAGAAAGTAGCCCTCGGCCGACTGCACCGCCACCAGACAGTCACCGTGACCGTCTCCGAGACGAACCTGGCCATCGAACTCACCGACGGCGACACCAAGGTCATCCGACGCACGACCATGCAGCCAGTCCGTAGCATCAAAGGCCAGCGACTGCGGATCGCTACCTCAGTTTCCTAGACCATCCGTCGCACATCACCTGGCAGAGCTACGTCGCACATCAGCTGACGGATCACAGGCCGGCACCCGGTCGGCCTGCGGAGCCGGTTGAGGAAAGGGTGACTTGGCCGGCAGGATTGTGGCTACCAGAGGGTCCGGTTTCTTGAGGAGTCCCGATACCAGCAGCCTTGACCAGACGCGCTCGAAGCTTTGTCCACGCCCATGGGCACCGCCTTTACACCGAGATGAGCACCGGCGTTCGCGACCACTGGCTGAGCCACGGCATCCCGGCCGCAGTCGTCGAGCGGATGGCGGCGTTCGAGGCACTGTGGGGCGGCTTGCAGCTACCTCCGGCACCCCTGTACGAGGGTGGCCCCAAGATGTTCCAGAGCGACATGCCGGAGATGACCTCGACGGGCGACTGGTGGTTCGACGCAGGCGCCCAGCGAGTCTCCATGGCGTACGCGTTTTGCATCGGCCCTCAGGGTGAGTTCGGCATCGAGGATGGTGCCCGGAGAGCCGTTCTGCATGAATCGGTCGCTGGCTGGGTCGAGTCCCTCGCGCTGTCCTACCAAGCTCGCCGCTGGGCAACTCAGATCACACAAGTCCGTGGCCACGCCCTTGACCGCTTGGACCTGTCCGATCTCGAGCCGTTCGCGGAAGTCGCCGGCTGTTCGGACACCTGGTGGCGTGGTGGGGAAACGACAGTGGCCGTGTACCGGGGTGAAGCTGACCTGTTCAGCGATCCGCAGCTGCAGACCGCCGTGATCTACAGCGGCATTACCGAGGCTCCCGTATATCTCGACTACTGACTTCCTATCGCTGGATCATGGCGGGGTTTGACGTGTCAGTACCTGGTGCTACTCTGACGCTCGTCGAGCACTCACCAGCGCGGCCTTCCCCGCCGGATCGCTGAACTCGACTTCGGAGACGCTGAGCGGCCTTCCTGCCGCTACTGCGGGCCACGCCCGCCGGCTCTCGATCGCATCGGCCCACTGTGCCGGTCACCCCCGAATCCGCTGAGCGGCCCAGCACGGCCTTAGCCGTCCACGATGGCCCGGGTTCGCTGACTCCAACGGATGGAGGGGCCTGCGGCAACCAACCGGATGCCGACGAGCAGGCTCCTCCACCCGTACCGGCTTCACCATTAGGCCGTCAGCAACAGCCAGAGGCCATCAGCTTCCTTGGGCGGGAGTGGCACACAGCTTCCGCCTCCGGCGTGAGCCGCCGTCCTCGGCGGTGCCAGGAGACACGACGAACGCCACCAGCGGCAGCACCTCCGCGAGCGGTGGCGGATCGTTCCCCGTCCCTGCCACCCCCTGAGGAGAGAATGGCATGTCCACCCCGCTCGACCTGCACCGGTCCGGTGTCGCCGCCGGCCGCGACGCTCAGGCCATGTTCCGCGCCGCCATCACCCCGGACTTCTTCGGCTGGCTGGAGCACACCCGCTCCGCCGGCGGCTGCACCCGGCCGATCCGCCTCACCGGCACCCTCACGACCGCCGAGGCAGACACCGGCCGAGTGCTGCGGGAGCGACACACCGACGAACTGCCCGACCGCACGCTCTACAAGGCGTGCGGCAACCGCCGCGCCGCGCAGTGCCCCGACTGCGCCTGGACCTACGCCGGTGACGCTTTCCAGGTCGTCCGCTGCGGCCTGACCGGCGGCAGAGGCGTCCCCGCCTCCGTCGCCCGGCACCCCGTCGTCTTCGCCACCTTCACCGCCCCGTCCTTCGGCGCGGTCCACCACCGGCACATCCCCCGACACACCTGCGGCAACCGGCGGCGCTGCGACTGCCGGCCAGTTCCCTGCCACGCCCGCCGCACCGCCGCCACCTGCGGCCACGGGCAGCCCGCGGCGTGTTTCGCCCGCCACGACGCCGACGACCCCCGGCTCGGCCAGCCGCTCTGCCTGGACTGCTACGACCACGACCACCAGGCCGTCTGGAACGGGTTCTCGGGCGAGCTGTGGCGGCGCACCAAGCAGGCCGCCGAACGCGACCTTGCCGCCCTCTGCCGCCGAACGCGACCTCGCCGCCCTCTGCCGCCGACGCGGCATCCCGCCCGTCCAGGTCGTCAGCGACTCCGGGCGGGTACGAACCGTTCCGCCCGTGCGGCTGTCGCACGGCAAGGTCGCCGAGATGCAGCGCCGGGGCGCGGTCCACTTCCACGCCCTGCTGCGCCTCGACGGCGTCGACCCGGACGACCGCGACGCCCTGGTGCCGCCGCCGGCCGGCGTCACCGTCGATGACCTCGACGCCGCCATCCACGCCGCCGTCCGGCAGATCACCGTCACCACACCCGCTCACCCCGACCGGCCGGAGGGCTGGCTGGTGGCCTGGGGCGAGCAGGTCGACATCCGCCGCATCGGCACCAAGGACGGCGACCTCACCGACTCGTCAGTCGCCGGGTACCTGGCCAAGTACGCCACCAAGTCGACCGAGGTCACCGGCCACTGCTCGACCCGACTCACCCCGGACACCATCGACGCCTACGCCGACCCGGAAGGCGACCACCTCGCCCGCCTCATCGACGCCTGCTGGCGACTCGGCCACCCCACCCACACCACGACAGCCACCGGCGCCGCAACCAGCGGCGAGCGTCAAGGCCACCTTGACACCACACCGAACCCCTACGCCGGGCTGCGCCGCTGGGCACACATGCTCGGCTTCGGCGACCACTTCCTCACCAAGGCCCGCCGCTACTCCGTCACCTTCGGCCTGCTCCGCGACACCCGCACCACCTACCGCCGCGCGGAGGACAACACAGCCGACATCATCACCGTCGGTGTCCTCTCCTACTCCGGGTCCGGCTGGCTCACCGACGGAGACGCACTCCTGGCCAACACCGCCGCCGCGCAACGCCGGCAAGCAAGACGCATCGGCCGCGAAGAACTCGCCCACCAAGAGTGGCTGATCGGGGCCGCCGCACGAGCCATGACCTCCGCCCCCGCTGGTACTCCCCCGCCGAGGTCGCCGTCCTGCTCGGCTTCGGCATCTCCAAGGTCAAGATGAAGATCGCTACCGGCGAACTGCGCTCCATCAAGGACGGCAAGTACCGCCGCATCCTCCCCGAATGGGTCGACGACTACATCCGCGAACAGGTCGAACGCCAGGAGGCCGCCTGATGCCCGGACGCGCACGCGCCAACGGCGAAGGCTCCATCTTTCCCTACCGCAACGGCTTCGCCGCCTACGTCTGGGTCACCAAGCCGGACGGCAAGCGCACCCGCAAGTACGTCTACGGCAAGACCCGCGAGGCCGTCCACGACAAGTGGATCAAGCTGCACCAGCAGGCGAAGCAAGGGCCGGTGGCGACCAGCGTCCCGACGGTCGGCAGCTTCCTCACCTACTGGCTGGCCGAGATCATCGAGCCGAACCGGGCACCGTTGACCTACGCGACCTACGAGACGTTCGTCCGCCGCTACATCTCCCCCGGCCTCGGCTCCAAGCGGCTCGACCGGCTCCAGTCACGCGACGTGCAGACCTGGATCAACCAGGTGGCCCGCACCTGCCAGTGCTGCGCCCAAGGCAAGGACGCCGCCCGCCCGAAGGACAAGCGGCGCTGCTGCGCGGTCGGCCGCTGCTGCCGGGCCGTCCCGTCAACCCGCACGGTCAGCGACATCCGGGCCGCGCTGCGGGCCGCTCTCACCCATGCCCAGGCCGAAGACCTCATCGCCAAGAACCCCGCTATCGCGGTCACCCTGGCCACCGTCCGCCGGCGGCGGGGCAAGACCTGGTCGAGCGACGAGGCCCGCAAGTTCCTCGAATCGGCCCGCGCCGATGAGGATTCTCTCTACGCCGCCTACGCCCTGGTCCTCGTCACCGGCCTACGCAAGGGCGAGGCCCTGGGGCTGACGTGGGAGGACGTCGACCTCGACGCCGGAGAGCTGACCGTCGGCCGCCAGCTCCAACGCGTGCGCGGCCAACTCCTGCACCGCGACACCCAGACCCAGGCGTCCGACGCCACCCTTCCCCTCCCCGACATCTGCCTGACCGCGCTCAAGCTCAGACAGCAACAATGCGACGAGGCACGTGCAGCCGCCGGCAAGGCGTGGCACGAGAACGACCTCGTATTCACCACCCGCTACGGCACACCCATCGAGCCACGCAACTTCCAGCGCTCCTGGCAGACACGGTGCGAGAAGGCGAAGGTCAAGCCGATCACCGTTCACGACGCCCGACGTACCTGTGCCACACTCCTGGCCGACCTCGACGTCCACCCGCGAGTCGCCATGCAGGTGCTCCGGCATGCCAGGTTCTCAGTAACGATGGAGATCTACACCCAGGTCTCATCGAAGGCGACGCGGGAAACGTTGAAGCGCCTCGGCGATTCCCTCAGCAAATGACCGTTGCTGTACTTCGCTGCTGTACGGCAGCAGAAAGGCCACCTCCCGTTTCCGGGAAGTGGCCTTTGACCTGCGTGGGCGATACTGGGATCGAACCAGTGACCTCTTCGGTGTGAATGTCGATCTCACCCGCCAACACGCTCCAAGCGGCGCCGCTTGATGTCGTCGCGTGCGCTACGTATGCCGTCGACCGCCGCCCGATGGTGGAGGTTGACGATCCTCTAGCTGACTTCTTGCTGACGCAGCCTCATGGGGCACCCGAGCCGCGGCTGCGCTCGCCTCTCCTCAGCACTCGCGCGCCAGGACGCCTAGGTGGCACCGGCCAGCGTGACTCGACGACTCCCCATGCCCGCTACGCCCAGCGGTCCACAACCGAGGGCGCCAGGCGACACCCCGTACAGAGTGGACTTCGCCCTGTTGACGGTCTTGACTTCCCCAACATCGAGAATTAAGTTCTTAATCTCGACAGCAAGGTCTTCTTGCGTCGGTTAAGATCTTGCGATCCAGGAGTCTCTGTGAGCATCTTGATCGACCCCGCTCGCCTAAGCGGAGTCAAGCGATCGAGCACCTACCTCGCCATGCGCTCGACGCAGGGCGGCCGCACCGTCTACAGCCTCCGCGTCCCGCTCGCCGACCTGAGCGTGATCCTGCCGGTGCCGAACCCGGAAGAGCCTGATCCGGATAACCGGAAGGTAGACCGGCGTCACGCGAAGGACTTCGGCGACTACCTACATAAGAAGGTCGATTGGGTCGCCCCAGCGTTGTTGGCTCGCGACAACGGCGGGTGCAAGTTCGACGAGATCCAGGGAGCGCCCGAGGGGCGGCTGGGTTACCTAGAAATCCCCTGGTCGGTCGGTGCACTCTCCCCCTTGAGCACGATCGACGGGCAGCACCGCATCCTTGGCGTCGACATCGAGATCAAGAGCCTGACTGAGCAGATCAATAAGATCAATAAGGATATCGAGCGCGCCCGCTCCGAGGACCGCCTCGCCCAGTTGAGGCAGCAGCGTGACGACCTGCTGCAGCGCCTCCAGCGGATGGACACCGAGTACGTCGGCCTCGACATCTACCTGGAACCCGATAACATCCGCAGCCGACAGATGTTCGTCGATGTCGCCGACAACGCCAAGGGCATCTCCAGTGCCTTGCGGTCCCGGTTCGACGGCTCGAAGATCGCCAACCGCACGCTTGACAGGGTCATGGACCACGCGCTTCTTAAGGGCCGCGTCGACCTTGAGCAGGACCGGATGACGGCCAAGAACCCCAACCTCATGGGCGCCAAGCACGTCGCCGACCTCACCCGAGCGGTTGCCGTCGGCGTCGCCGGCCGGATCGGCAAGAAGCGCGAGACCGAACTCGATGACGCTGCCGTCACCGAGGCCGTTCACAAGTTCCTGGAATGCATCACGGAGGCGTTTACCGACCTCGCCGCGGTCGCGGACGGCAGGCTCTCCCCGCTTCAGCTTCGACAGCAGTCCCTGCTCGGATCGGTCGGAACGCTACGCGTACTGGCCGGCGCATACCACGTCTTCACGGAGGAGATGGACCTCGACGACGAGGACATCATCGAGTTCTTCCGCCGGCTCAACCCGCACATGAACGCACCGGTCACCAGCACCAGCCTCTGGCGTACGACCGCGGCTAGCGCCGACTTCGAGATCAACGCGTCAGCACCGGTTATGCGAACGCAGAACCTGCAACACCTGGTCAACGTCGTCACCGGTTGGTACAAGAACCCGCCTACCAGCCTCTGAATTGCGCGGTATCGACGGTGGCCGCCTGTTACCAAGGCGGCCACCGTCCCAATAGTGGCCTCCGTACAAACCGGCGTTTGCTGCGGTCCGTCGCTGAAAGGCCCCGGACTCTAATCGCCTACGACGGGTTCAACAACAGCGGCCATCACACGACCTGAAACCTTCGACTGGCGTCCTCGTAAACACACATGATCCGGTGGCTCCGCAGCAGGTCGAGTAAATCCTCGGACGGCCTGGCCGGCAACAGGACGGCGAGCTCAGGGCAGGTCGCAATATGGCGCCTATAGTCGAGGAGCTGTCCTACCGCCATTCGTATCGCCTCTCGTGTCGCCATACCCTTTGCCTCGTACAACACATTATCTGTGTAGTCAAAGAGGTCCGTGTACAAGACGGCCAGTTCGCCTGGTGGCCGAATCTTGTATCGTCCGCAGTCGTGCCCGCGGCGCTCAAGGTATGCCCGATAGCGCCTTACAAGATCCGCTTCCCACTTGACAGCTATGACACTAGTAGATGTTGAAACAGCATAGCTGCTCCTGGTGGACACTTCGAGCGGGACCGCCTCAGCGCCGCCGGCTAGCAATTCAGCTACTTCCATCGGGACGGGTGCTGCAAGTGCCTCTCTAGACGCGTCCTCTACCTCACTTGCATCCTGCTCTCTCCGGAGCACCTGACCGACGGGGAGCAGTCGAAAGACGAAGACCGTCCGAGCATTGCCATCGACGTCGGGCGCCTCGGCTGTTATATAGGGATTCTCCGTGTCGATCCGGAACTCACCGAGGTACCGCTGTATCTTCGCGGTCGAGTTTGCCTCGGTTCCGTCGGCGACGAAGAGCCGCAGGGCTCTTCCATCTTCCCTATGCTTCAAGATTGCTGCATTTCCCTCACGCATCTGCTGATGCCCCCGGCGCCCCTCGCCGGTATACAGGAATAGCTTTCCGTCGGAGGTCCAGCCGTCGTAGTCGTAACCGTAGAGGCTGCCAGCCTTCGGATCCGAGTAGAGGAATACGTTCGGGGTTCTGCCAGAGGGTTCGACTCCTCCGTATTTCCCGCCGCCATAACGGAGCATCCGCTGTTCACGACTCAAAGTAGTTCCTACGCCGATTTCCCAGCCCGTCACACGAGAAACGCTAGCGAGGTGTGATATCCATAGCTTCTCTAAGTGAGCATCGGCAGGTGGGGCGACTAGCTGCCCAGAGGCGAGAATCGCATTCCAATGATGGCCAGGCACCGATTGTTGCAGCTCATCGATGCCAAGCCGGTCCCCGATTGGAAGGACACGGTCCCAAGCGACCCAGACGTACCATGCCGTACGTGTTGCGTCTCCCCAATGCTGGTCCTCAAAAACCGTGTCGCTGGTGATTCGCCCACTCGCGACGATGCCACGATCTGCATTCTGCCGGAGGAGAAATACTCTGTCGCCGATGGTCACACCACCTCGGCGCGACCCGACGCTCCAGCGCGACGGAACAGTGCCCCCGGCCTCTGTTGCTGCTACATCGGCCTGGTACGCGAGTGCCGGGTAGACAGACTCGCTGGCGTTCCAAGTAAGAATAAACGTCACCACCCGCCGAGCCTGCCGCGGCACAGCCCGGTATGCAATCCAAGTTCCAGACAGATCTCCGCCGCAATTCTGAATAAAGCATGACAAATCGGCCGAATTTCTGTCCGATCTACGCCATCCGAGGATCTCAAGCCATGTAGACACGACACTTCATGGCTTGAGATCATGGAGGGGGAGGCCAATGTGAGGGTTTCGGAATTCTACAATTTGAACAAATCACAATCGGAGCTAGATTTTGTAGACGTTGATATCGTCAACGACGTTGAGCTCTATATTGACCCGAGTGCGATAGCCCACCTTTCCTCACCCTGGGCGGACAGCTGCATCGCCAGCATACAGTCATTCTTCCAGCGAGTTTTGGATGCCATAGGTGACAGCAACGACGAAGGTGCAATCTCCCTGCTTGCAGAATTGAGAGAGCCGAACGAGACGCATCTGGGCCAATCGAGTGGCCGATCCCAGGGCAGCGGCCTAGGGGATAAACTTGCGGAAAAGTTTTGGGAATCCCTCTCGAATAGCAGGGCGGCCCGAAGTGGCCTACTTGAGGATCTAGAAGATACCGCATTGCTTGTCGAGGGCGTCGACAAGGATCGAATCTCGGACATTACAACCAACCTAATTCGAGCTCAGCTTGTGGAGTTTACGCAGGAGACTGCGGAGTACCACGGCATCGAGCTAACCCCCGATGTGGCTTACGGCCCATTTTGGGATCCCCTGAAGGGCGAGTGGTACCAGAAGTACACAAACCTTCCGACACCTAATGGCGAACGCCTGCTGCTCGTCCCGAAGGCCATCGCCCGGCGCGGGTTGCACCTGAGCGCTAGCGAATTCTACCGCCACACTGTCCTCAACTATCTCGTCATCCAGGAGCGGGCGGAACGGTCTTTGGGAGCCGTGATCCGCAGTAGACGGGGAGTCACGAAGACTTCCGTCAACGAGGTACTTAAGGAACAGTTCGACGCCGGCAGGCATAACCCCGGTGTTGAAAAACGAATTAACACGTGGGCAACTCAGCAGAACCCCGAGCTTTTGCGAGGATACAAGGAAGAGAAGGCGGCGACAGGAAACCCACCCCTTCCAAATGAAGATCTCGCCGAGAGGGTTGGATCCGATACCTCGCGGCTCAGAGATTTGCTGGAGGATGTTCTTCGCACACCTGCAGGCAGAGATGATGCGGACGCATATGAGCGTCGGATAGAGTCTTTCCTATCCGCGCTATTCTATCCGCACCTCGTCTTTCCTAGGCGACAGAAGAAGATCCACGACGGCCGCAAAAGGATCGACATTTCATACACGAACGCCGCAACCCACGGCTTCTTTTATTGGCTTGCCATGCATTATCCGGCTGCGCACATCGTGGTTGAGTGCAAGAACTACGGCAAGGAGCTGCGCAATCCTGAGTTCGATCAGCTACAGGGTCGCTTCTCACCCTCACGAGGCAAGGTCGGACTGCTTCTCCACCGAGGCTACGGAGACAAAGAGAAGGTCTGGAGCTCTTGTCGCGATACAGCCCGGGACGACCGCGGGTTCATCATCGCCCTGGACGACGATGACCTGCGCCTTCTTGTTCAGGAATCCGAAGCGCCGACATCTGCAGAGTCGTTCGGGTACTTGCATAAGCTTTTCCAAAAGCTAATCGACTAGCCTGCTTGACGCGTTCCTTGCCATCCCGTCTGCCGCCGACCCACACACCGTGGAGCGGGCCAGGGCCAGGGTGACAAGGTGGAGCGCCCTACTGGACGAACGACCTTGTCACCCTGGCCCTGGTCTGCTCGGCTTGCCTGGGTCGGTGGCTGGCGGGATGGCATCCCACCCCAACCACCCACGACCGCAACGGTTCGGCAACTCCATCCTGGAGTCGTTGCGCCCCCGCCGGAGGCAGCCCTAACCCCAACCCCGCCCCCACCCTTCGCCCTCCTTCTACCTCCACCACTTCCCCACCTCGGACCCGTGGGCGGCCTGACGGATTCCGTTCGGCAACTCAACCGGCCGACCGTCGACCGGTCCGCGGTGAGACGTCACCAGGGTTGCAAGAGACGGAAGGTAGAGCTGTCGGATGGTCTCGGTCAGTCCGGGACTCGTCACCGGGTCCCCTTCACGGACCCAGGGGTGACGCGCGGGGCGGGGCGTGGTTTGCGGGCCGGCTGACTTTCCGCCCCGGCGCCGTAGGCGGCCGGGGCGGCGGCTCCGTAGGAGCCGGTTGCCGCGCCCCGGCCCGCGCCGCGCGGAGCGCCTTGATCTAGTACAGGCCAATTCGGCAACAGATCACAGCCAGCTCCGAGCCGACCAAGACCACCACGGCACCAACCACCGCCCTGCACTTCCACCCGCAGCGGCTACGCAACCCGGTACCGCATCGAGTCCGGCCCCTGACCGAGCTGCCCCCGCTCGCAATCCGGCCAGCCACTCCCCCGGCATCTCCCTAACCAATGACGCCGCGTTCGTGCTCATGCCTCGACCTCGGCCCCGCCTTCCCCTTCTCCCCCGCTGAACAAGCCGAGGGCGGCTCCTCTCGAAGCCGCCCTCGCTCTGCCATCTCTTGCCCTGGTCACTTCAACGGAAGCGCCTGTACGGTTCGCCACTCGTACATCTGCTGATCGCGATGCATCTCGATGAGGTCGACGTGGTTGATCGTCAACCGTGCGGTCCCGACCTCTGCGCGACTCACGGCGTCGATGTACGGGACCGCCGATCCGTCCGCGGTGATGTAGGCGACGCTGACGTGTGGGCGAAACCGGTTGGCGTCCTCGGTGACCTGGTCCTCACCAAGCACCCGGCCGATGGCCTCGCGGGTCAGGTGGCGTAGCTCGCGAATCGGTTCCGCTGGCTCGGCAGGCATGACAATCGCTTCGTCCGCCACGACGACCGATCCGAACTCCACGCCGAAGGCCGGAACGCCCGCGAGCAAGGACCTAGCCTCCGCAGCGATCCTGCCGACGACGTCGGGTGCGAGTTCATCGGCGAAGCCAACACCCTGCATCGTGAGGTGTAGCCACCGGTCCGGAATGAGGGTCAGGCTCGGCCTCTCCGCCAGGGCCGTACGGTACGCGGTCGCCAGGTCGTAGAGGGTGGGTTGGTTGTCGAACGTGATGTGGAAGGCGTAGAAGCGCCTCCCGACATGCCATCCGGGACGCCACCACCAGTGATTGCGCACGTGGGCGGCGTGAGTGCCGGGAGGAAGGTCAACGAGCGACATGGGCTACCTCAGACTTCGGAGGGCGTGTCGGGTTCGGAGGGCTCCGGCTCTACCGGGTACTCGTCGATGACGACGATGCGGTCCGCCGGCCAGACCGATTCGGAGACCTCCAGCACGGTTCCGTCCTCGGCGCGGGCCACGTGGATGACCTGCATGACTGGTGCGCCTGTCGGCAGCTCCAGCGCTGAGGCTTCTTCGGCCGTGGGTAGACGGGAGAGCCAGTGATCGCGAGCGGTGGCGTACCGCTTGCCGCTCAGCTCTTCGATGCAGAGGAACAGGGCTTTCGGCACCACCGTGGGCTCTTCAAGGTAGGTGCCGCCGCCGATGTCGGTCAGGATGTAGCTTGCGCCGATCTCTTCGGGTTTGCCCGTCTCACGGTTGTAGAGGTGCCGGCGTCGGACCACTACCTCGGTGCCGGCTGGCAAATCCATCGCTGCGGCGATCTCGTTTGATACCGGCGCCCGGCCGGCGAAGACGATGTCATGGCGCAGGTGTGCGGTGAGCAGCTTCTGATCGTTCCTCGCCCGGCCGTAGCGATGCCGCGAACGGCGTTGAAGGCGTCGACTTTCTCGCACGAACGTTCCCACGCCGTGGCGGGACTCGATCAGCCCTTCTGCGCGGAGCACGCTGATCGCGTTGCGCAGGGTAATCGGGCTGACCTTGAAGCGTTCGGCCAACGCCGTCTCGGCTGGCAGCCGCTCCCCGGCCTTCATCTGCCCGTCGCGGATACTCCGCCGCAGCTCTGCTGCGATCTGTAGGTATTTAGGGGCTCTTGTGCCCAGGTCGTCGGTCATCGCCGTCCTTCCGGGCCAGTCCTCTTCAGGACAACCCCTCTACCTCACTCTACGTGCGCTCAACGTTCAACGCATGTGCGGCACTCACCACCAGGTGTAAAGACTCGTCCTATAGAGGTCTTGTGGACTCCCCAGCACTCCGCTACGGTCCTCTATAGGTCTACATGAGTAGACGAAGCGACTGACGTACGGAGGTGAAGAGCGATGGCTCTTCGTGGTGGTACTCGGTTCACCGTTCCCTTCGAAGCTGTCTTCCCGCACGGTGCGGTCTTCGTGCCGGACTCGATCGCGGAGGCGCAGGACTTCAACGAGGCGACCCGGCAGCGGACGCCCGCCAAGGACAAGGTCACCGGTGAGCGGGTGTGGCAGTGCCGGGTGATGGACATGGACCCGGAGCTTGGGTCGCGGTCGCGGGAGGTGTCGATCAAGATCCTGTCGAACGTGCAGCCGGTGCCGCCGGTGGGTCCGTTCCAGCCGGTCGAGTTCGAGAACCTGACCGTGACCCCGTACGTCGGCTCCAACGGCCGGCTCGCCTACTCGTTCCGGGCGACCGGGATCGTCGCGCCGAAGACCCTGGCCGAGTCGCGCGGGAAGGCCGCCTGATGCGTACCTACGTCAGCGCGTCGATTCACGTGAAGCCGGATACCGAGCTGTCGTTTCACAGCTATCCCCAGGACGGCCGGGTGACGGTGCAGCTCGGGGAGAGCCCCGGTGCGGTGACGCTGTTCCTTCCTCGGGCGGAGATCGACCGGTTGGCCGGTGTGCTGGCTGAGGCGCGAGAGGCGCTGTCGGCTTCGGGCGTGAAGGAGGCTGCGTGATGTTCGGCCGGAAGCGCTCTGAGGCGGAGCCGGTGCGCAAGGAACAGGTGTTGCGGCTGATTTCGCTCGGGATGCGCGAGACCGACGCCGCCGACAGGGACATTGACGGCCCGGAGTTCGACGAGGCCAAGGCTGTGTTCGAGGCGGCGCTTGGCAAGTCGACGCAGGCGGAGAAGAACGCGGCGATCGACGCGCTCCGGCGGCACGGCTACTAGATGTGGCGCGGGGCGGCCCATGCCCTAGGAAAGCCGGCCGCCCCGCTGCCCTCACCAAATCCTCTCGGCCTGGAAGGGCAGGTTCATCATGCCAAGATTCCTGGACTGGACGCGCACGGGCAGTGCCGGCGATCCGGTCCCGTGTGTCATCTGCGGTAAGCCGGCGATCTGCCGTAGCCCTGCGGGCAAGCCGGTGCACAAGGTCTGCGCTGAGGCGTGGATCGACCAGCGCAACGCCGGCAAGGCGGTGGCGTGATGCGCGCTCCGCTGGTCAACTTCCGTCGCATACAGGTCGCCGCGCCGTGGCCGCTGGTCTGGACGGTCACCTTCTTCATCCTGCTCGTCCGGCTCGTGGTCTTCCTGGTGGGCATCGCTGTCACGGCGGTGCGGCATTGGCGGGCCTGGCCGGCGGTCGCCCTGGTCGTGCTCGCCGTCGATGTGCACCGCTCGCACGGCTGGTGGCCTCACCTCCTGGTCCTCATCGTCGTCGCCGCTTCGGCGGGTGTGTGGTGGTGGCGGTCTCGGGAGTCCTTCGAACGCCTGGTGGTGTTGCGGGGGCTGTCGTGGTGGCGGCGGCTGTGGGTGTATCGGCGTCAGTGGCACGAGGTCATGTCGCTGTGTGGGCTGGTGAAGAAGTACGACGGTGGCGAGAAGCTGCCGGAACTGCTGTCGGTGCGCTGTACGTATGCCACGGATGAGGTCGTGTTGCGGATGCCTCGGGGGCAGAACCCGGAGGCGTACCACAAGGCGGCGCGGGATCTGGCGTACTCGTTCGGTACTCGGCACTGCCGCGTCTTCTCCGGCCGCCGCCAGGCGCCCCCGGCCCGCTCTGGCTCCCTCGCCTGGATCCTGCGCCGCGTCGACGCCATCCGGTTCCGCGACCGGCCTCGGCAGGTGTGGTTGGTGCTGATCCGCCGTGACCCGCTCACCCGCATCGTCAAGCCCCTGCCCGTACCCGCACGCCCGGACTTCACCGCCCTACCGCTCGGTCTACGCGAAGACCTGGCCGTGTACTGCCTGCGCCTGCTCGCCACGCACGTGCTCATCGGTGGGGCGACGCGGATGGGCAAGGGCTCGGTCATCTGGTCCCTGCTCCGGTCCCTCGCCGCCGGTATCCGCTCCGGGCTGGTGCGGGTGTGGGCCATCGACCCGAAGGGCGGCATGGAACTGTCGATCGGTCGGCCGCTGTTCTCCCGCTACGTCGATGACGACTGGACCCGCATGGCCGACATGCTCGATGACGCCGTGACCCGGATGCGGGCGCGTCAGCGGGTGCTGCGGGGCAAGGTGCGGGTGCACACCCCGACCGTCGATGAACCGCTGATCGTCATCGTCATCGACGAGATCGCTGCACTGCTCGCCTTTCTGCCGGACAGCGACATCCGCCAGCGCATCACCCAAGCCCTGGGCTTGCTGCTGACCCAGGGCGCCGGATTGGGTGTGTTGGTCGTCGCCGCCACTCAGGACCCCCGCAAGGAAGTCGTCTCGGTCCGTGACTTCTTCCCCACCCGCATCGCCCTGGGCGTGACCGAGCGCGGCCACGTCGACCTACTCCTAGGCGACGGCGCCCGTGACCGCGGAGCACTGGCCGACCAAATCCCGCTCTCGGCAAAGGGCGTCGCGTACGTCCTGCTTGACGGGCAGCCGGAACCGGCCCGGGTCCGCTTCTCCTACCTGGCCGATGACGTGATTCGGGAGATGGCCGCGACCTTCCCCGCTCCGCCCGAGGTCCAGCCCGAACCGGTCGACGCCCCCGCCCCGGCTCCGGCTGCGGTCAAGGCCCGGTCGATCGGCAACGGCCGGCACACCTACCGGCCCACGCCGCCGAAGCAGGCCGCGCCGTTGCTGCCGCCGTCGCTGCTTCACGCCCTGGACCTCGACGTCACCCCGAACGGAGGCGACCCCCGATGACCACCGAACTGCCCGAGAGCACCCCGGCCCGGATGCCCTACGCCGACCAACCCGACACCCAGGAGCAGGAGCCGCGGCGCTTCTACCGGCTGCGCGCCCCGCACGTCGACAAGGCGTCCGTGCCGGTCACCGTCCGCGTCACCCCCGACGCCGACCTCTACGTCGCCGTTGGTGCCGGCCGCCGCCGCATGTACCTCACTCCCAACGAGGCGTGGGCGCTGTGGCGCTGCCTCTCCGAAGCGGTCGCCTCGACGGGTGAGCCGCCGGAGTGGATCCGCGTGCACGTCACCCCCACCCACCGCTGACCTTCCCCGCACGTCTCTCAACGAGGAGTCCTCTGGTGACTGCCCGTCGCCTCACCCTGCGCCCGATCCGCCGTACCTGCCTCGACCTCAACCACACCGACCCCGACCAGACCTGCCCCTACTGCACCCCCGACACCCACGCTGCGGACATTCTCGACGCCGCTCTCGCCCGGCACGCCGAGATCGCTGCCGAAGACGCCGAAGCGTGGGGGTGGGCCGCATGACCGCCCGGCGCCTGCACCCGTTCGGTCAGCCCGTCGCCGTCTTTGCCGTCACCTCCGCCGGCCTGCTGCATCTGGTCATCAACCCCGAGGACTGCTCCCTGTGCCGCGCCCGCGGGGAGGTCCAGATCTGGAACCCCGAGATCCGCGACGCCCTTACCCACGAACGCACCTCACCCGCGCACCGCATGTGGAAGATCCCCTGCCCCGTCTGCCGCCCGGCCGACTTCGCCACCTGGGAGGCCCCGCGATGAGCTACCAACTGTGGTCCTGGCTGCTGATGGCCGTTGGCGTCACCGGCCTGTGGCTCGCCGGAAAGCGCTCGTGGACCGGCTGGGCTGTCGGCCTCGGCGCCCAGGTGCTGTGGCTCGCCTACTCCCTCGTGACGGAGCAGTGGGGCTTCCTCGTCTCCTGCTTCGTCTACGGCGCGGTCTACATCCGCAACCTGCGGGCCTGGCTCCGTCCGACCCCGGCCCCGGTGACTGCCTCGGCAGAGCAGGAGGTGACCGAATGCGCCGCGTCCTGAACACCGAACGCCTCGAAGGCGTCGCCCTGGTCGTGATCCTCCTCGCCGTGGGCGGCATGGCTGGTGCCGCGTCGTTCACCCACGTCAAGGACTGGACGATGATCCACGCCCCCGCCGGAACGCACGAGTGGTTCGGCTGGTCCAACGCCGTCATCTCCGAACTCACCCCCGCCGCCGCCCTGCTGGTCATCCGCCGCCGTCGCCGTCTCGACCCGGACGCCTCGGTGTTCTACCCGCTGTCGATTCTCGTCGGCGCGGTCGCCCTGTCCCTGGCCGCGCAGATCGCGGTAGCGAACGACAGCTTCTCGTCACGGCTGCTGTCGTCGGTGCCGGCGCTGGCGTTCCTCGCCCTGTCCAAGCTCGTCCTCACCGCTCCCGCCGCTCGCCCGGCCCGGGAGTCGGCCCCCGCCAAGCCCAAGCCCGAACCGGTGCCGGTGGCCGTCGAGGAACCCGCCGACCTGGAACCGGTCGACCTGCCCATCGACCCGGCACCCGTCTACGTCCCGCCAGCACCCCCGCCCGCCGTCGCCCCGGCCTCGACCCCAGCCACGCCGGTCCGCTCCGCGCTCATCTCGTCCGTCGTCCAGGCCCCCCGCAACGGTCAGGTCTTCGCCTCGGAGGTTGTCCGATGACCCGCACCCAACTCCCCCGCCGCAACCTTGCCCGCCCCACGGTGATCGCCCGCCGTGTCGTCGGCACCCCCGCCGAGGTCGCCGCCACCGTCGCCCTGGTCCGCGACTCCGGCCGCCTCGTCTCGATGACCGCACCCCGGCAAATGCCCGGCGACCCTCGCGTCACCGTCACCGTCCGGTTCCTCGACAACAACGACCCCGGCCCCGCTGCGGTCCGCCGACTGCGCCGAGGTCACCTCGTCGCCGCCGTCGCCGTCCCCGCCGTGGGTGCTCTCGCCGCTGCCGGGTACCTCCCCGCGCAACTCGTCGACGCCGTCCGCTCCGCGGCGCCGCTCATCGCGGGCGTCGTCCTGGTCCTCGTCGTCATCGTGGCGCTGCTGCGTCGCTCCGGTCGCTGCTGCCCCGGACTGCACTGCCCCGGCTGCGGCCACTGACCCGCGATGACTGCTGGTTGGCCCACCTACTGCGCCCGATGCCGTAGGTGGGCCACCGCCCTCATCGAATCCGGCCACCCCGGCACCGGCCACTACCCCGCCGAAACCGCCTGCCCCCGCCAACAACAAGCCGCCCACCGCTGGGCCGGCCGCCTCGGACCGACCCGCACCACCCCGATCGGTGACACCCAACCCACCCTGTTCGAGCTACCGGAGGTGACCCGTTGACCGCCCCGACCCTGCCCGGCCTCACCCCCGACACCGCCACCGCTACCGAACCGACCCCGGCCGCGGCTGCCCCGCCGGCGCCTGGCTCCCGTGCCGCACGCCTCGCCCTGCCCATGTCCCGGCAGGTGCTCAAGGAGATGGCCGCGGAGTACGGCGTGTGCCTGCGCCCGGTCACCCTGCGCCGCACCGACCTGCACACCGGACAGACCGAAGTCATCGACCTGCCCTGCGGCAGCACCCGCGAGGACAAGTGCTCTCCCTGCGCCAAGCGTGCCCGCCGGCTACGGCAGACCCAGATCCGGGAGGGCTGGCACCGTGCCGACGAACCCAACCCGGCCGGCGCCAACCCCGCCACCGATGCGCAGCGAGAGTTGGTGCTGCTGCGGGCGCACCTGGAATTCGCCCGTGACGAGGCACAGCGCTCCGCCCAGTTCGACCAGGTGCCCGGCATCGATCAGGCCATCGCGGAGGTAGAGGAAGCCATCGCCGCCGAAGGAATGCGCGGACAGGTCGCCCCACCCCACGACGACGACACCGACAGCGGCCGGCGCAAGCGGTCCACCAAACGGCGCCAGGACGCCCCGGACCTGCCCCGTAAGAAGGTCGAGCCACGCACGGTCGGGAAGGTCTACACCGCCCCCGACGGCACGCAGCACCGTCCGTCGATGTGGCTGTCGCTCACCCTCGACTCGTATGGCCGGGTACTGCCTGACGGCACGCCGGTTGACCCCGGCTCGTACGACTACCGGCGGGCTGCCTGGGATGCGGTGCACTTCGCCCGGCTGCTCGATCGGTTCTGGCAGAACCTCAGGCGGTGCGTCGGCTGGAACGTCCAATACGCCGGCTGCGTCGAGCCGCAGCGGCGCCTGGCACCGCACGCGCACTTCGCCATCCGCGGCACCATCCCCCGCGCCATGCTGCGGCAGGTCGCCGCCGCCACCTACCACCAAGTCTGGTGGCCCCCGGCTGACGAGCTGGTGTACTCGCTGGACCGGCTGCCGGTGTGGGACAACGACGCCGACGCCTGGGTAGACCCCGACACCCGAGAGCCACTGACCACGTGGGCTGACGCCCTGGACCTGCTCGACGCCGACCCCGACGCCCAACCCGTGCACGTCGTGCGTTTCGGCCGCCAGGTCCACGCCGAAGGCGTCACCCCCGGCACCGTGCACGCCGACCGGACCATCGGCTACATCACGAAGTACATCACCAAGAGCGCCGCCGACTGCCACAAGGCCGAGACGGACCGGCAGCGCGACCACCTCGACCGGCTCTGGCACCAACTGCGCATCACGCCGTGCAACGAGCGGTGCGCCAACTGGCTGCTCTACGGCATCCAACCGAAGAAGGCACACGGCCGCCTGCAAGCCGGACGCTGCAAGGGCAAGGTCCACCAACGGGCCACCCTCGGCATCGGCGGCCGGCGCATCCTCGTCTCGCGCGACTGGTCCGGAAAAACCCTCGCTGACCACCGCGCCGACGCGCGTGCCTGGGTCCGCAAGCTCCTCGGCGTCAGCACCGGTGCCGACGACGCCGACGCCGACTCCGTCGACCAGGACGACGCGCCCGCCTACGCCTGGGAGATGGCTCGGCCGGACGACCCCGACATCCCACCCCTGCAACACCGCCTGCTTCGGGCGCTGTCTCAACGCGCTCAGTGGAAGGCCGCACTGCTCGCCGCCAGAGACCGTGCCGCCACCACCGACACCAACACGCCGTCCGTCCCGCCACCCGCTGAACCGGAGGAATGATGCAACGCTCCGTCGTCTCCCTCACCGACCGTCCCCGTCCCTCCACCACTGAACCCGACGCCCCCGGCCGCCTGCTGCGCATGGCCGACAGCCGGGCCGTCTACTCCGTCCGCGAGGTCGCCCGACTGCTCTCGCTCTCCCTCGGCAGCACCTACGCCCTGGTCCGCGAAGGCGAGATACCCGCCCGCAAGCTCGGCGGACGCTGGGTCATCCCCAAGAAGCGATTCCACGCCTGGCTCGACGAATGCACCGAGCAGCCGACCAACGACCCGGAGGGCTGGGCCTAATGGGACACATCATCAAGACGCCTGCGGGCACTTTCCGGGCCAACTGGCGGGACGCGAGCGGCCGGCAAAAGGCCAAGACCTTTCCGACCAGGCGTCAGGCGGCCTCCTTTCTCGCCGAGACGGAAACCGCCATCGCGCGGGGCGGGTACGTCGATCCACACGCCGGTCGACTGCCGTTCGGGAAATACGCGGAACGGTGGCGGGAGTCGCGCAACGACGAACTCACCACGAAGGCGCGGGATGCCTCGATCCTGCGAACGCACGTGCTCCCGCGCTGGTCCGATGTGCCACTGCACCGGATCGATCACCTTGCCGTACAGACCTGGGTGACGGAGCTCAGCGCGCGACGCTCGCCCGCCACGGTGGCGGAGTGCTTCCGACTGCTCTCGGCTGTCCTTCGTTCCGCCGTCCGTGACCGGCTCATCGGCACCAACCCGTGTGAGGGCGTCAAGGTGCCGGCGCGCCGCAGGAAGGACACCGACGGACACGTCCTGTCCCGCGCTGATCTGGTCGCCAAACTCCTGCCGGCCGTGCCTGACCGGTACCGCGCCCTGGTCGCGCTTGCCGGCGGCACCGGGCTGCGTTGGGGCGAGTGCACCGGGCTCCGCTGGGATTCGCTCGACCTGACCAGGAAGACGGTCGAGGTCGTTCGGGTCGCCGTCGAGGTCGCCGGCACCGTCACCAGCAAGCCCTATCCGAAGTCGCGGGCAGGTCGGCGTACCGTCCCGGTGCCAGACTTCGCGGTCGAGCTGCTGACGGCCCATCGCGACGTCTTCCCCGCCGGTCCCCGCGGCGAGGTCTTCACCAACTCGTCCGCTGGCCCGCTACGCCGGACGTTGTTCCGCGCTCGGGTCTGGCGGCCGTCGCTGGTCCGTGCCGGCCTGCTCGGGAACGTGAGTCGGATCGGGCACTTCAAGTGGCGTGCGGCCTGGCTCGACCCCGAGGGCGTCGAGTGGACGGCGGAGTTCACCACCGAGCGGGAGGCGGTGGCGCACGTGGCGAAGATGGCGCCGGGCGGGCTGCGCTTTCACGACCTGCGGCACTCGTACGCCACCGAGCTGGTGTCGCGCGGCGTGCCGGTCAACGACGTCCAGGGCGTGATGGGCCACGAGAAACCGTCGACAACCCTGAACCTCTACACCCACCGCTCCGACGGGCGGGATCAACGCATCCGCGAGGCGTTCGCTGACGATCTGCTGACGCCCAACGACGACTGACGATGGAATCAGCAAGAGCCACCCTCTTCCGAGGGTGGCTCTTCTGCGCTACTTCGATGGTGGGCGATACTGGGATCGAACCAGTGACCTCTTCGGTGTGAACGAAGCGCTCTCCCGCTGAGCTAATCGCCCTCAGCGCCGATGACTCTACCTGATCGAGGGACCGGACCGGAAATCCGGGGTCCGCGTGCCGCGAGGCGGCCGGGCGGCTCCCCGGAGCCGCGCGTCAGTGCGTCGCCAGGTAGTGCAGCGCCTCGGCGACGACGTCGATGCCGAAGCTGTACTTCAGCGACAGCCAGACCACCGTGCCGACGAAGACCAGGCCGACGCTGCCCAGCACGAAGCGCACGCCCAGCGACCGGCCCTTCACCCATTGCGTCCAGTTGTGCACGTGGCGGCGGGTGAAGGCGAGCAGCCTGCGGGCCCAGTGGAACTCGACGGCCCAGATGCCGAGGCCGGCGATCACCAGCAGCCAGCCCGGCCCGGGCAGCGGGATGAGGGCGATGCCGATGGTCACCACGAGGGCGCCGGCGATGGCGATGAAGATCTTGAGGGCGACCCGGCCGGTCGGGTTGGCCCGGATCAGGTCGAGGGTGGTGGCCAGCCGCTGCCGCCAGCGCGGTCGCGGGCGCCGTTCGGCCAGCGCCGTCCCGTTGGTGCCACCCCGGTCGGCCGGCGGCCGACCGGGCCGGTCGTGCTGCTCCATCGGCACTCCGTACCCCCGCTTTTCGGTTGCCCGGACCGCGACTTTCGGCCCGCCCGGCGCGGCCATGGGATCCACTGAGGATCGTTTCGTGACCATTTCCTCCCCCAGTGTGGCTCGCGCCCGTCACTGCAACCGTCGACTGGACGTTACCGGAGTAAGTCGACGACTGAACCACCCGATGCCGGGCGGGATCACGCACTGGGCAGAACCGGAAAACCCTACATGAATCCTCACATTCACGCGGACTTTCCGACCCCCTTCCCACCACTGGGTGAAGTCAGCGTATGGCGGAGCGTAGCCAGGAGTAGCACCTGAGTATGGGAAAAGCGGGACACGCGCGTTCCGCAGCGGTGCCGGGGGGAGATCGTCCATGAGTGTCATCCGACCGACGACCGTAGAGGTCGAGACGTCGCTAAGGCTCGTCGCACCTGACGCCACCGCCTTGCCGGTGCGTGCCAGTCTGCGTTACGACCCTGCTGATCCGTATGCGGTCCATGTCCTGTTCCATGCCGAATCGGCCGGCGGCGAGGCGGTCAGTTGGTCCTTCGCCCGCGAGCTGCTGGTCACCGGCCTCGACGAGCCGGCCGGCATCGGCGACGTGCGGGTCTGGCCCTGGGCCACCCCGCGCGGGGACTTCGTCGCGCTGGCGCTGTCGTCGCCCGACGGCAACGCTCTCTTCGAGGTGCCGCGCAGCGTCCTGGTGCGCTTCCTGCGGCGGACCTACGTCGTCGTTCCGCGCGGCCGCGAGGCCGAGCACCTGGACGTCGACACCGCGGTCAACCGGCTGCTCGCCGGCCGCTGACACACCGGCAAGACCGGCCGACCGGGGCCGCGCGGATCTGCCGAGTCCGCGCGGCTCCGGCCCACCAGGGGTACGCGGGCAGCCTCCCGCCCGTCGCCGGGCTCAGCCGTGGGTGGTGATGCCGCCGTCGACCGGGATCACGGCGCCGGTGAGGTACGCCCCGGCGCGCGACGACAGGTAGATCGCGGTGCCGGCCATGTCCTCCGGGCGGCCGATCCGCCCGAGCGGCACCTGCCCCTCGATGGCGGCCCGGGACGCGGGGTCGTCCAGCGCGAACGCCATCATCTTGCTCTCGAACGGTCCCGGCGCGATCGCGTTGACCGTGATCTGCTCGCCGGCGAGCTGGTGGGCCAGGCTGCGGGTGAGCATGTGCACGGCGGCCTTGGTCGCCGAGTACGCGTACACCTCCATGAACGGCACCCGGATGCCGTCGACGGAGCCGATGTTGATCACGCGGGCCGGGTCGTCGGCGCTGGCGGACGCGCGCAGCGCGGGCAGCAGCGCGGTGGTGAGCCGGAAGACGGCCTTGACGTTGACCGCCCAGAGCTTGTCGAACGCGCTCTCCGGGTACGACTCCAGCGGCGCGCCCCAGGTCGCGCCGGCATTGTTGACCAGCACGTCGAGCCGGTCGACGCGCTCCCGGACGGCGGCGGCGAGTCCCTCGGCGCCCGCGTCGTGCCCGAGGTCGGCGGGGATGGCCTCGCAGCGCCCCTCGGTGGCGAGTTCCTTGGCCACGGCCTCGCACACGTCGGCCTTGCGCGACGAGATGATCACGTGCGCGCCGGCCCGGACGAAGCCCTGGGCGATCATCAGGCCGATCCCCCGCGAGCCGCCGGTGACCAGGACCGTCTTGCCTTCGACCGAGAACAGATCCGTCATGCCCATCCCATCGCGAGTCGGCCGGGGCCGCCGGGCGACACGGCCGGCCCGGCCGATGCGGACCGGCGGTGGGCGTGCCGCGACCGGACGGCGCTACCGCCCGGTAACGTAGCCCGCCCCCGACGATCTCGACAACCCCCGCCCGCCCCGCCCACGGGCAGCTTTGCGGGTGGCCTCGGGATGCAATGGTCGTCGCCTCGGGCTACCGTCGCAGGCGATGGTCTCTTCCGGTCAGCTCTCCCCCGCGCCGCTCGCCGCCCACGCGACCGTCCCCGCCGAGATCGACACGCTCACCCTCGGTGACCTCGCGTCCGACCCCGGCTGGCGTCGTCCGGTGCTCCTCGATCGGGACCTGCTGGTGCTGACCACCGGCGGACACGGCACCGCCGAACTGGATTTCCGCGTGCTGCCCTGCCGGCCCGGCACGCTGCTGCGGGTGCGCGCCGGTCAGGTGCTGCGCTGCGCCGGCCCGCACCTCGACGCGACGGTGGTGCGCTGGGACGCCGACGCGCTGCGCGGGCTCGACGTCGAGCCCGACTCCGTACCGGCCTGGATCCAGCTCGCCGGCGAGGACGAGGACGCGGTGATCAACGAGGTCAGCCAACTGGCCGTGGACTGCCAGCGGCACCACGGGATGGCCGCGGCGCGCGGCCTGCTCCGCCACCAGCTCGCCGTGCTGCTGCTCCGGCTGTCCCTGGCGCCCGAACGCCCCCGTCCGGGCCCGGTGGGCGAGCGCCCCCGCCCGGACGTGGTGCCCGAGCGTCCCCGCCCGGCGCCTCGGGCGGAGGTGGCCACCTTCCACCGGTTCTGTCGGGAGGTCGAGCGCGGCTACCAGCACACCCGCCGGGTCGAGGACTACGCTGCCCGGTTGGGGTGCTCGGTGCGCACGCTCACCCGGGCCTGCCTGGCGGTGACGGGGCGCAGCGCCAAGCAGGTCGTCGACGAGCGGGTGG
This sequence comes from Micromonospora sp. NPDC047670, assembly GCF_043204915.1. NCBI lineage: Bacteria > Bacillati > Actinomycetota > Actinomycetes > Micromonosporales > Micromonosporaceae > Micromonospora > Micromonospora sp. NPDC047670. The sequence continues at coordinate 105,986 of NZ_JBIDDA010000003.1, forward strand.
CCCTGCAGGCGAGCCGACTGCTGGCGGCCACCGACGAGCCGATCGCCCGGATCGGGCGGCGGCTCGGCTTCTCCGAGCCGACGAACTTCGGCCGGTTCTTCACCCGGGAGGTCGGGATGAGCCCGGGCGCGTTCCGTGCCGCGCGGGAGCGGCCGGCCCCGGGCCCGGTCGTCCGGCCCCGTCCGCCCGCCGACGCGGTCGACGGCCCCGGCCGGGCATGATGACGGGGTGCAGATCTCCGCGCGCGGCGACTACGCGGTACGGGCGGCGCTGAGCCTGGCCACCGCGTACCCCCGATTGCTCTCGACCCAGGCCATCGCGGCGGAGCAGGACATGCCGCGCAAGTTCCTGGAGGCGGTGCTGGCCGACCTGCGGCGGGCCGGCATCGTCCGGGCGCAGCGTGGCGCCGAGGGCGGCTACACGCTCGCCCGGCCGCCGCGGGAGGTGACCGTCGGCGCGGTGCTGCGCGCGGTGGAGGGCCCGCTGGCCGGGGTCCGTGGCCTGCGCCCGGAGGAGACCAGCTACGAGGGCGCGGCGGAGCACCTGCCCGGGCTCTGGGTCGCGGTGCGGGCCGCCGTGCGCCGGGTGGTCGACGAGGTGAGCCTCGCGGAGATAATCAGTGGCCGGCTGCCCGCCCACGTGCGTAGGTTGACCGCCCTGCCCGACGCCTGGGAGCCGCGCTGATGCCCACCCCCGTCCTGCGCACCGACCGCCTGCTGGTGGAGCCGTACCGGCCCGACGACGCCGAAGACTTCGTCGCCCTCTTCACCGACGCCGAGGTGGGCCGGTTCATGGGCGACGGGCCCATGGCGGCCGACGAGGCCGGCGCGCTCTTCGGGCGGGTCTTCACCAAGGTGTACGCGAACGACCTCTTCGACGTCTGGGCGGTCCGCCGCGACGGCCGCTACGTCGGGCACGCCGAGATCAAGCGGACCGACCAGGTCGACGGCCACGAGATCGTCTACGCGCTGGCGAAGCCCGCCTGGGGCGCCGGCCTCGGCACCGAACTGGCCCGTGCCCTGGTCCGGTACGGCTTCGACACGCTCGGCCTGCCCCGGATGTACGCGACGGTCGCCGACGCCAACCACGCCTCGCTGGCGCTGCTCGGCAAGCTCGGCTTCGTCCACGAGCGGGACATCGCCGAGGACGACGGCAGCGTCACCCGCGTCCTCGTCGTGCACCGCCCCTGAGCCCGGCCGCTCCGGCGCCCCCGGGGCGTCACAGCGTGGTGATCACCTCCCGGGCGTGCAGGCGGGGCAGGCGGTCGCGCCGCGCGTCCGGGCCCGGGCGGCCGATGTTCATCAGCAGCAGCACCTCGTGCCGGCCGTCGGGGAAGAACTCCCGTTGCACGCCGGCCGCGTCGAAGCCGGCCATCGGGCCGGCGGCCAGCCCCGCCGCCCGTACGCCGACCACCAGGTAGCCGATCTGGAGGGTGGCGTTGAACCGGGCCTGCGCGGCGCGCTCCGCCCGGTCGCCGAGCCAGTCGCGGGCGCGCGGCCGGTGCGGGAACAGCTCCGGCAGCCGCTCGTGGAAGTCCACGTCGGCGGCGAGCACCGCCACCAGCGGCGCGGCCGCCGTCTTCGCCCGGTTGCCGCCCGAGACGTGCGGCAGCAGGCGGGCCCGGGCGGCTGCCGAGCGGAGCAGCAGGATCCGCAGCGGCTGGCCGTTGAGCGCGGTCGGCCCGTACCGCACCAGTTCGTGGATCGCCGTGACCTGGGCGTCGGTCACCGGCTCGTCGGTGAAGGCGTCGGCCGTGCGGGCCGCCCGGAAGAGCAGGTCCTGGGCGGCCCGGTCCAGCGCGAGCGGCTCCCCGCCGGGTGTCGGCGGGCCCGCCCCCACCGCGCCGCCCGCCGACGCCCCGCCCGGCGGCACCACGCCGCTCGCGGGCGGCGCGGCGGACGGCCGCCGTACGTCGGGCGCGGCCGATCCGGTCACGCCGACACCGCCGGGCCCGCGCTGGTGTACCCGCCCCGGTGGTAGACCAGCGGATCTCCGTCCTCGCCGCCGCCGAGGGCGAGCGGCTCGGCGACGAAGAGGGCGTGGTCGCCGGCCGGCACCCGGTGCACGACCCGGCAGAGCAGCCGGGCCAGCGCTCCGGTCAGCAGCGGCACCCCGAACGGCCCCGGCGTCCAGTGCGGGTACGCGGCGAACCGGTCCAGCCCGCTGGTGGCGAAGACCCGGGCGGCCTCCCGCTGGCCGGCGCCGAGCAGGTGCACGGCGACGTGCTCGGCCCGGACGAGCACCGGCCAGCTCGACGAGGCGACGCCGAGGCAGAACGAGACCAGCGGCGGATCCAGCGAGACCGAGGTGAACGACGTGGCGGTGAACCCGGCCCGGACGGGCTCGCCCAGGCCGCCGAGGCAGGCCGGCTCCACGGTGCCCGGGGCGACGGCGGTGACCACGGTGACCGTCGCGGCCTGCCGGCGCAGCAGCGCCCGGAACAGGTCCCGGTCCACCGGTAGCAGGTCGGCGGCGTCCGCCCGGGGACGCTCCACGGTGGTCACGCCGGCACCAGCGTCGGGGCGGCGTAGGTGCTGACGGGACGGGGCAGTCCGTAGTGCTCGCGCAGCGTGCGGCCCGCGTACTCGTGCCGGAACAGGCCCCGGGCGCGCAGCAGCGGCACCACGTGGTCGACGAAGTCGGCCAGCCCGACGGGGAGCAGCGGCGGCATGACGTTGAAGCCGTCGGCGGCGCCCTGGGTGAACCAGAGTTCGATCTGGTCGGCGACCTGCTCGGGGGTGCCGGCCACCACCCGGTGACCCCGGCCGCCGCCGAGCCGGCCGATCAGCTGCCGGATGGTGGGCCGCTCGCGCCGGACGATGTCGGCGACGAGCTGGTAGCGGCTCTGGTGGGCCTGCACCGTGCCGGCGTCGGGCAGCTCCGGCACGGGCCCGTCCAGCGGGAGGCCGGTCAGGTCCAGGCCGAGCATGCCGGAGAGCTGCGCGAGGGCGTGGTCCGGGACGATCAGCTCCTCCAGCTCGGCGGCCAGGGCGCGCGCCTCCGCCTCGGTGCCGCCGAGCACCGGGGCGATACCGGGCAGGACCTTCACCTGCTCGGGGTCCCGTCCGGCGGCGGCCACCTGGCGCTTCAGCCCGGCGTAGAAGGCCTGCCCGTCGGCGAGGGTCTGCTGGGCGGTGAAGACCGCCTCGGCGTACCGGGCGGCGAAGGCCACGCCGTCGGCGGACGAGCCGGCCTGCACCAGCAGCGGCCGGCCCTGCGGCGGACGGGGGACGTTGAGCGGGCCGCGGACCTGGAACTCCGGCCCGCGGTGGGCGACCTCGTGCACCCGGTCGGTGTCGGCGAAGACGCCGCCCGCGGCGTCGAAGAGCAGCGCCTCGTCCTCCCAGCTGTCCCAGAGCTTGATCGTCACGTCGACGAACTCGGCCGCCCGCCGGTAGCGGTCGGCGTGGGCCGGGTGTTCGTCGAGGTTGAAGTTCCACGCCTCCCGCGTCTGGGCCGAGGTGACGATGTTCCAGCCGGCCCGGCCGCCGGAGAGGTGGTCCAGCGAGGCGAACTTGCGGGCCACGTGGAACGGCTCGTTGTAGGTGGTGGAGACCGTGGCGATCAGGCCGATGTGCTCGGTCACCGTGGCCAGCGCGGCGAGCAGGGTCAGCGGCTCGAAGACCGCCTGGATGTTGTGCCGGGGGTTCGGGCCGACGGAGAGCCCGTCGGCGAGGAAGAGCGAGTCGAGGGTGCCGCGTTCGGCGATGCGGGCCAACTCCTGGAAGTGCCGCACGTCGGTGACCCGTCGGGGGTCGGTGCGCGGGTGCCGCCAGGCCGCCTCGTGGTGGCCGACGCCCATCAGGAACGCGTTGAGGTGCAGGGTGCGGGGCATGGGAGGTCCTCTCAGGCGGAGACGTCGACGCGCCAGGTGGAGAAGCGGCGTTCGAGGGCGACGAGGAGCTGGTTGACCAGCAGGCCGATGGCGGAGATCGTGATGATCCCGGAGTACATGTCGGGGATGGCGAAGTTGTACTGCGCGTAGTTGATGAGGTAGCCGAGCCCGGCCTTGGCCCCCACCATCTCGGCCGCGACCAGCACGAGGATCGAGTACGCCCCGGCCAACCGGACGCCGGTGAAGATGGTCGGCACCGCGGCCGGCAGGATCACCTTCTGGAACAGCCGCAGGTGGTTCAGCCCCATGGACCGGGCCGAGCGCACCAGCAGCGGGTCGACGCCCTTCACCCCGGCGATCGTGTTCAGCAGGATGGGCCACGAGCAGGCGTAGAGCACCAGCGCGATCTTCGAGGTCTCCCCCAGCCCGAGAATGAGCACGAAGACCGGCAGCAGGGCCAGCGCGGCGGTGTTGCGGAACACCTCCAGCAGCGGGCTGAGCAGGTCGGCCAGCGGCCGGTACCAGCCGATCAGCAGGCCGAGCGGGACGGCGGTGAGCACGGCGAGGCCCAGCCCGGTCAACGACCGGGTCAGGCTGGCGCCGACGTGCTCGGCGAGCTGCCCCGTGCGCAGCAGCTCCGTCCAGCCGACCAGCACCTCCGACAGCGGTGGCAGGAAGACCCGGTCGACCAGGCCGGCCCGGGGCACGAGTTCCCAGAGCGCGGCGAGCAGGGCCAGCGCGGCGGTGCGGTGCAGCACCCGGCGGCCGAGGCCGAGCAGCCGGCCGGGCAGCGGGCCGCTCGGGGTGGCGGGCTCCGCCGGCGCGGCGGTCGGGGCCACCACGCGGGCGGGCCGCTCGACGACGTCAACCAACGCGGGCCTCCTCGGGTCGGGTCGCCGGGCCGGCGGCGGGATCGGTCGGTGCGGTGCGCCCGTCGGCGGCCTGCGCGGCGCGGCCTGCGACGCTCCGCGCGGCGCGGACCTGGGCGGCGCGCGCGGCGCGGCCTTCGGCGGCCTGCGCGGCGCGGACCTCGTCGCGCAGCAGGGTCCAGATCTGGTGCCGGTGGTGGCGGAAGGCGTCGGAGGAGCGGACGTCCTCCACGGCGGTGCGGTCGCCGAGGTCGATGTCGATGACCTGCTTGATCCGGCCCGGCCGGGAGGTCATCACCGCGACCCGCTGGCCCAGGTGGACCGCCTCGTCGATGCCGTGCGTGATGAACACGATCGTCTTGCCGGTGCGCTCCCAGATCCGCAGCAGCTCGTCCTGCAACGAGTCGCGGGTCTGCGCGTCGAGGGCGGCGAACGGCTCGTCCATCAGCAGGATGTCCGGGTCGTACGCGAGGCTGCGGGCGATGGCGACCCGCTGCTTCATGCCGCCGGAGAGTTCGTGCGGGTAGCGCTCGGCGAACCCGGTGAGCCCGACCAGCTCCAGGTGGTGCGCGATCAGGTCGGCGCGTTCGGCGCGGGGCACGCCCTTGGCCTCCAGTCCGAACGCGACGTTGCCGGCGGCGGTGCGCCAGGGCAGCAGCGCGTACTGCTGGAAGACGATGCCACGGTCCAGGCCGGGCCCGGTGACCGGCCGGCCGTCGACCAGCACCTGCCCACCGGTGGGCCGGGACAGCCCGCCGAGCAGGTCGAGCAGGGTGGACTTGCCGCAGCCGCTGGGCCCGACGACGACCAGGAACTCGCCGGCGCGTACGCCGAGGGTGACCTGGTCCAGCGCGGTGACCGCGCCGGCGGACGCGCGCCGGCCGGCGCGGACCGGGAAGGTCTTCGTCACCCGGTCGAAGAGGATCTTGTCGGTGCTCATGCCGCCGCACCTCCGGCGGCGAAGGGGTTGTACTCGTTGGTGTAGACGTCGCCGGGTCTCGGCTTGTCCCCCTTGAGCTCGCCCTCGGCGGCCAGCCAGTCGATCCAGGTGGCGAACTCCTGGTCGGTGATGACCCCGCCCCGGCCGGCGACGCCGCTGCTCTTCCAGTGCCGCACCAGCGACGGGTCCTCGTTGCGGCCGCGCTTGGCGATGATCGACTCGAAGCGGGCCACCACGGTCTCCCTGGGCTGACTGCGGGCCCACTCGATGGCCCGGCCGACGCCGGCGACGAACGCCTTCACCGTCGCCGGGTTGCGCCGGATGAAGTCGTCGCGGAAGACGTAGGCGCCAGCGCTGAACGCGCCCAGCAGCTCGAAGTCGGTGAAGATCGTGCGGATGCCGCCGTTCGCGACGGCCTTGTCGCGGATCACCCCGCCGAGCACGGCGACGTCGATCTGCCTCTGGCGCAGCGACTGCTCGATGTTGACCGGCGGCAGCGCGACCAGCTCCACCTGGGCGATCTCCTCGGCGCTGAGGCCGCCGCGGGACAGCCACGTCTTGAGCACGGCCTCGGCGTGCGCGCCGAGCGTGTTCATGCCGACCTTCCGGCCGACCAGGTCGCGGGGGCCGCGGATCGGGCTGTCGTCGGGCACGTAGTAGCCCTGGAAGCTCTGGGCGTCGGAGCCGTAGTAGCTGATGACGGCGGTGATCGGGGCGTTGGCGGCGGCGAGCTTGACGATGGCGCCGTTGAACGCGCCGCCGAAGTCGCTCTGCCCGGTGGCGGTGGCCTGGATGTCCTGCGGGCCGCCGGTGACGTTGCCGATCCAGTTGAGCCGGACGTCGCCGAGGTAGCCGAGGTCGGCGGCGAGTTCGGGCAGGGTCACCTGCCCGGCGGAGCCCTGGTAGCGCAGTTCGGTGGTCGGTGCGGAGCCGGCCGCTGCGCCGCCGCCGCAACCGGCGGGGGCGAGGAGCGCCAGCGCGGTCAGGGCGGCGAGGGCACGCGGAAGGACACGACGGGGTGAAGCCATGGAGGTGTCTCCTGATCTGTCCACGATCGAGTGGAGGAGGCCCCGCGAGGGGCGAAGAGGCACGCCGCTCCGCGTCGAGCGGACGGGCGGGGGAAGCTGCGCGGTGGACCGGGCCGGTGGAACCGGGGTCAGCTCAACAGAGCGCGCTCGCGTGCCGGACCAGGTCGACGTGCACGCGAGCGGTGAGAAGGAGCTCGTCCCGCTGCGACATGGCCCCATGCTGCCGGCGGGTGGACCGACCGGTCAATGTCCTTCCAGAAGATGAGATCGGCGTCGCTGCATTCGTTACGCGGCGCCCACACCAGCGTTCATAGCCCCGAAACACCTACCTGATTGATAGGAGTTTTCGGCCCGCCGGGGCCGTCCACGACGGACCGGGTCGGGTTTCGCGAATCGGCGATCCGGGCATGTTCGATTCCGTCAGGGCAGGGAAGGGAATCGAAGGGAGCCCGCGATGGGTCTGATGTTCCGCAAGCGCAAGAAGTACGGCCCGATCATCCTGAACTTCACCGAGAACGGCTTCTCGTCCTGGAGCATCAAGATCGGTCGCTGGTCCTGGAACTCCCGCGCCAAGGCGCACCGGGTCGACCTGCCGGGACCGCTGTCCTGGAAGCAGGACAAGTCCCGGGCGTGACGTCCCGAGGTCGAGCGGGGTGCCGGTGGATCCACCGGCACCCCGCTCGGCGTTCCGGGGCCCGTCGGCGACGGCGGGAAGGAGTCGACCCGGCGCGCCGGGGACTGCGGCGACGATCGCGCGGGAGGGCCGCCGGCATCCCGGCCGCGCCTCAGGTCGCGGCCGACCCGGGGGCACTTCCGCCCGGCTCGCCGGCGGTCAGCCCGCCGGTCGCGCGTCCGGGCCGGTGATGAGCACGTCCCCGCCGAGCCGGCCGTGCTCCGGGTCGCGGGTCACCTCCCCCGTCCCGAGCAGCCCGGTCAGCGCCCGGACGGCGTCGGCAGACCGGTAGACGGTCGCGGTGAGGGCGTACCGGCGCAGCTCGGTGACCGTACGGGGGCCGGAACGCGCCAGCTCGGCCAGCAGTTCCCGGCGCAGCGGGCCGGGCTCGGGGGTCAGGGCGATGTCGAGCAGCCGTCCGGCCGGATCGGCCGGGTCGCGGTAGCGGACCCCGGCGAACCCGTCGACCGCCCACAGCGCCTCCTTGAACGCCTCCAGGCTCTTGTCGGACCCGGTCGCGAAGGAGAGCAGCCGTGCGGGCGCGCCGTCGGCGGGCACCAGCTCCACCTCGGTCGCCAGCGGGAAGCCGGCGTCGGCGAGGGCGTCCCGGGCGGGCGTGCCGGCGGCGGTGACGAACAGCGCCTCGGCCGGCCTGCCAACCGCCGTGGCGGTCAGCGCGGCCGGGTCGGCGGGACCGTCCACGTACGACAGCAGGGGCGCGCCCGCCGCGCCGGCCGCCTTGACCGCCACCGGCAGTCGGGCGGGCCCGCCGGGCACCACGTGCACGGCGACCTCCGCCGGCAGGCCCGCCTGCGCGGCGCCGAGCCGGGCCGGCAGCTCGGCGGTGCCGTCGGCGAGCACCAGCACGGTGAGCTGACGGCCGCGCAGCCGGTCGGCGTACTCGGCGACCGCCCGCAGCGCGGCCTCGGCGGAGTCGGCGCCGCCGTCGGCGTACGCCAGGGCGACGGTGGCCCGGCGGGCGCGGTGCAGCGCCCCCGGCAGCCAGGCTTCCAGGTGTCGGACGAGCAGCTCGCGCAGGACGGCGTCGGTCGGCATGGTGCCGTTCTACCGCACGCCGCCCCGCACGCGCGCCGCTGTCCGGGCGCGGACGACCCGGGCCGGGCCGACCCGACGGGCCCGGCCGGCAGCCGGCAGGAGCCGGCCCCGGCGGCGGACCCCACCGGGAAGGCCCGGCGGACGGTGCCGCCGGACGGCTCAGGCCGGGACGGAGATGCCCACCCCGCCGCGGGTCTGGCCGCCGTAGCGGCGCCGCTCGGCGTCCAGGTCGAGCCGGCCGATCCGCTTGCGGGCGGCAAGCGCGGCGTCGTCGAGCCGGTCGGCGGGCACCAGCCAGACGATCTCGAACTCCAGGCCGTCCGGGTCCTGCCCGTAGAGGCTCTTGGTGGTGCCGTGGTCGGAGGTGCCGACCAGGGCTCCGGCGGCGACGAGTCGCTGGGCGGTGACGGCCAGCTCGTCGAGGGTGTCGACCTCCCAGGCCAGGTGGTAGAGGCCGACGGCGCCGCGGCCCGCGGTGGAGCGGCCGGCGCCGGCGCCGATCTCGAAGAGGCCGAGGTCGTGGTCGTTGGTGGAGCCGGGAGCCTGGAGGAAGGTGGCGCCCCGGAAGCCGTCCGGGGTCATCGCCACCGGGCGGAAGCCGAGCACGTCGCGGTAGAAGGCGACGCTGCGGGCGAGGTCGCTGACGTAGAGCACGGCGTGGTTGAGGCGGTGGATTCCCATGCCACCGACGCTAGCGCGTATTTGTTGAGCCTTCAACTATCTCGCGTATGATGGTGGTCATGACCCGCTGGCTGGACCCGGACGAGCAGCGCACCTGGCGTGCGTTCCTGACCGCCTCCCGGGCGCTGATGGAGACGCTCGACCGCGAGCTGCAACACGACGCCGGGATGCCGCACGCCTACTACGAGATCCTGGTCCGGCTCTCCGAGGCCCCGGAGCGGCGGCTGCGGATGAGCGACCTGGCCGACGCGAGCGGTTCCTCGCGCAGCCGGCTCTCCCACGCCGTGGCCAGGCTGGAGGCGGCCGGCTGGGTGCGCCGCGAGGAGTGCCCGACGGACCGGCGCGGCCAGATCGCCGTCCTGACCGACGAGGGCTTCGCCACCCTCGCCGCCGCCGCGCCCGGCCACGTCGAGGGGGTGCGCCGGCACCTCTTCGACGCGCTGAGCCCGGCCCAGGTGGACCAGTTGCGCCGGATCAGCGAGGCGCTCGTCGACCACCTGACCGGATCCTGACCAATCCACCCCGGTCCGGGTCTTGTACTTACCGTCGTCGGATGAGCACGATGGGGCGTGCCTTCCGGCTTCGGGGAACTGACTGACCAGGCGCACCATCTGGTGTCCGCCGGCGACCTCGCCGGCGCCCAGCGGCTGCTCGCCGACGCGCTGACCGACGCCGACCCGCGCCCGGCCAACGCGACGCCCGAGCTGGCCGAGGCCGCCAGCCTCCAGGCCCGCGTGCTGGTCGCCCTCGGCGAACCGCACTCCGCCCGCGGCTGGGCCGCCTTCGCGTACGCGGCCACGTCCCGGCTGCACGGGCGCTCCGACCAGCGCACGGTGGCCGCCGCGGCCACCCTCGCGGCGGTGTTGCACCGGGTCGGGAGCTGGTCCCGCGCCGCCCGGCTCTACCAGGAAGTGATCATCGAGCTGACCGCGCTGGACGGCCCGGAGTCGCTGCGGGTCCTCGCCGCCCACGCCGACCTGGCCACCGTGGAGTACGCGCGCGGCCAGTGCCAGGTGGCCCGCGACCGGCTCCAGGACGCCTGGGAGCTGCACCGCGAGGTATACGGCGACGGGCATCCCAGCGGCATCAAGATGCTGGCCCGGCTCGGGGCCATGCAGCGCGACTGCGGGCAGTTCGCCGAGGCGCACGACAACCTGGCGCTGGCGAAGGAGCTCTGCCGGCAGCACCTCCCGGCCGACGACCCGCTGGCGGCGCAGGTGGCGGCGCTGGCCCGGGCGGCGGCCAACCCGGACCACGTCTGCGCCGACACCGCGCCCGTCGACCGGGACGGTCCGATCGTGCCCTCCGCGCGCACTCCGCCCCCCGGCGACGCGCCCACGGCCTACCACCCCTCGCAGCCGGGCTACCGTCCCGCCGGTGCGGACCCGTACGAGCCGGACCCGTACGAGCACCCGCATTCGGTGCCGACGCCCCGGCAGCCGACGGAGGACCCGCCACGGGGCTGGTGGCCCCCGGAGCCGGCGGCCGGGGAGCAGCCCGCCGACAGCGCCGTGCCGCCGTCGGTAGTGCCCCTGGCCGGGGGCGCCACCGCGGAGGCCGACGGGGTGCACCGCGTCCGCCAGCACGGCGCGCCCGAGGAGCCGTACGAGCCGTCGCGCCTGCTGCCCGTGCCGGTACACCGCGCGCCGAGCGGGCGGGACAACCGGCTGCTGCCCCTCATCGTGGGCGGCGTCGCGGTGGTGCTGCTCGGCACGGCGGCCGTGATCGCCGGGGTCGCCGGGATGGACGGCGACGACCAGCCGGCGTCCCCCGCCGCGACCGGCGCGCCGGCCTCGGCGCCGGCCGGCGCCGGACCGTCGGCCGCCACGGTCGGTCCGCCCGCCGCCGGGCCGACGGCCGGGGCGGCGGCCTCGCCCGGCGCCCCGCCGGGCGGCGTGACACTGCGCGACAACCGGGACAACGTGGCGCTGCGCTGGACCTACCCCGCCGGCGGCGAGGGCCCCGTGGTCATCTCCGGCGGTCGGGTCGGCCAGGCGCAGACGGCGTTCGCCAACCTGCCCGCCGGCACCACCGACTTCGTCGTCTACGGGCTGAACCGCAGCACCGACTACTGCTTCACCGTCGCCGTCGTGTGGTCCACCGACACGATCGCGCGGGCGCCGGAGGTCTGCACCAACCGCCCCTGACCGGGCCGGCCCACGTGTCACGCGACGGCGACCGGTGGGCCGGGTGCAGCGGGACGGCGACGGGCCGACCGCGTCCGTCGCGACGGCGACCGTGGGCCGTTGCGGTCAGGGCCGCTCCGGGTCGGCCAGGGCCGGCAGTAACAGGCGCACCCGCAGCCCCGGGCCGGGGTGGGCGTCGGTCAGCTCGATGCGCCCGCCGGCCCGGCGGACCAGTTCCCGCACGATGGCCAGGCCGAGACCGGCCCCGCCGTCGTCGCGCGCCCGCGCGTCGTCGAGCCGGGTGAACCTGCCGAAGACCCGCTCCCGGTCCGCGGCCGGGATCCCCGGCCCGTCGTCGGTCACCGTCACGAGGTGGTACGCCGCCGCGCCGGTCCCGCCCGCGCTCTCGCGGCCCGCGTCCTCCGGGGCGTCCGGCGGCCCCGCGGCCAGCACCACCTCGCCCCGCGCGTGCCGGACCGCGTTGTCGACGAGGTTCGCCAGGACCCGGCGCAGCTCGTCGGGGTCGCCCTCGGTCCACAGCGGCATCGCCGGCGGGTCGAGGCGCACCGGCGGCGACGGGTAGCGGCCGGCCACCGCCGCCAGCAACGCACCCAGCTCGACGGGACCGGTGGCCCGCGCCGGCGGGCGCTCGTCGAGCCGGGTCAGCAGCAGCAGGTCGTCGACGAGCCGGCTGAGCCGCTCGGTGTCGGCGAGCAGGTTCGCCGTCACCGCCGTCCAGTCGGTGCGGTCGGCCAGCCGCCGGGCCACCTCCAGCTCCGTACGGATGTTCGCCAGCGGGCTGCGCAGCTCGTGGGCGGCGTCGGCGACGAACGCCCGTTGCCGGTCCCGGGCCGACTCCAGCCGGCGCAGCATGCCGTTGAGGGTGACCGCCAGCCGGTGGATCTCGTCCTGCGACGCCGGTACGGGCAGCCGCCCGCCCCCGTCCCGCCCGGTGATCTCCTCGGCGCCCCGGCGCAGCGTCTCCACGGGGCGCAGGGTGGCCCCGACCACCCGCCAGGCGACGGCGGCGAGCACACCCACCAGCAGCGGGAAGCTCACCAGCAGGATGGTCCGGACGACGTGCGTGCTGTGCCGCGCGTCCGCCAGCGAGCGGGCCACCAGCACGGTGAGCGGGTCGCCGGCGGTGCCGGCCGGTACGACCACCACCCGGACCGGCCCGGCCAGCTCGATCCGCTCCCCCGACACCGTCAGCCGCTGCCGCGCGCCGGCGTCGAGCCGGTCGGGCGGGACCATCGGCACCAGCCGGTCGGCGTCGATCGAGGCGGCCCGCACCCGCCCCTGCGCGTCGATCACCTGCACCCGGACCTGTCCCCCGGCCACCGGCAGCGGATCGGGCAGGGCGTCCTCGGCGGCCAGCAGCGCGACCGCGTCGGCGGTCCGGAACGCCTCGGTGTCGACGGCGCGTTGCAGCGCCCAGCCGAGGACGCCGAGCACGACCAGCCCGCCGACGGCCAGCCCCAGCGAGACGCCGAGCACCCCGACCACCATCAGCCGCCCGCGCAGCCCCAGCGCGGCCCGCAGCCGACGCGCGAGCAGGGAACCCTTCCGGAGACGGGCGGAGGGACCCCCTCCGGCGCCCGTCATGTGGCGAGCCGGTAGCCGGCACCCCGGACGGTCTCCAGGCGCTCCCGGCCGATCTTGCGCCGCAGGTATCCGACGTAGACCTCGACCGCGTTGGGCGCCGTCTCGTCGCTGGCGTCCCAGACGTGGTCCAGCAGCTCGACCTTGGAGACCACCTCGCCGGGGCGGCGCATCAGGTAGTCCAGCAGCGCGAACTCGCGGGCGGTCAGCGCCACCTCGGCGTCGGCGCGGGTCACCCGCCGCCGGGCCGGGTCGAGCCGCAGGTCGCCGACCGCGAGCACCGTCGGCCGTTCGGGCGCGCCGCGGCGCAGCAGGGCCCGCAGCCGGGCCAGCAGCACCACGTACGAGAAGGGCTTGGTGAGGTAGTCGTCGGCCCCGCAGTCCAGCCCGTCGGCCTGGTCGTACTCGCCGTCCTTGGCCGAGAGCATGAGCACCGGGAGCCAGTGCTCCTCGGCGCGCAGCCGGCGGATCAGCTCGTAGCCGGAGAGGCCGGGCAGCATCACGTCGAGGATCATCGCGTCGTACCCGCCGTGCCGGGCCGCGTCGAGGCCCGCCGGGCCGGTCGCCGCCACGTCCACCGCGAACCCCTCGGCCTGCAACCCCCGTTGCAGGGCGGACGCCAGCCGCGACTCGTCCTCCACCACCAGCAACCGCACGGGTCAAGGGTGCCACCCGCGCGCCGAGGGTCGTACCGCCGTCCTCAGCACGCTCACAGGGTCGAGCGGGCAGGATGTCCACCAGGAGGTGCCACATGTCCGTCCTGAAGAGCCGTCCCGTCCTGCGGTGGCTGGTCCCGGTGACCGCCGTCGCGACCGTCATCGGCGGCGGTGCCGCGCTCGGCACGTTCGCCGCCCAGGCCGAGCCGAGCCTGCCACCGCGCACCGCCGCCCAACTCCTGGTCGACCTGCAGACCTCCCGGCTGGAGGGGCTCTCCGGCACGGTCGTGCAGCGCGCCGACCTGGGCCTGCCGCCGCTGGCGGGGCTGGTCGGCGGCGACAGCCTGACCGGTTTGCTGACCGGTACGCACACGCTGCGCGTCTGGCACTCCGGCCCGGACCGGCAGCGGGTCGCCCTGCTGGACACCCTCGGCGAGCAGGACGTCATCCGCAACGGCCGGGACGTCTGGACCTGGAACAGTCGGACCAACACGGCCACCCACCGCACCCTGCCGGCCGGCGACGGCGAGGCCCGGGCCCCGGAGCTGCCGGCCACCCCGCAGGAGGCGGCCGGCCAGGCCCTCGCCGCGATCGACCCGAGCACCGAGGTGAGCGTCGGCCGGTCCGCCACGGTCGCCGGGCGGGACGCGTACGAGCTGGTGCTCGCGCCGCGGGACGCCGCCTCGCTGGTGCACCAGGTGCGCATCGCCATCGACGCGCGCGAGCACGTGCCACTGCGCTTCGAGGTCTTCGCCGACGGCAGCGACCAGCCGGCCTTCGAAATGGCCTTCACCCAGGTGTCGTACGCCCGGCCGGACGCCGACCAGTTCACCTTCAACCCGCCGCCGGGGGCGAAGGTGACCGAGGAGACCTTCGGGGAGCGCCCGGGCGGCGCCCGCGAGAAGCGGGCGGACGGCCAGCGCCCGGACGTGCGTGCCGTCGGCGAGAGCTGGGCCACCGTGGTGGTGGCACGCCTCGACGGCGCCGGCACGCCCGCCGGCCGGGGCGGGGCGCCGGCGACCGGCGCCGGACGTGACGGGGCCGGCGAGGCGGCGGCGTTGCTCGGCGCGCTGCCGGCGGTCAGCGGCGACTGGGGCAGCGGACGGCTGTTCACCGGGAAGCTGTTCAGCGTGCTGCTCACCGACGACGGCCGGCTGATCGCCGGGGCGGTGACCCCGGAGCGGCTCTACGAGGTGGCCAGGGGCTGAACAGTCGACCTGTCGGGGGTCCGCCGCACGGCGGGCCCCCGATCGCGTGTGCGGTTGCTCGCGGCATGGCCCGGCGCGCTTGGTCCGGACGGCCGGCGCGCGGTATCTTTCTCAGTTCAGGCAACAAAAAGGAACGGCTCTCAATAGCCGTTCCGAGAGAGATACTAACTAATTGGGAGACGGCTTGTCAAGGCATTCCGGCGATTCCGGGGAATTGCAGCCCGATGACGAGATCGGCCGCGAACAGGAATACGTCTCGATGCTCTACGGGCGGCTGGACGGGCTGCGTGAGCAGGCGTCCCGTCGGCTGGCGGAGGAGCTGCGGGCGACCGGCGGCACCCTCCAGGCCCGTTCCCAGCGCGACAGCTCCGTGCGGATGTACGCCGAGCAGGTCGAGCAGTTCGCCGCGGTGGAGAACGGCCTCTGTTTCGGCCGCCTCGACACCGACGAGGGCGGCCCCCACTACATCGGCCGGATCGGCATCTTCGACACCAGCGGCGACTACGACCCGCTGCTGATGGACTGGCGGGCCCCGGCCGCCCGCGCCTTCTACCTCGCCACCGCCGCCAACCCGCAGGGGGTGCGTCGTCGCCGGCACCTGCGCACCCGCGAGCGCAAGGTGGTCGCGCTCGACGACGAGGTGCTGGACCTGGCCACCGCCTCCCCGACCGCGCACGAGGAGCTGACCGGCGAGGCGTCGCTGCTCGCCGCGCTCAACGCCGGCCGGACCGGCCGGATGCGCGACATCGTGGAGACCATCCAGGCCGAGCAGGACCGGATCATCCGCGCCGACCTGCCGGGCGTGCTCGTGGTGCAGGGCGGTCCGGGCACCGGCAAGACGGCGGTGGCGCTGCACCGCGCGGCGTACCTGCTCTACACCCACCGGCAGCAGCTCTCCACCCGGGGCGTGCTGCTGGTCGGCCCGAACGCGACGTTCCTGCGCTACATCTCCCAGGTGCTCCCGGCGCTGGCCGAGACGGGCGTGCTGCTGCGTACGCAGGGCGACCTGTTCCCCGGGGTCAGCGCCCGACGCGCCGAGACCGCGGAGGCCGCCGCGCTCAAGGGCCGCGCGGTGATG
Organism: Micromonospora sp. NPDC047670; assembly: GCF_043204915.1. Classification (NCBI taxonomy): domain Bacteria; kingdom Bacillati; phylum Actinomycetota; class Actinomycetes; order Micromonosporales; family Micromonosporaceae; genus Micromonospora; species Micromonospora sp. NPDC047670. Next base: position 121,738 of record NZ_JBIDDA010000003.1, read on the forward strand.
GCCGACGTGCTGGCCGCCGCCGTACGGGACCGGCAGTGGGTGCCCGACGAGCCGCTGGAGATCGAGCTGCCGCAGCAGGAGGCGCTCCGGCTCGACCCGGAGACCGTCCGCGCCGCCCGGGACCGGGCCCGCCGCGCCGACCGGCCGCACAACCTGGCCCGGGCGTTGTTCGACATCGAGATCATCCACGCGCTCGCGGCCCAGGTCGCCGAGCGGATCGGCGCGGACCCGCTGGGCGGGGAGAACCTGCTCGACGAGGCCGACGTCGCCGAGATCCGCCGGGAGCTGCGCGAGGAGCCCGAGGTGCGGGCGGCCCTGGACCGGCTCTGGCCGGTGCTCACCCCGCAGCGCCTGCTCGCCGACCTGTACGCCTCCCCGGATCGGATCACCGCCGCCGCGCCCATGCTCACCGACGCCGAGCGGGCCCTGCTGCACCGCGAGCCGGGCGGCTGGACGCCGGCCGACGTGCCGCTGCTGGACGAGGCGGCCGAGCTGCTCGGCGAGGACGAGCGGGCCGCCGCCGCGCGCCGGGAGCGGATCCGGGCCATGCAGCGGGAGTACGCCGAGGGCGTGCTGGAGATCGCCCGGGGCTCCCGGTCCATCGACGTCGAGGACGAGGCCGACGGCGGTGAGATCCTCGGCGTGACCGACCTGATCGACGCCGACCGGCTGCTGGAGCGGCAGGAGGAGGCGGACCGGTTGACCACCGCCCAGCGGGCCGCGGCCGACCGGCGGTGGGCGTTCGGGCACGTGATCGTGGACGAGGCGCAGGAGCTGTCGCCGATGGCGTGGCGGCTGCTGATGCGCCGCTGCCCGAGCCGTTCGATGACCATCGTCGGGGACGTGGCGCAGACGGGCGCGCTGGCCGGCACGCCGTCCTGGGCCGACGCGCTGGAGCCGTACGTGGCGCAGCGGTGGCGGCTGGAGGAGCTGACCGTCAGCTACCGCACGCCGTCCGAGATCATGGCGGTCGCCGCCGACGTGCTCGCCGGAATCGACCCCGCGCTGCGCCCGCCCCGCTCCGTACGCTCCAGCGGGGTGCCGCCGTGGGACCGCGCGGTGGCGCCGGAGCGGCTGGCGGCGGAGGTGGTCGACGCGACGACCCGGGAGGCGGCGGGCCTGGACGACGGCCGGCTCGGGGTGATCGTGCCGGCCGGCCGGGTCGACGAGCTGGGCGCCGCGCTCACCGCCGCCCTGCCCGAGGCGGCCGTCGGCGAGCACCCGGAGCTGGAGAGCCGGGTGGTGGTGCTCACCGTCGCCCAGGCCAAGGGGCTCGAGTTCGACTCGGTCCTGCTGGTCGACCCCGACGGCATCGTGGCCGAGTCCCCCCGCGGTCGCAGCGACCTCTACGTCGCGCTCACCCGCGCCACCCAACGCCTGGGCATCCTCCGCCCGGCCTGAACGCCCGCCCGGGCAGCGGCCAGGCCAGGTCGGGGGGGGGGGGGGCCCCCCCCCCCCCCCCCCCCCCCGCCGCCCCCCCCCCCCCGCCCGGCCCGCCGCCCCGGTGGTGGGGCCCCCCGCGGGGGGGGGGGCCGGGGGGCGGGGGGGGGCGCCCCGGGGGGGGGGGCGGC
>NZ_JBIDDA010000003.1:123318-148118 GCF_043204915.1 Micromonospora sp. NPDC047670
CTCGGTCGCGCCCCCCCGCGCCCCCCACCGCCGGGCCATCCGCCCCCGGGCCCGCCCCCCCCCCGGGGCGGGGGCCGGGCCGGGGGGGGGGGGGGGGCCCCCCCCCCGCCGCCGACCTCGTCATCGGCCCGCTGCCCGTCGACGGTCACTCGTTGGTGAAGTTGCCCACCTGGCTGGCGGTGCCGGACTGGTCGCTGGTGGATCCGCCGGCGGGAGTGCTCAGGCCGCCCGTGGTGGCGTCGCCGGTGGTGGTCGGGGCCACCTTGCCGCGGTGCCGTTCGGGCTGCCGGGCCAGCCGCCGGACGCTGGCCGGGCCGGCGGTGCCGCCGGTCGTGGTGACCGCCCCCTGTCCCCGGGTGGGACCCCCGTCGCGCAGCACCTCCGGGTCGACCGGGACGTGGGCCGGGTCGTCCGGGTCCTCGTCCTGGATGACCCGCTGCACGTCGGTGCGGGGCACGGTCACCTCGTCCAGGGCGCCCTCGCCGTACACGCCGCCGGCGATCCGGTCCTCGGCCCGCCGGGCGGCGTCCTGTCGCACGTCGTCCTCGCGCACGTCCATCACCTCGCAGAAAGTGTCGGTCTTTGTGCGTGCCCCACGGCCGGCCCGGCAAACCCGCCCCGCCGCGCGGGCGGCCGGTGGCGTACCCCGGCCGTGGTGCGCTCCACGCGCCCGGCGGACCGGATTTTTCCGGCCGCCACCGGGGTGTTACTGCCCCCGCCGGGCCGGGTAGACGGCGGGTGCCCCCGCCATGAACGCGAACCGTGCCGTGGCCGAAACGCGGTAGCGGGGCGAGGGAGTGCAGGTACGACTCATCGCATCCTGAGGAGGACAAGATGAGCACGCAGGCTGCATCCACCAGGCCGATGAACCGGCCGGCGCAGGACGCGCCCAACCGCACCATCCAGGATCGGGCCATCCAGGAGACACCCACCCGGCCGATGCCGATGGTGCACGACGGGCGTCGGGAGGCCATGCAGGCGCCCGGCACGGAGACCAAGCCGTCGCTGCGGACCACCGAGTTCTGGGTCTACATCGCGGCCGTGATCGGCGTGCTGGCCGCCTCGCAGCTGGTCGGGCGGAACTCGACCGGGGTGGACATCTTCCGGGCCGACAACGCCTGGTTCATGGTCACGCTGCTGACCCTCGGTTACCTGGGTAGCCGCGGTCTGGCCAAGGCCGGCAGCAACTGGCGCAGCGGTGAGGAGCGCAAGGCCCGGCACTGACCGGGTACCGCGCGCCACAGCACGGGTGGCCTCCGGGACTGTCGTCCCGGAGGCCACCGTCGTGTGTGGGTGGTCCTACTCCTCGAAGCCGCCGAAGTCCTCGCCGAAGTCGCCCTCGAACGCGTCCTCGACCATCTCGCCGGCGATCATGCCCCCGGCGAGGCCGAGCGCGGCCCCGGCGGCCACGCCGCCCATCCCGTGACCCCGGCGGTGCCCGCCGAGGCCCTGCGCGCGCAGGCTGCCGTAGCGGGAGGTGGTCTCCCGCAGCCAGCCGTCGACGACCTGGGCCCAGTCCGTCCGGTCGGCGTCGGCGTGCGCGACCCGGTAGTGGCCGAAGGTGTCGTGCCCGGCGGTGAGGAAGCCGCCGCGCTTGTCGCACTCGAGGATGACCTCGACCCCGTGCGGGCTGGTGACGAAGGTCAGCTCGACCTCGGTGATGGTCCCCGCGTACTGCGGCGAGGCGAAGAACTCGATCTCCTGGTAGAACGGCAGCGTCTGCTGCGTGCCCCGGATGTGGCCGCGTTCCAGGTCGGCGTGCTTGAACCGGAACCCGAGCCGCTGGAACGCCTCCAGGATCCGCTCGTGCACCGGCAGCGGGTGCACGTTGACCTGGTCCAGGTCGCCCTTGTCCACCGCCCGCGCGATCGCCAGCTCGGTGCGCAGCCCCATCGTCATGCCGCGCAGCCGCTGGCCGTACACGTCGGTGATCGGGGTCTCCCACGGCACCGGGAGCTGGAACGGCAGGGAGAGCTGCTGCTTCGGGGCGAGCTGGAGGGGGCCGCTGACCGGCAGCCGGTGGAACTCCATGACGCCGGCGTACTCGGTGTCGCCGCCCTCGATCTCGACCCGGGTGACCAGACTGACGACGACCTGCTCGACATTGGCCGGGGCGTCCCCGCCGACCAGGTTCACCTGGCCGTCGAGGGTCAGGCCGGGCCGGGTGTTCGGGTTGGTCAGGACGGTGTCGACGCTCGGCCCACCCACACCGAACGCGCTCAGCATCTTCTTGAAGACCATCGGAACTCCCGCGGGATGACGCCCTGCTCCACCCTGGAGCGGGTCGCTGACTTGCCGGGACACTATCCGGAGGCGCTGTGAAGTGCCTGTGAGGGCACGCGCCGCCCCGGTGGGGGCACCGCGCCGCGCCCCGTACCGGCGCGCGGCGGTCAGCCGACCTCCACCACGACCAGCTCGCCCACCTGGTCGCCGATCTGGCTGCGTGCCTCCGCCGGCAGCCCCGCGTCGGTGACGAGCACGTCGGCGTCGGAAAGCGGGGCGATGGTGGCGATGCCGATCGTCTCCCACTTGGTGTGGTCGGCCAGCACCACCAGCCGGCGGGCCGCGCCGATCAGGCACCGGTTGATCCCGGCCTCCAGCAGGTTCGGCGTGGTGAATCCGGTGCGCGGGCTCATCCCGTGCACGCCGAGGAAGAGCACGTCGACGTTGAGGGAGCCGATCGCCGCCTCGGCCACCGGCCCGGTCAGGGCGTCCGAGGGGGTACGGATGCCGCCGGTCAGCACGACGGTCTGGTCGGCGCGGGGGTTCTGGTAGAGGGCGTCGGCGACCGGGATCGAGTTGGTCACCACGGTCAGGCCGCGTACGTCGGCCAGCAGGGTGGCCAGCGCGGCGGTGGTGGTGCCGGCGGAGAGCGCGATGGCCATGCCGGGCTCGACCAGGGCGGCCGCCCCCTCGGCGATGGCCCGCTTCTCGGCCTGCTGCCGGACCGACTTGGCGGCGAAGCCGGGCTCCTCGGCGGAGCCGGGGCCGGCAAGCGTCGCCCCGCCGTGGACCTTGTCGACCAGCCCTCGCTCGGCCAGCGCCTCCAGGTCCCGCCGGATCGTCATGTCGGAGACGCCGAACCGGCTCACCAGGTGGCTGACCCGGACGCCCCCGCGCTGCCGGATCAGTTCGAGGATCGCGGTCTGCCGCTGCTGGGCCAGCATCCGGATGACCTCCTTCGGGCCGTCACTGCGCGGGTGTGGGTGCCGGGTCGGCCGCGGGGCCCTCGCGGACCACGGCCACCTCCCCGGCGGGCACGACCAGGTCGCCGGCGCAGGGCCTGCCCGTCAGCAGCTCCACGCCGGTGACGTCGAGCCGGGCGTCGGCGTCGGTGTGGTTGACGACGAACAGCCAGCTGCGGTCGCCGTCGCGCCGCCGGACCACCTCCACGTCGACGGGCGCCCGCGCGGCCGGGCGCACCCCCGCCTCGGCGACCAGGCGGGCCACCAGCCGGTCCGTGGCCGCCGCGTCCAGCCGGGTGCCGACGTACCACGCCGCGCCGGCGCCCGCCGCGTGCCGGGTCAGCGCCGGCACGCCCGGCAGCGGCCCGTCGGCGTACGCGGCGAGCACGTGGGCGCCCTCGGCGTGCAGCCACTCCGTCCAGACGTCCGCGGTCGAGCCGTCGTCGAGGGTGACCCGCTCCCCCGCCCGCAGCGGGAAGAACTCCTCGACGCGGATCCCGAGCAGCTCCCGGAACGCGCCCGGGTAGCCGCCGAGGCGGATGTGGTCGTGCTCGTCGACGATGCCGCTGAAGTACGTGACCAGGGCGGTGCCGCCGGCCTCGACGAAGTCGCGCAGCGCCTCGGCGTGCGCGTCGCGGACCAGGTAGAGGGTGGGCGCGAGCACCAGCCGGTAGCGGGCGAGGTCGGCCGACGGGTGCACGACGTCGGCGGTGATCCCGGCGCGCCACAACGCCTCGTGCAGCGCGCCGAGGCGGTCGGCGTACGCGACGTCGACGCTGGGGTGCGAGTCCAGCTCGGCGCCCCACCACGCCTCGTAGTCGAACAGGATCGCCACCTCGGCGTCGACCCGGCTGCCGCGCACCTCGGCCAGCGCCGCGAGGTCGGCGCCGAGCCGGCAGACCTCGCGGAACACCTTGGTCTCCGGGCCGGCGTGCGGGACCAGGGCCGAGTGGAACTTCTCCGCGCCGGCCCGGGACGCCCGCCACTGGAAGAACAGCACCCCGTCGGCGCCGCGCGCCACGTGCGCGAGGCTGTTGCGGCGCAGCTGCCCGGGGGTCTTGGCCACGTTGCGCGGCTGCCAGTTGACGGCGCTGGTGGAGTGCTCCATCAGCAGCCACGGCGCGCCGCCGGCGACGCCCCGCGTGTGGTCGGCGGCCAGGGCGAGCCCGACGTGGGCCCGCGGGTCGGCGGCGGTCAGGTAGTGGTCGTTGGAGACCAGGTCGACGTCGGCGGCCCAGGAGTGGTAGTCGAGGTACTTGATGCCGGTGCCGATCATGAAGTTCGTGGTGACCGGCTGGCGCACCAGCCGGCGCAGCACGTCGCGCTCGGCGCGCAGTTGGGCCCGCTGCTCGTCGGAGGAGAAGCGCAGGAAGTCCAGCTGCTGGGTGGGGTTGGCGAACGTCGGCGCGGTGCGGGGCGGGTTGATCTCGGCCCAGTCGCCGTAGCGCTGGCTCCAGAACGTGGTGCCCCAGGCGTCGTTGAGCGCGTCCAGGTCGCCGTAGCGCCCGCGCAGCCAGCGGCGGAACGCCTCCGCGCTGACGTCGCAGTAGCAGTGCACGTTGTGGCAGCCCAACTCGTTGGAGACGTGCCACATGACGACCGCGGGGTGCTCGGCGTACCGGGTGGCGACGGCCTCGACCAGGGCCAGCGACCGCTCGCGGAACACCGGCGAGCTGGGACAGTACGCCTGCCGGCCGCCCGGCCACAGGATCGCGCCGTCGGCGCGGCGGGGCAGCGTCTCCGGGTGCCGGTGGGCCAGCCACGGGGGCGGGCTGGCGGTGGCGGTGGCCAGGTCGACCGCGATCCCGCCGGCGTGCAGCACGTCGATCGCCCGGTCCAGCCAACCGAACTCGTACTCGCCGGGGCCGGGTTCGAGCAACGCCCAGGAGAAGATGCCGACCGAGACCAGGTTCACCCCGGCCCGGCGCATCAGCTCGACGTCCTCGGCCCAGGTCGACTCGGGCCACTGCTCGGGGTTGTAGTCGGCGCCGAACCAGATGTTCTCGCCCTGCCATCGCCGCATGGGTGCAGAGCGTGCCCCGCCGGACAGGCCAAGTCAACACTTTCCAACATCGATCGTCTTTCCAACGTTTACCTCATAACAGCCATGTCACGACGGGGTTGCCGGCCCCTGGCCGCCCTCTTGACAGCGCCCGAAGGACGAGTAGCTTGAGGCGCCACTGGCACTTCGTGTTCACCAATGTGGATTCGCGATGGATCCGGATGTGTGATCACGGTTGCTGGGACACGCCCCCACCGACGGCCCTCGGGCACACCTCTTCATCCGCAGGAGGCACCATGTCCCGTCCCCGCACCCAGGCCGAATACCTGGCCCGGCTCGTACCCCCCTCCGTCGCCGGCCTCAACCGCCGTTCGCTGCTGGCCGGCACCGGCGCCATGCTCGGCACGGGTCTGCTCGCCGGCTGCGGCGGCTCCGACTCCGGCGGTTCGGGCGCCAAGACGGTGTCGCTGGGCTCGAACCAGTCCGACCCGAAGCCCAAGGAGGTGATCGCGAAGGTCATGGACGGGTTCCAGACCTCGTCCGGCCTCCAGGTCGCCGTCAACACGGTCGACCACAACACCTTCCAGGAGAACATCAACAACTATCTGCAGGGCAAGCCGGACGACGTGTTCATGTGGTTCGCCGGCTACCGGATGCGGTTCTTCGCCGCCCGCGGGCTCGCCGGTGACCTCAGCGACGTGTGGGGAAAGCTCTCCGGCTTCTCGGACGCCTTCAAGAAGGCGTCGACCGGCGACGACGGCAAGCAGTACTTCGTGCCGTCGTCGTACTACCCGTGGGCGGTCTTCTACCGCAAGTCGGTCTGGCAGCAGAACGGCTACCAGGTGCCGAAGACGCTCGACGAGCTGACCACGCTCGCCGGGGAGATGAAGAAGGACGGCCTCACCCCGATCGCCTTCGCCGACAAGGACGGCTGGCCGGCGATGGGCACCTTCGACATCCTCAACCTGCGGATCAACGGCTACCAGTTCCACGTCGACCTGATGGCCGGCAAGGAGTCCTGGACCTCCGACAAGGTCAAGAAGGTCTTCGACACCTGGCGCGGGCTGCTGCCGCTGCACCAGCCGGACAGCCTCGGCCGGACCTGGCAGGAGGCCGCCCAGTCGTTGCAGCAGAAGAAGAGCGGCATGTACCTGCTCGGTCTCTTCCTCGGTCAGCAGTTCAACAACGACGAGCTCGACGACCTGGACTTCTTCACCTTCCCCGAGATCGATCCGGCGATCGGGGCGAAGGCCCTGGACGCGCCCATCGACGGCTACATGATGGCCCGCAAGCCGAAGCAGGAGGCCAACGCCAAGAAGCTGCTGGAGTACGTCGGCTCGAAGGCGGCCGGGGACATCACCGTGAAGAACGACCCGAGCACCCTGGTCGCCAACACCCAGGCCGACACCAGCGGCTACAACGCGCTGCAGCGCAAGGCCGCCGAGTTGGTCGGCTCGGCCACCGAGATCGCCCAGTTCCTGGACCGCGACACCCGCCCGGACTTCGCCTCGACGGTGATCATCCCGGCGCTCCAGCAGTTCATCAAGGACCCGAAGGACATCGACGGCCTGACGTCGAGCATCGAGAACCAGAAGAAGTCGATCTTCACCGACTGACGGCGAGAGGGGAAGGACACGTGTCCGACCTGCCCCTGATCCAAGCGGATCGCGCCGTGCCGTCGCCGGCCGCGACCACCACCGCCACGGGTGGTCGCGGCCGCCGGCTACGGCTGTTGTCCCGCACCGACCGCGTGGTCGTCACGCTCATGGTGCTCGTACCGCTGCTGCTCGTCGTCGGTCTGGTCTGGCTGCCGGCGGTGGCCACGGTGGCGCTCTCCGGCACCGACTGGGACGGCATCGGCCCGCTGAGCGACATCGAGTGGGTCGGCGCACGCAACTACACCGACGTGGTCCAGAACTACCCGCCGTTCGTGCCGGCCGCGCAGAACAACCTGCTCTGGCTGGCGGCGCTGTTCGTGGTGGCCACCCCGTTCGGCATGTTCCTGGCCGTCCTGCTCGACAAGGAGCTGCGCGCCACCCGGTTCTACCAGACCGCGCTCTACCTGCCGGTCGTGCTCTCCCTGGCGCTGATCGGCTTCGTCTGGCAGCTGCTCTACTCCCGCGACCAGGGCCTGGTCAACGCGGTGTTCGGCACCGACGTCGACTGGTACGGCGACCCGGACGTCAACATCTGGGCCGTGCTGCTGGCCGCCGGCTGGCGGCACGTCGGCTACATCATGCTGCTCTACCTGGCCGGGCTGAAGGGCGTCGACCCCTCGCTGCGGGAGGCGTCCGCCGTGGACGGCGCGTCGGAGACCCGCACCTTCTTCTCGGTGGTCTTCCCGGTCATGCGGCCGATCAACATCATCGTGCTGGTGGTGACCGTGATCGAGTCCCTGCGCGCGTTCGACCTGGTCTGGGTGGTCAACAAGGGCCGCAACGGCCTGGAACTGCTCTCCGCGCTCGTCACCCAGAACGTGGTGGGCGAGGCGAGCCGGATCGGGTTCGGCTCGGCACTGGCGACCATCATGCTGGTCGTCTCGCTGGTCTTCATCACCGTCTACCTGGCGACCGTGATGCGGGAGGAACGCCGATGAGCACCGCGACAGTGACCCCGCAGAGCGGGACGACGACCACGGGCGGGCGGCGGCAGCCGCTGCGGCCGCAGCGGGTCGTGCTGCACGTGTTCCTCGCGGCGGTGGCGGTCGGCTGGCTCTTCCCGATCCTCTGGGCCGTGCTGACCTCCCTGCGCTCGTACGAGTACACCGCCGCCAACGGCTACGTCTCGCTCGGCGGGTGGACCCTCGACAACTACGTCACCGCCTGGCAGACGGCGGAGTTCGGCAAGCACTTCCTCAACTCCGCCTACATCACCGTGCCGGCGGTGCTGCTGACGCTCTTCCTCGCCTCGTGCGTGGCGTTCGTCATCGCCCGGTTCAGCTGGAAGACCAACATCATCCTGCTCGGCCTGTTCACCGCGGCGAACCTGCTGCCCCAGCAGGCCCTGCTGATCCCGCTGTTCCGGCTCTTCACGCAGGTGCCGCTGCCGGCGTTCATGAGCGACTCCGAGCTGCTCTACGACAGCTACTGGGGCCTGATCCTGGTCAACGTCGCCTTCCAGTGCGGCTTCTGCGTCTTCGTGCTGAGCAACTACATGAAGGCGCTGCCGCGCGACCTCTACGAGGCGGCGATGGTCGACGGGGCGAGCGTCTGGCGGCAGTACTGGCAGGTCACCATGCCGCTGTGCCGGCCGGCCCTGGCCGCGCTGGCCACGCTGGAGGTGACCTGGATCTACAACGAGTTCTTCTGGGCCACCGTGCTGATGCGCACCGGGGACAAGTTCCCCGTGACCAGCTCGCTGAACAACCTGCGCGGCGAGTTCTTCACCGACAACAACCTGGTGTCGGCCGGCTCGGTGCTGGTCGCGATCCCGACTCTGGTGATCTTCTTCCTGTTGCAGAAGCAGTTCGTCCGGGGCCTGACGCTTGGAGCCTCCAAGGGATGAGCATCGTCCACCTGCGCCGCGCGCGGACCAGCCTGGTGCTCGACGCGCGCGGCCCGGCACTGCCCAGGGTCGCGCACTGGGGCGGCGACCTCGGCCCCCTCCCGCCCGACGACCTGCCCGCCCTGGTCGACGCCACCGTCGCGCCGGTCGTGCCGAGCAGCTTCGACGCGCCGGCGGTGCTGTCCCTGCTGCCCGAGGCGTCCGCCGGCTGGAGCGGCCGGCCGGCGTTGGCCGGGCACCGCGACCGCACCGCCTGGTCGACGGCCTTCCGGCTCGACTCCCTCGACGTGCGCGACGACGACCGGGCCGCGTCCGCCCGGGTCACCGTCCGGGCGTCCGACGCCGACGCCGGGTTGTCGCTGACCGTCGAGATCGAACTCGACCCGACCGGGCTGGTGCTGCTGCGGCACCGGCTGCGCAACGACGGCGCCACGGCGTACGAGCTGCGGGAGCTGACCCCGGTGCTGCCGGTGCCGGCGGTCGCCACCGAACTGCTCGACCTGACCGGCCGGTGGTGCCGCGAACGGTCGCCCCAGCGGCACCCGTGGCCCATGGGCGCCTGGGTGCGCGAGGGCCGGCACGGCCGCACCGGGCACGACGCGACCCTGCTGCTGGTCGCCGGCACGGCCGGGTTCGGCTTCGGGCACGGCGAGGTGTGGGCGGTGCACACCGCGTGGAGCGGCGACCACGTCACCTTCGCGGAGCGCCGGCCCACGGGCGAGTCCACGCTCGGCGGCGGCGAGCTGCTCGCCCCCGGCGAGGTGGTGCTCGGCCCCGGCGCGGAGTACGCCACCCCCCTGCTGCACGCCGTCTTCTCCGACGCCGGGCTGGACGGGCTCAGCGACGTCCTGCACACCCACCTGCGCGCCCGGCCGCAGCACCCGGCCACGCCGCGCCCGGTCACCCTCAACGTCTGGGAGGCGGTCTACTTCGACCACGACCCGGAGCGGCTCCGCGCGCTGGCCGACCACGCCGCCGAGGTCGGGGTGGAACGCTTCGTGCTCGACGACGGGTGGTTCCGGGGGCGCCGCCACGACCGCGCCGGCCTCGGCGACTGGTTCGTCGACGACGCGGTCTGGCCGGACGGCCTGCACCCGCTGATCGACCACGTGCGCGGGCACGGGATGCAGTTCGGGCTCTGGGTCGAGCCGGAGATGGTCAACCCCGACTCGGACCTGTTCCGCGCCCACCCCGAGTGGGTGCTGTCGGCGCCCGGCCGGCTGCCGCCGGGGTGGCGGCACCAGCAGGCGCTCGACGTGGCGCACCCGGACGCGTACGCGTACCTCTTGGAGCGGCTGGACGCCCTCCTCTGCGGGCACCCCGGCATCGGCTACCTCAAGTGGGACCACAACCGGGACCTGACCGAGGCCGGCCACCACGGCCGGCCCGGCGTGCACGAACAGACCCTCGCGGTCTACCGGCTCCTCGACGAGCTGCGCCGCCGCCACCCGGGCGTGGAGATCGAGAGCTGCGCGTCCGGTGGCGCGCGGGTGGACCTGGAGATCCTGCGGCGCACCGACCGGGTCTGGGCCAGCGACTGCAACGACGCCCTGGAACGGCTGGCCATCCAGCGCTGGACCGGCCTGTTGCTCCCGCCCGAGCTGGTCGGCAGCCACATCGGCCCCGAGCGCTCGCACACCACCCACCGGGTGCACGACCTGGGCTTCCGGGCGGCGACCGCGCTCTTCGGCCACCACGGCATCGAGTGGGACATCGGCGCGATCGGCGCCGCGCAGCGCCGCGAGCTGGCCGCCTGGGTCGCGCTGCACAAACGGCTCCGCCCGCTGCTGCACGCCGGGCGGGTGGTCCGGGTCGACCACCCGGACCCGGCCGTCTGGGCGCACGGCGTCATCGCCCACGACGGTTCCCGCGCGGTGTACGCCGTGGCGCGGCTGGCCACCTCGGTGGCCCAGGTGCCCGGTCCGGTCCGGCTGCCCGGCCTCGATCCCCGCCGGCGGTACGCGGTGCGGCCCGCTGCGGGCGTGCCGGAGCCCGCGACCCTCCAACTGACCGCGCCGGGCTGGCTGGCCGACGGCGGTGTGACGCTCGGCGGCGCGGTGCTGGCGACCGTCGGGCTCCAGGTGCCGGCGCTGCACCCCGAGCAGACCCTCCTGTTGGAGGTCACCGCCGCGTCGTGAGGGGGTCGCTCTGGTGCCGGCGCTGCACCCCGCGCAGACCCTCCTGTTGGAGGTCACCGCCGCGTCGTGGGCGGGCCGCTCTGGTGCCGGCGGGCCACGGCGAAGCGGCAGCGGACGAGCCTGGGCGATCCCCCGCGGTGGGCGGTTGCCGGCAGGCGGCGGATTTCCCCGGAAATTTCTCGGCCGGGATGTCGAGAACCGGGGTGCCGGCTTCTACCTGTGGGTGAGAGCACCGATGATGGGTGCGCAGTCGTGAGGAGCCAGACGTGAAGTACATGTTGCTCATGCAGTTCAGCGCCGCCGGCACGGACTTCCCCCCGATCGACACGTGGACGCCGGAGGAGATCCGGGCGCACATCGCGTTCATGGGCGAGACCAACGCCAAGCTGGCCGCCGACGGCGAGCTGGTCGACGGTCAGGGGCTCGCCGGGCCGGCGCAGGCGAAGATCGTCCGGGCGGGCTCCGGCGGCGCGCCCGTGGTCACCGAGGGGCCGTTCGCCGAGACCAAGGAGTTCCTCGCCGGCTACTGGATCGTGGACTGCGACAGCCCCGAGCGGGCCGTCGAGCTGGCCGCGCACATCTCCACCGCGCCCGGCCCCGGCGGCCGGCCGCTGAACATGCCGATCGAGGTGCACCCGGTCATGTCGGCCCCGCCGCAGGAGATGTGACGCCTGGACGCCACCGCCCCACCCGTCGAGGACCTGCTGCGCGAGCTGGCGCCGCAGGTCCTCGGCGTGCTCACCCGGCGCTTCGGCGACTTCGCCACCGCCGAGGACGCCGTGCAGGAGGCGCTGCTGGCGGCGGCCACGCAGTGGCCGGTCGAGGGGACGCCGGACAACCCGCGCGGCTGGCTCATCCAGGTCGCGTACCGCCGGATGGTCGAACTGGTCCGGGGCGAGACGGCCCGGCGGCGGCGCGAGGACCTCGCCGCCCGCCGCGAGCCGGACGACCGGCGCGCCGCACCGCCGCCGGACGAGGAGCTGACCGCCGACCGGGACGACACCCTGGCCCTGCTCTTCCTCTGTTGCCACCCGGCGCTCTCGCCGGCCTCGGCGATCGCGCTGACCCTGCGCGCGGTCGGCGGCCTGACGACGGCCGAGATCGCCCGCGCCTTCCTCGTGCCCGAGGCCACCATGGCGCAGCGGATCAGCCGCGCCAAGCAGCGCATCCGCGACTCGCGCATCCCGTTCCGGATGCCCGAGCCGACCGACCGGGAGGCCCGACTGGCCGCCGTGCGGCACGTGCTCTACCTGATCTTCACCGAGGGGCACACCGCCAGCCTGGGCGCCGACCTGCGGCGGGTGGACCTGTCGGAGGAGGCGATCCGGTTGACCCGGGCCCTGCGCGCCCGCCTGCCGGATGACGCCGAGGTGGCCGGGCTGCTCGCGCTGATGCTGCTCACCGACGCCCGCGCCGCCGCGCGGACCGGGCCCTCGGGTGAGCTGATCTCCCTGGCCGAGCAGGACCGCGGCCGGTGGGACGCGACCGCGATCGCCGAGGGCGTCGCCCTGGTCACCTGGGCGCTGCCGCGCGGGCCCGTCGGGCCGTACCAGCTCCAGGCGGCCATCGCCGCCCTGCACGACGAGGCGCCGAGCGCCGAGGAGACCGACTGGCCGCAGATCCTCGCCCTGTACGAGGTGCTGGAACGCTCCTCCGGCAACCCGGTGGTGTCCCTCAACCGGGCGGTGGCGACCGCCATGGTGCACGGCCCGGCCGCCGGCCTGGCGGCGCTCGACGCGCTGGACGCCGACCCCCGGCTCGCCGGGCACCACCGGCTGCCGGCCGCCCGGGCACACCTGCACGAGATGGCCGGCGACCCGGAGCGGGCCGTGGCCGCGTACCGGGCCGCCGCCGCGTTGACGACCAGCCTGCCCGAGCAGCGCTACCTGACGATGCGCGCCGCCCGCCTCGTCCACGGTCCGGACGGCCCACCGGAGCCCGTGGCCGGCTGACGCCGGTCGGGCCGCGGCGGCGTACGCATGAGACCGGTGGCCGGGTCCGCGCGGACCCGGCCACCGGTGGTGCGTGGCGACCTCAGCGGGCGGTGCAGGTCACGGCGGGCGTGGCGTTGGTGCCGTTCCAGCTGCCGATGAAGCCGAAGCTGGTGCTGGCCCCGGCGCCCAGCCGACCGTTCCAGTCGAGGTTGCGGGCGGTGTACGACGACCCGCTGCTGCTCAGTGCGGCGTTCCACGACTGGCTGACCGACTGGCCGTTCGCGAACGTCCACGTCGTCGTCCAGCCGGTGATCGCGGCGGCGCCGGCGGTCACCTTCACCTCGCCCTGGAAGCCGCCCTGCCACTGGTTGACCACCGTGTACGTCGCGGTGCACCCGCCCGGCGGCGGCGTGGTCGGGGGCGGGGTGGTGGGCGGCGGCGTCGTGGGCGGCGGGGTGGTCGGCGGGGCGCTGCCGAAGACCGTCGCCTCCTTCGCGGTCGCCCTGATGCCGTTGGCGCCGTTGAAGATCCGCTGTCCCCAGCTGGTCAGGCTGGCCGGGTTGAAGTTGGTGACCATGTCGAGATACTCGACGCCACCGCCGTTGCCGCTCCACGACCAGCCCAGGTAGCCGATCCCGTTGGCCTGGGTGTACGACAGGATGGTGTCCTCGTCGGGGTTGCCGTCGGAGTGGTCGAAGCCGAACTCGCCGACCACGATCGGCAGCTTGGCGGCGCGGAACCGGCCCAGGTAGTCGCTGATCTCCGCGGCGGTGTCGAAGACGCCGTACATGTGGATGGAGAAGACGGTGTTGCGGTCGGAGTCGGCGGCGAACACCGAGGCGGCGTTGTCGCGCATGGTGAACGACCAGTCCTGGCCCCAGTTGGGCGCGTCCACCATGATCGTGTGGTCCAGCCCGGCGGCGCGCAGCCGCTTGATCGCGATCGAGGTGTCCGTGGCCCAGGAGGCGTAGCCCTGGTTGCCGTACGGCTCGTTGCCGATGTTGACGATGACGTACTTCTCCTGGCCGGCGAGGGCGCCGGCGACGCTGAGCCAGTAGTCGACCGCCTGGTCCAGCGTGGCCGCCCCGCTCTGTTCGCCGTAGCCGGTGGTGTCGTGCACCTCCAGCACGCAGATCAACCGGTTGGCCTTGCACAGCGAGATGACGTTGGCGACGTCGGCGGTGTCGTTCTTCGCCCACCGCTGGCCGCTGGCCAGGACCACCCGCACCGTGTTCGCGCCGAGGGCCTTGATGTTGGCGAAGGAGCTGGTCTGCTGTTGGTACCAGGTGTGTGCGTGGTTCACGCCGCGCATGACGAACTCGTTGCCGTTCGCGTCGTAGAGCTTGCCGTCGGCGACGGAGAAACCGGTCGCGGCCCGCGCGGGCTGGCCGAACGCCAGCACGGCGACCAGCAGCGCGAGCAGGGCCGCACCGGCGGCGGAGAGTCGCTTCTTCATGGCCTTCCTCAAGGGAGGACCCCCGCTGCCCGGGTGGGGGTGGGACGTCACAGGGGGATGGCGGCTGCAGCCCGACAGCCGCCGCCCGGCTCCCGGCGGCGCACGGATCAGCGTAGGCCGATTGGTCCGGGCGCGCAATGAACCGGTTAAGGAGTGGCCCCGGAATACCGGACGCGGATGGTTGAGCCGCCCTGGCCGGGGTATCCGGGGATGATCCGCCCGGGTCGGAAGGAGACGCCATGGTCAAGGTCGGTTACACCCTGATGTGCGAGCAGGCCGGCCCCAAGCAACTGGTCGACCACGCGGTGCGGGCGGAGGCGGCCGGTTTCGACCAGCTCGTCATCTCCGACCACTACTACCCCTGGCTGGACTCGCAGGGCCACGCCCCGTACGCCTGGTCGGTGCTCGGCGCGGTCGCGCACGCCACCAGCCGGGCCGAGCTGATGTCCTTCGTGACCTGCCCGATCCGCCGCTACCACCCGGCGGTCGTGGCGCAGAAGGCCAGCACCGTCGGTGTCCTCTCGGACGGCCGGTTCACCCTCGGCCTCGGCGCGGGCGAGAACCTCAACGAGCACGTCGTCGGTGGCTGGCCACACGTGCAGCAGCGGCACGAGATGTTCGAGGAGGCGCTCCAGATCATCCGGCCCCTGCTCAACGGGGAGACGCTGACCTTCTCCGGCAACCACTACGACGTGCCCGACGCGTACGTGTGGGACCGGCCGGACCGCCCGGTGCCGATGGCCGTGGCCGCCTCCGGCCGGCAGTCGGCCACCCTCGCCGCCGAGTACGGCAACGGCATCGTCGCCACCGAGCCGGACCCGCACATCATCGAGATGTACGACGACGCGGGCGGCGCCGGGCAGCCCCGCTACGGTCAGGTGGCCATCTGCTACGGCCCGGACGAGGCGGAGTGCCGCAAGATCGTGCACGACCAGTTCCGCTGGTTCGGGATGGGCTGGAAGGTCAACGCGGACCTGCCCGGGCCGGAGTCGTTCGCCGCCGCCACCCGGTTCGTCCGCGAGGAGGACGTGGCCGAGGGGATCTCCTGCGGGCCCGACGTGGACCGGCACGTCGAGGCGTTCAAGAAGTTCGTCGACGCGGGCTTCACCCACGTGGCGGTCGTGCAGGTGGGCGGCGAGACACAGCCGATGTTCCTGGACTGGGCGCAGGAGCAGCTGCTGCCCCGGCTGCGCGAGCTGTGAGGGTCTCGCCGACCCGGCGTCCCCGGGCGACCCCGCCCGGCCGGTTCGGCCCGGCCGAGCTGCGCCTCGCGCTCGCCGCGCCGCGCCCGGCCGCCGGCCTGACCAGCGAGTGGCGGCTCGTCGACGGGCTCCGTACGCACACCCGCCGCACGGCCGACCCGGGCACCGGCGCCACGCCGGTCGTGCTGGTGCACGGGCTGGCGGTCTCCCACCGCTACCTGACCCCGCTCGCCCTGGCGCTGGCCGACACCCACCCCGTGTACGCGCCGGACCTGCCCGGCTTCGGGCTCACCGAGCGCCCCGGCACGGCGTACGACGTGCCCCGGCACGCCGACCACCTGGCCGCCTGGCTGGCCGCGTACCGGATGCCGCCGGTCTGCCTGGTCGGGCACTCGTTCGGCGCGGAGGTCGTCGCGGCGCTGGCCGCCCGGCACCCCGACGCGGTCCGGGCCGTGGTGCTCGCGGGCCCGACCAGCGACCCGGCCGCCCGGTCCCGGCGGGGGCAGTTCGGACGCTGGCTGGTGGACACCCTGCGGGAGGCGCCGTTGCAGGCGCCGATCCTGGTGCGGGACGTCGTCGACGCCCGCCCCTGGCGGGTCCACGCCACGCTGTCGCACTCGGTGCGCAACGGGGTCGAGGCGGACCTGGTCCGGATCGCCGCGCCCACCCTGGTGGTCACCGGCTCCCGGGACCCGGTCGTGCCGGCGCCCTGGCGCTCGCAGGTGGCCCGGCTGGTGCCGCACGCCCGCACGCTGACCGTGCCGGGGGCCGCGCACAACGTCGCCACCACCGCGCCGGCGCAGGTCGCCGACGCGATCCGTGCCCTTCTCGCCCCGTCGCTGACGAACAGGTGATCACATGCGCATCGGCAACACGGAGATTCGGCCCGCCGGCGGCGGCCTCGGCTGCCTGCTGATGATCCTCTTCTCGATCGTCGCCTCGGTCGTCCTGACCGTCCTGCTCAACCTGGTCCTGTAACCCGCACCGCCGCTCGCTCCTCGGCAGCGGCCCCGGCCGGTAGATCTTGGTAGGAACCGGCCCCTCGGGGGCCTCTGCGCACCAAGGTCAACCGGCCAGGGCCGGCCGGGGCCGGCCGGGGCGCCCATCGGTCAGCGACGCAGGCCCAGGGCGGTCAGGGTCTCGCGGGTCGCCTGACGGACCGGGTCGAGCACGCCGCGGCGCAGCCAGCGGGCCACCGGCGACACCATCGCCCGCCACGCGGCGGCGACCGCCCGGCCCACCGGACGGACGGCGTGGCGCCACAGCCAGCCCGCCGCCAGCACGAACGGGCGCAGGGTGAGCGCATAGCACCACCAGAGCAGCCGGCCGGCCGCCCGCCACGCCCACGCCGCCGCGTCGAGCAGCACCCGGCCGACGGCCAGCAGCCACCGTCCCACTGTCGAGAGCCCGGCCACCAGCAGGCGCCCGAGCGGGGCGAGGAGCCGGCCCAGCCAGCGCAGCGGCACCCAGAGCAGGTGGTACGCCAGCCAGGCCAACGGCATCCACACCACGGTGCGGGCCAGCCAGGCCAGCCCGTGGGCGAGCCACACCAGCGGCACCCAGACCAGGGTGCGGAGCAGCCAGGCCAGCCCGCGGCCGAGCCAGCACAGCGGCATCCACACCAGGGTCCGCAGCAGCCAGCCCAGCGGGCGCAGCAGCCAGCGGTCCAGGAACCGGCCGACCGGCGCGAGCAACCAGCGGTGCAGCCACCGGCCGATCGCGGCGACCACCTCCCAGGCCAGCCGCACGGGCACCACCACGACCAGCGCGATCCCCCGCGCGACAGCCACCAGCGGCGGGGCGGGCTCGGCCGGCGTCCGGCCGCCCGTCGGCGCGGGGTTCGGCGAGTCGATCACCGGCTCACGGTAACCGCCACCGACAACGGCCATCGGCGAGTCGATCACCGGCTCACGGTGACCGCCACCGACAGCCGGGCACCGGGTCAGGCCGGGTGCAGGGCCAGGTCCGCGACGACCGGGTAGTGGTCGGAGGCGTACTCGCTCTCGCCGCCCCGCACCACCCGGCAGTCCCGCGCCCGGCCGGCCAGCGCCGCGGTGCCGAACAGGTAGTCCAGGCGCATGCCGGAGAACTCCACGCCGCCGCCGTGCCGGGTGGGCGCGGTCAGCCCGCCGTCGGCCGTCCCGGCCGCCGCGTACAGGTCGACCAGGCCGGCGGCGAGCAGCCGGGCCACCGCCCGGGTATCCACCGTCCGCCCGTCCCGGCGCAGGTGACGACGGCGGTACGCGGCGGGGAGCCGGGCGATCCGGTCGGTGTGGTCGGCCAGCGGGTCGAGGGTGTTCAGGTCCCCGGCCAGCAACCCCAGCTCCCCCGGCGCGCGGCGCAGCGCGGCGGCGGCCCAGCCCGCCTCGACGCGCCGCCGCAGCCCCCGGTACGGGTCCAGGTGGACGCTCAGCACGGTCAGCGGGCCGGCGTCGGTCGCCACGGTGACCCGCTGCGCGGCGTGGTGGAACGGCCGGCGCACCCGGGCGGCGGCGAGGGCGCGCAGCGGCGGCCGGAGCAGCACCGCCACCGGCTGGCCGAAGCAGGACCGGGCCAGGTGGGGACGCATCCCCACCCGGTCCGCGAAGTCGCCGAGCACGCCGCCCGAGTCGAAGTCCCGCAGCTCCTGGAGCGCCAGCACGTCGGGCCGCTGCTCGGCGATCACCCGGACCAGCCGGTCGCGGCGGTCGGCGCCGCCCCGGTCCCGCCCGCCGGTCCGGATGTTCCAGGTCATCACCCGCAGCATGGCCGGCGTCAGTCCACCCGGGCGGCCTTGGCCAGCTCGTCGTCGAGGGTGCGCACGTCCTCGGACCCGATGCTGGGCCGGTTGCCCTCGCGCAGGTCCTCGTTGGGGCGGACAACCCAGTAGAGCAGCCCGATCCACAAAGCGGTGAGGATGATCGCGCCCATGAAGTCGGTGGGGTGGTGCATCCCCCGGTACATCCGGGAGATCGCCACGCCGGCCGGCATCACCACCGCCAGCGCCACGAAGATCCACCGCCACCACCGGTCGGTACGCGGGAAGACGATGATCGCGATGGCGACCCACACGCACAGCGTGGCGGCGATGTGGCCGGACGGGAACGAGGAGGTCGGCATCGGGCCGTCGAGGTTGCCCACCGGCGGCCGCGGCCGGTCCACCGCGGCGGCGGAGGTGAGGAAGAGGCTCAGCTCGCCGAACATGGTCAGCGCGACGAAGAGCACCGGCCGCCAGCGCCGCCACACGGCCAGCACGAGCGGGCAGAAGACCAGCGAGATGAGCAGGATGGCGTGGGTGTCGCCGGCCTTGCTCCACCAGTGGCTGAAGTCGTCCCGGCCCGGCGTGCGCTGCTCGGCGAACCACCTGGGCACGTCGGTGTCGAGGGTGGCGAAGAAGGTGCCCCCGGCGTGGTAGCTGACGAACATGCCGAAGCCGTAGAGCGCGCCGAGGACCAGCACCCAGCCGACGAGCAGCTCGAACACGGCGGCGCGGGGGTGCGGCAGCAGATGCGCCTCGTCGGGGGCGGGCGCCACGTCGTGGGCGGCCTCCGGCTCCAACCCCTCCGTCAGCGCCGGGACCCGCCGGCCCCGCTCCAGCCGCCACAGCCGGAAGGCGTACGCGGTGACGCCGAGCCAGGCGGCGCCGAGCAGCCAGGCCCCGAGCACGTCGGAGACGAAGTGCACGCCGAGCGCGATCCGGGTCAGACCGATCAGGAACACGACGGTGGCGACCAGGGCGATGGCGGGCCTGCGCCAGCGGCGCGACATCGCCGGCAGGAAGACCAGCAACAGCGCCCCGTACGCGACCATCGAGCCGAGGGCGTGCCCGCTGGGGAAGCTGTCCCCGGCGTAGTGGCCGATCGGCACCTCCACCTCCGGACGCAGGCGGTCGACCAGGGTCTTGAGCGCCGGGTCGAGGATCAGCGCGCCGAGGCCGGTGACGATCAGGAACACCGCGAGCCGGCCCTGCCGGCGGATGAGCAGGCCGACCACGGCGACCGACACCAGCCAGATGATGACCGCCCGGCCGCCGAGGTCGGTGAGCGCGTTGAGCACGGTCACCAGCGGCCCGTGCGGGGCGACCAGGTCGTTGAGCCAGGCCGCCACGCCGTGGTCGACGTCGTAGAGCGGGGTCCACCTGGTCCGGACCAGGACGAGGAGCACCCCGAAGCCCACCCCGGCGCCGAGCACGACCGCCAGGCCGACGAGCGTCCGTTCGGTGAAGTGACCCAGGGGTCGTCGCAACGCCTCTTTGACCGCGCTCACGGCAGCCTCCCTCTCGCCTCTGGCGTGCCGCAATACCCGATCGGCGCTCCGCGTACACCGAGGTGGTGTCCGAAACGGACTACAGGGAGGTCATCTCGCCGGTGTCGCGCAACTCCTCGCGCTCGGCCTCGGGCTCCCACAGGTCCGGCTGGGCGGGCTCGCGCACGCCGATCCGCAGCGCCTCCAACTGGGCGGCGAAGGACAGCCCGCCGAAGAGCGCCATGCCGGTCAGGTTGGCCCACAGCAGCAGCGCCATCATCCCGGTCAGCGCGCCGTACGTCTGCCCGAACCCCTCACTGAACCGCACGTACGCGGCGAGCAGCAGGCTGGCCACCCACCACAGCACGGTGGCGATCCCGGCGCCGAAGAACAGCCAGGACAGGCCGGGCTGGTTGCGGCGGGGCGCGTGCCGGAACAGCACCGCGACGGCGAGGACGGTCAGCCCGAGGCTGAGTGGCCAGCGCACCACGTCCCAGACGCCGTTGGCGAACTCGCCCCAGGCGTAGTGCCGCTGCACCGAGTCGCCCATCGGCCCGCCGCCGACGAGGATCAGGAACCCGGTCAGCGCCGGCACGCCGGCGGTGAGGGCGAGGACGGCGGCGCGGACGTACTTCCACAGCGCCGGGCGGTCCCGCTCCACGCCGTAGATCCGGTTGGCCCCGCGCTCGATCTGCGCCATGGTGCTGGTGAGCGCGACCAGGCCGGTGACCAGGCCGAGGCTGAGCGCCAGTTCCCCGGCGCGTTCGGTGCGGTCGCCCTCGCCGAGCAGCTCGGCCACCATCGGTTCGCTCGCCCCGGGGGTGAGCGCGAGCACCGTGTCGGCGACGACCTGGCCGCCCTCCTCGACGCCGAGTTCGCTGATCAGGCCGGTCAGCGCGATCAGGAACGGCACCACGGCGAGGCACAGTTGCAGCGCGAAGGCGCGGGAGTGGCTGAACCCGTCGCCGTAGCGGAACCGGATGAAGGCGTCCCGCAGCAGGTGCCAGCCGCCGTGGCGGCGCAGGGTGTGCCAGGCGTCGTCGGCGTTGAGTTCCTCGTCGGGCATCAGCCGGGTCTCCGGCACGATCCGGGTGCTACTCACGGCGCGCCTCTTCGATGAGCTCCTCGCCCCGCTCCCCGGCTGCCTGCGCGTCGTCGGCCAGGTCGGGGGCCTGCTCGGGCTGCGGCACGCAGAGCCACAGCGCCCGCCGCCGGATCTCGGCCTTCAGGGTGCGGCCCGGCGCGATGAGGTCGCCGTCGAGCTCCCGGGGCTGGGCCCGGTTGCTGGTGATCTCCACGCGCCGACCCCGGAAGACCTCCATCCGGGGGACGCGGTCCTGCTTGCGTACGACGGCCCAGCCGAGCGCCAGCCAGTGCCGCAGCGTACGCGGGGTGAGCACCGCGACGTCGAGGTAGCCGTCGTCGGGCTCGGCCTCGGTGAGCAGGCGTACGCCGCCCTGGAGGCGCCCGACGTTGGCGATCAGGACCGAGCGGGCCCGGCGGCGGATCGGTTGCTGGTCGTCGATGCGGATGGACACCTTCATCGGCCGGTCGCGCAGGTGCCGGGCGGCCCCCACGACGTACGCCGGCCAGCCGAACCGCCTCTTCGTGGTCTCCGAGGTGTCGGCGAGCATCTGGGCGTCGAAGCCCATGCCGGCCATCACGGTGAAGTAGTGGTCCTCCACCGCGCCGACGTCGAGCAGCCGGCGGCCCCGCTCGACGGCGACCTCCAGCCCGGCGGCCAGGTCCCCGGAGAGGCCCAGGTTGGCCGCGAGCAGGTTGCCGGTGCCCTGGGGGAGCACGGCGAGCGCCACGTCGGTGCCGACCAGGCCGCTGACGCAGGACATCACGGTGCCGTCGCCGCCGCAGGCGAATACCACGTCCACGCCGGCCTCGACGGCCTTCTCGGTCTGACCGCGGCCCGGGTCCTCGACGGTGGTCTCGAACCACAGCGGCTCGGGCCAGCCGGCGGCGGCGAGGGCGTCGTGGACCGTCCGTCGCAGCTCGTCGAGGTCGGCCACCTTCACCGGGTTGACCACCACGGCGGAGCGCAGACCGTCGCCGTGCGCCGCGCGCCTGTCCTGTCCAGCATCCACGGCGCCAGTGTGCAGGAGAACCGGCCCGGCAGCGACCCGGCGGGGTGGTGAGCTTACGCGCAGCGAAAACGGGTTTGCGGACGCGGCTCGCCGGAGCGGACCGCCCGGCCACGACCGGCGCGGCCGGTGCGGTCAGGGTGTGGCGGCGATCCGCCCTCGCCCGGGCGGGGCCGGCGTCAGGCCGCGGCCCGCAGCGCGGTCTCCACCCGCCGGCGCAGGTCGTCCAGGTCGGCCCCGGCCTCGGTGAGCACCAGCGCGCCCAGTCCGCGCCCCTCACGGAGCACGCCGAGCAGGATGTGCTCGGTGCCGATGTGGCGGTGGCGCAGCCGCAGCGCCTCCCGCAGCGCCAACTCCAGCACCTTCTTGGCGCGTGGGGAGAAGGGCCCGCCCGCGTACCGCCGCAGGCCCCAGCGGCGGCGCGGCGGCGGTGCCGCCTCGCGCAGCGCGTCCGGGCCGAAGGACTCCTCGATGCGCGCCACGATGGCCGCGAGGTCGATGCCGATCTCCCGCAGCGCGGCGGCGTCGGCGTCGGCGAGGCCGGTGCCGCCCCGCTCGGTGTGCCGGCGGACGCGGGCCCGCAGGTCGTCGGCGCGGACGCCGGCCTCGGTGAGCACCCGCGACGCCAGGCTGTCGCCGTCGGCGAGCAGGGCGAGCAGCAGGTGCTCGGTGCCGACCGGCCGCTGGCCCTCGGTCCGTGCCTCGTCCCGGGCGACGCGCACCACCGTGCGAGCCCGGTCGGTGAACCGTTCGAACATCACGCCTCCCAGGAGGATCCGACCGCCGGACGCCCGGCGTGCTTCTTGTGGACCGCCTGCCGACTGACCTCGAGCTCGTCGGCGATCTCCTGCCAGGACCAGCCCTGTCGACGGGCGTTGTCCACCTGGACCACCTCGAGCCGTTCGAGCAGCCGGCGCAGCGCGCGGACGGCGCGCAGCCCGACCCGGGGGTCGGTGCTGCCGGCCGCCGCGGCGAGTTCCGTTGCCTGACTCATGTCGTCAACCTACGTTGACAAGCGCCTCCTGTCAACTTGCGTTGACACCCGGACACGGTCGGCCCGGTGCTACCGTCCGCCGGTGCCCAGTCCCCACCGCAGGTCCAGGGAGATGGCCGTGCCCGGTGAACCGCGCCGCTTCCCGCTCGACGCGGTCACGCTGGAGGCCGTCGGCGGCAGCGTGGTCGGCGACCGCTACCCGGCGAACTTCGACGTGCCGCACGTCGACCCGGCCCTGCCGTTCGCGGCGGTGGCCGACGGGATGGGCGCCGGCGAGGGCAGCCGCCGGGCCGGCGCGACGGCGATGGAGAGCCTGGTCGCGCAGGTGCGGGCCGCCTGGCCCGAGGTGGGTCCCCGGCAGCTGCGGGCCGCCGTGGCCCGGCTGCAATCGGCCGTACGCACCGCCGGCGCGGGCCTGGCGGAGCTGACCGGCTGCACCCTCACCGCCCTGCTCGCGGAGCCCGACGGCGGCCAGGGCTGGCTCGTCCAGCTCGGCGACTCCCGCGCGTACCGGCTGCGCGACGGCCTGCTGGAACTGGTCACCGTCGACCACACCGCGGCCTGGATCGGGGTGTTGCACGGGTGGTACCCGGCCGACTCACCCGCCGCCGCCCGCGCCCGCTACCAGCTCACCCGCTACGCCGGCCACCCGAAGGAGCCGGAGGCCGACCTGCTCGCCGTCTCGCTGCGCCCCGGCGACGTCTGGCTGCTCTGCACCGACGGGGTCAGCGACCAGGTCGACTACCACCTGACCCGGGAACTCCTGGCGGCGGCGCGACCGGAGCAGGCGGTCCGGGACCTGCTCGACGCCACCCTGACCGCCGGCGGCGACGACAACGCCACCGCCGTGGTCGTCCGGGTCCACCCCGCGGCTTCCCGCTGACACCTCCGAACGCCGGAAACGCCGCTGGCCGGCACCCCGCACGGGGTGCCGGCCAGCGATTGTTCACACGTGTCGTCAGTTGTTCCAGTGCTGGGCGACGAGGTCGGCGGCCTGCTGCTCCCACTGCGCGTAGTGATCGGGGTACGCCGACACCTGCACCGTCTGCGCCGCCTTCGTCAGGGGCATGTCCTGCCACCCGTCGACCTGCTTGAGACCCTTCAGGAACGCCATCGTCGAGTACTGCGGGTCGGTGATCTGCTCCACCGTGCCCCACCCACTCGACGGGCGCTGCTGGAACAGGCCCTGCGAGTCGTGGTCGTTGCGCTCACCCAGATGACCCAGGTTCTCCAGCTTCGACTCCTGCAACGCCGTCGCGATCGCGACCACCGCGGCCCGCTCGTCCATACCGGCCTTCTTCGTCGCGGCGATGATCGCCTTGACGTTGGCGACCTGCTCGTCGGACAGGTCGATGCGCGACTGCGCGCCCTGCACACCGTGCGGGATCAGCTTGGCCTTGTCGACGGCCGGCCTGTCGGCCTGCACGGCGACGGCGGTGATCGGGGTGCCCGCCTCGATCGGGGCGGTGGTGTCGTTGTGGTTCAGCGGGCCGGCGGCGAGAGCACCGGCGGTGGCGAGACCAGCGATACCGAGAACGCTCTTACGCATGATCGTGTTCATCACAGTGGCTCCATTCGGGGGTTGGCACCACCACCGCCAAAAGGGGGAACGGCGAAGGGATGCAAGCACCGTCCGGCGCTCAAAGAAATCGGGGGGATCCGGCAGCACACCGGGGAAGACTCAGACCAGGCCAGTCACGCGGGGCGCGGGGACGCCCCCGCTCACGCCGGCCGGACCATGTGTAACGACCAGCGGCCCACCATCATTCCGGGGCGGCACACCAACCCGGCGGGGCGGGCGTACCCTTGCTCAGCCGTACACCGGATGTAACGACCCCGGCCCCGCCACGATTCCACACCCACGATGCCCCCGGTCACACCCCCAAACCAGACATGCGGGATGTCACCGCCCAGCCCCTGTCGACCTGCCCCCACCGACGGGACGCGCACCGACCGCCGTACCGCCAACCGGACATCCAGGCACGCACGGCGCCCGACCACCGACGGGGTGTGGCCCGCCGTGCCCGGCGCAGGGATCAAGCCTGACCGCCCGGAGCCGGGCACGGCG
>NZ_JBIDDA010000003.1:148124-314166 GCF_043204915.1 Micromonospora sp. NPDC047670
CCGCCCCCCCCCCCCCGGGGGGGGGGCCCCCCCGGCCCCCCCCCGGGACCCCCCCCCCCCCCCCCCGCCCGGGCCCGCGGCGCCCCACACCCCCACCCCCACGCACCGCAAGCCAACCCCGACCAGCCCACCGCAGCGCAAAGCCAGATGAACACCCCCCACCGCACCGCAAGGGCAACGGCGACCTCAGCCCCACCCCAGCCACAGACCGCCGCCGTGCGCCGATCCCGCCCCACCGCCGTACCCGCGGGAC
Source organism: Micromonospora sp. NPDC047670 (assembly GCF_043204915.1). Taxonomy (NCBI): domain Bacteria; kingdom Bacillati; phylum Actinomycetota; class Actinomycetes; order Micromonosporales; family Micromonosporaceae; genus Micromonospora; species Micromonospora sp. NPDC047670. Next base: position 148,378 of record NZ_JBIDDA010000003.1, read on the forward strand.
TAGCCTCGACAGGAGGGCCGGGCGCGACGCCTGCGGAGGTGATGTCGGATGGCCGCAGCCACCGACGCGGCGGTGCTGGTCGGGCTCGGCTCGGAGCGCAACCTGCCAGTGGTCAGGCTGGCCGCGCAGGAGGCCGCCGAACACGGCCGTCCGCTCTGCCTGCTGCACGCGTTCAACTGGACGGCGGCGCTCAAGGCCCCGTCGATCGCCGGCCCGCGCGCCGAGGCCGAGGAACTGATCTCCCGGGCCACCGAGATCGCCAGGGAGATCGAGCCCGCCCTGCCGATCAGCGGGGAGATCATCGAGGGCGCCCCCGTCTCCACCCTGGTCCGCAGGTCGGAGTCGGCGTTCCTGCTCGCCATCGGGGACGCCGGCATGGCGACCTGCGGCGACTGCGTGCCGGCCGACGCGGCGGCGGTGCAGCTCGCCGCCCGGGCCGGCTGCCCGGTGCTGGTGGCGCGTCGGGACCCGCCGCCGCAGGGCCCGGTGCTGGTGGGGGTGGACGGCTCCGCCAGCTCCCGGGGTGCGCTGGAATGGGCGTTCGAGTGCGCCGCCCGGCGCGAGGCGCGGCTGCTCGCGGTGCGGGTCGTCGAGCCGGAGGAGGCCACCGAGGATCCCGACGTGCTCGTCGGCCTGGTGGCGCGGTGCGCGGGCCGGTTCCCGTCGGTCGCGGCGGAGTGCCACACGATCCGCGGCGACCCCGGCACCGTCCTGGTGGAGCAGTCCCGCTCGGCGCAGGTGGCGCTCGTCGCCGCCCGGGGCGACGAGCCGTGGCGCGGCATGCTCGGCGCGGTGAGCCAGGCGCTGCTCTACCACTCCCCCGCGCCGGTGATCGTGGTGCGCGGGCTGACGGGGGTGCCGGGGGACGGGGCGTAACGCCCGCCCGGCGCAGGACCAACGGCCCTGACCGACAGCGGCGCCGACCGGGAAAGCTGAGATCGGCCCGGACGGATCAACGCTCCGAGGATGCAGGATTCCCCTACCCGCGAGAGGCTCATGCAGCATGGACACCGCTCTCGACCTGCACAGCCCCCTGACCGAAGACGAGCTGCGCCGGCTGGACGCCTACTGGCGGGCGGCGAACTACCTGACTGTCGGGCAGATCTACCTGCTGGACAATCCGCTGCTCCGCGAGCCGCTGGCACCCGAGCACGTCAAACCGCGACTGCTCGGCCACTGGGGCACCAGCCCCGGCCTGAACCTGCTCTACGCCCATCTCAACCGGGTGATCGTCGCCCGTGACCTGCGCGCCATGTTCGTCACCGGCCCCGGCCACGGCGGTCCCGCGATCGTCGCGAACACCTGGCTGGAGGGCACCTGGAGCGAGCTGTACCACCACGTCGACCGCGACGAGGCCGGCATGGCCCGGCTGTTCCGCCAGTTCTCCTTCCCGGGCGGTATCCCGAGCCACGTGGCGGCGGAGGTGCCCGGTTCGATCCACGAGGGCGGCGAGCTGGGGTACGCGCTGAGCCACGCCTACGGCGCGGCGTTCGACAACCCCGACCTGCTGGTCGCCTGCGTCATCGGCGACGGGGAGGCGGAGACCGGCCCGCTCGCCGGAAGCTGGCTGTCCAACGTGTTCCTCAACCCGGCCCGCGACGGCGCGGTGCTGCCCATCCTGCACCTCAACGGTTACAAGATCGCCAATCCGACGGTGCTGGACCGGATCCCCGCCGACGACCTGCTCGACATGATGCGCGGCTTCGGCTACCAGCCGTACGTGGTGGAGGGCGACGACCCCGCCGTCGTGCACCAGACGCTCGCCGCCACGCTGGACCGGGCGCTGGACGAGATCGCCGCCGTCCAGCGACGGGCCCGCTCCGGTGGCGCCGTCGAGCGGCCCCGCTGGCCGATGATCGTCCTGCGTACGCCGAAGGGCTGGACCGGGCCCCGCGACGTCGACGGCAAGCAGGTGGAGGGCACCTACCGATCGCACCAGGTGCCCCTGTCCGAGGTGCGCAAGAACCCGGAGCACCTGGCCGAGCTGGAGCGCTGGCTGCGCAGCTACCGACCGGAGGAGCTCTTCGACGCCACCGGCGCGCCGGTCGCCGAGCTGGCCGAGCTGCCGCCGAAGGGCGAGCGGCGGATGAGCGCCAACCCGGTCACCAACGGCGGGCTGGTGCTGCGTGACCTGGCGCTGCCGGACTTCCGCGACTACGCCGTCGACGTGCAGCGGCCCGGCGAGACCGTGGCCGGGGCGACCGGCGCGCTCGGCCCGTGGGTACGCGACGTGATCACCGCCAACCCGCAGACGTTCCGCCTCTTCGGCCCGGACGAGGTCGCCTCGAACCGGCTCGGCGCGGCCTTCGAGGTCACCGACCGGGCCTGGATGGCCGGCACCCTGCCCGGCGACGAACACCTCTCCCCCGACGGGCGGGTGATGGAGGTCCTCTCCGAGCATCTCTGCCAGGGCTGGCTGGAGGGCTACCTGCTCACCGGCCGGCACGGCATCTTCACCAGCTACGAGGCGTTCATCCACATCGTCGACTCGATGCTCAACCAGCACGCCAAGTGGCTGAAGGTGACGCGGGGCATCCCGTGGCGCAAGCCGGTGGCCTCGCTGAACTACCTGCTCTCCAGCCACGTGTGGCGGCAGGACCACAACGGCTTCTCCCACCAGGACCCGGGCTTCATCGACCACGTGATGAACAAGAAGGCCGAGGTCGTGCGGGTCTACCTGCCGCCGGACGCGAACACCCTGCTCTCCACGATGGACCACTGCCTGCGCAGCCGGCACTACATCAACGTGGTGGTGGCCGGCAAGCAGCCGGCCCCGAACTGGTTGTCGATGGACGAGGCGGTCCAGCACTGCCGGCGCGGCATCGGGATCTGGGACTGGGCCAGCACGGACGCCGGCAGCGAGCCCGACGTGGTGCTCGCCTGCGCGGGCGACGTGCCGACGCTGGAGACGCTGGCCGCGGCGGACCTGCTGCACAAGCACCTGCCGGACCTGAAGGTGCGGGTGGTCAACGTGGTCGACCTGATGCGCCTGCAGCCGCCGACGGAGCACCCGCACGGCCTGTCGGACAAGGAGTTCGACACGATCTTCACCCGGGACAAGCAGGTCATCTTCGCGTACCACGGCTATCCGTGGTTGATCCACCGGCTCACCTACCGCCGGACCAACCACGACAACCTGCACGTGCGCGGCTACAAGGAGGAGGGCACCACCACCACGCCGTTCGACATGGTGATGCTCAACGACCTGGACCGCTTCCACCTGGTCATCGACGTGATCGACCGGGTGCCGGGGTTGGCCGCCCGGGCCGCCCACCTGCGCCAGGAGATGGTCGACGCGCGCCAGTCCTGCCGCGACTACACCCGCGAGCACGGCGAGGACGACCCCCGGGTCGCGGAGTGGCGCTGGGTTCGCGAGACGGAACCGGCCCTGAGGGGTGAGGCATGAGCGGCGACGAGATCCTGGTCGGCTACGACGGCTCCACGGACGCCTCGGTCGCGCTGGAGTGGGCGCTGGAGGAGGCCGGCCGCAGCGGACGCCCGGTCCGGCTGGCGTACGTCTTCGAGTGGCTCACCGTGGCCGGCTGGGTCGGTCCGGGTGTCGCCCCGGGCATCTGGCCGGACGACACGGCCCGCCGGCAGGTCGAGGACCTGGTGCGTACGGCGGCGGCCGACGCGTCCGCCGCGCACCCGGAGCTGACCGTCACCGGTGAGGTGTTCGACGGGCCGCCCGCGCTGGTGCTCCAGGAACGCTCGGCGCAGGCCGGCCTGCTGGTGCTGGGCACCCGCGGGCACGGCGGCTTCGGCGGCCTGCTCGTCGGCTCGACCGCGGTCGCGGTGACCGCTCACGCGCACTGCCCGGTCGTGGTGGTCCGCCGCGAGGCCGCCGCCGGCGGACGGGCCGGGCACGTCGCGGTCGGCGTGGACGGGTCCGAGTGTTCGCTGCTGGCGCTCGGCTTCGCCTTCGAGCAGGCCGCGGCCCGGCGGGTGCCGCTGCACGTGGTGCGGGCCTGGCAGCCGGGGGTCGGCCAGCGCCCGCCGTCGGGTCCCGAGGCGCGCGAGGCGACGGCCGCCGACCGGGCCGAGCTGGACGAGCCGCTCGCCCGTTGGGGCGCGACGTTCCCCGACGTGGCGGTCACCGTGGAGGTGGCGGCGGGCAGCCCGGCGTCCCTGCTCGTCGACGCCAGCGGCAACGCGTCCCTGGTCGTGGTCGGCAGCCGGGGTCGGGGCGGCCTGACGGGAATGCTGCTCGGCTCGGTCAGCCAGCAGCTCATCCAGCACGCCCACTGCCCGGTGGCGGTGGTCCGGGAACGCTGAGCGGGAGGGGCGCCTCGTCATCCGGTCCTGATGTGCGAGGTGCCCTCCCCACGCCCATCCCCGGCCGGATCGGGCGAACCGCCGGCCGGCTCGGGCGAACCGTCAGGGGGCGAAGTGCCCGGGTCGCGTCGGGACCTGCGTCCCCTGCGCGGCCGGCGGGCGTGGCGCAGGATGGAGCGGCAACCCCGCCCGGGGCACCGCCGGGCTGGGGCACGATGGGGAGAAACGGAAAGGTCGTGACGATGAGCCACGAGACGCCGGCTACGGGCCGCCCGCTGACCACCGCGCTCGCGGAGGCCGCCGCGACGGCCGGGCACGCCCCGTCGGTGCACAACAGCCAACCGTGGCGCTGGCGGGTGCTGCCGGACGCGCTGGAGCTGCGGGTGGTCCGCGACCCTCAGCTCACGGCGACGGACCCGGAGGGCCGGCTGGTGGCGTACAGCTGCGGGGCCGCGCTGCACCACGCGCGGGTGGCGCTGGCCGCGGAGGGCTGGACGGCCGTGGTGGAGCGGATGCCCGACCCCGACGAGGAGGACCTGCTGGCCCGGCTGACCGGGCTGGCCCGCGCGGAGGCCGACCCGGCGGCGATGCGCCTGGTGCAGTGCATGCAGGTGCGGCACACCGACCGGCGGCCGGTCAGCGACGAGCCGGTGCCGACCGCCGACCTCGGGCAGATCGCCTCGGTGGTCGCCGCCGAGGGGTGCCAGCTCCAGTTCCTCGACCGCGACAACGTGATGGAGCTGGCCGCCGTCGCCAGTCACGCCGCGTCGGTCGAGGCGGAGGACCCGCAGCTGCGCGAGGAACTGGAGTACTGGACCAGCCGCGGCGGCACGGGCACCGGCCTGCCCCCGGAGGTGCTGCCCGAGGAGGCGCCGCAGACGACCGTGCCGGCCCGCGACTTCGGCCGCCCCGGCACGCTGCCGGTCGGGCCGGGGCACGACCGGGCGGCCGTGTACGGGCTGCTCTACGGCGACGAGGACGAGCCGGACAGCTGGCTGCGCGCCGGCGAGGCGCTCTCGGCGGCCTGGCTGACCGCCACCCGGCTCGGCATCTCGGTGGTGCCGCTGAGCGGCGTGGTGGAGGTGGCGGGCACCCGGCAGACGCTGCGGGGACTGCTGGCCGGCCTCGGCTACCCGTACCTCGTCCTGCGGTTGGGGATCGCGGACCCGGCGCACGCCGGCCCGCCGCACACCCCGCGGCTCGCCGTGCAGCAGGTGGTGGACACCTCGGCGGTACGCGGGAACGCGTAGCGCGGGTCGGTCACCCGCGGCCGTCGGGCGATAGCATCGCCCGATGGCCGCCAGCGCACCGAACCCCCGGCAGGAGAACCATGCGACTCCCTCGCTGGGCCTGAGCCCGCTGTCCCGGGTACGGCTCGACGAGCTGCTCCAGGAGATGCTGGACCGGGTCGGCGAGGTGGTGACCAGCCGGGAGCGGCTGCGGGCCCTGCTCGACGCGGTGGTCGGCATCGGCACCGACCTGGATCTGCGCAGCACCCTGCAGCGGATCGTGGCGGCGGCCTGCGAGCTGGCCGGCGCCCGCTACGGCGCGCTCGGCGTGATCGGCCACGACCGGATGCTGCACGACTTCATCACCCACGGCATCGACGCGGAGCTGCACGCGAAGATCGGCGACCTGCCCCACGGTCGGGGCGTGCTCGGCCTGCTCATCGACGATCCGCGCCCACTGCGGATGCCCGACATCACCCAGCACCCGAAGTCCTACGGGTTCCCGGCCCACCACCCGCCGATGCACAGCTTCCTCGGCGTGCCCGTGCGCATCCGCGACCAGGTCTTCGGCAACCTCTACCTGGCCGAGAAGCAGGGCGGCGCGGAGTTCACCGAGGACGACGAGGAGATCGTGGTCGCGCTCGCCGCGGCGGCCGGCGTGGCCATCGAGAACGCCCGCCTCTACGCGCTGGCCCACCGGCGGGAACGCTGGCTCGCCGCCACCGCCGAGATCACCGGCGTGCTGCTGGGCGAGGTACGCCGCACCGACGCGCTGGCGCTGGTGGCGCGGCGCGCCCGCGAGGTCGCCGAGGCGGAGGCCGCGCTGGTCCTGCTCTACGACCCGGACGCCGAGGAGTTCACCGTCGAGGTGGTGGACGGCGCCGACGAGCAGGCCGGCGCGCTGATCGGCACGATGCTGCCCGCCGCCGAGACGAGCTTCGCCGCCGCCGTCGTCGAGGGCCGGCACGACCAGGTGGACGACCTGGCCCACGCCGCGCCCTGGCCGGCGCTGCTGAGCACCGGGCCGGCGGTGATCTCTCCGCTGGCCACCGCCGACACCCTGCACGGCGTGCTGGTGATCGCGCACCGCCCCGACCGGGCGCCCGCGGCCAGCGACGACGACATGGCCCTGCTGGGCAGCTTCGCCGGCCAGGCGGCACTGGCCATGGAGCGGGCCCGCGGGCAGGAGGAGCGGGAGCTGCTGGTGGTCCTGGAGGACCGCGAGCGCATCGCCCGGGACCTGCACGACGTGGTCATCCAGCGGCTCTTCGCCACCGGCCTGCAGTTGCAGAGCGCCGCGCCGATGGCGACGAAGCCGGAGGTCGCCAAGCGGATCAACGCGGCGGTCGACGACCTCGACGCCACCATCAAGGACATCCGCCGCACCATCTTCGAGCTGCGCACCCCGATGAGCGCGGCACTGCGCACCGAGCTCCGCGAGACGATCGAGGTGGCCGCCGAGTCGCTCGGCTACCGGCCCGGCCTCGAGCTGGTCGGCCCGATCGACAGCGCCGTCTCCGACGCGGTCCGCCCCGACCTCACCGCCGTGCTGCGGGAAGCGCTTTCCAACGCCGTACGGCACGCCCACGCCGACCGCGTGGCGGTGGCGGTGCGCGTCGAGGCCGGCCGGGTGACGCTGACCGTCACCGACGACGGGGTGGGCTGCGACCCGGCCGCCGCCCGCGGTGGGCTGGTCAACCTGCGCGAGCGCGCCGAACGCCACGGCGGCGAGTTCGAGGTGCGCCGGGCCGACCCCCGCGGCACCGAGCTGCGCTGGTCCGTCCCCCTCGGCGACTGACCCGCGCTCCCCGCTCCCCTCCCCCGCCTTTCTGGCTCGCGATCTTGCAGTTTCTGCCCTGACATAAGGGACAAGTGCCTCATTTCGAGGGCAGAAACTGCAAGATCGCCGCAGGAGGAAGCGGGTGGGGCGGCGCGGAAGTGAGTGCGGTGGGTCAGTGGGTCTTGCCGAGGAGGCGGGTGGCCAGGACTGCCGCCTGGGTGCGGCGCTCCAGGCCGAGCTTGGCCAGCACGCTGGAGACGTAGTTCTTCACCGTCTTCTCGGCCAGGAACATCTTGCCGGCGATCTCCCGGTTGGTCAGGCCCTCGGCCACGTACTCCAGGATCCGCCGCTCCTGCTCGGTGAGCGACTTCAGCTCGCGGGGCTGCTCGACGCCGCTGCGGATGCGCTCCAGCACGCGGGTGGTGATCGCCGGGTCGAGCAGTGACTGGCCGGCCGCCACCCGGCGCACCGCGTCGACCAGGTCGGTGCCCCGGATCTGCTTGAGCACGTAGCCGGCCGCGCCGGCCATGATCGCCGCGAAGAGCGCCTCGTCGTCCTCGTACGAGGTGAGGATCAGGCCCTTGATCGACGAGTCCACGGCCCGGACGTCCCGGCACACGTCGATGCCGTTGCCGTCGGGCAGCCGCGCGTCGAGGATCGCCACGTCCGGCCGCAGGGCGGGAATGCGGCGCGCCGCCTCCTGGGCCAGGCCGGACTCCCCGACCACCTCGATGTCACCGCTGCTCTGCAGCAGGTCGGCCAGGCCACGGCGGACGACCTCGTGGTCGTCGAGCAGGAACACGCGGATCATCCCTCGTTTCTACCCCCTCCCGCCCGGATCCCGCACGGGCCGAAGGTCCCGAACCGCCGTCGCCCCGCTCGCCGGCCGGCGTCGGCTCGTCCGGGCGCGGACAGGCGGGCCACTCGCCGGGCCGAAGGTCCCTGACCTGGGACGGGGCCGGTCGGGCCCGGCGGGACGGGACGTCCGGCCCTGCCCGCGCCCCGGCCCGCTGACGCACCGTGGAGGTGTACCAGACGGGGGCGGCACGAACTGCCACGGAAGGAGCACCACCATGGACACCGGCTTCACCGTCGAGCAACTGAGGGCCGCCGCGACCGACGCCGTACGGGCACCGTCGCTGCACAACACCCAGCCGTGGCGGTTCCGGCTGCGCGACGGCGGCATCGAGGTACTGGTCGACCCGGCCCGGCGCCTGCCGGCCACCGACCCCAACGGCTGGGGCGTCCGCATCGCCTGCGGCGCGGCGCTGTTCAACCTGCGGCTCTCCCTGGCCGCGGCCGGCACCCCGGCGAAGGTGCGGCTGCGCCCCTACCCGGCCGAGCCGGACGTGGTGGCCCGGCTGGTCCCCGACGTGCCGCGCCGCCCCACCCCCGCCGAGCAGGCCCTGCACGCGGCGATCCCCCGCCGGTTCAGCAACCGGGCGCCGTTCTGGCCGGACCCGGTGCCCGCCGACGCCCGCTGGCGCCTCGGCGAGGCGGCCCGCGCCGAGGGATGCTGGCTGGAACTGCTGATCGGGGTGAGCGCGGTGAACGCGTTCGCCGAGATCGCCCGCAGCGCCCACCGGGTCCTCGAACGCGATCCGGCGTATGTGGCCGAACGCGAGGAGTGGGTGCGCTCAGCCGCCGCCCCGGACGGGGTGCCGGCCTCCTCCGGCGGGCCGCAGGGCGAGCCGCAGGACCTGCTGCCCTCCCGGGGCTTCGGCGGCCGGGACCGGGCGCCGGGGCGGGACTTCGAGCCGGAGCCGCTGGTGGCGGTGCTCGGCTCGCCCGGCAACACGGCCGTCGACCAGGTCGTCGCCGGGCAGGCGTTGCAGCGGGTGCTGCTCGCCGCCACTGATTCGGGGCTGGCGGTGTCGATGCTGTCCCAGCCGATCGAGGTACCCAGCGCGCGGGAGCAGTTGCGGCTGTCGCTGGGACGGTTCGGCACCCCGCAGATGGTGATGCGCATCGGGTACGGCCAGCCGGGCTGGCCGACCCCGCGCCGGGAGGTGGACGAGGTGCTTGGGTTGCCAGTTGCGCATACCAAATGAGGGAGAAAGGGGAGTCCATCCAGAGGAACTCTGCAGAGACGTCCGCACCCGCCGGCGGCCGAGGCATCGATGGAATAGCGCTATCCGAGGTATGGGATGTCGCGGTGCTCGGCGTTGTGGTGGAGGCGGAGGCGGACGGTGTCGTGGATGGGGATGTGGTCAAACTCCGAAAGGGCAACTCCTCGACCTCCGCTGGGAAGACCTGACCTCGACGCCGGCACCGCCGCCATCCGCCGCAAACTCCAGCGGACCAGCGCAAGGCGGGCTCACCACGCTGCCCGTCACGACCCGGGCCTCCGAACGCCGCATCGCCATCCCCACCCGCTGCGTCAACCTCCTGAAGCACCACCGCGAACAGCAGCAGCGCGAGCGCAAGGCCCATAGGCCCGGCGTGGCAGCACAACGGGCACGTGTTCACCACTGCGCAGGGCGGAGCAATCGACCCGACCAACCTCACCCGCGCCTTCAGGACGCTCCTTCGCAAAGCCGGCCTCCGCCGCATCCGCTTCCACGACCTCCGGCACTCGACTGCCACCACGCTTCTGGAACAGGGCGTCGAACTCGTCGTGATCAAAGGAACCTTTCGGCCACGCCCACACTGGCGTCACCGCCACGCTCTACGTCCACGTAAGGCTCCGCCTTCAGCGAGACGCCATCGACATACTCAGCACCGCATTTAACGGCCCCACAATCACCGAAACGGCCAACGGCGACGGCGACGAACCGCCACCTCGCGCCACTCCGGTCCGCTGACGTTGCCTTCAACTACTGTCGTCAACCCACGCAGAAGCCCCGCCAGACGCACCTGGCGGGGCTTCCGCTTCGCTGCCGCTACATGGCGCGGCACCTACGTTCTAGCCGGCAGACTCAGCGCGAAATCAGCACGCTATTCGACCTCAATTAAGTCGATGCGATATTCACGGCGCACATCCTCTACAAGACGCTTCCCGCCAGCCTTCACCATGCCGCGAGCCCACCAGAATTTTTCTGGGATCCCAGGGAAAACTTCTGGAATCAAAAGTGCGCGAAACCTTGAATCAATCTCCTCCACCCTTACGCGCAGTTGGGACATTTCAGGGAACTCCTGCAACTCTGCAGAAGTCAGCGCCCGTTCCAAGGAATCTCTTGAGGTGAGATCATTGAAGTAATCCTCAGCGTCGCGCGGGTAACCCTGCTCGCAATCATCAACGAACCTCGACCAGCGCCCCAGGAGCGCCTCCGGGGTAGTGTCCCGCCAGCGGCCCGACGCCCTGATAAAGCTAGAGAATACTTCTTCGAAGTTGGTGATTTTTTGAGTCACCTATCCGCCTCCCTCGCGAAATAGGCAGCCGGGTCATCTGGTCGAAAATAGGTCGTGATGGTGCTCCCGTTCCTCATTCCAACCCTTCCCCGTGAGTCCATTCGGATAATTACGCCGTCACTTCGAATGGCCTCACGAACGCCAGCCGGGCAAGTCTCCGAACACATCAGAGATTTAGCGTCGGCAACATATTTGTCAAAACCCTTATCGAGATCCTTCATATTGTACTCAGGCATATCTGGCGTACGCGTCGCTTGACCAGCGTCGTCAAGCCCGAGCACATGCTTGTCGAAGTGCTCATCTGCCTTACCAGGGGCGAAGTCGCAGTTGTGAACAAGTACGGGAGTAACCCCCGCCAGCACATAATACGTATGGATGTCGGCAACGGTCAGGTCATGCATGACCTTGCTGCCGGTGTACGAGCGGGATGCTCGTAGAGTCACCGTCGAGCCGTCGAGCGAGCGCAGCCGCTCGCCCACCCGCAGGTCCTTGGCGTCGACCCAGTCGTGGCGGTCCTCGCTCCAGAACGGGTGGTGCTGGGTCGTCTCGATGTTGGCCTGTTCACCGTTGCCGAGGGCCACCCGCAGGTCAGTCAGGTCCCTGTCATCGTGACGGTGGGTTCGGGTGACCTCCCGCACGTCAGTCCGCCCGCTCTCCGGGTCGGTGGCGACAACCTCGTCGCCTTCCTTCAACTCCCCAATCTGTTTCAGCCCGCCGCCGGCCATCACCACCTTGGTTGTCGGTGAGAAGCTGTGCCGGTTGCCGGGGGCCTTGCACGCATCGAGGACCTCGTCAGCCCACTTGGATTCCTCGCGCCACTTCATGATGGCTTTGCCGGTCCTGCCGAGCAGCTTGACCAGGTCTCCGGCCTTGTTGGCCAACTGGAGGGCCTTGCCCCACGGCAGCATGCCGGCGAGTGACCAGGCGCAGGCCTTCAGGTCACCGCCGATGCAGTCCATGATGTCGTTGATGCCGAAGAACTCGAGCAGAATCTGACCGCCGGCCTTGATGATGATGTCGATGGCGTTCTGCTTCTTGACTTCCTTGGCGCGCTTGATCTGCTCGTCGGTGGGGCCGCCGTTCTTTCCGCCCTTGCCACCGCCGTTGCCGCCGCCGGCCTCGTGCGCCGCTCGGGCCTCGGCCCAGTCGTCGTCGCCGCACTTGCCGTTGCAACCGTCGTTCGGGCCGTCGACCTCGACGTAGTTCCCGTACATGTCCTCGTAGTCCGCACCGTCACGACAGTTGTCGTCGGAGCAGGACTTGAGGCCGGTCGGGTCGGCGAAGGTGACCGGGCTGTTGTTGCCGTAGGAGTAGGCGTTCCACTGCTGCGGGTCGGTCAGGTCCTGGATCGGGTCGACCGAGATGAACCGACCCAACCCGGGGTCGTACTGCCTGGCCCCGATGTTCGTCAGGCCCGTCGGGTCCTTGTCGCCGCCGACGAAGCCCTTGCTGTTGGTCCACTGCGGCTGGCTGCCGCGCGGATCGCCGTACGGGGTTTGCCGGCGCACGCTGACCGCCTGGGTGCCGGCGTTGATCGCGGTCTGCTGGGTGCCCTGATGGTCGGTGTAGAGCCAGGTGAGCCCACTCGGGGTCCGGTTGCCCACGGTCTTGCCGGCGAAGCTGTAGTAGCGGGTGCCGGTGACGACCGAGGTGTTTTCGCGCCGGATCTCCTGGCCCGGCAGGTACAGGGTGGTGCCGGTGGCGTCGCGGCGGATCAGCCGCACGCCGTCGGCGTCGTAGATGTTGGTCTCGACGGTCTGCCCGCCCGCGCTCACCGAGGCGAGCTTGCCCTCGGAGTTCCAGTTCAGCGTCTGCGAGTTGGTCCCGGTGTCGCAGGCGTTGGCGGCCGTGCCGGTCGGCCGGCACGTCATGTTGCCGGCGTCGTCGTACGCGTACTTGGTGGTGACCGCCGACTGGCCCGGCGCCTGGGTGACGACCTGGGTGACGGCGTGCGGGCGGACGACGTCCTTGCCGCTGGCGGGCGTCGTGTAGGAGCGGGTGGTGTCGCCGGCGGCGGTGTGCACCTTCTCCGTGCTGCGGTTGCCGACGTCGTCGACGGTCCACTCGTGCCAGTACGGCGCCGGGCCGCCCAGGTTCGGCACGCTCGGGTCCGCCGCGCAGTCGATGCCGGACTTCGGCGTCCACGCGTTGGTCATCCGCTGGAGTTCGTCGTAGCGGAAGCACTGGGTGTCCGCCGCGCCGACCTCCGGGGTGTCCGCGATCGACAGGATGTTGCCGGCCGCGTCCCGGGTGAAGCGGGTGTCCGCCACCGTGCCGGTCGCGGTCTCCGGCTTGATCTTCACCCGGTCGACCCGCCGCGTGGTCAGGTCGTAGTAGGTGGTGTCCTGGACGTACACCCCGCCGTCGACCTTGCGGGTGGTCAGCGTCGGCTCACCGTACTGCGTGTAGTCCTGGCCGATGACGTAGCGGCCGACGTTGATCAGGTTGGTGGCCAGTTCCGTCGGCAGGCCGGTGACGGCGTCGTACTTCGTCTCGACGCTCTCGGTGGTCAGGCTGCCGCCGGCCGGATAGGTGATGCTGGCCGGGCTGCCGTCGTACGGCGAGTAGCCGTAGCCGTAGACCCAGGTGCCGGCCAGACCGGTGCCCTCGTTCGCCGGGATGACGTAGTTCGCGCCGGTCGGCTGGTAGCGGGTGTTGAAGCCCCGCACCTGCCACTTGTAGGCGTTGGCGGAGCCCGCCGACTCGTACCGGATGCTCTGGGTGAGCTGACCGCGGACGGTCTGGCCGCTGTAGAGCTTGTCGTACTTCCACTCGGCGAGCTTGTTCGTCGCCGCGATGCTGCCCTGGTAGAGGCCGATCCGCCGGCCCAGCGAGTCGTACTCGTTGACCAGCACGTTGTCGTTGGCGTCGGTGACCGACTCCACCTGGTCGTACGCCGTGTAGGTGGTGGTGGTCGTGCCCTTGTCCGGGTCCTTCGCGGTGATCTGCCGGCCCTTGACGTCGTAGGTGTTGACCCACTCGTTGCCGCCGGTGTCCTTGACCAGCGCCAGCTGGCCCTTGCGGTTGTAGGTGTAGGTGGTGACGTGGTCCGGCTTCGTCCCGGTCGCGTCGACCCGCTGGCGCAGCTCGACGGTGTGGCCCTCGATGTCGGTCTTCGTCGTGGTGACGGTGCCGCCCTGCGGCGGGGTCACCGTGGTGCTGTCACCCAGGTAGCGGGTGGTGGTGCGCCACTTCTCGACGAGGTTGGTGACGCCGTCGGTGCCGAAGAAGATCGCGTCGGTGGCCCGCGAGGCGTTGTCGTAGACGGTCTTCGACAGCGCCGGCACCGACCACTCCGGCTCCCACCACAGCGCGCCCGAGGGCGCGCCCGGCTCGGCGTGCGCCTGGTAGGTCGCCACGGTCCGGCCGGTCGCGTCGTACAGCGTGTCGGTGACCACCCGGTCGCCGCCCACACCGGCCTTCTGCGTCTGACGCGGCCGCAGGAAGGCGTCCTTGATGTCGTACGCCGTCAGGTAGCCGCCCCCGGCGTGCAGGATGCGACTCCTCGTGTACGGGTAGGCGTCCTTGTTCGGCGCGTACGAGTAGGTGTACTCGACCGACGGACTGGTCGGGTGGTCGGCCTTCGACCAGCCGATCTGCCAGCCCCGGACGAGTCGGCCCATCGGGTCGTACTCCATGTCGGCGACCCGGCCGTTGTAGTCGGTGGTTCGGATCGGCTGACCCCAGTAGGGCCGGGTCTCGATCGTGGTGGTCCAGTCGGTGGTGCTGCCGTTCGGGTCCGGCGTCCTCGTGACCACCTTGGTGACCGGCCCACCCGTGGCCGGGGTGTACTCGGTGGTCACCGTCCGGCCGCGGTTGTCGGTGGCGGTCTTCGGCCGCCCGTACGCGTCGAAGGTGGCCTGGCTGACGGTCTGCCAGACGGTGCCGCCGGCGGCCGACCAGTCCTTCAGCCGGTCGACCCGGGTGACCGCACCCGTCGTCGGCGCGGTGTCGACGCTGGTCGCGCCGTCGTAGAACTTCCGCTCGTCGGCGAGGATGTCGTCCTGGCTGGTGGGCGCGGTCGCGCAGGGCACCGCCTTGACGGTGGTCTGCTTGACCGTCTGCGTGATGTTCGCGCCGGTGTTGCGGTTGTAGAGGTAGGTCGTGCACTTCTCGTCGCCGGTCTTGGCGACGTCACCGTCGAACTGGACGCTGTCCGTGGTGCCGTAGGTGTCGTTGAAGCTCGACACCGTGCGCGAGACGCGCCAGCCCGACGCCCCGTCGACGCCCAGCGCCGTCGCGTTGTACGCGATCCGCGTGTTGGTCCAGCGGGCGGTGACCTCGTCGCCGTTGATGGTGCGGGTGGCGAGCGCCGGTGAACGCCACGGCACGTTGACGGTCTTGCTGACCGGCTTGGTGTCGACGCCGTTGTAGACGACCTGCTCGCGCACCATGCCGGCGAACTGGTCCTCGTCGTACACGGTCTCGCTGCCCAGGGACGCCGCGACGGTGACGCTGCGGCTGCCGCCGGTCTTGGTGAGCCGGTCGCCGTGCATGCCCCGCAGGAAGGTGGTGCGGGTCAGGGTCTGCGCCGGGGCGTCGCCCTTGCGAACCTCGACCTGGGCGAAGCCGCGGAACTGGTTCCACGTCTTGCGCTTCGGCTTGACCAGCCCGTTGTCGTCGGCGTAGTGCCAGGCGGGATCGCCGAGGAACTTGTAGTAGGTGTTCTGCACCGGCTGGCCACGGTCGGAGCCGTTGGCGACGACCATGAGGTCCGACTCGGACACCTTGGTGACCACGTACTTGTGCCAGTACTCGGTGAGTTCCTTGCTGGAGTCGTAGGGGTCCGGGCCCACCACGGGGTAGCAGAGCCGGGTGTTGGTCTCCGGCGCTGACGGCAGGCTGCTGGCGGTGCAGTCGGGCAGGCTGTAGGTGACCTGGATCTTGCCGCCGGTCTCGGTGACGATGTTGCCGATCCGCATGCGGTTGTTGCTGGTGTTGTTCTTGGTGAGCACCCGGTTCGGCAGCGACACCGGCTCGAACGTCACCGCCGGCATGGTCTCGGTGCCGCCGACGAGGCCCTTGTACTGCACCGAGCTGAGCCACATGCCCGCGTGGTCGCTGCCGTCACCGACGGCCGGGTAGGTGTGGCCGAGCGTCCACGAGTCGACGGGCTGCCAGGCCGGGGTGGTCTTGGTGGTGTCCCACACCTGGGTGGTGACCGACGCCAGCCGCTTGGTGGTCCAGAACGTCGGACCGTAGTTCTCCTTGCAGTCCGCCGCGCCGGCCGTGCACTCCTGGTCCCACGGCACGTCCTTCCAGTGCGCCGCGTCCTTGACGTGGCAGTCGGCCGCGCAGCGGTCGAGGCTGGTCAGAACGACCTGCGCGAGCGGGTTCACCGACCGGTCGGTGGCGCCGCGGTCCCAGGTGCCGTAGTCGATCCGCTTGAGCACGCCGCCCCGGGTGTAGAGGGCCTTGTTGGTCGAGGTGGCGTTCTTGCCGTAGTAGTTGGTCTCCTTGTCGTACCAGTACGACAGGGTGTTGCCGCGGGGGTCGACGACGTAGTCGAGGTTCCACCGCCAGGTCTGGTTGCAGAACGACGAGGCGAACGACGAGACGTTGCACGGCTCGTTCGTGTGGTTACCGGCGACGGGGACGGTCCACGCCGAGTTCGTCGCGCTGCCCTGCCCCGGCAGGTTGTTCAGGCCGAAGAAGTACTGCACGCCGTCGGACGTGGTGACCTTCCAGTGCTCACCGTTGTCGTCGCCGTTGCTGGCGCCGGTCAGCTTCTCGATCTTCGAGCCGTCCTCGTTGCGGGTGTGCCAACCCTTGCCGGCCTCGAAGATCAGCTCACCGCCGCGCCCGTTCAGCGACAGGGTGGCGTTGTCGGACCGCCAGCACTGGTCGCCGGTGCGGTTGGTGCTGTTGTTGCCGCCGGTCATGTCGTCGGCGCACGGCACGTAGCTGCGCTCGATGTAGCCCGACCAGAGGTCGAAGCCCTCACCGACCCACGACGGCTGGTTGTTCGACGCCTCGGACTGCCCGTCGACCTTGTCCGAGGTGTAGGACAGGCCCAGGGTCGGCGCCGGGCCACCGACGGCCGGCGGCATCCGCATCGGGTACGACCAGGAGAAGCCGCCCGTCGACGTGCCCGCCGACCAGGTGGCGCTCGCCGACATCGGGGTGGCGGAGAAGTCGCCCTCCGGGCCGGAGGAGCCGGCCGCCAGCGCGACCAGCGTGGCGGCCGAGCCGGCGACCCGCGCGTCCGCCACGCCGGCCGTCACCGGCACCTCCGCGGTGACGGAGCTGCCGTCGTTGCGGGACTTCAGCGGCGTGGCCGCACACTCGGCCTTCCCGGGGGTGCGCAGCCCACACTCCGGCACCTGCCACAACGTCAGCCGCGACGACCAGTTGCCGCCGAAGGCGTGCTTGAAGCCGCGGTAGTCGACCGACACGGTGGCGGCGGCCGGCTTGGCCGCGTCAGCGCCGGGCGCGGGGGTCGCGCCCGCCCTGGTCGTCGGCTGGTCACCGGCACCGCCGCCGACGCGCAGCAGCAGGCCGTCGCGCCAGCGCGCCGGCACCGCCGCGCGGTCCAGCACCTCGACCGACACCACCGACGCGCGGTCGCCCGCCGCGCCGGAGGCGCGGCTCACCGACACCGGCAGCGCTCCCGCCTTCACCGGTGCGACGGCGGCCCGCCGCTCGGCGGACGAGGCGGCGGGCAGGGTCACGGATGCCTTGCCGGGCTTCGGCCACACCGGGGCGGCGAGCTTCGCGCTCTCGGCCTCCTTCACGGGGTACGCCCGCCCCTGCGCGGTGGTGCCGTGCTTGTCGAGCTTCTCGCGCTGGCCGGTGAGCTTCGCCGGGTCGGGGGCCGCCTGCGCGGGCACCGACAGGCCGGAGACGGCGAGGGTGCCGGTGAGCGCCGCCGCGACGACGGCGTGGAAACGATTAGACCGTTTCACCAGCTTTCGCGGTGGTTCGAGGGGGTGTTTCGGGACACGTTTCACTGTGCCTCCACAGGCGCGGTTGCAGGGATGCGGATTTGAGTGGCCGAAATCGAGACAGGCGTTACTCGTCGGCCGGCGGCTCGACAACGTCGGGAGACTGGGAGTTGAAAAGCGTCTTGACGGCGACGTTGCTCATTGCGCCCTGGTAGAGGCCGACATCATCGATGTCACCTTGCCAGTGGTCGACCCACTTCACGGGCTCACCCGGCGGGCTGTAGCGGCCGGCACCGACGACGAGCGGACCGGTCGCGTCGAACGCGCCCGTGAAACTGCCGCCGCCGTAGGACTTGACGCCTTCGAGCCGGCCGTTGACGTAGAGCCGGACTTCGCGGCGCGCGGTGTCGTAGACCCCGACCAGATGCGTCCACCGAAGCCGGTCGTCTTCGCTGATGGTGCTCGACGTCATCGCGGCGTCGATGGTCCGGGCCTGGACGTCGTCGTCGTCGATTCCGTAGAGCGTGAAGCTCCACCGGTATTCGGTGGTGCCGTTGGCCGAGAAGCCCCGCTGGCCGAGGTAAAAGGCGGACTGCTGAGTGCCGATCTGGGTGACCGCGCTGCGGTTGCCTACCGCCAGCGCATCGGGGCGGACCCAGGCCGAGACGGTGAAGGACTGGTCGGTACGCAGTACTCGGCCGTCCTGCCAGACCGGGTTCTGCGGGTCGGCGGTGTTGTCCTGGGACCGACCGAACTCCGACGTCGCCTGAGCAGGATCGTCGACGCCCTGCCTGTCGAGAGCCAGGAACTGGCCCCGACCGTCGTCGCCGACGTTGACACCCTGGGTGAGGGCCAGTCGGCGGCCGAACTGGCCTGCCTCGAGAGCGCTGCACAGCGACGGGTCGGTTGACTCGACGTAGCAGGGTTGGGCGCCGGAGAAGTCCCAGTCGCCGACCTGGATGGTGGTCAGCATCCCGGGCTCGTCGTAGCCGCCCGAGTTCGGGTCCTCGGCGAGCTGACCGGTGAAGTCGTGGTCAACGAGGATGCGGTCGTAGACCTGGACGTCGGCCAGGTTGCCCTTGAACCAGTTGCCCGGCGTGCCGGAGTTCCAGCCGCGCCCCACGGTGAACTTGCCGTTCGCGCTCCACGCCGTGGCGGTCCGGTCGACCTCGGCGGCGAGGGCGCCGTTGACGTAGAGCCGCACCTTGCCCGCGGTCTGGTCGTAGACGCCCGCGATGTGGGTCCACCGGCCCACGTCGGCGGTGGTCAGCGGGGCGCTGCTGGACGCGGCCCGGGTGGTGCTCGATTGGAGGTCCGTGTCCTTCATCAGGAAGGACCAGCGTGGCGTCGCCGGCGAGCCTTCGAGACGCGTGCCGAGGTGGAAACCGGCCGCGCTCGTGCCCTCCTGCGACGCCACCACCATGTCGGCCGTCGTCGGCAGCGACGCCAGCCGCACCCAGCCGGCCACACTGAACGACTCGGTGGTGTCGACCACCTTCGCCGTGGTGCTGAGCGCCGATGATGTGCCGTTGAACGACGCCGTCTCGCCCCGGATCAGCCGTAGGTCACCGGTCCACGACACACTGCCGCCCGACAGGGGGCTGTCCCCGCCCAGTGACGGCTGGTCGTCCTGAAGGGCACGCGTCGCGGTGACACCGGGGTAGGTCTCCAACCCCCAGCGGGCCACCGCGGGCGTCGGGCGGCCGGCCTTGAACTCTTCGGAGCCGAAGCCGGGGTTCCCGGCTTCGTCCTTGGCCGACACGTGCAGGATGTTGAGTCCGTACTTGGGCACGGTGAGCGACACAGTCGCCGATACCCGGCAGGTGGGTGGCAAGGGGGGGCGCGTCAAACACACGGCACCGCCGGTGACCGGTACCTCCGTGGTCGGTCCGTTCCAGCCGTACAGAAACTTCGTGACCGTCCTGTCGTCAGCGGTCAGCCGGAACGTGACAACACTGCCGGGCAGTGGCACGGTAGCGGTGTCGACCAGTGACGCGCCGACGGTGGGGGCCCCTGTATCGATCTTGAACTGGCACCATCCGGACCAGGCGCTCGTCCGGCTGTAGGGCGCCGGGTCGGTGGCCTTGGCGCGGAACGCGTAGGTGACGCCCTCGGAAACAGTCACCGCAGCCGTGGTCGAGCGTTGGCCGGCGGGCACCGACGCTCCCGCCGGTGGCGTCCGTCGCGGCGTCGCGGCGTCGATGACCCCCGTGACGGGCACCTGTACCCACTCGTAGGCGGTGGTCAGCGCCTGAGTGTTGTCTGCGTCCGGGTAGATCGCCGAGAAGGTGGGATTCAGCGTGCCCAGCGTGATGGTCGTGCCGGAGGGACAGGCGACCCCGCCGGCTTGAAGGCTGTGGGGCTGGCCCGGGATGTTGTCGTAGTCGACGACCAGCTTGGCGTTGCTGGGCCAGAACTTCTTCCACCGGTCGGTGGTCGACTCGCCGGAGCCGTCGGTGGCGCTGCACGCGCAGAACGCGAACGTGATGTTCGTGGCGTTGCTGGTCGCGTGCGACTGGATGACGCTGGTGACCGCCGAGCCCGTGAAGTTGACCGTCATGTCGGGCTGCGGGGAGTCCGCGCAACCGTAGCCCTCGTTGGCGTGGGAGCTGGCCGACGCTTTGAGGCTGTTCAGTTTCGGGGACCATCCGGTGCGCGGCGTCGAGGCGATGCCACCGGAGTGGTACATGTACGTCGGGGTGTTGCCGCAGGACCAGGAGTGGTCGAGCTTCATCTGCACGTACGCCGACTCGATGTGCTTGCCCCGCATCGCGGTCAGCGGGAAGTCGAAGAACGACCGGTAGAGCTTTCCGGAGTCGGGGTCCCGCCCGACCCGGGCGACGGTCGTGTCGGTGTTGTTGGTGTTGTTGTTCGTCGCGTACGCCCATCGGGACTTGCCGGTCGACCACGCCGGGTCGATGTAGACCGGGAAAGCCGCGTCGGCGGCGAGCAGCTTCGCGTCCGGGCGCAACACCAGGTCACCACCGGCCACCTCGACACCCACCGGCGCGGTCTTCGCCGCGTCACCCGGCGCGGCCGCAGACGACCGCGACGGCAGCCCGCCGCCGGCCGGGGCGCCGGCCGCCGGCGCCCGGTCCGCTCCGGCCGATCGGGCCGTGGCTCCCGACGAGGTGTCGTTCGAGTCCCACATGACGGCGGGTTCGGCCGAGGCGAGCACCTCGTTGCCCGCGAGGGCGGACAACCGCCCGTCCGCACCCCGCACCACCCGGGCGTCCCCACCCAGGTCGAACCGCAACTCCCGCAACGCCGGATTCGCCGCCGCCCGCGCCGACTTCACCACGAACACGTGCGTGAACCCGGTACGGGTCGCCCGCAACACCAGATCAACGTCCGGCAACACCCCCGCATACGTCGCCGCGTCACCACTGACCGACGGCCTCGGCAACCCACCCGGCCACGACAACGACAACGTTCTGCCCCGCCGGACCAGCGTCACCGCCGCACCCGCACCACCATCGGAGAACCGCACATCCGCCACCGACGCCACCGGACGCCAACCATCCGCCCCACGCCGCAACGACAGATCAACCTCTGCCCACGACCCGTCCGAGCGCTTCACCCGCTGCGGAACCACCGCGGACTCCACCGTGAAACCACCCGACGGGTTCGCAAACACCTGCGACAACTCCGTCCGCGCGGACGCCACCTCCACCCGCCGACCCGACCGCACCGCCACCGCAGCCGCCGACCCCGCATCCGGTGCCACCGACGGATCGGTCCGGGTCGCGGCGGCCGCACCCTGCACGGCCACCGGAGCGGCCAGCAGCGCCGCCGCGACCGAGGCGGCGGCCGCCCCGGCCAGGAGGCGAACACACCTCGACCTGTGCGCAGGCAGCAGCCAGCGGCCAGTAGTCATCGCAATTCCCCCGTGGAAGATGAGAACCAGTCGGGCGAACTGTAGGGGCGGCTCCGATCCTTGTCTATATCGATCACGATGCGTGATGTGAAAACGGACTTCGCCGCCCAGCGTGCACCGGGAAACCACCCACGGTGAACGCTTCCCGAGCACCGCGACGGCGGCCGTCCACTGGGGACGGCCGCCGTCGCGGTGGTTTCGACCCGCTGGTCAGGCGCCCGCCGCGCCCGTCGCGGACAGCAGCGCCGCCTCCCGCTCCGGGGCCAGCCCGACGGGGGCGCGCTGCGGGCGTCCGGCCCGCGGCGGGACCGCGCCGACCTGCCGCAGCCACGCCCAGGTGTCCGCGACCGTCTCGGCCACCGGGCGGCAGGTCAGCCCGGCCGCGTACGCCCGCTCGACGCCGCGTTCCTGCAACCAGCGGTACTCGTGCCCGGCCGGGATCCAGACCGGCAGGTCGTTCCACGGCACCACGCCGGCGGCCAGGATCGGCTCCGGGTCGGTCCAGCGCAGCCGGGCGTCGGCGCCGGTGGCCGCGACGCAGGCGTCGAGCAGCTCGCCCATCGTCGCGTGCCCGGTGCGGCTCACCACGTTGAACGTCCCGCCCCGCCCCTCGGCGCCCCGGTCCAGCATCCAGCCCACCAGGTCCCGCACGTCGACGTACTGCAACGGCAGGTCGGCCGGGCCCGGCGCCAGCACGTCCCCACCCCGGGCGACCCGCCCCAGCCACCAGGGCAGCCGGCCGATGTCCTCCCCCGGCCCGAGGATCAGCCCGGCCCGGGCGACCAGCGCCCGGTCGCCGAACACCTCCCGCACGGCCCGCTCGCCGCCGGACTTGTTGTGCGCGTAGTCGCCGTCGTCGGCGTCCGGCTCGGCGTCCACCACGGCGGCGTCCTCGCCCACGCCGTGGGCGACGGGCGGGGCGTAGACGGAGCCGCTGGAGACGTAGACGTAGCTGCCGACCCGGTCGACCAGCGCGCGGGCGGCGTCCCGCGCCGCCCGGGGCGCGCCGTCCCAGGTGTCGACCACCAGATCCCACTCGCCGTCCGCCAGCGCCGTCAGGCCGGCGGGCGCGGTCCGGTCACCCCGCAACCGGTGTACGCCCTCCGGCGTCGTGCCGTGCAGACCCCGGTTGAACACCGTCACCGACCAGCCCCGACGCACCCCCTCGGTCACCGTCGCGCCACCCACGAAACCCGTCCCGCCCAGCACCAGCAGTCTCATGCGCCTACTGTGCCGGTCCAACGCGGCGATCCGGCCCGATGTTCACGGGGAGCGGATCTGCCCACGGCAGAAGCCGGCCCGCGTCGCCGGCCTCCTGCTGTCGGAGGAGGCGCCGGCCGGGCGCAGGAGGAGGGTCCGGACTCGCGGCAGGAGGTGCCGGCCGCCGCTGGTGGCGATCGTCGATCCATGACCACACCACTGCGCACCGCACTGCGGGGCAGCACGAGCCTGACCGTCCTCGCCGGCGTCATGGCCGGCCTGCTCCTGGTCGGCGTCGTCGGCCTGTTCGCCGACGACCGCACGGTCGGCGGCGACCCGAGCTGGCTCAAGCCGACCAAGTTCGCCCTCTCCTTCGTGTTCTACGCGCTCACCCTGGCCTGGCTGCTGGCACATCTGCGCCGGGGCCGGCGGACCGCGCGGCTGGCCGGGGCCGTCATCGCCGTCACGGCCGTGCTGGAGGTCGGCATCATCGTCTTCCAGGCGGCCCGCGGTCGCGCCAGTCACTTCAACGAGGCCACGCCCCTCGACGAGTTGCTGTGGCGTTCGATGGGCGCCCTCATCGTGGTGCTGTGGCTGGCCACCGCCGTCATCACGGTCCTGCTCTGGCGGGACGGGATGCCGGACCGGGCGGGCACGTGGGCCGTCCGGCTGGGCCTGGTGGTGCTGCTGGCCGGCCTGTTGCAGGGGTTGACCATGGTCGCCCCGACCCCCGCACAGGCCGAACTCGACGACCGCGGCCTGGGTACGACCCTGGGTGCGCATGCCGTCGGCGTGCCCGACGGCGGTCCGGGAATGCCGGTGACCGGGTGGAGCACGACCGGCGGTGACCTCCGCGTCGGCCACTTCGTCGGCATCCACGGGCTCCAGGCGGTGCTGTTGTTCGCGATGCTGCTGCCGCTGGTCGTCAGGGACGACGCCCGGCGAACCCGGCTGGTGATCGTGTTCGCCTTCGCCTACGGCGGGCTGCTCGTCCTCGTGACCTGGCAGGCGCTCCGCGGCCAGCCGCTCATCGCACCGGACGCGACGACGCTGGCCGCGCTCGCCGCGCTGGTGGTGGCGACGGCCGTCGCCGCGGCGATCTCGTGGCTACGTCCCGTGCCGCCCGCCGCCTAGGATGAGCGGCATGCTGTGGGTGGGGCGGCTGTTCGAGGAACGTCACACCGCGGTCCGGCTCACCGTCGTGGGGCTCAGCGGCGTCGGCTACCTCGTCCTCGCGCCGGGGGGACAGACCCTCAGCCTCCTCGACCGGTTCCTCGCGATCGGGGTCATCGCGTTCGGCTACGTCGGGATCTGGTCCCCTGTCGCCGTCGTGTGCGGAATATCGGCGGCGCTCGCCGTCGGCTGGTTCTTCGGCGCCGACAACGACGCCGTCCCCACGGTCGCGCTGGCCTGGGCGATGTTCGAACTGGGCGCGAGACGCTCCGGCCGGCAGGTGTGGTGCGGCCTGGCGGTCGCGATCGCGGGCAGCATGCTCTCGGACTACGACGAACTGCTCGACGTCGCCCTGACCGTGCTGTACGCCGCCACCGCCGCGGTGGCCGGCCCGCTGCTGCTGGGCATGCACGTGCGGGCGCTCGGCGAGCTGAACCGGCAGGCCGCCGACCGCGCCCGGGAGGAGATGTCCCGGATCCGCGCCGAGGAACGCACCGCCATCGCCCGCGAACTGCACGACCTGGTGGCCCACCACGTGGCCTCGATCGTGCTCCGCGTCGGGGTGGCCCGCGGGGTGCTGCCGCTCGACGACCCGCGGGTGCGGCAGGTGCTCGACGACGTGCACGCGACCGGCGCGGGCGCCCTGGCCGACCTGCGCCGCCTGGTCGCCGTGCTCCGCGATCCCGGGTCGACCCGGTACGCGTCCTTCGTCGAACCCGAGGGTCTGCCGGTCGCCCTGCGCACCGCGGTCGACCGCAGCCACCAGATCGGCCTGACCGTCCAGGTGGACATCGACCCCGATGTCGTCCGGCTGGACTCACGCACGGCGCTCGCCGTGCTGCGCCTCACCCAGGAGGGGTTGGCCAACGTGGCCACGCACGCGGGGACGACCGCCCGGGCGCGGCTGTCGGTCCGGCTCAGCGACGATCAGGTCGAGTTCGACCTGCGGGACTTCGGCGGGTCGACGGGACCCGCGACCGGCGCGTCCGGCGGGCACGGCCTGGTCGGCCTGCGCGAGCGGGTGGAGGTCCTCGGCGGCCGGTTGCAGGCCGGCCCGACGGAGTCCGGCTGGCGCCTGACCGCCCTGATGCCCACGGGAGCCACGACGTGATCCGGGTCCTCCTCGTCGACGACCAACAACTGGTCCGCGCCGGTCTGCGGATGCTGTGCCAGTCCGTACCCGACATGGAGGTCGTCGGCGAGGCGGCCGACGGCGCGACGGCGGTCCGCCTCGCCGCGCAGTTGCACCCCGACGTCGTCCTGATGGACCTGCGCATGCCCGGCGTCGACGGCATCACGGCGACCTCCCGCATCCTGGCGCAGCGCCCCTCGGTCCGGGTGGTGGTGCTGACCACCTTCGACGACGACGACCACCTCTATCCGGCGCTGGCCGCCGGTGCCTGCGGCTTCCTGGTGAAGGACAGCAGCCCGGACGAACTGCTCGACGGGGTGCGCCGGGCGGCGGCCGGCGACAGCCCGTTCAGCCAGGCCGTGCTGCGCCGCCTGGTCGAGCAGGCGGTACGGACCCAGGCGATGCGGGGGCCGACGCAGGCGCCGCAGGGCATCACCGATCGCGAACGCGACGTGCTCGCGCTGGTCGGCCTCGGGCTGTCGAACCCGGAGATCGCCGCTCGGCTGCACCTCGGCGTCACCACCGTGAAGACCCATGTGGCCAACCTGATGACGAAGACGGGCAACGCGAACCGGGTGCAGCTCGCCGTCTACGCCGCGACCGGCCCCCGGACCGGGGAGAACCGCGGCTGAGCGGGGCACCGCGAGGCGGCGGAGCGGTCAGCGCCGGGTGACCGAGTCGTAGGCCGCCCGCGCGGCGTCGACGTCGCCGATGTGCCGCTCGGCCCACTCGGTCACCACCGCCATGACCGGGAGCAGGCTCTCCCCGAGCGGCGTCAGCCGGTATTCGACGCGGGGCGGCACCGCATCGGTCACGGACCGCGCGACGAGGCCGTCGCGTTCCAGGCCGCGCAGCGTCTGGGTGAGCATCTTCTGGGTGGCGCCGGCGACAGCGCGGGCCAACTCGCCGTAGCGGCGCGGTCCGGACGCGAGTTCCTTGAGGATCATGCTCACCCAGCGGTCACCCATCCGGTCGAGGACGCGGTGCGTCGGGCACGCGGCGAGCGACATCAGGTACGCCGAGCGGGCACCGGCCCGGCGGTCGGCCGTGCTGGTGGTGGCCATCGGATCCTCCAGGCACCTTGAAGTGCGTACTGCCGGTGAGGCGGCACCCCAGATTAGCGTCGGGGCATGAGCGTGATCGGAATCCTCGGCGCCGGCAACGTCGCGCGCGCACTGGCCCCGGCGCTGTCCGCCGCCGGCCACCAGGTTCTCGTCGGTTCCCGAGAGCGGCTGGAGGCCACGGCCGCCTCCGCCGAGCTGGTCGTCAACGCGCTGCCCGGCGCGGTGTCGATCGACGTGCTGCGCCGGTTGCGCCCGGCCCTGGCCGGCAAGGTGCTGGTCGACGTCTCCAACGCCGTGGAGCAGGGGCCGGACGGCTTCGCGTCCCGCCTGCTCTACGGGAACCTCGCCCAGGAGCTGCAGGACGCGCTGCCGGAGACCCGCGTGGTGAAGGCGCTGAACACGGTGGGACCGCCGTCGCTGATGGCCGACCCGGCCAGCCTGGCCGTGCCGCCGTCGACCTTCCTGTGCGGCGACGACCCGGACGCGAAGAAGGTGGTGGCGGGCCTGCTCACCGACCTCGGCTGGCCGCCGGAGCGGATCGTCGACCTCGGCGCGGTGGCGAACGCCTGGTGGCCCGAATCCTTTGTGCTCATGGTCCGGCCGCTGATCGCCGCCCTGGGGCCGGTGCCGTTCGCGCTGACGATCGCCCACTGAGCCGCGCCCGGGCGGGCATCGCGGCGGTGCGGTGGGCAGGTGTTGGTGGGCGATACTGGGTTTGAACCAGTGACCTCTTCCGTGTCAAGGAAGCGCGCTCCCACTGCGCCAATCGCCCCGGGGTGACCGCCCGGTCCGGCAAGCCGGACCACCGAGCAGGCGGATCGCGAGCGGACGACGGGATTCGAACCCGCGACCCTCACCTTGGCAAGGTGATGCGCTACCAGCTGCGCTACGTCCGCGTGCCGCCGGCGTTCGCCGGCGACGCAGGAAACTCTACCCGACCGCAAGATCGCCCGGCACGCCACCCCGCCGGTCGGGGGAGGTTGCCCCCGCGCCGCCTCCCCCGACCGGGATGGTTGCGCTGGTCAGCCACGGGGTAATGACGTCCTTCGACAGCGCACCACATCCCCTGTGACCAAGGAGGCTGTCGTGGGTATCGGCACCAGCATCTTCCTGATCGCGCTCGGCGCGATCCTCACCTTCGCGCTCGACGCGAGCCTCGGCGGCATCAACCTCGACATCGTCGGCTGGATCCTCATGGCGGCCGGCGTGCTCGGCCTCATCATGACCACCCTCATCTGGGGCCGTCGCCGCCAGGTGGTCAGCACGACCGAGCCGGTGGAGTACCGGCGGGTCGAGGAGCGCCGGGACGTCGCACCGCCGCTCTGACCTGACGCTCGCGCGGCCGACGGAGCTGGACGGTCGCGGAATCCGCATCGCGACGACGGGCCGGGCATCCGGGAGGGTGCCCGGCCCGTCGTCGTCGCCGGTTCGGTGCCGGCCGTACGCCACCCGCGCGGGCCGCGCCGCCGCACCGCTCCCCCCGGCACCGCGCGACGCCGCACCGCTCCCCCGGGCGCCGCGCCGCCATCCGACGGTGGACCGGGCACGCTGCCCGTAACCGGCAGTGCCCGGCGTCACCCCTCGGCCGGCTCGCCTCGTGACCCGCCCCACCTGGGTAATACCGTCTGCTGTCATGTGTACGGAGCTGGACGGGTCGCGACCGCTCGGACGGCCGCCGTCGCGGTTCCGCTCCGAACGCGGCGAGGCCGCCATCGCGATGACCCGCCTCGCCGCCGGCCCCGACCCCGTCCCGGCCATCCTCGACCGGCTCGCCCGCCGGTCCGCCGCGGCCGCCCTGATCGGCGTGGACGGCACGCTGCTGACCGTGTGCCCGGGCCGGAACCCCCTCGACCGCCGCGTGCTGGCCGACGCCGCCCGCGTCGTACCCGAGCTGCACGGACGCGGCACGCCGGCGGCCGTGCGGGGCGGCGCGGGCACGCCCACCGTCCACCTGGTGTCCCTCGGCGACGGGGCGCCCGACGACCGCGCGGGCTGCGACCCCGACGAGGGGACGGAACCGGCCCCCTGGCTCGCGGTGGTCGACCCCGCGGACCCGGTCCCCGGCGACCTGCTCGCCGACGCGGCGCGCCTCCTCGGGCTCTGCTGGCGGCTTGAGCGCTCCGAGTCGGCCCGGCGACGGGTGGCCGCCGGCGACGTGCGCAGCCGGGAGGCCGTGCTGCACCTGCTGATGGTCGGCGACGTGGCGCCCGCCCGGCGCATCGCGGCGGCGCTGCGCCCCCACCTGCCCGACCTGCTCCGGGTGTGCGTCGTCGAGTACGCGTCCCGGCGGCGCGGCGAGGCGGCCGGACAGGTGGCCCGCGCGCTGGGCGGGCGGGCCTGGGTGGTGCCCTGCCCGGTCCGCTCCCGGCACCTCATCGCGCTGGTGCCGGCCCCGGACCGCGCCGGACCGCCGGACGCCCGCGAGGCGGACGCGCTGGGCCGACTGGTCACCGGACGGGTGCCGGGAACGCGCGTCGGGGTCAGCGAGCCGGTCCCGCTGCATCGGACCGCCGCCGGCTACGAGCAGGCGTTCCACGCCCTCGCGGTGGCCCGCAACGGGCCGGACGGGCACTGCCGCTTCGACCGGGCGACGGAGTTGCGCGTCCTGCTCGGCGCCGACGGTCAGGAGTGGGCTCGGACGCTGCTGGCGCCGTGCCTGTCGTACCGGCCGGCCCGGCGGATCGACCCCGACGGGCCGGAACTGCTCGCCACCCTCGGCTCCTGGCTCGCCTTCGACGGCGCGGCCCACCGCCACCTGCGCATCCACCGCAACACCCTGGCGGCCCGGCTGGCCGTGCTGCGCGACCGCCTCGACCTCGACCTCTCCCGGGTCTCCGACCAGTCGGTCGCGTGGCTGGCCATGCACCTGCTCGGTCCCGCCGCGACGCCGGCCGACGGGCCGGACAGCGCGTCGCCGCATCCGCCCGGCGCGGACCTCGGCGAAAGCGGCGGCGCCGGCCGTGACCAGAGGGCCGGGACCGCACGGGTGGACGTGCCCGGCGGTGACGACACGCGGTGGGTCGGCCTCGACCGGCTGCTGGCCGCCCCCGCCCTGCGCCTCTGGGCGCGCGGTCAGGTCGCTCCCCTGGCGACCGGGCCGACCGGGGCGACCCCCGTCGGCCTGGCGACCGTACGCGCGTGGCTGCGCGCCGAGGCGCGGCTGCCCGACACCGCCGCCGCGCTCGGGGTCTCGGTGTCCGCCGTCCGCAAACGACTCGGCCGGGCCGAGCAGGCGCTGGGACGCTCCCTGCTGCGCGGGCCGAGCGCCCGGCACGAACTCTGGCTCGCCGTGCGCATCCTCGACGCGGCCACCGGCGGGGACCCGGTGGGCGGCCCCGCCGGGTCCCCGGGCGCCTGAGCGGTCGTCGGCTCCCGCCGCTGTGCAGCCCGACACCGCCCGCGCCATCGCTGTGCGGATCGGTCCTCGCGCCCGACCGGGGGCGCTTTCTAGCCTGTGGGCGCAGGGTCGGGCGACGGGACAGGCACGCCGCCGGCCCGCCACCCGTACGCCTTGGGAGGGCCCGGAATGAGGAACAAGACCCGTGCGCTGATGGCGGCCGCCGCGTCGCCGGTCGTGGTGCTGGGGACCGTCCGGGCCCCGGGCCGCGGGGGCGGTGTCCGGCGGGCGGGCGCGCGCCGGCCCGGTCGCCCCGCCGGTTCGGGCCGACCGCGGCGGTGACGTGCGGGAGGACGGCTGGATCGTCGACGGCCACGTCGCCGAGCACGGCCGTCCGAAGCCCGGTGCGTCGGCTCGGCGGGTCGCCAGGACCCAAGGTCCGGCCCGCATTCCGGTGATCCACGGAGCGAACGCCCGGACGCGCCGCAACGGGGGACGCGTCCGGTCGGGTTCCGGGGGAGGCGCGACCGCCCCGTCCACGACGACACCGCGGGCGGGGCGGTCGCCGTGTCGTGGCGCGGGAGCGCCCCCTGTCGGAGGCGGTTCCGGAAACGGCGAAGGCCCGTCACCGGATGGTGACGGGCCTTCCTGCTGGTGGGCGATACTGGGTTTGAACCAGTGACCTCTTCCGTGTCAAGGAAGCGCGCTCCCACTGCGCCAATCGCCCTCGCCTGTTGCCGAGGTGGGGACGGGATTTGAACCCGCGTACACGGCTTTGCAGGCCGTTGCCTCGCCTCTCGGCCACCCCACCGAGGTTGCCCCCGTCATGCGTGGCGGCATCTCCGAGCGGACGACGGGATTCGAACCCGCGACCCTCACCTTGGCAAGGTGATGCGCTACCAGCTGCGCTACGTCCGCGTGTCTCCGGCGTTAACCGGTGACGGGTGAGAACTTTAGCCGAGCCGGCGAGCGGTTGCCAAATCGGGGTGCCCCTCGGCGCGTCCGGCGGTGACGATCGCCCCCGCCTCTGGGCTTCCTAGGAGGATGGGTCGGGACGTCCGCCGCCCGGGGCGGCGGAGCGGCGGCCGCCGGCGCGCCGGAGGCCGCCGCGGAAGCAGGCGAAACTGTCCGGCTTCCGACTCTGACGAGAGCGGACGGGCCGTGATCGGTGACTGCTCGTGTTCAACCGCATGGGCTACGGTAACGGCGTGACGAGACGTGCGGCCGAGATCCGCCTGGATGCCCTGCTGCGCACGGCCTGTGACGTGATCGTGGAACGGGGTCTGGCCAACACCCGCACGGCCGACGTGGCGCAGGCGGCCGGGGTGAGCCAGGCGTTGGTCTTCTACCACTTCGCCACGAAGGACCGGCTCCTCGCGCAGGCGTTCGCGTACGCGGTCGAGCAGGACCTGGCAAGGCTGGACGCCGTGATGCGGTCCAGCGCCCCGCCGCTGACCAAGCTGCGCAGGATCGTGAAGCTCTACACCCCCGCCGGCCGGGCGACGTCCTGGGCCATGTGGATCGACGGCTGGGCGGAGTCGCTGCGCACCCCGGAGCTGGAGAAGGTCTCCCGCCGGCTCGACCTGCGCTGGCGGGAGGACCTCGCGACGGTGATCAGGGAAGGGGTCCGCGACGGCACCTTCGAGTGCGCCGACCCGGCCGGCGCCGCGTGGCGGATCAGCGCGGTCATGGACGGCCTGGCGGTGCAGCTCGCGGTGCACGACCGAGTGATCTCCCGCCGCCAGTTCGCCGAGTGGGTCCGCCTGGTCACCGCCCGCGAGCTGGGGCTGGACCCGGACCAGCTCGACTGACCCGGCCCGCCTCGACGCCGCCCCGGACGTCGCCGCCGGCCGCCACGCTTCCGGCGAAAGCACCCGGCCGGCCCCGAAGCGGGCAAAACGGCTCGGTCCCGGGGGCCAGCCGGAACAATCGTCGGCATGGACCCGCTGGAGACGTACCGCCGCAGCCTGGCCGAGTTCACCGACCGGGTGGAGCTGGTCGGCCCCGGGCAGTGGTCGGACCCGACCCCCTGCCCCGACTGGGACGTCCGGGGGCTGGTCAACCACGTCGTCGGCGAGGACCGCTGGTGCGTGCCGCTGCTCGCCGGCCGGACCATCGAGGAGGTCGGCGACCGCTACGAGGGCGACCTGCTCGGC
Organism: Micromonospora sp. NPDC047670; assembly: GCF_043204915.1. Taxonomy (NCBI): domain Bacteria; kingdom Bacillati; phylum Actinomycetota; class Actinomycetes; order Micromonosporales; family Micromonosporaceae; genus Micromonospora; species Micromonospora sp. NPDC047670. The sequence continues at coordinate 179,836 of NZ_JBIDDA010000003.1, forward strand.
CCGGACCCGGTCGGGGCGGCCCGGGAGGCGGCGGCGCAGGCGGAGCTGGCGTTCTCCCACCCCGGGGCGCTGGACCGCACCGTCGCGCTCTCGGCCGGCGAGACCCCGGCGGACGAGTACCTGCGCCAGCTCATCGCGGAACACCTGATCCACGGCTGGGACCTGGCCGTGGCGATCGGCGCGGACCCCCGGCTGGACGCGGCCGCGGTCGCCGAGTGCGCCCGCTGGTTCAGCCAGCGGATCGGCGACTACCAACGGGGCCGACTGGTGCGGTCGGAGGTCGACGTGCCGGCGGACGCCGACCCGCAGGACCGCCTCGTCGCCGCCTTCGGCCGCGACCCCGACTGGGCGCCGTAGCCGGGGCGACGCGCGGCGCCGACACGCCCGCCGCCGCGGCCGTCAGCCGGCGCGCGGCTCGGCGGCGGGTGGACGGGGCGGGCGCGCCCGCAGCCGGCGCAGGGCCGGCGGGTGGACGTTGGCCCGGCTGAGGTCCCCGCCGTAGTGGGCGAGCACCCGGTGGTCCATGACCCGACGCCACACCGACGGCACCAGCGCGGCGACCACCATCGTGGCGTAGCCGGCGGGCAACTGCGGGGAGGAGTCGAAGCTGCGCAGCGTCTGGTAGCGGCGCAGCGGGTTGGCGTGGTGGTCACTGTGCCGCTGGAGCTGGAAGAGGAAGATGTTGGTCACCGTGCGGTCGCTGTTCCAGCTGTGCCGGGGGTCGACCCGCTCGTAGCGGCCGGCGGGGGTGCGCTGCCGGGCCAGCCCGTAGTGCTCCAGGTAGTTGACCGCCTCCAGCAGGCAGAACCCGACCACGGCCTGGAGCGCCAGGAACGGCAGCACGCCCGGGCCGAAGGCCGCCACCAGCGCGGCGTAGAGCGCCAGGGTCATCGCGTACGCGTTCAGGATGTCGTTGCGCCAGGTCCACGGGCTGCGACCGCGGCGGCGGAACCGTGCCGTCTCCAGCCGCCACGCCGAGCGCAGGCTCCCGGCGACCGTACGCGGCCAGAACGCCCAGAAGCTCTCCCCCAGCCGCGAGCTGGCCGGATCCTCCCGCGTGGCGACGCGCGTGTGGTGGCCCCGGTTGTGCTCGACGTGGAAGTGGCCGTACGCGGTCGGGGCGAGGGCGACCTTGGACAGCCAGCGCTCCAGCGTCTCCCGCTTGTGGCCGAGTTCGTGGGCGGTGTTGATGGCGATGCCGTTGACCACCCCGATCGTGGCGACCAGGCCGGTCGCGCCGGCGACCGACAGGCCGCCCCGGGCCCAGACCGCGCAGCAGAGCGCCAGGCCGGCGTACTGGGCGGGTAGGTAGAGGTAGGTGAGCCAGCGGTAGTAGCCGTCGGCCGCCAGCCGGGGCACCGCCTCGTCGGGCGGGTTGCGCCGGTCCTCGCCGACCAGCAGGTCGATCACGGGGATCAGCACGAAGACGACGGCGGGGGTGAGCCACCAGGCCCACCCGCCGCCGGTGGCCCGCCAGGTCGCCCAGCCGAGGAAGGGCAGCGCCGGCACCAGCAGCGCCAGCGGCCAGAACGGCTTGCGGGCGTCCCGCCAGGCGCGGGCGTCGGTCGCAGCGGCGTCGGCGGCCACGGCCCACCTCCGATCTGTCGCGGTCCCCCGACTGTGACAGCCGCCACCGACTTGTACAAGAGCAGATGTTTGTAAACCGGTGCCCGGCGCCGGGCCGCCTTGAGTAGGCGCGGCCCTTGTTCCCGCCGACCCGGGCTGATATCCACAGATGCGCATGCGTTACCGCGCCGTGCGGGCCGGCGGAGGTCGGCCACCCCGCTCCCACGAGGAGGTCCCGTGGCACAACCGGAGCCGACACCCTGGATGAGCCGGCGTCGACGCCGGCTCGTCCCCGTCCTGGCGGCGACCGCGGTGGCGGCCGCGCTGCTCCCCGCCGGCCCCACCGCCGCCACCCCCACCGGGGGAGCCGCCGCCGAACGGCGCTCCGGCGCGTTCGCCGAGGGGCACGAGCACGCCGACGTCGACAACCGCCCCGGCGCCGCCGCCCCCGACGCGCGGCAGCGGGGCCTGGCCCGCAAGGCCGACCCGGACGTCCGCTGGAACCGACTCGGCACCCCGCACGCGCTCGGCCCCGGCCGCGCGCCGCTCGCCACCGGCCTCCCCGGCGACCCGGAGGCGGCCGCCCGCGCCTACCTCGCCGGCAACCAGGACCTCTTCGGTTTGGACGCCGCCGCGGTCGAGGCGATGGACCGGCTGCTGGTCCGCCCGATCGGCGCCGGCGCGGTGGTCACCCTCCGGCAGCGCTTCGGCGCCCTGCCGGCCGGGCACGACGGCCTGGTCACCGTCGCGGTCGCCGCGGGCAAGGTGCTCGCGGTCAGCTCCTCGCTCTCCCGGGACACCGCCGCGCCGGCGCCCGCCACCCTCACCGACGAGCAGGCGTACGCCGCGGCGCTCGCCGACGCCGGCCTGGCCGCGGACGCCGTCCGCGACCACAGCGTGCGGTCCGTCGCCGTGCCCACCCCGCTCGACGGGCCCCGGGCCGCGTACGAGGTGACCCTGATCGGCGCCGACGCCGACGAACCGGCCGCGTTCACCACCTACGTCGACGGGATCACCGGGCAGGTGCTGGTCCGCGAGGACCTGGTCGACTTCGACTCGGACAACCCGAGCTGGGCCGTCTTCCCGGCCACCCCGCCGCGCGACCTCGGCCCCGGGCAGGACCCCCGGGTGCGCTGGTGCGGCGACCCCGCCCCGGACTGTCGGGCCGCCTTCCGCGACCCGGCCACCGGCGAGCCGTGGGACGTCGACGCGGCCACCGGCACGCCGACCGGCACCGCGCGCGGCAACTCCGCCAACACCGTGCTCTCCTGGGGCGGCGGAACGCCGGCCGTCCCGGCCACGCCCAGCCCGGAGCGCCGCTACGAGTACCCGTTCACCGACCAGTGGCACCAGGCCCGCTGCAACCCCGAGGTGTTCACCTCGGCGCAGCGCAACGACGGCGACGCCGCGATCGGCAACCTCTTCGCCATGCACAACCGGATGCACGACTGGGCCTGGCACCTCGGCTTCACCGAGGCGACCTGGAACCTCCAGGCGGTGAACCTGACCCCGCAGGGCCGGGGCGGCGACGCCGAGCAGGGCCGCGCCCAGCAGGGCGCGCTCAGCGGCAACCGGAACAACGCCAACCAGGGCACGCCGCGCGACGGGCTGCCGCCGACCACCAACATGTACCTGTGGCAGCCGCAGGCCGGCGGGCCGTACCCGCCCTGCGTCGACGGCGACTACGACATGACGGTGATCGGGCACGAGTACACCCATGCGATCACCAACCGCATGATCGCCGGACCGGACAGCGGCATCGGCGGGCACCAGGGCGGCTCGATGGGCGAGTCGTGGAGCGACCTGCTCGCCGCCGAGTACCTGTTCCAGCACGGGCTGCGCGCCCCCGGCGAGACGCCCTACGTCACCGGCGGCTACGTCACCGGCAACCTCGTCAGCGGCATCCGCAACCACGACTTCAGCCGCAGCCCGCTGAACTACTCCGACGTCGGCTACCACAGCAGCGGCCCCGCGGTGCACGCCGACGGCGAGATCTGGAGCGCGACCAACTTCCGGGTCCGGGCGGCGCTGATGAAGCGGTACGGCGTCGGCACTCCGCAGCGCCAGCTCGACTGCGCGCGGGGCAGGGTGGCGGTGGAGCAGTGTCCGGGCAACCGGCGCTGGTCGCAGCTCGTCTTCGACTCGTTCCTGCTCCAGGCGGCCAGCCAGGTCAGCATGCTCGACATGCGGGACAACATGCTCACCGCCGACCTGCTCCGCTTCGGCGGCGCCAACCAGGAGCTGATCTGGGCCGAGTTCGCCCGCTCCGGGATGGGCCGGGACGCGGCCAGCGACGGCGCCTCCGACACCGACCCGACGCCGAGCTTCGCCGCTCCCGGCGCCGACAACGCCGTGCTCACCCTCCGCCCCAGGGGCGACAGCGCCGACGCGCCGATCCGGGTGTACGTCGGGGCGTACGAGGCGCGGGCGGTCCCGGTGGCCGACACCGACCCGGCGACCGCGCTGCCGGACCGGATCGAGCTGGTGCCCGGGACGTACCAGCTGCTCGCCGTCGCGCCCGGCTTCGGCCACCAGCGGCTCACCGTGGTCGCCGAGGCCGGCCGGGAGCGGTACGTCGACCTGCGGATGAGCCGCAACCTGGCGTCCACGGCGTCCGGCGCGACGGTCACCGGCGACGGGGTCAACCTGGACCGGATCGCCGACGACACCGAGGCGACCAACTGGGCCTCCCTGGACGGGGTGGCCGGCCGGCAGGTCACCGTGGCGCTGCCCGGGGACGCGCCGCACGTCGTGAAGCGGGTGCACGTCAGCGCGATGCTGCGCCCGGCGGTCGCCGGCGACGCCGACGCCGGCAGCCAGAACTCGCTCAGCGCGCTGCGCTCGTTCGCGGTGTCGGCCTGCAACGCGAGGACCACCGACTGCGCGGACCCGGCGAACTGGCAGCGGATCCACACCAGCGCGGCGGACGCGTTCCCCGGCGGCGCCTACCGGGCCTACGTGCGGGACATCAACCTGCGCTCGTTCCCGGTGCCGACCACCCTCGCCACGCACCTGCGGCTGGAGGTGCTGACCAGCCAGTGCACCGGCGGGCCGGACTACGCCGGCGAGCAGGACGACGACCCGGCGACCACCACCGACTGCGCGACCGCCAGCCCGGCGCGTGCCCAGGTGCGTGTCGCCGAGTTCCAGGCGTTCTCGAAGTGACCGTGCGTCGGGGCCGGCACGCCGCACCGGCCCCGACGTACGGCCGCCGGGCCCGGTGCCGCTGATCCGGGCCCGGCGGCCCCGGATCAGCGGCGGGCCGGCCGCCACCGCCGGGCCGCCGCGGGCCGTTCCCACCACCGGTCCGGCCCGACGTCGTCGCCCTGCGCGCCGGCCGCCCGCGTCAGGTGACGCAGCCGCAGCAGCAGGCCGGCCCCGAGCGACAGCAGCAGCCCGCCGAGCAGGAACGCGGCCTGGACCGCCCCGAACCCGCCGGAGCGCGCGACCTGCCGCCCAGCCCCGGCGGCCGGGGGCGCGTCGGTCACCGGCTCGTCGGCGGGGGGCGCCCCCGCGGGTTCGTCCGTCGCCGGCCCGCCCGCCTCGGTCGGGGTGGGCCCGGGCGGCGGGGTCGCGGTGGCGTCGGCGGCCGACCCGACCACGGACCGGGTGGCCGTCTGCCGGGACAGCAGCCGCAGGTTCCGGTCGTACGCCTCGGCCTCGAGGGTGACTCGTCCTCGCGTGACGTCCTCGGCGAAGGCGACCCGGTAGCGGGCGGTGACCGTGCGGCCGGGGCAGAGCGTGCCCGGATCGAGCCGCCGGTCGGTCAGCCGGGCCACGTCCCCGTCGGTCCGGACCTCCAGCGGAAACGAGCCGGTCTCCTCGACCCGGTCCATCCGCACCTGGTCGAGCCGGATTCCCCGCACCCGCAGCACCATCGACCAGCGGACCTTGACGCAGCCGCCGTCGTCGCGGGAGACCACGGCGGAGACGGTCTCCACCCGGCCGCCGGCGGTGAACTCGTCCGGCAGGCCGCTCAGCTCGGTGGTGAAGGCCGCCGACGCGGGCAGGGGCGCCGCGAGGACCACCCCGGTCAGGCAGGCCGCCACCACCTGGGCCCGCAGCGCGTACCGCCACACCGTCGCCACCTGCTCCGCCCTCCCTCGCCTCGCCTCCACCCCGCAACGCTGCCAGCGCCGCGACCCGGCCGGTAGACGGGCGTGTTCGCACCGGTCGCCAAGCGCGGGGGCCTGTTTCACGGTCCGTGGTGAACCGGTCACCGCCGCCCCGCGACACGCCGGGACCGGACGGCGGGAGAGAATCGGCGGTGTGTCCGACCTCTCCGCCGCCTTCGTCCGGCTGCACGCCCGCCTCGCCCCGGTCGCCTTCGTCCCGGAGGTGCGGCTGCACCAGGCGGACGACGCCATCGGGCTGTGGGAGCTGACCGAGGGCGAGTTCCGCAGCGCGCAGCCGCCGCCGTTCTGGGCCTTCGCCTGGGCGGGCGGGCAGGCGCTGGCCCGGTACGTCACCGACCATCCCGAGCTGGTCGCCGGCCGCCGGGTCCTCGACCTCGCCGCCGGCTCCGGCCTGGTCGCCATCGCCGCCGCGCGGGCCGGGGCCGCCGCCGTCCGCGCCGTGGAGATCGACGAGCTGGCCGTCGCGGCCGTGGCGGTCAACGCCGAGGCCAACGGGGTACGCGTCGACGCCGAACTCGGCGACATCCTCGACGGCGACGCCGGCGGGGCCGAGGTGGTCTTCGCCGGGGACGTCTTCTACAGCCAGGCGATGACCAACCGGGTGCTGCGCTTCCTGCTGCGGGCCGCCCGCGCCGGGGCCCAGGTGCTGGTCGGCGATCCCGGCCGGGCGTTCCTGCCCCGCGACCGCTTCGACGAGCTGGCCGGCTACGACGTGCCGGTGCCCGAGACGCTGGAGAGCGTACGGGTGAAGCGCACCACGGTGTGGCAGTTGCGGGCGGGACTGCCGGGCACCGCCCGCTAGCGTGTCGGCGTGCTGTTCCGGAGCTGGGCGCAGACCGCCGACGCGCACTGGCCGGACGTGGCCCGGGTGCCCGACCACGTGGGTGTCGAACACCTGGTGGTGACCCGGCACGCGCTGGTCCGCGAGGTGCTCACCGACCCGGCGACCTACCGGCCGGACAACGCCCTGGACGCGGTGACCCCGATCCCGGTGGCCGCGCTGCGGGTGCTGGCCGCGCACCGGTTCCGGCTGCCGCCGACCCTGGCGAACAACGGCGGCGCCAGCCATCCGGGGATCCGGGCGGTCGTCGCCGAGGCCCTGCACCCGACCCGGGTCGCCGCGCAGCGGCCCTGGCTGACCGCGCTGGTCCGGGAACGCCTCACCGCGATCGGCGCCGCCCTGGACGCGGGCGCGTCGGTGGACCTCTACGCCGAGCTCGCCGCCGACCTGCCGCTGCTGGTGCTGGCCCGGCTGGTCGAGCTGCCCGACGCGCCGGTCGGGGCGGTGAAGGAGTTCGCCCGCGCGGCGCTGGAGCTGTTCTGGGCGCCGCTGGACGTTGACCGCCAGGCGACGCTGGCGGCCGAGGTGGGTCGGTTCCACCGGGTGCTGCGGGACTTCGCCGCGACCGGGGGCGGGCTGGCGGGATCGTTGCGGGCCGCCGGGCACCCGCCCGACGTGGTGGTCGGCGCGCTGTTCTTCCTGCTGGTCGCCGGGCAGGAGACCACCTCGCAGTTCCTCACCCTCCTGCTGCGCCGGCTGGCCGGCGAGCCGGCGGTGCTCGCCGGGCTGCGGGCCGGCACCGTCGCGGTCGCCGACGTGGTCGAGGAGGGGCTGCGGCTGGAGCCGCCGATCGTCACCTGGCGGCGGGTGGCCGCCGTGGACACCACGCTGGCCGGGACGCCGGTGCCCGCGGGCACCAGCATCGTGCTGTGGCTGGCCCGCGCCGGCCGGGACCCGGCCGCGGTGGACGCGCCCGACGAGTTCCGGCCCGGCCAGCGCGGATCCCGCCGGCACCTGGCCTTCGGGGCGGGCGCGCACCGCTGCGTCGGCGACCAGCTCGCCCGGATGGAGGCGGCGGTGGTGGTCGGCGAGACCGCGCCGCTGCTGGAGGGGGTCACGGTGGTCCGCGAGCCGTGGTGCCCGGACAACCTCACGTTCCGGATGCCCGACGCCTTCGTCGTCCGCCGCGGCTGAGTGCCGCCCGCCGCCGGATCGCCCGGGAGAACGGGATGCGGGGCGGGCCGCCCCGCACGGCGGGACCGCCGCCCGCACCCGGTGGCGCACCTCGACCCGACCGGGGTCAGGTGCTCAGCTGATCTCCTCGGCCCAGGCGCGCCAGTCGTCGAGCACCCCGTAGAGCGCCGGGGTGAGCCAGCCGGGCGCGGAGCGTCGGAACACCCCCGGATCCATCGAGCCGGCCCCCGCCGGCAGGGCGCCCAGCAGGTTCGGCACCAGCTCGGTGAGGTTGGCCCAGTGCACCAGCTCCGGGTCGGCCGGCCAGGCGCCGATCACCACGCCGGCCGGCACCGCCCGGCGTTCCAGGGCCTCCAGGGTGAGCGCGGTGTGGTTGAGGGTGCCCAGCCCGGCCCGGGCCACCACCACGGCCGGGGACCCCAGCGAGACCGCCAGGTCGGCCACCGTCCAGGGCTCCCCCGACGGCCGCAGCCCCATCGGTACGAGCAGCCCGCCGGCGCCCTCCACCAGCACCAGGTCGTGCTTCTCGGCCTCCTCGCGGACCGCGTCGACGGCGGTGTAGAGCTCCAGCGGCTCCAGCTCGGCGACCCGGGCCGCGGCCAGCGGGGCGAGCGGATCGGGGAAGCTGGCCAGGGTGCGGCCGGTCAGCGGGGCGGCCAGCCGGGTGACGGACTCGACGTCACCGGGCTCACCGGTGGCCGTACCTGTCTGGCCGGGTTTGACCACGGCGACGCGCAGGCCGGCGGCCTGCGCCGCGGCCGCGATCGCCGCGGTCACCACGGTCTTGCCGACCTCGGTGTCGGTGCCGGTCACCAGCACCGGCCCCCGCCACGGCACCGTCACGGCGACACCTCTGTTCGCGACTGCGGGGCCCGCAGAACCGGCTCACTCCCCGCGCTCACGGCGCACACTCCACGATGACCTCCAGGGCCCGCTCGAAGTCCCGCCGGGGCACTCCCGCGCCGATCGTCAGCCGCAGCCGGGACCGGCTGTCCGGGGTGGACGGCGGGCGGAAGCAGCCGACGGCCACCCCCCGGTCGCGGCAGTCGTCCGCCCACGCCGTCGCCGCCTCCGGCACCGGCGCGGTGACCGAGACGACCGCGCCGTCGGGGTCGGAGACGGTCAGCCCGGCGGCGGTCAGCCGGCGCACCGCGAGGGCGGCCCGCTCGGCCAGCTCGGCGCGCAGGTCGTCGCCGGCGCGGGCCAGCCCCACGGCGGCGTGCACGCCGGCGGCGACGGCCGGGGGCAGCGCGGTGTCGAAGATGAACGTCCGCCCGGTCTCCACCACGTGCCGGACGAACCCGGCCGGCCCGGCGACCACCCCGCCCGCGCCGCCGAGGGCCTTGGAGAGGGTTGCGGTGACCACCACGTCGGGCTGGCCGGCGAGACCGGCGGCGGCGACACCCCCGGCGCCCGCCGGGCCGGTCACCCCGAGGGCGTGCGCGTCGTCGACGAGCAGCAGCGCGCCGTGCTCCCGGGTGACGGCGTGCAGGCGGGCCAGCGGGGCGAGGTCGCCGTCGACGGAGAAGACCGACTCGGTGACGACCACCGCCGGCCGGCCGGGCGCGGCGGCGAGCGCCGCGGCCACCGCCGCCACGTCGGCGTGCGGGGTCACCACGGTCTCCGCGCCGGAGATCCGGCAGCCGTCGATCAGCGACGCGTGGTTGTGGGCGTCGGAGACGAGCAGCGTACGCGGCCGCACGAGCGCCCGGACCGCCCCGAGGTTGGCCAGGTAGCCGGAGGAGAAGACCAGCGCCCGGTCGGCGCCGAGCCAGTCGGCGAGGGCGTCCTCGAGCGCGTGGTGGGCGTCGGTGGAGCCGCGCACCAGCCGCGACCCGGTGGCCCCCAGCCCGTACGCGGACAGTGCCCGCGCCGCCGCGGCGGTGACCTCGGGGTGGCCGGACAGGCCGAGGTAGTCGTTGCCGGCCAGGTCGACCACGGCGTCGCCGGCGCCGCGGGGCGACAGCCGGCGGGTCAGTCCCGCCTTCGCGCGCAGCTCGGCGCGGCGGTCGAGCGCCGCCAGCCAGTCCGCCACCGTCACCCCCACGCCGCCTGCGCCGACCGTCGTCGACCGCTTCCGCCGGGCGAAATTACCACCCGCCCGTCCCGGCCCGGCGTGTCCACCCCGGCGCCGCGAGCCCCGACACGCGGGCCGTTCTCCCCGGCCGGGGGGCCTTGTAGGGTACGAGCCATGCCAGAGATCCTCGACCAGGCCCGAACCCAGGTGCTGGAGAACGGCGTCGGTCTCGACGAGGCCGGCGTCCTCGCCGTGCTGAACCTGCCCGACGAGCACCTGCCCGCCGCCCTCCAGCTCGCCCACGAGGTGCGGATGCGCTGGTGCGGCCCCGAGGTGGAGGTCGAGGGGATCGTCTCGCTGAAGACGGGCGGCTGCCCGGAGGACTGCCACTTCTGCTCGCAGTCCGGCCTGTTCACCTCGCCGGTGCGCTCGGTCTGGCTGGACATCCCCTCCCTGGTCGAGGCGGCGAAGCAGACCGCCGCGACCGGCGCGACCGAGTTCTGCATCGTCGCCGCGGTGCGCGGCCCGGACGCCCGGCTGATGAAGCAGATGCGCGAGGGCGTCGCCGCCATCAAGGCCGAGGTCGACATCCAGGTGGCGGCCTCGCTGGGCATGCTCAGCCAGGAGCAGGTCGACGAACTGGTCGACATGGGCGTGCACCGCTACAACCACAACCTGGAGACCTGCCGCTCCTACTTCCCGAACGTGGTCACCACGCACTCCTGGGAGGAGCGCTGGGAGACCCTGCGGATGGTCCGCGAGTCGGGCATGGAGGTCTGCTGCGGCGGCATCCTCGGCCTCGGCGAGACGGTGGAGCAGCGGGCCGAGTTCGCCGCGCAGCTCGCCGAGCTGGACCCGCACGAGGTCCCGCTCAACTTCCTCAACCCCCGCCCCGGCACCCCGCTGGGCGACCGGCCGGTGGTGGAGGGCAAGGACGCGCTGCGCGCCATCGCCGCCTTCCGGCTCGCGATGCCGCGCACCATCCTGCGGTACGCGGGCGGCCGGGAGATCACCCTCGGCGACCTGGGCACCCGCGACGGCCTGCTGGGCGGCATCAACGCGGTGATCGTCGGCAACTACCTGACCACCCTCGGGCGGCCGGCGACCGACGACCTGAAGCTGCTCGACGACCTGAAGATGCCGGTCAAGGCGCTCTCCGCGACGCTGTGAGCGCTCTGGTGACGACGGGTGACGCGGCGACGGCGGCCGGCAGCGCGACGCCGGCCACCTGGTGCGACCGCTGCGGCGAGGACGCGGCGGTCGGGTCGCACGACGGCTGCGCGGCGGCGCGGGTGCTGGAGCCGCCGCGCTTCTGCACGCGCTGCCGCCGCCGGATGAAGGTGCAGGTGCTGCCGGTCGGCTGGGCGGCGGTCTGCGTCGAGCACGGCGAGATCCGGGGCTGAGCGAGATGCTGCGCGGCCGGGCGGTGACCCTGCGACCGGCGACGGCCGGGGACGTGCCGGCGCTCGCCGCCATCCGGGCCACCCCGCAGGTGCGGCGCTGGTGGCGCGGTGGCGACGACCTCGCCGCCGCCGTGCGGGCGGACCTCGCCGACGACGACGTGTCGGTGTACGCGGTCGAGCACGACGGCCGGGTCGTCGGCGCGATCCAGTGGTACGCCGAGGACGACCCGGACTACCGGCACGCCAGCCTGGACGTCTTCCTCGACCCGGCGGTGCACGGCCGGGGGCTCGGGCCGGACGCTATCCGCACCCTGGTCCGGCACCTGGTCGAGGCGCACGGGCACCACCGGTTCACCATCGACCCGTCGGCGGCGAACAGCCCGGCCATCCGCAGCTACGCCAAGGTCGGCTTCCGCCCGGTGGGGGTGCTGCGCCGCTACGAGCGCGGCGAGGACGGGCGGTGGCACGACGGGCTGCTGATGGACCTGCTCGCGGACGAACTCACCGACTGACGCGACACGGGGACGATCCCGGCCCGTCGTCGCGCTCGGCTCCACCAGGTTCGCGTACGCCCTGCTGCTGGGCGGCGGGTCAGGCGTCCCAGACCAGGTCGCGCGGTCCCGAGCGGCGGGCGCCGGCGGCGGGGCGGTGTGGGGCGAGCCGGCCGTCGGGCATCAGGTGCCGCACCGGCACGTCACGGGCCAGCACGGCGACGTCGGCGATCAGCCGCCGGTGGCAGCGCCACCAGACGCTCTCGCTGCACATCACCGCCGTGCTCCGGGCCGCCGCGTCGGCCAGCACCTCGTCCAGCGCCGCCCGGAAGTCGGCGGTACGGGTGTACGCCGCGTACGCCCGGAACGCCGGCACGGTCCACCAGCTGTCCGGTTCGGGCTGGCCGGCGGGGACGTGCCGCCGCCCGCCGAGGCGCTGCTCCCAGCGGTAGTCGATCCCCGCCGCCGGCAGCCAGCGCTCCAGTTCCTCGCGGCGGACGTCCGGGTTGGTCCGGCTGGCCGGGAACCGCCGCACGTCCACGACCAGGCTCACCCCGGCCCCGCCGAGCAGCTCCCCCAGCCGCGCCCGGTCGGCCGCCCCGTGCCCCACCGTCACCAACGCACGCTCCACGGGGGAAGCATGCCCCCGTTTCCGGACGCCTACCCTGCGCGCCGCACCGCGAGATCCGCGCAACTTCGGGGAACGTGGCGCCTCCGGGTCTGGCGGGGCGGCACCTTCGGTGACGTTGCGCGGATCTCGGGGCGCGGGTGGTGGGTGGTCAGGGGGTGCAGGCCACGCCGTTGAGCGTGAACGCGGTCGGCCTCGGGTTCGAGCCGGTGTGGATGCCGTTGAAGCCGATGCTTGTCGACGCCCCCGACGCGAGCACCCCGTTGTAGGAGAGGTTCGTGGCGGTCACCGACGTGCCGGTCTGGCGGTACGTCGCCGCCCAGCCCTGCCCGACCTGCTGCCCGGTGGTGGGGAAGTCGAACGCGAGGGTCCAGCCGGTGACGGTGGCCGTGCCGGTGTTGGTGATGGTGATCGCCGCCGTGAAGCCGGTGCTCCAGTCGCTGGTGGTCCACGCGACAGCGCAGCCACCGGCGGCCGGCGGGTCTGCGGTGGTGACCGAGACCGGCGCGGAGGCGGCGGAGGTGTTGCCCGCCGCGTCGACGGCCACGACGTGGAACTGGTACGCGGTGGCCGCGGTCAGCCCGGTCACCGCGAGCGTGGTGCCGGTGGGCGACCCGACCAGCACGTCGGTGGCGCCTGCCTCGCGGTAGACCCGGTAGCCGGTGACGCCGACGTTGTCGGTCGACGCGGCCCAGTTCAGGGTGAGCCCGGTGGCGGTGACCGCCGAGGCGGTCGGCGTGCCGGGGCGGGACGGCGCGACGGTGTCGGGGCCCGGCGCGGCGGGGGTGCTCACCTCGGCCACGGGCGACGCGGCCGACCGGTTGCCGGCGCCGTCGCGGGCCCGGACCGTGAACCGGTACGTCCGCTCCGGCAGGAGCCCGGTCACGGCCAGGGAGTTGGTGCCGGCCGTGTGCAGGACGAGCGCGTCGCTGCCGACCTGGGCCTGGGTGACCTCGTAGCCGGCCAGCCCGCTGCCGCCGGCGTCGGTGGAGGCGGGCCAGGTCAGGGTCAGCCCGGTCGCGGTGACGGCCGAGGCGACGGGGGTGCCGGGAGTGGTCGGCGCGGTGGTGTCGGGGGTGGCCGGGCCGGGCTCCTCGCCCCAGACCCGGACGCCGCCCGAGTAGAGGGTGACCTTCCGGTTCGGCCCGGCCGCCGCCTGGTACGACGGGTCATTCGTCGGGTCCCAGCTGCCGCCCTCCGGTACGCCGATCTTGAACTGCACCTCCATCCGGTGCTGCGACTGGCCGGCGGGCGCGATGCTGTGCCCGGTGCAGTCCACCTCGACGTACCAGACGTCGCCGGCGTGCTGGCGGGCCGTGGACGGCGACGGGCAGCCCTGGGTGTAGCCGGGGGTGACCGTGACCGGGCCGGCGCCGTCGGGCCGGAAGTAGTAGCGGAACCTCCCGTCGGTCAGGGCGCGGGCCGGGAACGCGGACTTGTTGTAGACGATCGCCTTGAGGCCGGTGGCCCGCGGCTCGGCCTGCATCACCGTGGTCTCCACGGTCAGCTCGTCGATGTCCGGCGACTCGGCACGGGGGAAGCCGGCGAGCGGGGTGCCGCCGTACTCGCGGGCGAGCCGGGCCAGCGCGGAGGTGAAGCCGGCGTTGTAGTCGGTGGCGACCTCGTTCATGACGTAGTCCGACCGGCTGTCCGTGTAGGCGTCGTTGGCCGCCGACGGGCCGCCGACCAGCGCGCCGTACAGCACGTGCCGGGTCTCGGTCGGCACCTGCTGGCTGTCCCACCAGGAGCCGTGGGCGGTGCGGTGGTGCGGGTTGCGCGGGGGGTTGGCGCCGAATCCGATGACGTAGCTGGAGTTGCGGGGATTGTCGCCGAGCGCGTAGTTGATCTGCCGGACGGCGAAGTCGTGGTACCGGGCCTTGCGGGCGGCGTCGGTGGTCCTGTCGCTGTAGACCAGGGCGGCGAAGGCGGTGTTCGCGGCGTAGCGGAGCGCCCCCCACGAGTCGAGCACCGCCATCCCGCCGGGCGAGTACGGCACCCGCTGCCCGTTGACGCCGACGGTCCAGTAGTCGAGCCAGCGGTTGGCGTCGTCGACGTACTTCTGCTTGCCGGTGAGGTTGGCCAGCAGCACGTACGCCCCGAACTGCTTGTTGTCCCAGGCGATCGTCCACTTGTAGGAGCGCGTGCTGCTCTGGTTCTCGGTGCCGAGCTTGTCGTACTCGGCCTCGGCCTTGGCGAGGTAGGCGGGGTCGCCGGTGGCCCGGTGCAGCCAGATCGCGCCCCAGACCAGCTCGTCCTGCCAGCCGCTCCACGAGCGGTAGAAGCTGGTCGCGTCGGTGATGCACTCGTGGTAGCTCTTCCGCACGGTGTCGGCGAAGGTGTAGAGCTGCCTGGCGTGGCCGAGCAGCTTGTCCGCGTAGGCGGCGTCGGTGGGCCGGAAGACCATCGAGGAGGCGGCCATCGCCGCCGCCGTCTCCCCGGCCAGGTCCGCGCCGCCGCAGCTCGCGTCGATCTTGTACGCGGGCCGCGCCATCGGCAGCACCTCGGCCGGCCCCCACCACCGGTGGTCGTCGTCGCCCCTGCCGACCTGTCCGTAGAGGACGTTGGGCGCCGGGTGCGCCTTGACGAACCAGTCGTTGACGAAGCGCAGGTTGTTCAGCAGGTGCGGAAGTTGACCGGAGGCGACGTAGCCGTCGCGGTACTCGACGGCGCCCCAGGCGAGCATGGTGGCGCTGAACGCCATCGGGAAGCCGAACTTGACGTGGTCGCCGGCGTCGTACCACCCGCCGGTGAGGTCCACCCCGACGTCCGCCCCGTCGCTGAGCGCGGAGTCGCCGCGCCAGGAGACCCGGTTCCAGTCCGGCAGCCGGCCGGACTGCTGCGCCTCGTAGAAGAAGAGTGACTTCTGCAGCGCCTCGGCGTAGTTGAAGGCGGGCGCCGCGGCTGCGGGCGCGGCGCCCGCGGGTGCGGTGACCGCGAGGGCGAGC
This sequence comes from Micromonospora sp. NPDC047670, assembly GCF_043204915.1. Taxonomy (NCBI): domain Bacteria; kingdom Bacillati; phylum Actinomycetota; class Actinomycetes; order Micromonosporales; family Micromonosporaceae; genus Micromonospora; species Micromonospora sp. NPDC047670. The sequence continues at coordinate 194,997 of NZ_JBIDDA010000003.1, forward strand.
CCGGTCGCGAGGGCCGCGGCGGCGGCCAGCAGACGCCGCGGCCAGGGCTGGTCGCCGGGCCGGCGCGGTGGTGTCGGGTGGCGCATGACGGTGCTCCTGTCGGTGGCGTCGCCGGCGGCACCGGGAAGGGACGCGCCACGGCGTCGGGGCGGCCGCAGGGGCGTTCCGGGCCGCCGGCGGTGGTGGTGGGGGTGACCCGAGGAGCCGGGAGCGCTCCCATGGATAAGCGACAATGTAATGCCGGCGTCGCCCGTTTGTGAAGACCGGCCAGGATGGACCGACCGGGCACGGGCCCGTTGGCGCGCAGCGCCGCAGGAGCCGATCGCGTTACATCAACACGCCTGCGGAGAGTGATGAATTTCGGCTCGGGGCCGCTTGGCGCGCCGCGTCCTAGCAGCTCAAGCCGATCGCCCGATGTCCATGGCCGTCACGCACCGTGCGATCATGTGCTGTCCCCTCGATCAATTCCGGAGGAATCCTCATGGCACATCGTCGGCGCGTGGCGCGCACGGCCGTTTCCGCAGTCGCCGCCACGGCCTGTCTCGCGCTCGCCACCCCGGCCTGGGCATCGAGCACCATCCAGATCAACCCGGACCACAAGGAAGAGACCGCCGGCGGCTTCTCCGAGCAGGACTGCAACGACCCGCGATTCGCGGGCCGCCCGGCGGACCACGACGGCTGGCACTTCATCCTGCCCGGCGGCAAGGGCTCGGGCGGCTTCGAGACCCTCACGCTGACCTTCGACACCGGCAGCAGCGAGGTCACCGTCACGGTGCCGAACGCCGGTGACGCCTACCCCGACGCCCTCTACCCGGCGGGCAAGGACGAGGACCGGCTGATCCACGCCTACCTCTTCACGCCGGCCGGCTGGACCCTGCTGGACGGCAGCGCCGCCATCAGTGGCACCGCGGACAAGTTCAACCTGAGCCACACCTGCGGCGGCACCGCCCCGACGCAGTCTCCGTCCCCGTCGGCGACGGCCACCCCGTCGAGCACCCCGTCGGCCACCCCGTCGACCTCGACGTCGCCCTCGACGTCGGTGTCGCCGTCGGAGTCCGCCTCCCCGAGCGGGTCCGTCTCGCCGTCGGAGTCGGGCACCCCGTCGGTCACGCCGTCGGAGAGCACCGGCGGCGGCGGCAGCGGTGGCGGCGACGGGGACGAGGGCGGCCTGCCGCTGACCGGCGTGGCGACGACCAGCATCGCGCTGGGCGGCCTCGTCCTGATCGGCGGCGGCGCGCTGCTCATGCTGCGCCGGCGGCGCGACAACATCACCTTCACCAGCTGACCCCACTCAGCGCCCGACCGGCCGCCGGACACCTCGTCCGGCGGCCGGTCGCCTTCTCCGCCCGGCCGGTCGCCTTCTCCGCCCGGCCGGTCGCCTTCTCCGCCCGGCCGGTCGCCTTCTCCGCCCGGCCGGCCGCCGGTCGACGCCGCCCTGACATTCGTCACATCATCCAAGTTCATGGATCGCTCGCTCGCATAATGCCAGGTCAGGACCACTGTCGACGGGACTGCGGGCGCGGCCAGGCCGGCCGGGCGCGGGCGGGGCGTTCCGGCATACGAACGTACTGTTGCCGCGCCGCTTTCCGGCGCGCGACAGTACGCGACACCAGCGGTGCCATCGACGCCGCCGCTCCCCCGGTCCGACCCTGAGGAGATCGCGATGGCTCTACGACTCGCCGACGGCACCGCCTGGTCCGACACCCTCGCCCGTGCGGTGGCCGCCGCGCCGGAGGCGTTCGGCGCCCCGGTCGACGGCGTCACCACGCTGCACAACCTCGTGCGCGGCGACTGGCACGCGGTGGGCACGCCCAGCCCCGTCCGCACGCCGGTCGACAACACCGTGCTGGTCAACCTCCCCCGCCTCGACGCGGAGACCGCCCGCGTCGCGGTCGCGCACGCCGCCGCCGCACACCGGGCCTGGGCCGACACCCCGCTCGCCGAGCGCAAGGCCCGGGTCACCGACGCCCTCGACGCGCTCACCGCAAACCGCGACCTGCTCGCCCTGCTGCTGGTCTGGGAGATCGGCAAGCCGTGGCGGCTGGCGTGCGCGGACGTGGACCGGGCGCTGGACGGCGTCCGCTGGTACGTCGGCGAGATCGACCGGATGCTCGCCGACGGGCGTGAGCCGCTGCCCGGGCCGGTCAGCAACATCGCGTCGTGGAACTACCCGATGAGCGTGCTCGTGCACGCCGAGCTGGTGCAGCTCCTCGCCGGCAACGCGGTCATCGCCAAGACCCCGTCCCAGGGCGGGGCGGTCTGCCTCACCGTCGCGCACGCGCTGATGCGCCGGGCCGGGCTGCCCGCCACCCTGGTCTCCGGCGGCGGCGAGGAACTGTCCGAGGTCCTCGTCCGGGCACCGGAGATCGGCGCGGTGGCGTTCGTCGGCGGGCGCTCCAACGGCGGCAAGGTGGCCGCCGCGCTGCTCGACTCCGACAAGCGGCACTTCATCGAGCAGGAGGGCCTCAACGCCTGGGGCATCTGGAACTTCTCCCAGTGGGACCTGCTCGCCGGGCACCTCAAGAAGGGCTTCGAGTACGGCAAGCAGCGCTGCACCGCGTACCCGCGCTTCGTGGTCCAGCGGGACCTGGTCGACGAGTTCCTCGACATGTACCTGCCGGTCGTGCGCTCGGTCCGGTTCGGACACCCGCTCGCCGTCGACGACGACTGGACCGCCGGGGACCCGCTGCCCGAGCTGGACTTCGGCCCGCTGATCAGCGCCGCCAAGGCCGACGAGCTGCGCCGCAAGGTCGAAGAGGCGGTACGCGGTGGCGCGGTGCCGCTGCACCGGGGCAAGCTCGACGGGGCGCCGTTCCTCGACGGGCAGGACACCTCGGCGTACGTGGCGCCGTCGGTGCTGCTGGCCCCGCCCGGCCGGTCCCGACTGATGCACGCCGAGCCGTTCGGCCCGGTCGACACCATCGTCGTGGTGGACACCACCGACGAGCTGCTGGCCGCGATGAACGCCTCCAACGGCGCGCTGGTCGCCTCGCTGGCCTGCGACGACGAGGAGCTGGCCGGGAAGCTCGCGGTGGACCTTCAGGCGTTCAAGGTGGGCATTAACAAGCCGCGCTCCCGGGGCGACCGGGACGAGCCGTTCGGCGGCCGCGGCGCCTCCTGGAAGGGCGCGTTCGTCGGCGGCGACCTGCTGGTGCAGGCGGTCACCCAGGGCGGCGACGGCCGGCTCTACGGCAACTTCCCCGACTACAGCAGCTACCCGGCCACCTGAGCGGGTGGAAGGGCGGCGGGCGCCGGCGGACCGTCAGGAAGGAGCCCTCCGCAACAGGGCGCCCTTCCCCGCATCGCGGGTGTCGGCGGCGAGCGGGACGGTGAGGGTGAGCAGGGCGCCGTCCCGTTCGGCCGGGGCCGGGCGGCCGAGCCGCCGCAGGGTGCGCAGCATCGGTGCGTTCTCCGCCTGCACGTGCAGCACCAGGGCCGCGTACCCGGCCTGTTCGGCGTGCCGCACCAGCCGGCGCAGCAGGGCGGAGCCGAGCCCCCGCCGCTGCCAGTCGTCGCGGACCAGGAGCGCCACCTCCGCCTCGTCCCCCTCGGCGAGCAGGTTCGCCATCGCCACCACCGACTCCGTCGGCGCGCTGTCCCCGCCGGCCGTGGCGAGCAGGGTGAGGCCCCGGGCCGGTTCCAACAGCCGGCGCAGCCGGGTCGGCGACGGCACGGCCGCCCCGCCCAGGTAGCGGCGGTGCCGGCTGCGTGCCGAGCAGCCCTCGTGCAGCTCGACCACGCCGGGCAGGTCGTCGGCGGTCGCCGGCCGTACGGCCGCCTCGGCGCCGTCGGGCAGGACCAGGGTGACCTGCTCGGCGGCCCGGCGCGCGACGGTGGCCGACAGCTCCAGCAGGGCCTGCGCCCGGGCGAACTCGGCCGGGGTGAAGCCGGGCGCGGCCCGGCGCAGGGTGAACGCGCCTCCGTTCGGGTCGGCGAGCAGCATCGTGGTGTCGGTGATCCCGCCGCCGGCGCCGGCCGGCGCGGGCCGCCAGGTGACCGCGTCGGCGCCGAGCAGGGCGCGCAGCGCCTCCCCGGCCGCGTCCGGGTCCCGCACCAGCCGGTTGGCCAGGCCGAGCACCCGGGTGGGCTGGTCGGCCAGCCCGCGCGCCTCGCTGCGCGCGACCCAGCAGTCCCGCCCCCGCCCCCGCTCCACGGCGGCGACGAGGTCCGCCTCGTCGAGCGTGTCGGGGGCGTCGACCAGGAAGTCGTCGACCGCCCCCCGCTCGGTGGTGTGCACCTGCACGGCGAGGATGTTGACCCCGCGCAACGCCAGGCTGGCCGTGAGCACCGACAGGTAGCCCGGTCGGTCGTCCACGGTCGCCCGGATCCGCCACAGCGTCATGGTTGCCTCCCTTCCCCGTACGACCCTCGCCGGTCGCTGTTGCGGGCCGGTTGCCCCGGGGTGACGGCTCCGGTCCGGCCGGCGCGACCTGCGCCACACCGCCCCGCCGCGCGGACCGGTCTCACGGGTTCACCACGACCGGCGGGGCCCCGACCAGGTCGAGCCGGTCGCCGAGGATCACCGCGCTGGCCCGGACGAGTTGCGCCAGCCGGTCCACCTCGGTGGAGTGGAACGCCGCCGCGGCCGGCGTCCCGGCGCGCTCGCGGGCCACCACCAGCACCAGGCCGGCCCGGCCGAACGGCGCGACCGCGAAGTGCTCGCCGTCGGGCGCGGTCATCGCCCGGGCGCGCAGGGGGGTCACCTCCGGCAGCCGCGGCGGTACGGGGGCCCGCCAACTCGCCGGCCCGACGGTCGCCTCCCCGGCGGCGCCGCTCCGCGAGGCCCAGTCCACCGGCACCACCGCGGCGACGGCCCAGTCCGCGGCGAGCAGCCCCGGCACGGCGTCGACCAGGGTGGCCACCCCCTCGGCGGGGTTCGCCGCGACCTGGGCCAGCAGTTCGGCGTCCTGTCCGGTGGTGGTGGGCGCGCCGATCGCCCGCCACACCCCGTCCACCCGGACGCCGGGGATCGCGGCGAGCCCGGCCAGCAGCCGCTCGACCCGCGCCGCGCCCGGCCAGACCACGGTGAAGTCGTCCACGGCCCGCCCGCCGAGCCGCTCCAGCACGACCACCTGGACGATGTCCGCGCCGGAGACGCCCATGGTGCGGGCCACCTGGCCGAGCGTGCCCGGACGGTCCGGCAGGGTGACCCGAACTCGTAGCAACATGTCTGACCCTCCGCTCGGCGGGCCGGCACTGGTGGCCGGCAGGCTGGGCACCAGCCTGACCGGTGGCCGTTTCGCCCCTGTTGCAGCGTCATGTCCCGAGGGTCAAATCCGACCTTGACAACATGGCGGAGCTGCCATCAACTAATCGGATGACCGAGCCGGCCGTCGACGCGCACGGGTCGGGGAACGCTGCCGTTCCCCCCACCGCCCCCCGCGGGTTGGACCTCGACCGGCTCGCCGGCTACCTGGCGCGGCACCGGCCCGAGCTGGCCGGCGGGCCGCTGCGGGCCCGGCTGATCGCCGGCGGCAAGTCCAACCTGACCTACCTGCTGGACGCCGGCGGGCAGGAGGTCGTGTTGCGCCGCCCGCCACTCGGGCACGTGCTGGCCACCGCGCACGACATGGCCCGGGAATACCGGGTGATCTCCGCGCTGGCGCCGACCGACGTGCCGGTTCCCGGGGCGCTGCTGCTCTGCGCGGACCCCGAGGTGATCGGTGCGCCGTTCTACCTGATGGAACGGGTGCGCGGCGAGGTGTTCCGCACCCGCGCCCAGACCGATCCGCTCAGCGCCGGCCAGCGGCGGGAGCTGGCGATGGCGATGATGGACACGCTGGCCGCCCTGCACGCCGTCGAGCCGGCCTCGGTGGGGCTGGGTGACTTCGGCCGGCCGGAGGGCTACCTCGCCCGGCAGGTCCGCCGCTGGTCCGGCCAGCTCGACCGGTCCCGCAGCCGGCCGCTGCCCGGGATCGAGGAGCTGCGCGACCTGCTCGCCGCCACCGCGCCGGAGGGCGCCAACGCCGGCCGGATCGTGCACGGCGACTACCGGCTGGACAACCTCCTCGCCACCGTCGAGCCGGTGGCCGTCCGGGCGGTGCTCGACTGGGAGATGGCCACCCTCGGCGACCCGCTGGCCGACCTCGGTCTGCTGCTGACCTACTGGGACGTGCTCGGCGGGAGCGACTCGGCCGCCGGCAACCCGGTCGCCGACGGGCTCGGCCCGCGCGCCGGATTCCCCACCGGGTCCGAGCTCATCGAGCGGTACGCCGGGCGCGGCGACGTCGACGTGGGGCCGCTGCACTGGCACGTCGCGCTCGGCTGCTTCAAGCTCGCGGTGATCTGCGAGGGCATCCACTACCGGCACACGCTCGGGCAGACGCTCGGCGAGGGCTTCGACCGGATCGGCGACATGGTGGCACCGCTGGTCGAGCACGGGCTGACCGCCGCCGGGGAGCGGTGATGGACTTCGCGTACGACGCCCGCACGGAACAGCTGCGGGCCGAGCTGACCGAGTTCCTGGAGCAGCACGTCTACCCCGCCGAGCCGGTGCACGCCGAGCAGGTCGCCGCCGCCGGCGACCCGTGGGCCCGGCCGCCGGTGCTGGCCGAGCTGAAGGTCGAGGCGCGCAAGCGCGGCCTGTGGAACCTCTTCCTCCCCGACCCGCGCCACGGCGCCGGGCTGACCAACCTCCAGTACGCCCCGCTGGCCGAGCTGACCGGGCGCAGCCCGCACCTCGCGCCCGAGGCGGTCAACTGCGCCGCCCCGGACACGGGCAACATGGAGCTGCTCGCCGAGTTCGGCTCGCCGGAGCAGCAGGAGCGCTGGCTGCGTCCGCTGCTGGAGGGGGAGATCCGCTCGGCGTTCTGCATGACCGAGCCGGAGGTCGCCTCCTCGGACGCGACCAACATCGCCACCCGGATCACGCGGGACGGCGACCACTACGTGATCAACGGACGCAAGTGGTGGTCGTCGGGGGCGATGGACCCGCGCTGCGAGATCTTCATCGTGATGGGCAAGACCGACCCGGAGGCCGACCGGCACCGCCAGCAGAGCATGATCCTGGTGCCGCGCGACACCCCCGGCGTCACGGTCCGCCGGGGCATGACGGTGTTCGGCTACAGCGACGCCCCGCACGGCGGGCACGCCGAGATCGACTTCACCGACGTCCGGGTACCGGCGGAGAACCTGGTCGGGGCGGAGGGCACAGGATTCGCGATCGCCCAGGCCCGGCTCGGCCCCGGCCGGATCCACCACTGCATGCGGCTGGTCGGCATGGCGGAGCGGGCCCTGGAGCTGCTCTGCCGGCGGGCCACCGAGCGGGTGGCGTTCGGCCGGCCGCTCGCTGAGCAGGGCGTCGTCCGCGAGTGGATCGCCGAGTCGCGGGTGCGCATCGAGCAGGCCCGCCTGCTGGTGCTCAAGACCGCCTGGCTGATGGACACCGTGGGGAACAAGGGCGCGCACACCGAGATCCAGGCCATCAAGATCGCCACGCCGGCGATGGCCGAGTGGGTGATCGACAAGGCCATCCAGGCGTACGGCGGCGCCGGCGTCAGTCAGGACACCCCGCTGGCCGCCCTCTGGGCGCAGGCCCGCACCCTGCGCCTGGCCGACGGCCCGGACGAGGTGCACCGCGCCTCACTCGCCAGGCGCGAACTCCGCCGCTGGTCCGACTGACCACGAGGCAGGTGGCACGTCGGCGGGCCGGGCAGGCACCGACCAGACCCGCGCCAGCCGGTCCGGCCGGGCGGCATGGTGCCCCACCGACGCTGTCGAGCTGATGTCACAAACGACTCAACGACGGGTAACCCCCGCCCGGGCCTCCGGCGCCCCCGTCGCCGAACCGGCACGTCGCTGGTCGTCGGTCGACAGTCAGCGGTCGGCGGTCGGTCGGTCGGCGGTCGGTCGGCGGTCGGCGGTCGGTCGGTGGTCGGCGGTCGGTCGGCAGTCGGTCGGCGGTCGGTCGGCGGTCGGTCGGGATCGGCAGTCGGCGGTGAAGTCGTTAGCCGACCCCGTTCGACAGGCACGCCGAAGCGTCGCCGCCGGCGGCGATGATGTCGATAACGACTCAGCTCGACAGGCACACCGAGCGTCACCCGTCTGCCGGCGGCGACGCCGAAACGATCCAGCTCGACACGCACACCGAACCACCACCTACCCGCCGGCAGCGACGCCGCGCACCGAGACACCACCCACCCGTCGGCGGCGATGTCGAAAACGACTCAGCTCGACAGGCACACCGAGCGTTACCCGTCTGCCGGCGGCGACGCCGAAACGATCCAGCTCGACACGCACACCGAACCACCACCCACCCGTCGGCGGCGATGTCGAAAACGACTCAGCTCGACAGGCACTGCGAGCGTCACCGTCCGGGGCGGCTGCGGCGCGGCACGGGCCGGTGGCAGCGGCGGGCCGCACCCGGGGCGGGCGGTCGGCGGCGGGCCGGGGTCAGGCGGAGGCGCGTTCGACGAGCTGGGTGTCGAGGATGATGTGGGGGGACGGAAGCTCGTCGCCGCGGATGCGGGAGACCAGCAGGCGGGCCATCTGCCTGCCCATCTCCTCCACCGGCTGGAAGACCGTGGTCAGCGGCGGGTCGGACTGCCGGGCGATCGGGGCGTCGTCGAAGCCGACGACCGCGACGTCCTCCGGCACCCGCCGGCCCGCCTCGCGCAGCGCCCGCAGCGCCCCGAACGCCATCAGGTCGGAGGCGACGAAGACGGCGTCGAGGTCGGGGCAGACCTCCAGCAACCGACGCATCCCCGCCGCCCCGCTGCCCTCGCTGAAGTCCCCGTACGCGATCAGGTCGGGGTTGACCCCGCCCCCGGCGGCCCTGACCGCCTCCTTGTAGCCGGTCAACCGGCCCAGGCCGGCGCCCATGTCCTGCGGGCCGGCGATGGTGGCGATGCGCCGCCGCCCCCGGCCGGCCAGGTGTTCCACCGCCCGGCGGGCGCCGCCGATGTTGTCCACGTCGACGTAGTACGCGGGCTGCGCGCCCGGTTGCAGCATCCGGGCCGGCCGTCCGCCGAGCACGGTGGGCAGGCCGCGCTCCTCGAGCAGGGTGGGCAGCGGGTCGGAGTCGTGCAGCGACAGCAGCAGGACCCCGTCGACGTGCTGGTTGGTCAGGTGGTGCTCGACCCGCTCCCGCTCGATGGGCGACTGCACCATCGCCAGCCAGAGCTGCAGGGGCGTCTCCAGCAGCCCGGAGCTGACCCCCCGGACGATGCCGGCGAAGAACGGCTCGGTGAAGACCCGGTCGCCGGACTCGGACACCACCAGGGCGATCGAGTCGGTGCGCTGGGTCACCAGGGCGCGGGCGGCACGGTTCGGCACGTACCCCAGCTCGGCGATGGCCTGCTGCACCGCGGCGCGCGCCTCGGGGCTCACCTGCGGCGAGCCGTTGACCACGCGGGAGACCGTCCCGCGGCCGACGCCGGCGCGGGCGGCGACGGCGTCGAGGGTCGGGCGCCCGAGCGACCGGGTGCGCTGCGTTGTCATCGTCTGCTCCTCCGACGGCGGGCCGGCCCCGGCCCCACCCTGTGCGGGTGGCTGCCGGGGCCGCCCCTTGATGGCTGGCCCTCGCCTATTGTGCGGCCAGACCGTTGCGTCGGATCACCTCGGCGTACCACCTGGCGCTGGACTTGGGGATGCGAACCTGGCTGTCGTAGTCGACGTAGACCATCCCGAACCGCTTGGTGTAACCCCAGGCCCATTCGAAATTATCCATCAGCGACCAGGCGAAGTATCCGCGCAGGGGCACCCCGGCCCCGATCGCCTCGTGCGCGGCGCGCAGGTGGGCGTCGAAGTACGCCAGCCGGTCGACGTCGTCGACCTGCCCGTCGACCACCGAGTCCACGAAGGCGGAGCCGTTCTCGGTGACGTAGAGCGGCAGGTCCGTGTACTCCTCGTGCACCCGGCGCAGCGTCTCCACCAGGCCGGGGGCGTCGATCTCCCAGTCCATGTCGGTGACCGGGACGCCCCGGGTGACGAACCGGACGTCCTCGCTGCCCGGCCAGCAGGACGGCGAACGCCAGTACGGCTCCGGCTCGGCGCCCTCGACCGGCGCGGCGACCACGTGGCGGCTGTAGTAGTTGACGCCCACCAGGTCCAGCGGGGTGGCGATGGTCGCCAGGTCGCCGTCGCGCACGTGCCCGAAGTCGGTGACCCGGGCGAGGTCGGCCATCAGGTCCGCCGGGTACGCCCCGCGCAGCAGCGGGTCGAGGAAGAACCGGTTGGCCAGCCCGTCGATGCGGCGCGCGGCGTCGACGTCCGCGGGCGCGTCGCTGGCCGGCGTGACCGGGTAGAGGTTGACGGTCACCCCGACCTCGGCGGTCGGCCGGGCCGCCCGCAGCGCCTGCACGGCGAGGCCGTGGCCCAGCATCAGGTGGTGCCCGGCCCGGACGGCGTCCGCCCCGTCGGAGCGGCCCGGCGCGTGCACGCCGGAGCCGTAGCCGAGGAACGCCGAGCACCACGGCTCGTTGAGCGTGGTCCAGTAGCGCACCCGGTCGCCGAGCGCGTCGGCGACCAGGGTGGTGTATTCGGCGAACCGCGAGGCGGTGTCCCGGGCCGGCCAGCCGCCGGCGTCCTCCAGCGGCTGCGGCAGATCCCAGTGGTAGAGGGTGAGCCACGGCTCGATCCCGTGCGCCAGCAGCTCGTCCACCAGCCGCGAGTAGAAGTCGAGCCCTTCGGCGTTGGCCGGGCCGGAGCCGCCGGGCTGCACGCGCGGCCAGGACACCGAGAACCGGTACGACTTCAGGCCCAGCTCGGCCATCAGCGCGACGTCCGCGTCGAGGCGGTGGTAGTGGTCGCAGGCCACGTCGCCGGTGTGCCCGGCGACCACCCGGCCGGGGGTGTGGCTGAAGGTGTCCCAGATCGACGCGGTCCGGCCGCCCTCCGTCGCCGCACCCTCGATCTGGTACGCGGCGGTCGCCGCGCCCCAGAGGAAGCCCGGCGGGAAGGTCAACGGCGGACGGTCGTCGAGGACGCCGACGGCGGGTGGGGTGGCGGGGTTGCTCACGACTTGACGGCACCTTCCATGATCCCGCCAACGATCTGGCGGCCGAACACGATGAACACGATGACCAACGGTAGGGTGCCGACCGCGGTGGCGGCGAACACCTGCGAGTAGTCGGTGTAGTAGGCGTAGGACAGGAGCGCCAGCGAGACCTGCAGCGTCGGGTTCTCCGACGTGAGCACCGCGTACGGCCACAGGAACGAGTTCCAGGTCTCCATGAACGTGAGCAGGCCGAGCACGGCGGCGGCGGGGCGCAGCGCGGGCAGCACGATGTTCCAGTAGATCCGGAAGGTGCTCGCCCCGTCCATCCGGCCCGCCTCGATCAGCTCGTCGGAGACGGCCTGGGTCGCGTACTGCCGCATCATGAACACGCCGAACGCGCTGACCAGGAACGGCACGGTCACCGCGTAGAGGGTGTCGAACCAGTTGAGGTCCTGGATCATGCCCCACAGCGGGATGAGCCCGAGCTGGGTCGGGATCATCATCGTGACGATGATGGTCAGCAGCAGGGCGTTGCGGCCCCGGAAGCGCAGCTTGGCGAAGGCGAAGCCGGCCAGCGAGCCGGTGATCACCACGGAGACCGTCACGACGCCGGAGACGATCACCGAGTTGAGCAGGCCGGTGAGGAAGTTCGCCGCTTCGTTGTCGAGTACCCGGCCGAAGTTGTCGCCGAACGACCCGGCCGGCGTGACCGGCGGCGGGACGTCGTTGATCGAGTCCAGGCTGCGGGTGGCGATGACCACCATGTAGTAGAACGGGTAGATCGAGAAGAGCGCCGCCAGGACGAGCGCGACGTAGGTCAGCGGGCTGGTGCGCCACAGGCGCCGGGAGGCCGAGTTCATCTGGGCGTTCCTCACTTCACCGTACGGCGGACGAGCAGGAAGTTGATCCCCGAGACGAGGGCGATCATCAGGAACATCGCCCAGGCGACCGCGGCGCCGTAGCCGGCGGTGTTGAGGTTCTCGATGCCCAGCTCGTACATGTACATGGCCAGGGTCTGGAACTCGCGCTGGTCGCCGCCGATGATGTTGCCGTTGGCGAAGACCAGCGGCTCGGTGAAGAGCTGGAGCCCGCCGATCGTGGAGAGGATCACCACGAAGACGAAGGTGGGCGTGAGCATCGGCAGGGTGATCCGCCAGAACTGTTTCCACTGGTTGGCGCCGTCGAGCGCCGCCGCCTCGTACAGGTCGCGCGGGATGGCCTGCATGCCGGCGAGCAGGATCAGGGTGTTGTAGCCGGTCCACCGCCAGTTGACCATGGAGGCGATGGCGGTCCAGGAGCTCCAGCGCTCGGCGTCCCAGTCGACCGGGTCGACCCCGACGAAACCGAGCAGCCAGTTGATCACGCCGAAGTCGCGCTGGAAGAGCATGCCGAAGACGATCGCCACGGCGGCCACCGAGACCACGTTCGGCATGAAGATCGCCATCCGGAAGAACGTGCGCGCGCGCAGGAAGGTGCGGTTGAGCAGGCTCGCCAGGAACAGGGCGAGCAGCAACTGCGGGATGGTCGACAGCAGGAAGATGCCGAACGTGTTGAGCGTGGCATTCCAGAAGTAGTCGTCCTTGACCAGGGCGACGTAGTTGTCGAACCCGACGAAGCTGTGGTCGCCGATCAGGTTCCAGTCGTGCAGGGACATCCACGCGGTCCGCAGCATCGGGTAGAGCCCGAAGATGCCGAAGATCACGAAGAACGGCGCGATGTACAGGTACGGCGAGTACTTCAGGTCCAGGCGGGTCAGCGAGTGCGACCGGGACCGGCGCCGGGAGTGCGGGCGGGGTGGCGGTGCGGCGGGCGACGGCGGCGCCGTCGTGGCCGAGAGGCTCATGCGGGGTCCTTTCCCGGCGTCGGCACGGGCGCGCGCCGACGCCCAGGCGCTCTTACGCGGACGGCGCCGATGGCGTCCGGGGGCGAAACGGGACGGCGCCGGTGGCGTCCGGGTGTCGACCCGGACGCCACCTGGCGACGAGGTGGGTCAGAAGGCGCCCTGCGTCTTGGCGTCCTTGGTGAACTGCTCCCAGGCCTTGTCCTTCGTGGCCTGCCCCTGTTCGTACGAGCGCAGCGCCGGCTCGAACGCGTTCTCCTTCACCGCCTGGTGCTTCGGGCCGAGGTGCAGCGGCTGGATCTTGGCGACGCTGTCACCGAAGATCTTGCCGGTCGGCGCGTTGTTGAAGTACTCGTTGGTGTAGCCGAGGAACTCCGGGTTCTTCAGCGCCTCCAGGCTGGTCGGCAGCGGGCCCTTGAGCTTGAACGCCGCCACCTGGCTCTGCGCGTTGGTCAGGTACTCGGCGAGCTTCGCCGCCTCCTTCTGGTGCTTGCTCTGCGTCGGCACGCCGAGCCAGGAGCCACCCCAGTTGCCGGCCCCGCCCGGCACCGGGGCGACGTCCCACTTGCCCTTGTTCTCGGGGCCGGAGTTGTCCGCGACGATGCCGAGCATCCAGGACGGGCAGAAGGTGGCCGCGAAGGTGCCCTGCTTGAAGCCGGCCGACCACTCCGGCGACCAGGTGGCCGTCTCGGCGGTGATGTTGGCGTCCGCCATCGCGATCGCGGTGTCCCAGGAGGTCTTCACCGCCGCGCTCTTGTCGGCGACGACGTTGTCGTCCTTGTCGTAGAACAGGTCGCCGCCCTGCTGGAACATCACGGCGCTGGCGGCGGTGGTGACCGAGTCGAGCAGGCCCTTGCCGGTGGCGGCGCGGTACTTCTTGCCGGTGTCGATGAAGGCGTTCCAGTCCGGCCAGAGCGCGGCCACCTGGTCGCGCTCGACCGGCAGCTTGGCGGCCTGGAAGAGGTCGCGCCGGTAGCAGACGGCGAGGCTGCCGACGTCGGTCGGCAGGCCGATCAGCCGGCCGTCCGGCGCCTTGCCCAGCTCGTACTTCCAGGGCAGGTAGTCCTTGCTGTGGTCGGCGACCAGCGGGGCGAGGTCGACCCAGTTCGCCGGGTTGGCCTTGAACTCGTTGAGGATGCCCTCTTCGAGGGCGACCACGTCGGCCGCGCCCTTGCCGGTGGCCAGCGCCCGGACGATCTTCGGCCGGTACTCGTTGAGCTGGGCGATCTTGCGCAGCTCGACCTTGATGCCCGTGTCCTTCTCGTACTGCTTGATGATCTCGTCGTAGCCGAACTCGCCGAACGTGTCGACGACCAGCTTGGCCGGCTTCTCGCCGGCCGCCGGCGCGTCGTCGTCGTTGCCGCAGGCCGCGAGGCCGCCGAGGGCGGTGATCGCGGCCAGGGCGGCGGCCGCCATGCGGGTACGCCGCGTGGTGAGGCTCATCCTGACCCCTCTTTCGGTGGTGAGGCTTCTGTCGGGTGTGGTGGGGGGTGCCGTGCGCGCCGCCGACGCCGGGCGGACCGGCGGTGGGCGGCCGGAGCGGGCGCGGGTGAGCCGTGCCACGTTCTCGGGAGCGCTCCCATGAGATTGCCGGCGGGTGTCAGGGGTGTCAATAGGACTATGGGAGCGTTCCCAGATCGTTACCGCCGAGGCGTTTGAGCAGTGTCGGGGTGCCGACTGGCCCGCTGACCGGCACCGCGCCAGGGGTGCCGGCAGCGGCCGAATCGGTTCAGCGACCGGGGTCGACGACGCCGGGCCGGTCACCGGCGCGCGGACGCGGGCGGGGACTCCGGCTGCCGAAGCGGTTCAGCGGGACGTGCGGGCCGAGCCGCGGCGGCGGAGGCGGAGGCGGCCCAGCGGGGTGACCGACCGGCGGCGCCAGCAGAACCGGCCCGGCGGGATGCGGGGACCGGCCGGCGTCAGCAGAACCGGCGCAGCAGGGTGCCGGCCCGGCCGGCGTCGAAGGCGGCCGGGTCGAAGCCCGCGCCCACCCAGTCCCGCATCGACCGGTGCTCGGGGTGGCCCGGATCGGCCAGCGCGGCCAGCAGGGCCTGGTAGCCGACCGGGCCGCCGACGTCCTCCGGCGGGCACGCCCGCTCGCCGTCCGGACAGGAGGGGTAGCGCTCGTCCGGGTCGGCGGTGAAGGCGTCCTCCACCACCAGGTCGTGCTCCCACCAGTCGCCGAAGTCGTAGGTGTAGTGGAACCGGCTGCCCTTGCCGACCACCGCGTCGAGCCGGACGTCCAGCTCGTCGTGCAGGGCCAGTTCGCCGTCGGCGTCGGGCTCGCCGTACTGCCGGCCCTCGATCTCGAACGAGTGCAGGTGGCAGTCCCGCCAGCCCATGGCGTGCTGCACCACCCGGTGCAGCCGGTCCAGCGTGTAGCCGCCCGGGACGAGCACCCGGCGCCAGACGGGCGGCCGGACCCCGGCCAGGGAAATCTTCAGCTGGAAGATCTGACGCGGCATGCTGTCCCATCCTTCCTCGGCATAGGCTGCGAGCATGATCTGCCGAGCGTGCCGGGCGAGGCGGCACGACGACTGTCCGGGCCGGAACTGGTGCGACTGCCAGCACCGTACCCCCCGACCCACCCCTCCGGTCACCGGTCCGGCCGGCGAATGAGCGTCGGAGTCCCGATTTCGGCGCTCTGGCCGGACCCGTCGCCGCGGCCCCTGGACGACACCGCGCTCGCGGCGCGCTACGGTCGCGCGGACCGCCCCCACCTGCGGGTGAACTTCGTGACCAGCGTCGACGGCGCGGTCTCCGTCGACGGCTACTCCGCCGGGCTCTCCGGCGAGCCGGACAAGCGGGTCTTCGGCCTGCTGCGGATGCTCTGCGACGCGCTGGTCGTGGCCGCCGGCACGTTGCGGCACGAGGGCTACCGCGCGGTCCGGCTCGACGAACGGCGCCGGGCCTGGCGCCGCGCGCACGGCCTGCCGGAGTACCCGACCCTCGTCGTCGTCTCCGACTCGCTCGACCTCGACCCGGCGCAGGCCGCGTTCGCCGACGCACCGGTGCGGCCCGTGGTGCTCACCCGGGCCGGGGCGGCGGCGCCGACCGGCCTGACCGACGTCGCCGACGTGGTGCGCTGCGGCGACGACCGGGTGGACCTCGCCGAGGGCCTGGCCGAGCTGCGCCGCCGCGGCCTCGACCAACTGCTCTGCGAGGGCGGCCCGCGGCTGTTCGGCGCGCTCACCGCCGCCGACCTGGTGGACGAGGTCTGCCTCACCGTCGCCCCGCTGCTCGCCGGCGCGGGTCCGGGGCGGATCACCGCCGGGGACGCCAGCGCGGTGCGCCACCTGCCGTTGCGGCACGTGCTCGCCGCGGCCGACGGCGTCCTCATGCTCCGCTACGCCCGCGACTGAGCGTGGTCGGTCGGGCACGCTGCGGCGGGTGACCGGCGGGGCGGCGTGGCGTCCGCCGCGTCGCGTGGCAACGTGTCGTACTCCTGCGGCAGGATGCACCACGTGTGCCCCGACCGCGACGACCAGCCGACCGGAGTTGCCCGATGACTGACGACGGGTTCGACGGCCCGGGCGAGGAGGTCGGCCGGGTGCTGGGCACGGCCGACGCCACCCCGCTGCAGTTCTGGACCGCGGTCTCCCCCGGCAGCTACCTCCAGCTCGACGACGTCGTGGTGACCCGCCGGGAGCTGCCCGACCGCGAGCCGGTGACGATCGCCGGGGTGGTCACCCAGGTGCGCGCCCGGCACGAGGGCGCCCAGTTCGACTCCGACGTCTTCGCCATCGCCGACGGCACGCTGCCCGCCCAGGTGCAGGAGGCCGCCGAGATCACCACCACCCGGGTCGACCCGGAGCTCTACGTGCCGCCGTCGCCGGGCGCGGTGGTGCACCGGGCCGAGGGCGACGCCCGGGCCCGGGCGCTGCACTTCGACCGGATGGAGCGGCGGATCCCGATGGGGATGGGCCGCGACGGGGTGCCGGTCTACCTCAACGCCGACTTCCTCGACGGCAGCCGGGGCGCGCACGTGTCGATCTCCGGCATCTCCGGTGTCGCCACGAAGACGAGCTTCGCCACCTTCCTGCTCTACTCGGTCTTCCGCTCCGGGGTGCTCGGCGGCGACGCCGTCAACGCCAAGGCGCTCATCTTCAACGTCAAGGGCGAGGACCTGCTCTTCCTCGACCACCCCAACACCCGGCTCGACGACGCCACCCGGGCCGCGTACGCGAAGCTCGGCCTGACCGCCGGCGCGTTCCCCGACGTGCGGGTCTACGCCCCGCCGCGGGTCGGCGACTCCTCCGGCACGCCCGACGTGAGCAGCCGCCTCACCGGGGTGGACAGCTTCTACTGGACGCTGACCGAGTTCTGCGCCGACCGCCTGCTGCCCTACGTCTTCGCCGACGCCGACGACGAGCGCCAGCAGTACACGATGGTCGTGCACTCGGTCGCCGCGCACCTGGCCCGGCACGCCCAGCCCGCCGACGGCGGGGTGAGCATCGACGGGGTGCGGCTCGGTTCGTACGCCGACCTGGTCGACCACGTCGTCGAGCAGCTCAACGACGACGAGACCCGCTCCGACTGGGCCGGCAGCGCGGTCGGGCTGGGCACGGTCAACGCGTTCGCCCGGCGGTTGATCGGCAGCAAGAAGGACCTGTCCCGGCTGATCCGGGGCGACCTGGCCACCCGCCGCCCGCACTCGATCAACACCGCCGAGAGCGCCCAGGTCACGGTGGTCGACCTGCACAACCTGCCGGACCGCGCGCAGCGGTTCGTGGTCGGCGTGACCCTCAAGAGCGAGTTCGAGCGCAAGGAGAAGTCCGGCACCGCCAAGCCGCTGCTCTTCGTGGTGCTCGACGAGCTCAACAAGTACGCCCCCCGTGAGGGCTCCTCCCCCATCAAGGAGGTGCTGCTCGACATCGCCGAGCGGGGCCGCTCGCTCGGGGTGATCCTGGTCGGCGCCCAGCAGACGGCGAGCGAGGTGGAGCGCCGGATCGTCACCAACTCGGCGATCCGCGTGGTGGGCCGGCTCGACCCGGCCGAGGCGTCCCGCCCGGAGTACGGCTTCCTGCCGCCCGCCCAGCGGCAGCGCGCCCTGCTGGCCAAGCCCGGCACGATGTTCGTCAACCAGCCCGACATCCCGGTGCCGCTCTGCCTGGAGTTCCCGTTCCCGGCCTGGGCCACCCGCGTCTCCGAGGCCGGCCGGGCGCCGTCGGAGACGCTGCGGTCGATCACCCAGTCCGTCGACCCGTTCGCGGTCGTCGGCTCCGGTGGCGGCACCTCCGACGACGACATCCCCTTCTGAGGGCGGACCGGTGAGCGCGAGGAGTGAGCCTGCGAGCCCCGCAGTCGCGAACGAAAGGCTGTCACCGTGAAGATCCTGCACACCTCCGACTGGCACGTCGGCAAGGTCCTCAAGGGCCAGTCGCGCGCCGAGGAGCACAAGCAGGTCCTCGCCGGGGTGATCGACGTCGCCCGGTCCGAGCGGCCCGACCTGGTCATCGTCGCCGGTGACCTCTACGACACCGGCGCGCCGACGCCCGAGGCGACCCGGCTGGTCACCCGGGCCCTGACCGCGCTGCGCCGCACCGGCGCCGACGTGGTGGCCATCGGCGGCAACCACGACAACGGCCAGGCCCTCGACGCGCTGCGCCCCTGGGCCGAGGCCGCCGGGATCACCCTGCGCGGCGGCGTCCGGGAGAATCCGGACGAGCACGTCATCGACGGCACGACCGCCGGCGGCGAGCGCTGGCGGCTGGCGGCGCTGCCGTTCCTCTCCCAGCGCTACGCCATCCGGGCCGTGGAGATGTACGAGCTGACCGCCGCCGAGGCCACCCAGACGTACGCCGACCACCTGGGCCGGGTGCTGGGCCGGCTGACCGAGAGCTTCACGGAACCGGACCGGGTGCACCTGGTCACCGCCCACCTGACCGTGGTCGGCGCGGCCACCGGCGGCGGCGAGCGGGACGCGCACACCGTCCTGGGCTACGCGGTGCCGGCGACCGTCTTCCCCGGCACCGCGCACTACGTGGCGCTGGGCCACCTGCACCGCTCGCAGCGGGTGCAGGGCCCCTGCCCGATCCGCTACAGCGGCAGCCCGCTGGCCGTCGACTTCGGGGAGCAGGAGAACGTCCCGTCGGTGACGGTCGTCGAGGTCACGGCGACCACGGCGGCGCAGGTCCGCGAGGTGCCGGTGCCCGCCGCGGCCACGCTGCGGACGGTCCGGGGCACCCTGGCCCAGCTCGCCGAGTTGGAGGTGCCGGACGCCTGGCTGCGGGTGTTCGTGCGGGAGCAGCCGCGCGCCGGGCTGCGCGAGGAGGTCCAGGAGCTGCTCCCCCGCGCCCTGGAGATCCGGATCGACCCCGAGCTGGTGCCCGCCCCGGGCAGCGGGGCGCGGGCGGCGCAGCGGGCCGGCCGCTCGCCCCGGCAGCTCTTCGCCGACTACCTGGACAGCCGGGGGCACACCGACGACGGGGTGCGGGAGCTCTTCGACGAGCTCTTCGAGGAGGTCGACCACTGATGCGGCCGATGCGGCTGGACATGGCGGGCTTCACCGTCTTCCGGGACGAGACCACGATCGACTTCACCGACGCCGACTTCTTCGCCCTGATCGGGCCGACCGGCTCGGGCAAGTCGACGGTGCTCGACGCGATCTGCTTCGCCCTCTACGGCACGGTGCCCCGCTGGGGCGGCACCCGGGGGCTGGCCAACGCCCTCGCGCCCTCGGCCACCGAGGCGCGCGTCCGGCTGGTCTTCGAGTCCGGCGGCGCCCGCTACGTGGCGACCCGGGTGGTGCGCCGGGACGGACGGGGCAACGTCAAGACGGCCAACGCCGGGTTGCAGCTCATGCCCGCCGGCTTCGACGTGACCAAGCTCGACACCGGGCTGAGCCCGGAGGACCTCGGCGAGGTGGTCGCCGGCACCCCGGCCGAGATGGAGCAGGCGGTGCTGGAGGCGGTCGGGCTGCCGTACGAGCAGTTCACCAGCTGCGTGGTGCTGCCGCAGGGACAGTTCGCGGACTTCCTGCACGCCAAGCCGGCCACCCGGCAGCAGATCCTGGTCAACCTGCTCGGCCTCGGGGTCTACGAGGAGGTGCAGAAGAAGGCGACCGCGCGCGCCGCGCAGGCCGAGGCGAAGCTGGAGGCGGTCGACCAGGCGCTCGCCGGGCTCGCCGACGTCGACGACGCCGCGCTGGCGGCGGCCACCGGACGGGTCGACCGGATGCGGGAGCTGGTCGAGGCCGTGACGGAGGCCGTACCGGAGCTGGCGGCGGCCCGGACGACGGCGCGGGAGGCGGCTGCGGCGCTGGCCGCCCTCGACGCCGACCTGGCGGTACTGGCCGCCGTGCGCGCGCCGGACGGGGTGGCCGAGGTCGCCCGGGCGGTGGCGTCGGCGCGGACCGACGCGGACGAGGCGGCGACGGCGGTGTCGCTGGCCGAGGAGCGGGAGGAGAAGCTGCGCGGCGAGCTGGCCGCCGCCGGCGACGAGAGCGCGCTGCGGCTGCTGCTGCGGGCGTACACCGACCGGGAGAAGCTGGCCGGCGAGGCGGAGACGGTCCGCGCGGCGGTGGGTGCGGCGCAGGGCGAGCACGCCGCCGCGGTGGCGGCGCTGGCGCAGGCGCGGGCGACGGCCGAGCGGGCCGAGGCCGAGCTGGAGGCCGCCTTCCGGGCCCACGAGGAGGCCAAGGCGACCGACCAGGCGGTGGCGCTGCGGGCGCACCTGCGCGACGGGGCGACCTGCCCGGTCTGCGAGCAGACCGTGGCGAGGGTGCCGGCGGTGCCGGCGGACTCGGCGGTCGCCGCCGCCACGGCGGCGGGGCGGGCGGCGCGGGCCGCCACCAAGGCCGCCCAGGCGCTGGTGCAGGAGCGCGACGCCGCGGCCCGCGAGCTGGAGCGGGTGCTGGTGCGGGCGCGGGCCCGGCAGGACCAGCTGGACGCCCGGCTGGCCGAGCTGGACGGGCAGTTGGCCGGTGCGGCCGAGCCGGCGGTGCTGCGCCGCGAGCTCGACGACCACGCGCGGCTGCGCCGGGCGCTGGAGGAGTCGGCGGCGGCGGTGCGGGCCGGCCGGGAGGCGGCGCGGCGGGCCCGGGCGGCGGTGGACGCCGCCGAGGAGCGGCTGCGCGCGACCTGGCGGGCGTTCGACGCCACCCGCGACGGGCTGGCCCGATTCGGTCCGCCGGCGGCAGACCGCGAGGACCTCGGCGCGGCGTGGGCCGTCCTCACCGGATGGGCCGGCGCCGAGGCGGAGCGCCGCCGCGCCGAGCGGGCGGGTCGGGCCGCCGCGGTGACGGAGGCCGAGGCGGTGGCGGCCGGCGTCGGCGAGCGCATCGCCGGCATCCTCGCCGCCGCCGGGCTGCCGGCCACCGACGATCCGGTACGCGCCGCCGACCGCGCCCTGGAACGGGCCGAGGCCGACCTGCGCGAGCTGGAGCGCCGTCGCGAGCAGGCCGGTGGGCTGCGCGAGCAGCGGGCCGGGTACGAGCGCGAGGCGCAGGTGGCCCGGGCCCTCGCGGGGCACCTGCGGGCCAACAACTTCGAGCGGTGGCTGCTGGCCGAGGCGTTGGACCTGCTGGTCGACGGCGCCTCCGGCATCCTGCGGGAGCTCTCCGGCGGGCAGTACGACCTGGTGCACGACAAGGGCGAGTTCTTCGTCGTCGACCACCACGACGCCGGGCTGCGCCGGGGCGTGCGGACCCTGTCCGGCGGCGAGACCTTCCAGGCGTCGCTGGCGCTGGCGCTGGCGTTGTCCGAGCAGCTCGCCGGGATGTCCACCACGGCGGCGAGCCTGGAGTCGATCGTGCTGGACGAGGGCTTCGGCACGCTGGACGCGGCGACGCTCGACACGGTGGCCGCCACCCTGGAGAATCTGGCCGCCCGGGGCGACCGGATGGTCGGGGTGGTCACCCACGTGCCGGCCCTGGCCGAACGCATCCCGGTCCGCTTCGAGGTCAGCAAGGACGCCCGGTCGGCCCGCGTCGAGCGGACCGGCCGGTGAGCGGGGGCCGACCCGGCCTCCCCCGGTCCACGACGGGAGGCTCGCCCCGGTGACCGATCCCCGGTTCTTCGTCGACGCCTGGGACCCGGCGTACGGCGCCTCGTTCGAGGCGTCCGGCGGCGGTCCCGCCGCGCCGAGCAGCGCCCAGGTCGAGGCGGACGTCGAGCTGCCCGCCGTCGACTGGCGGGCCATCGGGCCCCGCCCCGGCGTGCGCGCCCCCGACGTGGTGCTGCTGGTCGACGGGGTGCGCCGGATCGACGCGAGCGTCTGGACGGCGGAGGACGACGGCGCCTCCTTCCCCGGCCTGGCCGCGTCGTACGCGGCCGGGGTGGTCCGGTGCGACCTGGAGCGCGGCGCGGCGCAGCTCGCCGGGGCGAAGGTCGGCCGGGGCCTGTTCACCGCCAGCCCCTCCGCGGTGGACGTGGTCGCCGGCAGCGTCCGCTACCCGGTACACCGGGTCAGCGGCACGGGCGAGCTGACCAAGCTTCCCGCCGCGGTGCAGGGGCCGCTGACCGCGCTGGAGGTGGAGGTCTCCGGGGCCGCCCGCACGGACGGTGACCTGCTGGTCGTCGACGGCCCGCTGCGCAACCGGCGGCAGTTGCCCCGCACCCTGGGCTACATCAAGACGCAGCACAGCCAGTACCTCGACGCCCGGCTGACGGCGGTGGTCACCGGGCTGGCGGCCGGCGAGCGGTCGCCGGTGTTCCGGCTCGGCACGGCGTGGGGCGGCTGGTCGTGGTATCTGCGGCTGCCGGTGGCCCTCGGCGCCCCGTGGGCGGGCATCGTCCGGATGGAGTGCTCCGCCGAGCTGAGCGTCGACGAGGCGGTGGAGCTGGCCGACCTGTCGCTGGTGACGCTGCCCCGGTTCGCCTCCACCCCCTACAAGGACCCGCGGGCGCCGCAGAACCTCATCCCGATCGCCGGCCTGGAGCGCCGGCTGCGGGCCCTGCTCGGCGACGCGCGGCTGCTGCACCGGGTGCTCACGGCCGCCGCCCGGGCCCGCCGCTGATGGGACGCAGGCGGGCCGCCGAGACCGTGGCCGCGCGGGTGGACACCGGGCAGGCCGAGCTGGTGCCCGATCCGGACCGGCCGGGCTCGTGGACGCTGCTGCTGGACGGCGCGCCGCAGTCGCACGTGGACCTGACCGACCCGACGCACCTGGAGTTCGAGTACGTCCGGCGGCTGGCCGCCGCGATCGACCTGGTGGCCCCGGCCGGCGCGCCGCTGCGGGTGCTGCACCTCGGCGGCGGGGCGCTGACCCTGCCCCGCTACGTGGCGGCCACCCGGCCCGGCTCCACCCAGCGGGTGGTCGAGGTGGACGGCGCGCTGGTCGAGCTGGTCCGCCGCGCCCTGCCCTGGCCGGCGGACTTCCGGCTCAGGGTGCGGGTGGCCGACGCCCGCGCGGTGCTCGCCGCCAGCCGGGACGCCAGCTACGACGTGGTGGTGGCCGACGTGTTCGCGGGCGCGCGCACCCCGGCCCACCTCACCTCGGTGGAGTACGCCGCCGAGGTGGCCCGGGTGCTGCGCCCCGACGGCTTCCACCTGGCGAACGTCGCCGACGGCCCGCCGCTGCGCCACGCGCGGGGGCAGGTCGCCACGGTCCGCTCGGTGCTGCCCCGCGCCTGCCTGGTCGGTGACGCGGCGGTGCTGCGCGGGCGGCGCTACGGCAACCTGGTGCTGGTGGCGGGCCGGGTCGAGCCGCCGGTGCCGGAGCTGACCCGGCGCGCCGCCGGGGACTGGTTCCCCGGGCGGGTGCTCGCCGGCGAGGAACTCGACCGGTTCACCGGCGGCGCCCCGGTGGTCCGCGACGCCGACGCCACCGACTCGACCCCGCCTCCGCCCGGAATTTTTTCCGTGCGCCGTTGATCCGTTCGCGGGGGCGCTGCGTACCACCGGGCGGCCGTGCCCGAGGGGGACGGCCGATGTCATCGGACACCCGGAGGTCTGCATGCATGCGGTGGCGGCCGGTTGGCACGGCGACAGGGTGCAGCCGGACTGGATGTCCGCGCGGTCCCAGTCCCGGCCGGGAGCGTCGGCTCGCGGGGTCGACGCCCGTCCGGCGCCTCGCCAGAATGGGCCGGTGACGCCGCGCTCCGCCCCCGGACGCCACCAGGCGCCGTCGGCCGAGGCCGGCCACTCGGACCGGCTGATCCGGCTGCTCTACGCCGAGCACGCCGGACCGTTGCTGGCGTTCGTCATGCGGCTCACCGGCGGCGACCGGCAGCGGGCGGAGGACATCGTCCAGGAGACGCTGCTGCGGGCGTGGCGCAACGCGCACCGGCTGGGGGCGCAGGGGCAGGGTTCGTTGCGGCCGTGGCTGGTCACGGTGGCCCGTCGGATCGCCATCGACGAGCACCGCAGCGAGCAGGCCCGGCCGGCGGAGACGTACGACCGGGACCTGACCGCGTTCGCCGAGGCGGACAGCACCGACCGGGTGCTGCGCACGATGACGGTGGCGGACGCGCTGCGTACGCTGAGCCAGTCGCATCGCGAGATCCTGGTGGCGACGTACTTCCGGGGTCGGACGGTGCCCGAGGCGGCCGAGGAGCTGGGCCTGCCGCTCGGCACCGCCAAGTCGCGGGTCTACTACGCGCTGCGCGCGCTGCGCACGGCTCTGCAGGAACGGGGGGTGACGGAATGAGCCGGGCGGACCACATGGACGTCGCGGCGTACGCGCTGGGCGTGCTGGACGAGCACGACACACAACGGTTCGAGGAGCACCTCGCCACCTGCTGGGCGTGCGCCGCCGAGTTGGAGACGATGGTGCCGGTCGTCGGCATGCTCTCCGACATCGACGGCGAGACGATGGCCGCGGTGGAGCAGACGCAGACCGACCCGGCCCTGCTGGACCGGACGCTGGTCGCGGTCCGCGCGCACCGGCGGCGCAGCCGGTTCCGGCAGTTGCTCGCCACGGCGGCGGCGGTGGTGGTCTTCGGCGGGCTGACCGCGATCGGCTTCGTCAGCATCGCCGAGGACAGCGCGCCGGAGGTGGTGGCCGAGCCGACCGCCAGCGCCCCGGCGGAACGCCCGACCGTGGCCGCCTCCAGCGACCCGAACGACCCGAACCTGGGCGGTCCCGTCGCGGTGGAGGGCGAGAAGACCAACGTCACCGACCAGACCACCGGCGTGCAGGCCACGTTCTTCGTCGCCTCGAAGCAGTTCGGCACCAGCGTGAACTTCACCCTGGCGAGGCTGCCCGGGCCGCGGGCCTGCCGCCTGGTGGTGGTGCGGAAGAACAACACCAGCGAGGTGATCTCCACCTGGTCGGTGCCGGGCACCGGCTACGGCACCAACGCGAACTCCGAGGCCCTGACCCTGTCGGCCACCACGTCCACCCGCAAGACGGAGATCAAACAGTTCCAGGTGCAGTCGGTGGACGCCTCGGGGGTGGCGAGCCCGCTGGTCACCGTGCCGATGTGACTTCCACCGCCCGATCGGCGCCGGTTGACGACAATGACCGGCGCCGATCTGTGTGCCGTTCTCCGGAAATCGCCGTCCCGAACCGGGACACGGATTCCGCGCGGGATCGGTTCAACCATTCCCTGTGAAATTGACCACCGTTCCACATTCAACCTTGACAGCCGTCGCGCCGTATTACCCGGCGTACTGCCGAGAATGAGGAGGGCACGTGGCACAGCTGAAGCGAACCGCCATCGTCGCGAGCGCGATGGTCGCACTGACGGCCTGCGCTCCCGCGGGTTACGACGGGGCGAACTCGAGCGCGGCCGAGCCGGTCGCCGTCGCCGCGGCCGAACCCACCGCGGCGGCCGAGCCCGAGGTCTCGGCGTCCCCGGAGGCTCCGGCGGCCGACGCGCCGCCCCCGGCCGACGTGGAGCTGACCGAGGAGCTCAACGGCAGGAAGGTCGCCCGGATGGGCAGCGTGGTCACCGACCAGGACGGCTGGATCCTCTACCGCTTCGACAAGGACACCAACGACCCGCCGACGTCGAACTGCGTCGACAAGTGCGCCGAGGTGTGGCCCCCGGCGCTGACCGACGGCGACCCGGAGCTCAACGGCGTCTCCGACGACAACGTCGGCACGGTCACCCGGCAGGACGGCACCCGGCAGATCACCCTCGACGGCTGGCCGCTCTACCGCTACATCGGCGACAAGAAGCCCGGCCAGTGGAAGGGCCAGGGCGTCGGCGGCACCTGGTTCGTGGTCGCCCCGGACGGCAGGAAGAACCTGACCTGCCTGCCGACCGGCACTCCCAAGCCGGTCGCCCCGCCCTCGGACGACAAGGCCGAGCAGGGCGGCGCCGACTACTCGTACTGATCCCGCCGGACCCGGTGGCCGGTCGTAGCCGGGGAGGGCGCGGCCGGCCACCGCGCGGGGCGCGACGACCGGCGCCCCGGCGACGCCGCGTCCCCACCCCGCGGAGCCGGCCCCGACGCCGGGGTCGGCGCCCCGGTGCGGGCCGCCCGCCCGCAGGCGGAGGAACGACCACGGTTTTCCCCGGGCGGACGAGGGCGGCGGGCGCGTTCATGCCAGCGGGCGCGTACCGCCGAGGTCCCCCCACACCCGCACCCCCGGCCGGGCACCGGCCGGTCCGCCCGGTGGAGAGGCACCGCCGGCGCCCCGTGCGCCGGCGGTGTCGTCGGTCACGCGGGCGGGGCGTGACAGCATGTGCGGGTGACCGGGACCGAACCGACCGCCCGTCGGGAGCTGCGCCCGCCGGCCGGGTACCGGCTGGCCGCCTCGGTCCGGGCGCTGACCTTCAGCCCGTACGACCCCTGCGCGCGGATCGCGGCGGGCACCTTCTGGTGGGCCACCCGCACCCCCGACGGGCCGGCCACCCTCGCCCTGCGGCCGTCAGGCGGCGACCTGCTCGCCGAGGGCTACGGCCCGGGCGCCGACTGGGTCATCGAGCGGGCGGACGCCGTCGCCGGGCTGCGCGACGACCTCACCGGGTTCGCGGAACTCGCCGCCGGCCACCCCGTGGTGGCGCGGCTGGCGGCCCAGCACCGGGGGCTGCGGATGCCGGCGACCGGTCAGATCTTCCCCCGGCTGCTCCGGGCGGTCTTCGAGCAGAAGGTGACCGGCAAGGAGGCGTACCGGGCGTACGCCGCGACCGTGCGGCACTTCGCCGAGGCGGCGCCCGGACCGATGCAGCCGCTGCTGCTGCCACCGGAGCCGGCGGCGGTGGCCGCCACCCCGTACTGGGTGTTCCACCCGTTCGGCGTGGAGCAGCGCCGGGCCGACACGCTGCGCCGCGCCGCCGCCGTCGCGGACCGGCTGGAACGCTGCGCGGACTCCGCCGAGGCCACCCGCCGGCTCACCGCCGTCGCGGGCATCGGGCCGTGGACCGCCGCCGAGGTGGTCCGGATCGCGTACGGCGACCCGGACGCGGTCAGCGTCGGCGACTTCCACGTGCCGAACACGGTGGCCTGGGCCCTCGCGGGCGAGCCGCGCGGCGACGACGCCCGGATGCTGGCCCTGCTGGAGCCGTTCCGGGGGCACCGGGGGCGGGTGTGCGTGCTGTTGGCGGCCGGGGGCGTCCAGGCGCCGAGGTACGGGCCCCGGATGCCGATCCGCTCCTTCGCCCGGTTCTGACCGCCGCTCTCCGCCCGCCGGCCGCGCCACCCGTGACCGCCCGCAAGCCGCGCCCGCGCGGGACCGCCGCAAGCCGCGCCACCCGTGACCGCCTGCCGGCTGCGCCCTCGCGGGGACCGGGTCGGCGGTGACGCGCCGGAGGGGTCAGGAGCGGGCGCAGAGGCGGCGCAGGGTGCGGCCGAGCCACCAGGCGTACGCGTGCTGGAAGGCCCGGCCCGCGGGCCCGGCCGCGCGCATCACCCAGCGGTCGGGACGACTGAACGCGATCACCTCGAACCAGACGCGGCCGGCGGCGTCGCGGCCGACCACGAACGCCTCCTCGCCGCTGGCCGGATGCCCGGGCAGCGTGCCGTAGCCGAAGCCGGCCCGCCGGTCGTCGTCGACGGCCCAGACCACCTCGCAGGGCGCGGCCAGCCGCAGCGGCCCGACGCCCAGCCGGGAGACCACCCGCACCCCGGGCGCCGCGCGCTCGGCCGCCGCGTCCATCCGGATGCCGGCCGCCCGGTGCAGGCGCCAGCCGAGTACGGCCGCCCCGGCGGCGGCGAAACACGAGTCGGGCAGCCGAACCCGGTGCCGCACGTGCCGCCACCCGGGCGGCAGTTCCCCGCTGCGGGTGGCACCGACGTGCGGATAGGTCAGTGCCGGCACGGCGCGCACCTCCCACGGCTCGACGGGACCCCGCCAGCGTACGGCTGGCGCCGGCGGGACGCCCGCCGGACGCGGCGACGGTGGACGCGGCGGCCGCCGGGCGCGACGACGGCCGGGCGGGAGGTCCGGCTCGCCCTGACGACGGTGGCGCCGGGCATCGGCGTCGTGGCGGCGTGCGCAATTTCCTGGGAATAGTGGCCTCCGGGCTGGCGGAGGCCACTATTTCCCGGAAGTTGTCCGCATCCCGGCGGAGGCGGGGCCGGGGTGGTGGGGTCGGGTGGCGGGGCCGTGCCGGGAGGCGGGTGTGGTGGGTCCGCGGGTCCGGCTGTGGTTGGCTGTCGGGGTGATCTTCGAGCTGCGCATCGCCCCCGCCGACGTGACGGACGCCGGGGAGATCCTCACCGTGCAGCGCGCCGCGTACCTCGTCGAGGCCCAGCGCTACGCCGACCCGTTCCTGCCGCCGCTGACCGAGACCCTTGAGGAGGTGCGGGCCGTGCTCGCGGGACCGGCGACGGTGCTCACCGCCCGGTTCGGTCACCGGCTGGTCGGTTCGGTGCGGGCGCACGTCGAGGACGACACCGCGCACGTCGGCCGCCTCTCGGTCGCCCCCGACCAGCAGGGTCGGGGCGTCGGCGGGCGGCTGCTGCGGGCGGTCGAGGCGGCCTGCGCCGGCCGGGTCCGCCGCTTCGCGCTCTTCACGGGCGCCGACAGCGAGCAGAACCTGCGGTTGTACGGCCGGCACGGCTACCGGGTGGTCGGGCACCGGCCGGACCCGAACGGCCACCGGCTGGCCCTGCTGGAGAAGGCCGTGGCCGATCCCGCCCGCCTCGACGCCTGAGGCCGTCGGGGGCGTTGGCGGGCGGCGCCGGGTCAGGCGGCCTCGTGCAGGTCGGCCAGCCCGAGGGGGGTGCGCCGGCGCAGCAGTTCCTCCAGCTCCGCCACGGAGCCGACCTCGCCGACCACGTCCTTGCCCCCGCCGAACCGGGCCGGGTAGCGCCGCACCAGCCGGTAGCGGTGCCGGCCCCGGATCAGCTCGACGCTCACCCGCCACCTACCGCAGCACCCGCAGACCCACTCCGACACCCCGCGAAAGTAGCTCTGACCTGCGGTTTCCTGATTCGCCCGGTGCGGCACGAGCGGCGCGCGGGCGGACACGCCGCCCGGCAACCGACCGTGATCTGCCTCACGACTGTCGGTGCCGTCTGGTTGACTGGTCGCCGTGAAGCTGCCGATCAATCCACCGGTCGAGCCGATGCTGGCCAAGAGCGTCCCGCGGATCCCCACCGCGCCCGGGATGACGTACGAGCCGAAGTGGGACGGCTTCCGGTGCATCGTGTTCCGCGACGGCGACGAGGTGGAGCTGTCCAGCCGGGGCGGGAAGTCGATGACCCGCTACTTCCCGGAGGTGGTCGAGCAGGCGCGCCGGCAGCTGCCCGAGCGGTGCGCGGTCGACGGCGAGCTGATCGTGATCCGGCGGGACGGCCCGGACGGGCAGCCCCGGCTCGACTTCGAGCTGCTGGCCCAGCGCGTGCACCCGGCCGCGTCCCGGGTGAAGCTGCTGGCCGAGACCACGCCGGCCGACTTCGTCGCCTTCGACCTGCTCGTCCTCGATGACGAGACGCTGCTCGACCAGCCCTATCCCGAGCGCCGGGCGCGGCTGGAGGCGGCCCTGGCGGGGGTGCGGCCGCCGGTGCACGTCACCCAGGTCACCACCGACGTCGACACCGCCCACCGCTGGTTCGACGTTCTCGAGGGCGCCGGCCTGGACGGCCTGATCGCCAAGCCGGCCGACCTGCCCTACGAGCCGGGCAAGCGGCTCATGTTCAAGGTCAAGCACGCGCGCACCGCCGACGTGGTGGTCGCCGGGTTCCGGTGGCACAAGTCCGGTCCGGTGGTCGGCTCGCTCCTGCTCGGGCTCTACGACGACGAGGGCGTCCTGCACCACGTCGGGGTGAGCGCCTCGTTCACGATGGCGCGGCGCGCGGAGCTGCTGGAGGAGCTGGAGCCCTACCGGGACGTCGGCGCCGACCACCCGTGGGTGCACGGCGACCACGAGCGCGGCCAGCGCCTCCCCGGCGGGGTGAGCCGCTGGACCGGCACGCGCAACCTGGAGTGGGAGCCGCTGCGCCCCGAGCTGGTGGTCGAGGTGGCCTACGACGCGATGGAGGGCGACCGGTTCCGGCACACCGCCCGGTTCGCCCGCTGGCGGCCCGACCGCGATCCCCGCTCCTGCCGCTACGACCAGCTCGACCGGCCGGTCCGGTTCGATGTGGACCAGGTGCTCCGCGGTGACCCGACGGCGACCGCGGAGTCCACCGCGGGCCCGGCGTAGCCTGGCCGTCGACCCGATCACGGAGGCCCGCTCGTGACCCGCACTCCCGCCCGGACCCGCCGGTTCCGGCTCACCCTGGCCGGCCTGGTGGCCGCCGCGCTGCTCGCCGCCGGCTGCACCCTCCCGGCGTTCGCGCCCCGGACGGACACCGACGGCGAGGCCGCCGCGCCGGGCGCCGCGCCGACCTGGCGGGCCTGCCCGGAGGTGGCCGAGGACCTGGTCGGCCGGGGCGCGCCGAACATGCGCTACGAGTGCGCGCGGATCAAGGTGCCGCGCAACTGGGGCACGGGCGGCGGGGTCGCGACCGGCCCGGGCGCGGGGCAGACCTTCGAGATCGCGCTGCTGCGGGCCCGGTCGACCGCCCAACGCGACCGGATCGGCTCGCTGGTCGTCAACCCGGGCGGCCCCGGCGGCTCCGGGGTGGACACGGCGGTCTACCTCTCCTTCGGCCCGGCGTTCGGCGGCCTGCCCACCTCGATCACCGACCGGTTCGACATCGTCGGGTTCGATCCGCGCGGGGTGTCCCGCTCCAGCCCGGTGGAGTGCATCCCGGACGCCGACCTGGACGCGAACTTCGGCTACGACCCCGATCCGCGGAGCCAGCAGTCCTTCGACGGGTTCGTCGCGCTCAGCCAGCGGATCGGGCGCGGCTGCGGCGACCGGTACGGCGACCAGTTGCCGCTCTACGGCACCGAGCAGGCCGCCCGGGACATGGACGCGGTCCGCGCGGCCGTCGGCGACGACAAGCTGACCTACCTCGGCTACTCCTACGGCACCCTGCTCGGCGCCACCTACGCGCAGCTCTACCCGCAGCGGGTGCGGGCGCTGGTGCTCGACGGCGCGGTCGACCCGAAGCAGGACCTGGTCGCCGGGTCGGAGAGCCAGGCCAAGGGCTTCGAGCGGGCGTTCGGCAACTTCACCCGCTGGTGCGCCGCCAACGCCGACCGCTGCCCGATCGCCCCGGACGCCCGGGCCGCGGTCACCGCGGCCATCGACAAGGCGCGGGTGTCCCCGGTGCGCGGTGACGACGGTCGGGAGGCCACCGCGGGCTGGGTCTTCTACTCGATCATCTCCTCGCTCTACACCGAGCAGGGCTGGCAGGAGCTGGCCGGCGCCATCGACAAGCTGGAGGGCGGCGACCCGACGGACGTGTTCCGCCTCGCGGACGCGTACGCGGACCGGGACTCCGACGGTCGCTACTCGAACCTGTTCGACGCCAACCTCGCCGTCAACTGCGCCGACGAGGAGCAGAAGCCGAGCCGGGAGCAGATCCGCCAGCTCCAGTCGCAGTGGCGGGCGAAGTACCCGCTGTTCGGCCCGGCCCTGGCCGTGGGCATGCTCTCCTGCACCCAGTGGCCGGGCGGCCGCGACCCGTACCCGACCGGGCGGGCCGACGGGGCGCCGCCGATCCTGGTGGTGGGCACCACCGGCGACCCGGCGACCCCGTACGAGCAGACCGGCGAGCTGGCCGAGATGCTCGGCGTCGGCCGGGTGCTCACCTGGGAGGGCGAGGGGCACACCGCCTACCCGCAGACCTCCTGCATCACCGAGGCCGTCGACGCCTACCTGATCGACCTGACAGTTCCCCGGGAGGGGCTGCGCTGCCCGGCCCGCTGACCGGCCGCTCCGGCGGCAGGTCCGGCAGCTCGATGCCCTGCCGGGCGGCGATCTCCTCCAGCAGCGCCCGCATCCGGCGGACATCGGCCTTGAGCTGCTCCTGCTCCTCGTGCTCGAAGGCGTCGTCGTCGACGATCAGCTGGCTGGCGAAGTGCGCGGTGATCAACGGGATGACCAGCAGGACCATGGTCGAGATGAGCAGCGCGGCGAGCGTACGGCCCTGCCAGCTGACCGGTGAGATGTCGCCGTACCCGACGGTCGACGCGGTCACGACGGCCCACCAGACCGCGTCCGCCGGGCTGCGGTTCTCGACCTCGCCGTAGATGACGCCGGCGACGACGATCATCAGCAGGTAGGAGGCGATCAACGTTCGGGGCGAGTTGGCGAACCAGACCAGCCCTCGGTAGATCCACCGGAACGGCAGCAGCAGGACGTCCATGAGGCATCATGCTGCCCGGCGCGGGCAAGCGCCGCCCGCGCATCGGTGTGTGTCGCTGTGCCACGCTGGGCGGCATGAGCGATGTGATCTTCCGCGAGGCCGTCCGGGCCGACCTTCCCGCCGTGCTCGCCCTGCTGGCCGACGACGTGCTCGGCAAGTCCCGGGACTTCACGGAGGTCGACGCCGTGTACGAGAAGGCGTTCGCCGACATCGCCGCCGACCCGCGCAACCAGCTGATCGTGGCCGACGCGGAGGGTGAGGTGCTCGGCTGCATGCAGCTCACCTACATCCCCGGGCTCGGCCGGCACGGCGCGGAGCGGCAGCTCATCGAGGCTGTCCGCGTCCGCTCCGACCTGCGCGGGCGAGGGCTCGGCCGGCAGATGATGACCTGGGCCGTCGACCAGGCGAAGCAGCGGGGTTGCGCCCTGGTCCAGCTCACCACCGACAAGAGCCGCCACGACGCCCACCGCTTCTACGTGAGCCTCGGCTTCACCCCCAGCCACGAGGGCATGAAGCTTGCCCTCTGACCCACACCCCGTCGCACCCGGCCCCTGACCGCGCCGATCCTGCGGTCCGTGCCGTCGTTCCGGGATGACATGCCCCGTTCGTCGGGGCACGAGGTACACGACCGACGGCGCGAGCCGGGGCGGAGGGGCGGGCGCGACAGCGGGTGGGCGGTCAGGCGGGGACGAGGCGGCCGTCGCGGAGGGTCAGGACGCGGTCGGCGAGGTCGATCAGGGCCGGATCGTGGGTGGCGACCAGCGCGGTCATGCCCCGCGCGTGCACGACCGCCCGGAGCAGGTCCATGATCGACCGGCCGGTCTCCGAGTCGAGCTGACCGGTGGGCTCGTCGGCGATCAGCAGGTCCGGCTCGTTGGCCAGGGCCCGGGCCACCGCCACCCGCTGCTGCTGCCCGCCCGAGAGCTCGTACGGCCGCTGCGCGGCGTGCGCACCCAGGCCGACCAGCTCCAGCAGCACCGCCACCCGCTCCTCCCGCTCGGCGGCCGGGACCCGCGCCAGCCGCAGCGGCACGCCGACGTTCTCCGCGGCGGACAGGATCGGCACCAACCCGAAGGTCTGGAACACGAAGCCGACGGTGCCACGGCGCAGCTCCAGCAACTCCCGCTCGCCGGCCCCGGTCACGTCGTGCCCGGCCACCACCACCCGGCCCGAGTCGGGCCGGTCCAGCCCGCCGACCAGGTTCAGCAGGGTCGTCTTGCCCGCCCCGGAGCGCCCCCGCACGGCGACCAGCTCGCCCCGCCCGGCCGAGAACGACACGTCCCGCACGGCGTGCACCGCGTGCTCACCGCGGCCGAAGGTGCGGCTGATCCCCTCCACCCGGACCACCTCGTCGGTGACCGCGATCCCCGCCGGGTCCGGCCGCCCGTCCGTCGCCACGTCCCGCTCGCTCATGACACCGTCCCGCTCTGCTCGGCGCGACGGACCCGGCCGACCGCGCGGTACCCACTGACTCCACGCCCGCTCATCGCGGCGCCTCCGACCCGTCCCGGGCCCGGTCGCCCGGCCGCACCTCCACGTGGTCCGGCTCCAGGTTGAGCCGCACCCGGTCCCGCAACGACAGCGCGTCGACGAAGGACGCCGGCAGCTGCATCCGGCCGGTGCGGTCCAGCACGGCGTACTCCTCGCTGACCAGCTCGGTGCTGCCGTCCGCGCCGACCCGCGCGGTCCGGCGTACCTCGGAGGCGGTCCGGCCGTCGCGGATCGCGACGGTCCGGCGGACCTGGTCGGCCACGGCGTGGTCGTGGGTGACCACCACGACGGTGACGCCCAGCTCGGCGTTGATGGTGCGCAGCGCCCCGAACACGTCCGCGCCGGTCGCCTCGTCCAGCTCACCGGTCGGCTCGTCGGCGAAGAGCACCTCGGGGTCGTTGGCCACCGCCACCGCCACCGCGCAGCGCTGCTGCTCGCCGCCGCTGAGCTGCCCGGGCCGCCGGTCGGCGCAGTAGCCCACGCCGACCAGGTCGAGCAGCTCGCGGGCCCGCTCGCGGTGGGCCCGTCGGCCGCCCCGCCGCCCGGCCAGCCGCATCGGCAGCTCGACGTTCTCCAGCGCGCTCAGGTACGGCAGCAGGTTGCGACCGGTCTGCTGCCAGACGAATCCGACCATGTCGCGGCGGTAGCTCAGCCGCCGCCGCGCGGAGAGGTTGAGCAGGTCGTAGTCCCCGACCCGGGCGATGCCGGCGGTGGGGGTGTCCAGCCCGGAGAGGATGTTCAGCAGGGTCGACTTCCCCGAGCCGGAGGCCCCCACGATCGCCACCAGCTCGCCCCGGTCGATGACCAGGTCGAGCCCCTGGAGGGCGACCACCTCCACCCCCTCGCTCTTGAAGATCCGGACCAGGCCGTCGCAGACGATGTGGCCGCGCAACCGGTCCCGGCCGCCGGCCCGCTCCGCCGCCCGCTGGGCGGCCCGCTGTTGCAGGGTGGCCAGGTCCGGCACGGCGGTGGTCTCCGCGGTAGCGGTCATGTCAGCTCTCCTCTCCGAGCCGAAGCACCTCGCCGAGGCGCATCCGGCGGTTGTTCAGGGCCTCGACGGCGACCGCGAAGCCGAGGGCGACCGCGCCGAGCAGGACGACCCCGGCCACCAGGCCGGGCTCGAACGCCACCTGGACCGGGACCCCACCGGTGAAGGCGGACAGGCCGAGCACCGGGGTGAGCAGCAGCGGCAGGATCGTCCCGACCAGCGCGCCGGTGAGCACCGAGACGCCCACCAGCGGAGCCAGCTCCACCAGCAGCAGCCCGCGCCACTGCCGGCGGGACAGGCCGAGGGTGCGCAGCCGGGACAGCACCTGGCCACGCGCCCGGGCGCCGGCCAGCACCGTGAAGGCGATCGCGAGCAGGCCGAGCACGGTCCCGCCGGCGGCGCCGGCGACGAAGCCGAAGGCGAGCACCCCGTTCGCGCCGCCGTCACCCAACCGGCGGCGGGTGTCCGCCCAGGTGAGCACGTCGACGCCGCGCGGCCGTTCGCCGCCGGTCACCGCGCCGCCGGTCTGGTACCGGGACTGGCCCTCGTCGCCAACCCGGTGCAGCGCGTCGACGTCGAGGTTGTCGCCGGCCACCACGAACCCGGTCGGCACCGGGTCGGCGGCACGGCCGGGCAGGGCCTGCCACGGCAGGACGACGAACCGGTCGCTCTCCGGCCGCAGCAGCGGGAAGGTCTCGGCACGGTCGGCGACCCGGAACTCGTACCGCTGGCCCTGCACGGTGACGAAGGCGGAGTCGGCCAGCCCGGCCTCGGCCAGGTCGGCGGCGACCGCCGGGGAGACCACCGCGGGCAGCGGGCCGGGCCGCCCGGCCGGGGCGAGCAGCGCCGCGGGTACCGGAACGTCGACGCCCGCGGACCGGGTGAGCCGGTCCAGCGCCGGGCCGTCGACCACCAGCACGTGCGCGGGACCCATCCGGGCGGCGGTGCCGGCCTCGTCCGTCGCCACCCGCTGCGCCGGCTCGTCGAGCACCGCGGCCGAGGCCCGCACCCCGGGCAGCCGCTCCAGGTGGGCGCCGGTGTCCGGGGCGAGCCGGTCGCCGGTGATCAACGCGTCGCCCGGCACGGTGCGGCTGGCGTACCGGTCCCGGCTGGCCTCGATGCCGCCGGCCAGCACCGCGCAGAACGCCGCGGTCGCCACGGCCAGCACCACCACGACCAGCGGGGTAGCCGCCGCCGAGCGGCCGGCCCGGGCGGTGCCCAGGAACGCGACGCTGCCGCGGGTGCGGGCGGCGAGCCGGCTGACCAGGCGCAGCGGCCACGGGTACGCCCGCAGCGCCAGCACCGCCGCCGCCACCGCGAGCAGCACCGGCACCGAGACCAGCAGCGGATCGACCTCGCCGAGGGTCAGGCCGCGTCGCCGCAGCAGCACGACCGCCAACCCTGCCAGCAGGAGCAGGAACGCCTCCACGGTGACCCGGCGGGCGGACGGGCGGAGCCGGACCAGGTCCCGGCGGGCCACCCCACCGGCCGGCGCCGCGAGGAGCGTGGTCACCGGCAGGGCCAGGACCAGCAGCACGGCCGCCCCGACCAGGAGCGGCGCGGTGTTCCCCACCGGCCCCGGCACCAGCGTGCCGAGCAGCGAGCCCAGCACGGCCGCCGGCAGGATCGCCAGCGCCGACTCGGCCAGGGTCCGGCGGGCGCCCACGGTGGCCGCGCCGCCACGGGCGCGCAGCAGGACGAACTCGTCGCGTCGTCGCCGGACCGCCAGCACGGCGGCGAGTGTGGTCAGCCCGGCCAGGGTCGCCAGGACACCGGCCCCGATCACCGCGAGGACGGTACGGGCGGAATCGACCGCGGCGGCGAACTCCCGCAGCGGGATGTCGGCGCCCTGGACGAGGGTACGACCGGCCGGGACCTCCCGGGTCATCCGTTGCAGGCTGTCGATCGTCTCGGTCAGGTTGAGGAAGCTGACGCCGTCGGTACCCATCCGGTAGCGCCAGGTGAACCGCACCGGCAGACCGGCCGCGGCCTGACCGTCCAGGGCCGCGGGCCCGACCACCCCGACGCCCACGAACGGCTGCGCGTCGCCCGGCGGCTCGATGACCTCCAGCAGCGACGGCAGCCCGGCCCAGATGCCGTCCGCGGGGTCGGTGGGCGCGAACACGCCGACCACGGTCACCGGGGTGACCACCTGCGGGCCGTCCGGGCCGGTCGGCCGCAGCACCAGGCGGCTGCCGACGCGCAGGTTGAACCGCCGGGCGACCTTCTCGCTCAGCGCCATCTGCACCGGCTCGCCCTCGGCCCAGCCGTCCTCGGGCCAGCGGCCGTCGACCAGCCGGCCGGCCTCCTCGATCCCCGGCGCGACGCGCAGGCTGAGATCGACCAGGAGGTTCCTCGCCGCCAGGTCCGGGCCGACCAGCCGGCGCGGGGCGTACTCCTCGGCCGCGTACCAGCGCTGCTCGATCGCCTCCCGGACCCGCGGCGGCATGCCGGCCTGCAGCGTGTCCAGCTCGGCGCGGTGCAACCGCGTCACCGAACGATCGCCCCGGCTGAAGGTGAGCGGCGCCGAGGAGTAGGTCAGGTCGCGGCGGGCGGCCGGCTGGCCGGCCAGGTGCTCGTGCAGCCCCGCTTCGCTGAGGTGGTTGACGATCCGGGGCGTGCCGCTGATCAGCAGCGTGACGACCAGCGCCAGCATCCCGAGGAGCAGGAACTGCCCGCTGTGCGCCCGTACCCGGCGGGCGACCGCGCCGATGCTCACCACGTTCCCCCTCCGCTCCTGGTCGTCTCCGCGTACCACCCGGTCACCGGTCTCCCCCGATCCGCAGCTGCGCCACGGCGACCCGGTGCCGGATGCCGAGGGCGATGAACGCGCTGAAGGCGAGCGCCGCCAGCAGCAGGCCGAGCGCGGTCGCGCCGATCGGCGTCCAGGGCAGCACGAAGGCCGCCTCGGGCACCGGCCGGCCGGCGGACGGCGTGAGGATGACCAGCGGGGCCATGGTGGCGCCGACCGCCGCGCCGAGCAGCAGCCCGACCCCGACGCCGATCCCCGCCAGGAAGGTCTGCTCGGCCAGCAGCGCCCGGGCCAGCAGCCGGGGGCTGGCGCCCAGCGTGTGCAGCACGGCGAACTCCCCCAGCCGGTGCCGGGCGGTCGCCCACACGTCGACGATCAGCCCGACCAGGGCCAGCAGCACCGAGCCCAGCGCCGCGGCGAGCAGGCCGGTGCGGGTGCCCTGCCAGTACGGGTCGGCCGCGGCCCGCTCGGCCACCTCCCGCCGGTCCAGCAACGTGGTGCCGGCCAGCTCCGCCGCCGCGCGGACCGCCGCGTCGTGCCCGCCGTCGTCGGTCCGCAGCCACCACTCGGTCACCGGGCGGACCGCGCCCCGGTGTCGGATCAGCCAGTCCGTGGTCGCCGGCAGGTCCAGCAGCACGCCCTCCCCGACGGTGGACGGCACCTTCGCCACCTCGCCGACCAGGATCACCGGCACCGTGGCGCCGGACAGCGGCAGGTCGACGGTGTCCCCGATCCGCAGGCTCAGCGCCTCGCGGACCCCCGGGGTCACCAGTGCCGGCACCGGCCGCTTCTCACCCGCCGGCACCACCACGAAGCGGCTCGACGGCTGGAACGCGAACCGGCCGCCCGCCAGGTACTCGACCTCCATCCCGCCGCTGAGTCCGGTGGCCCGGACGGTCGCGGTCAGGCCGCTGCGCGCGCCGTTGGTGCTGATCCAGTCACCGTCGAGCTGCGCCGGCCGGGCCGCGCCGTCGGCGCCGACCAGTCGCAGGTCGGCCACTGTCAGGCCGTACGCCCGGCCGCGCGCGTCCCCGGCGTCGGCCTCGAAGCCGGCGAGCCGCAGGACTCCCGCCCCCTCGGGGAGCGCGACGGTGAACGGCACCGGCCGTCCGTCGCTGCCGGCGCTGGCCACCGGCAGCCGGAAGGCCAGCCCGTCCGCCCGGGTGAGCAGCACCGACACCCCGACCCGGTGCGGCGCCACGGCGTCGCGGACCGGGGTGCGTACCGTGCCGGTGAGCGAGCGGGTCCCGGCGGGCAGGTCGACGCCGGTCGGCGCGCCGCGGGCCCGGGTCAGCCGGTCCAGCAGCGCCGGCACCGGCTCGCCGGCCAGCCGCTCGTTGAGCCGCACGAGGCCGGCCGCGTTCGCCGCGTCGAGGGCCACCACGGTGGTCGGCAGGTCGTCACGGCCGACGCGGATCTCGTCCCGCGCGGCCGGCAGCAGCCGCTCGACACCGGGCAGCGCCGCGAGTTGCCCGGCCCGTCCGTCCGGGGCGACCCCGGCGCGCTCGACCATCCGCAGGTCGGCGCCGACGGTGTGGTCGGCCTGGTCGGCCTGGGAGCGTTCGCCGGTGGTGACCAGGGACCAGGCCAGGGTGCTGCCGCCGACGGCGAGCGCGAGCAGCAGCACCGGGCCGGCGTGCGGCCGGCGGCCCGCCTGCCACATGCCGAAGATGGTCGCCGTCCACGGCCGGCGGTCGACGAACCGCTCGGCGAACCGGGTCGCCGGCGGCAGCACCCGCAGCGCCACCACCGCGCCGGCGAGCACGCCGAGCGTCGGGGCGGCGACCAGCAACGGGTCGACCCCGAACCGGCCGCCGGCCCCGGTGACCGGCGAGGAGTACTGCCGCAGTTGGGTCCAGGCCAGCACCGCGAACCCGACCAGCACGAGGTCGACGCTGGCCCGCTGTACGGCGGCGGCCCGGGTCGGACGGGACCGGGCGGCCATGTCGGCGACGTACGTGCCGGCCCCGCGCAGCGTGGGGACGACCATCGCGACCAGGCAGCCGGCGGCGGTGGCGGCGGCGGCCGCCCAGACCAGCGTGGTGTTGCCGGGGGTGAGTGCCAGCCCGGCCGGCCCGTCGGCACCCACCTGCCGCAGCGCCTCGCCGGCGATCAGCGGCCCCAGCACGGCCGCCGGTAGGACGACCAGCGTCGCCTCCCGGGCGGCGAGGCCGGCCAACTGTCGTCGCGCCGCGCCCCGCGCCCGCAGCAGGGCCGTCTGGCCCCGCCGGTCCTCGTGCAGCAGCGCGGCGACCAGCACCAGCGCGTACCCGCCGAGGACCACGATCAGCAGCAGCGGCGTCGCCAGCGAGGAGCGGCCGACCAGGTCGGCCCGGGCGACGCGGTCGAGGAGCCCGTCGATCGCCGTGACGGTCTGCGCCGAGGAGCCCAGCCCGGCGGCCTCGGGCACCTCGGCGACGGCGGCGGTCAGCGCCTGCCGCGCGTCGAGCAGCCGGCCGGCGCGGGCCACCGCCGCGAGGTCCGGCTCGACCACCCAGGACGCCGACACCGCGCCCGGGTAGGTGGCGACGAAGTCGGCCCGGTCCAGCACGAACGGCCCGTACGAGGTGCCGGGGTCCGCCGCGCTGCCGGCGCCGGTTCCGGGCGCCAGCCGCCAGTACGGGTCGGCCGGGTCGCGCGGGCGCCACGTCCCGACGAGCACCACCTCGCTGGACCGGTCGGACCGGCGGTCCAGCATCGGCACCCGGTCGCCGACGGTCATCCCGAGCGCGGCGGCGATCTTCTCGGGCAGCGTCACCTGCACCGGGGACGCCCCGGGCGCGGGCCACGCGCCGCTGCTCAGTTCCGCGTAGCGGGGCAGGTCGTCGAGGGTCACGAGGCTGGCGAAGACGGGGTCGTCGCCCTCCCGGACGACCGGGCCCAGGTCGCCGGTCAGCTCCCGCCCGTCGCCGTACCGGGCGGCGTTGACGGTGACCGGCGCCCCGCCGAGGCCGGCGGCGAACCCGTCGCGGACCGCCCGGTCGCGGGTGGCGAACTCGGCCGCGTCCCGGCCGGCCGCGCCGCTGACCAGCAGGCTGCGCTCCTCGAAGGACGCCCCGGTGAGCAGGGCGCGCTGGCCGGCCTCGACGGCCCGGCGGTTGTAGTCGGAGAGCCCGGTCACCAACGCGACCGCCACGAGGGCCGCGACCACCGCGGCGAGCAGCAGCCCCCGTGCCTCCCGGGCCCGCCTCCACACCAGCTTCATCCGACGCCCTCCCCTGGCCCCCTCGGGCCGACGATCAGGGAGAGCGGCGACGGGCCGGGAAAGGTTCGCGCCCGTTACATGATCGTTATCCGGCCGGCCTCACCCGGGGAAGCGCGGGGCGGGCGGGGATGGCGGCGCTGTGCTTCCATCGCCGGATGGAGATCGCCCTCATCGCGCTCATGGTCGCCGTCGTCACGCTGCTCGCCGCCCAGCTGCCGGGCACCGCGCAGCAGACCCGGACCGCCTACCGGCTCACCGAGATCGAGCGTCGGCTCCAACTCGTGATGGACCACCTGGGCGTGGTGGACCCCTCGCCCGTGCCGCCGGAGGTCCGCGACCACCTGGCCCGGGGCGACAAGATCAAGGCCATCGCGGCGTACCGGAAGGCGACCGGCGCGGACCTGCGCTCGGCCAAGGAGGCCGTCGAGAGGTTCGCCGACGGGCGCTGACGGCCGCGTCGTCCGGCGGCCGGACGACCGCCCGGACCACGGCGGCACGCGCCGGTCAGCGGGGGCGGTCGCGGTCCTTGGAGGGCTGCACCCGCTTCGGCTCGCCGGGCATCTTCGGGTGGTCCGGCGGGTACGGCATGTCGCCCTGGCCGGCGGCGGCGTCCCGGTCGGCCCACTCCAGCAGCGGGCTGATGTCCCACGCCGCCTCGTCGATGCCGGCGTGCGGGTCGCCGCGCTCGGCCAGTCGGGCCGGGACGGTGCGCAGGTCGAAGTCGTCGGGGTCGATGTCGGGCAGCTCGTCCCAGGTGACCGGGGTGGAGACGGTGGCCCGGGCGTTGGCCCGCAGCGAGTAGGCGCAGGCGATCGTGCGGTCCCGGGCCATCTGGTTGTAGTCGACGAAGACGCGGGCGCCGCGCTGCTCCTTCCACCAGGCGGTGGTGACCAGCTCCGGCCGCCGCCGCTCCAGCTCCCGGGCCAGCGCGATGGTGGCCCGACGCACCTCGGTGAACGTCCAGCGGGGCGCGATCCGCAGGTAGACGTGCACGCCGCGACCGCCGGAGGTCTTCGGCCAGCCGGTGAGGCCCAGCTCGTCGAGGAGCCCCCGCAGCTCCCCCGCGGCGGCGACCGCGTCGGCGAAGTCGGTGCCGGGCTGCGGGTCGAGGTCGATGCGCAGCTCGTCGGGGCGGTCGACGGCGGCGGCGCGCACGGGCCACGGGTGGAACACGATCGTGCCCATCTGGGCGGCCCAGACCACGTGGGCCAGGTCGGCCGGGCAGAGCTCCGCCGCGCTGCGGCCGCTCGGGAAGCTGATGGTGGCGGTCCGCACCCACGGCGGCACGCCCCGGGTGGGCACCCGCTTCTGGAAGAACATCTCCCCCTCGACGCCCTCGGGGAAACGCTGCAACGTGGTGGGGCGGTCGCGCAGGGCGCGCATGATGCCGTCGCCCACCGCCAGGTAGTAGTGGAAGACGTCGGCCTTCGTGAAGCCGCGCTGCGGGAAGATGATCCGCTCCGGGCTGGTCAGCCGTACGGTGTGCCCGGCCACCTCGATCTCTTCGGCCGCGGCCTTCGTGCCACCCATTGCGCGACCATATGCCACACCCCCGACGTCCGGCGTACCGTTGGCGGGTGAGTCTTGACGAGAGCGAACTGCCCCGCACCGAGGAAGAGTGGCGGGTCCGGCTCAGCCCCGAGGAGTTCCGGGTGCTGCGGGAGGCCGGCACCGAGCGCCCGTGGACCGGCGAGTACGTCGACACCAAGACGCCGGGGATCTACCGCTGCCGGGCCTGCGGCGCGGAGCTCTACCCGAGCGACACGAAGTTCGACTCGCACTGCGGGTGGCCCAGCTTCGACGACGCCATCCCCGGCGCGGTCAAGGAGATCGAGGACCGCAGCCTGGGGATGAGCCGCACCGAGATCCGCTGCGCGCGCTGCGACAGCCACCTCGGTCACGTCTTCCGGGGCGAGGGCTTCACCCCGAAGGACACCCGGCACTGCGTCAACTCCGTCTCCATCCGGCTGGAGCCGCGCGCCGACGGCTGAGGCGCACACCTTTGACGGCGGCGGCCCGGGAGGATCGGGCCGCCGGGAGCGACGGCGGGGAGGTCAGGCCCGTCCGAGGGCGCGCGCCGGGGGCAGGCCATATCCCTGGCGGCCCGGTGTCAGGCCCGCCGGGCCGCCGCCAGGCCGGTCATCAGCGAGACCTCGGCCGTACGGGACCGCTCGACGCGCCGGGCGAGGTCGCGTACCCGCGCGTCGGCGCCGACCGTCTGGTGCGCCCGGGCCAGGTCGGCGGCCGCGTCCTGGTGCGGGGCGAGCAGGTCGAGCAGGACGCGGTCGACCGCCCCGTCCGGGGCGGCACGCAGGCGCGCCATGTCCTCGGCGGCGATCCCGTGCCCTCCGTGGTCGTGCCGGCGGACGGCCTCGGCCACGGCCGGCCCGGCGTCCCGCAGCCAGCCGCGCATCGTGGCGAGTTCGTCGGACTCGGTGACCTCGATGGCGGCGACCAGGGTGCGCAGCTTCGGGTCGGTCACCCGGTCGCGGCTGAGCCGCACCATCTCCAGCGTCTGCTCGGTGTGTGCCGCCAACGTGGCCAGGAAGACCACGTCCAGGCCGCTCAGCGCGGTGGTCGCGGAAGCCCCCGGGGGCGCGGGGGCGGGCGCCGCCGGGGCGGTCCGCGCGGTGCAGCCGGGCACCAGCAGCAGGGCGGCGAGCAGGGCGACCGTGGGCAGCCGTCGCATCGCGTACTCCGATCCGGGGGTGGTGACGGGTGCGGCGGGCGCCGAGGCGGGCCGCACCCGTCCGGTCAGACCTGGGTCCAGAGCGCCGGCACGTTCGGCGGCTCCCAGCCGGGGATCGCCGTGTGCGCCTGGCGGCAGCGGTACGTCAGGCCGCCGTAGGTGACCTGGTCACCGATCTGGTACGCCCGCCCCGTCGTCCACGTGCCCCCCGGCGCGGGCGGGGTGGTCGGGGCGGCGGTGGGGGTCGCGGTGGGCGACGGGGCCGGCGTCGTCGGGGTGGGCGACGGGTTGCCGCCCCCGCCGACCTGGAGGTCCACGCAGGAGTAGAACGCGTTGGCGGTGTCCGCGATGTTCCACACGGCGAGGACCTTCTGCCGCCCCGGGTAGCCGCCCAGGTTGACGGTGTGCGAGACGGTGGCCCCGGGCTGCTGCCCACCGCCGTTGAAGACGGCCACCCGGGTCCCGCCGATGAAGTACTCCCAGTTGCTGGTGGCGTGCCGGGCCGTGTTGGTCCAGGTGAACGTCACCGAGGAGCCGACCGAGGTGGCGGGCCAGCCCCGGCTGTCGTCGTTCAGGACGGCGAAGTGGGCGATGCCGGCGTGGCAGTTGCGCAGCCCCTTCGGGCCCTCCACGCTCTGCGGCTCGTACTTGATCTGCCC
This sequence comes from Micromonospora sp. NPDC047670, assembly GCF_043204915.1. Taxonomy (NCBI): domain Bacteria; kingdom Bacillati; phylum Actinomycetota; class Actinomycetes; order Micromonosporales; family Micromonosporaceae; genus Micromonospora; species Micromonospora sp. NPDC047670. The sequence goes on from NZ_JBIDDA010000003.1 coordinate 239,096, forward strand.
GCAGTCGGGGACCCGGCCCTGGGCGCAGAGGGCCTGGCGGCTCGGCGGCCCGGAGACGTAGCCGTGGGCCTGGGCGGGCGCCGCGAGGGCCAGGGTGGAGACGACGGCGCCCGTCGCCACGAGCGGGATCGTGATTCTTCGGCGCATGGTGGCAGCTCCTTAGCGCTTCGGGCCGGTGAGGTGCTACCCAACATAAATTAAACCTTGTTAACAGTAAAGACTCCTGTCGATAAAAACATCGACGAGCCTGAACCGCCCGCGCCCGTCAGAGCAGCAGCAGGCTGCCCCGCTCGTCCACCCGGTCGGCGGACTCGTCGTCCAGCCACACGCCGCCGCTGGCGAGATAGCGGAATCGGTACTCGCCCGGACCGAGCCGCACCGTGACCGTGCGGGTGCCGTCGCGGCGCGGGACCAGCTCGTGCCGCCCCGGCTCCCACCCGTTGAAGCAGCCGACCACGCTGACGGTGCCGGGCGGAGTGTCGCGGGGCAGGCTGAAGGTGACCCGGGTCTGGTTGCCGAAGAGCTTGTTCCGCTTGATCATGTCGTCTTCCTCCGGGGTGTTACGCGGTCACCGGGTACAACGCCCGACACGCCGGGGGCGACACGCCGCCGGTTCGGGCCGGATTGCCCGTTTCGACCGGCGGATCCGCGCCCATGCCTCAGGCTGGGGGAAACATGTCCTGTTTCGGGGGGTTATGTCGTGGCAACCTGCGAGGTCTGCGGTAACGACTACTGGATGGCGTTCGAGGTCCGGACCGTCAGCGGCGACGTGCACACGTTCGACTGCTTCGAGTGCGCCGTGCACAAGATGGCGCCGATCTGCGAGCACTGCCAGATCAAGATCGTCGGACACGGGGTGGAGGTGTCCGGCCGGTTCTTCTGCTGCGCGCACTGCGCCCGCGCGGAGGAGGGCGCCCAGGGCGCCGAGATCCGCGACGCCGTCGGCGCCCGGCCGGCGTGACCGGGCGGTCGCCACACCGCCGCTCCCCCGCGCACCAGGCGCGGGGGACCCGCCACCGGGCCGGCACGACACACCCGCCGAGCGCCGCCGTCAGTACCCGACGGTGAACCTCGCCCGGTGGTGCCTCGGCCGCTCGGCCTCGTCCAGCAGCGCCACCGCCAGGTCCTCGTACGAGATGGTCGAGGCACCGTCCGCGCCGACCACCAGGGTGTCGGTGCCCAGCCGGTAGCGGCCGGTGCGCTCCCCGGGCACGAGCAGCGCGGGCGGGCTCAGGTAGGCCCAGTCGGCCTCGGGGTCGGCCTGGCACACGTCGAGCTGGTCCCGGCAGGCCAGCGCGATGGCCCGCCACTCGGCGGGAAAGGCCGGATCGTCGACGACGGCGCCACCGCCCGCGCCCGGGACGGTCAGGGTCGCGGCGCCGCCGACCAGCAGCAGCCGTACCCCGGTCCGGGCGACACCGGCCAGCAGTGCGCGGGTGACCGTGACCAGGTCGGCCTCCCGGCCGGGCGCCGGGCGGGTGGCGCCGATCACGAGGTCCCGGCCGGCGCTCAGCGCGGCCACGTCCTCGACGTCGGCGGCGTCGCCCCGCGCGACGACGGCGCCGGCCGGCAGGTCCGGGGCGCGCGCCGGATCGCGGACGACCGCGGTGACGAGGTGACCGCGGGCCGACGCCTCGGCGGTGATCCGGCGGCCGGCGTTGCCGGCCGCTCCGAAGACGGTGATGTGCATGGCTCTCCTGTCGGGATCTGTCCGGTGTGGCGGGGCGGCGCCCCGTTGGCTGGTGGCTGACCGGTTCACGGTCGATCGGCCGCTCACCCGCCGGAGTTGGACGCGGTGGCCGCCGAGGGCGGGGCGGCCGACGGGGACGCGGTGGCCGCCGGAGGCGGGGCGATGTCCGGGGACGGGCGGGGCCGGCGGGACTGCGTCACGATGGCGGCGAGGACGACCGCACCGCCCAGCAGCTGCGCGGCGGTGAGCCGCTGGTCGAGCACGAGCCAGCCCAACGCCGTGGCCACCAGCGGGCTGAGCAGGCCGAGGAAGGTGACGGTGGTGGGCGGGAGGGCGCGGATGCCCCGGAACCAGAGGGCGTAGGCGAGGGCGGAGCCGACGAACGTCAGGTAGCCGTACCCGGCCAGGTTCCCCGTCGTCAGCGCCGGTGGCGGCCCCTCGACCAGCACGGCGACCGGGATGAGCAGCAGGCCGCCGGCGGCGAGCTGCCAGCCCGTGGTGGCCAGCAGGGGCGCCGACGACGACCACCGCTTGCTGAGCACCACCCCGACGGCCATGACCACCGCGCCACCGAGGGCCGCGACGACGCCGACGCCGTCGAGGCGGGCGTCCGCCCGCAGCACCAGCAGCCCCACCCCGGCCACCCCGGCGGCGCCGGCGAGCACGGTGCGCGGGGTCAGCCGGTCGCCGAGCACACCGGCGGAGAGCGCGGCGACCAGGAGCGGCTGCACCGCGCCGACGGTCGCGGCGACGCCGCCCGGGAGCCGGTACGCGGCGACGAACAGCAACGCGAAGAAGAAGCCGATGTTCAGGGCGCCGAGCACCGCCGCGCGCCACCACCACGCCCCACTGGGCAGCCGCCGGGTGACCGCGATCAGGAGTAGGCCGGCGGGGAGGGCGCGCACCACGGCGGCCAGCAGCGGGCGCTGCGGGGGCAGCAGTTCGGTGGTGACGAGGTAGGTGGTCCCCCAGATCGCCGGGGCCAGCGCGGTCACGCCGAGGATGAGCGTTCGTTTACTTAGCACTGAGACAAATTATCTCAGCGCTAAGGTAAATGGTGCCCTGCCGCGTATGAACTACCTCACCGCTAAGGCACCGCTGCTAGGGTGGGCGGATGGCTGATCACGTCGACCGGGTGCTGGAGCAGTGGGCCGCCCAGCGACCGGATCTGGACGCCTCCCCGATGGGGGTGTTCGGTCGCCTGTCCCGGCTGTACCGGATCGCCGGGGCGGAACTGGACCGCACGTTCAGCGCGCACGGCCTCGACTCCGCGTCCTTCGACGTGCTCGCCACCCTGCGCCGCAGCGATCCGCCGCACCGGCTGACCCCGACCCAGTTGATGCGCTCGTCGATGGTCACCTCCGGCGCCGTCACCCAGCGGCTCGACCGGCTCGAGGCGCGCAACCTGGTGACCCGCACCCGCAGCGACACGGACGGCCGCGCGGTGCAGGTCGCCCTCACCGACGAGGGCCTGGCGCTCATCGACCGGGTCCTGCCCGACCACGTCGCCACGGAGCAGCGGCTGCTCGCCGCGCTCACCGGGACGCAGCGCGACGCCCTCGCGGACACCCTGCGGACCCTGCTGGAGTCCCTCGGCGACACGCAGGGCCGGTGAGTCGATCTAGGATCGCCGCATGCCACCGCAGCACCTTGCGATCCGGATCGCCCGCTTCGCCGACCTGGACGCCCGCACCTTCCACGACCTGCTCCGACTCCGGATCGACGTGTTCGTGGTCGAGCAGGCGTGCCCGTACCCGGAACTCGACGGGCGCGACGTCGAGCCCGGCACGCGGCACCTGTGGCTCGACGACGACGGCGCGCCGGTCGCGTACCTGCGGATCCTCGACGACCCGGGCGGCCTGGCGCGGATCGGGCGGGTGGTGGTCGCGCCACGGGCGCGCGGTGGCGGGCACGCCGGCCGGCTGATGACGGCGGCCCTGGAGGTGGTCGGCGGACGCCCGTGCGTGCTGGAGGCCCAGTCCCACCTGGTCGACTTCTACGCCCGGCACGGCTTCGCCGTCAGCGGCCCCGACTACGTCGAGGACGGCATCCCGCACACGCCGATGCGCCGGGAAGGCATTGACCAAATCCGATAAATATGGCAGCCTCCGGGCAGAGCCGTCACGGAGCCACGCAACGCGCACGGGAGGGGCAACTCCCGGCCGTCCGGGCGTCGTCGTCCGACTTCTCCCACCGGGGGCTCCATGTCCACTCACCTCCGATCATCCCGCCCGGGGTGGCTGCTCGCCGTCGCGGCGACCGCCGCCCTCCTGCTGGCCACGGCCCTGGCCAACCCGGTCTCGGCGCACGGTTCCGTGGTCGACCCGGCGTCCCGCAACTACGGCTGCTGGCAGCGCTGGGGCAGCGACTTCCAGAATCCCCGGATGGCCACCGAGGACCCGATGTGCTGGCAGGCCTGGCAGGCCAACCCGAACGCCATGTGGAACTGGAACGGGCTGTTCCGCGAGGGCGTCGCCGGCAACCACCAGGCCGCCATCCCGGACGGCCAGCTCTGCTCCGCCGGCCGGACCGAGGGCGGCCGCTACAACGCCCTCGACGCGGTGGGCGCCTGGAAGGCCGCCCCGGTCTCCAGCAGCTTCCGGGTCCGCCTGCACGACCAGGCCAGTCACGGCGCCGACTACATCCGGGTGTACGTGACGAAGCAGGGCTACAACGCTCTCACCGAACCGCTGGGCTGGGACGATCTGGAACTGGTCGGTCAGATCGGTAACACCCCGGCGTCCCAGTGGAAGCCGGAGACGAGCGGCGTCTCCATCGAGATCCCGGCGAACGCGCCGGGGCGGACGGGTCGGCACGTCGTCTACACGATCTGGCAGGCCAGCCACCTGGACCAGTCGTACTACCTGTGCAGCGACGTCGACTTCTCCGGCGGGCCGACCAGCCCGCCGCCGACCACTCCCCCGCCCACCACGCCGCCGCCGACGACTCCGCCGCCGGCCGGGGCCTGCTCGGCGACGTACCGGGTCACCGGCCAGTGGGCCGGCGGGTTCCAGGGCGAGGTGCAGGTGACCGCGGGCGGCGGGGCCGTCAGGGGCTGGTCGGTGACCTGGACCTACGCCGACGGCCAGCAGGTCACGTCGGCGTGGAACGCCACCGTGACCACCAGCGGGACGCGGGTCACCGCGCGCAACGCCAGCCACAACGGGGCGCTCGGGGCCGGGGCGAGCACCACGTTCGGCTTCCTCGGCTCGTGGTCCGGCACCAACAGCACACCGACGCTCACCTGCACGACCGTGACCTGATCCGCACCGGAACCCCGGCCGGGGCCGCGTCCCACTCCCTCCGGGCGCGACCCCGGCCGGCCCGCGCCCACGCTCCGCCCGGGGCACTCCGGGCGGGGCGCCGGGGCGCGGCCCGGGTCAGACGAGGCAGTTGACGATGTCGGCGATCGAGCGGCGGCGGCCCGTGTAGAACGGGATCTCCTCCCGGACGTGCCGGCGGGCGCCGGAGCCCCGCAGGTCGCGCATCAGGTCGACGATGCGGTGCAGCTCGTCGGCCTCGAACGCGAGCATCCACTCGTAGTCGCCGAGGGCGAACGAGGCGACAGTGTTGGCCCGCACGTCGGGGTAGCCGCGGGCCATCTTGCCGTGCTCCGCGAGCAGCTCGCGCCGCTCGGCGTCCGGCAGCAGGTACCACTCGTACGAGCGGACGAACGGGTAGACGCAGAGGTACGGCCGCGCCTCCTCGCCGGCGAGGAACGCCGGGATGTGGCTCTTGTTGAACTCCGCTGGGCGGTGCAGGGCCATCTGGGACCAGACCGGGGTGAGCGCCCGCCCCAACGTGGTGCGCCGGAACCGCAGGTAGGCGTCCTGGAGGGCGTCGCTGGACGCGGAGTGCCACCAGATCATCAGGTCCGCGTCGGCGCGCAGGCCGGAGACGTCGTACGTGCCGCGGACGACCACGTCCTTGCCGGCCAGCTCCTCGAAGAGGGCCTCGACCTCGCCGGTGACGTTCTCGCGCAGCGACGGGAGCGGGCTGCTGGCCCGGTACACCGACCACATGGTGTAGCGGATGCTGGCATTGAGCTCCCGCAGCCGGGCCGCGTTGGTCTGCTCGGTCATGTCCCCGATCCTCCCAGTGCTGTGATGATCTCTTCGGCCGCCGTCTCGCCGGAGCGGACGCAGACCGGGATGCCGACCCCGTCGTACCCGGCGCCGGCCAGGACGAGCGTCGGGTGGTTCGCCCGCAGCACGGCCCGCGCGGCGGCCACCCGGCCGGAGTGCCCCGGGGTGTACTGCGGCAGCGACCCGCCCCAGCGCTGCACGTGCCCGGCGACCGGGGCGGGCAGCGACACACCGAGCACCGCCGACAGCTCCCGGTGCACCGTGGCGGCCAGGTCCTCGTCGGTGCGCTGCACCTGACGCTCCTCGCCGTACCGGCCGACGGAGGCGCGGACCAGCGCCAGCCCGTCGGCCCGGCGCAGGTGCCCCCACTTCGTGGTGAAGAAGGTCGACGCCTTGATCAGCAGACCCTCGGTGCTGGGCACCAGAAAACCGGACAGCTCCGGCAGCCGCGGCTCGGGCAGCGCCAGGGTGACCAGCGCGACGCTGGCGTAGTCCAGCCCGCCGACGTCCGCCGCCGCCCCCGGGGCACAGCCGGCGAGCAGCCGGGCCGCCGGTCGGGCCGGCACGGCCAGGACCACGGCGTCGACGTCGACCAGCTCCGGGTCGCGGGTCGGGCCGACGGTCAGCCGCCACCCGGCCCCGGTCGGGGCAAGCTCGCGTACGGCCGCGCCCCGCCGGACGGTTGCCCCGCTGGCCGCCGTCGCGGCCTCGACCAGCGTGCTGAGCCCGCCGGCCAGGGTGCCGAAGACCGGCGCGCCCGGAGCCCGGGGGGCGGCGGCCTGCGCGGCGCGCACCGCGCCCACCAGGGTGTGCTCCACCCGGGCCGCCCGGGCCAGCGCCGGCATCGTGGTCACCAGGGACAGGTCGTCGGCCCGGCCGGCGTAGACGCCGCCGAGCATCGGGTCGACCAGCCGGTCGACCACCTCGTCGCCGAACCGGGCCCGGACCAGCGCGCCGACCGGGACGTCCTCGTCCGCGCCGAGCAGCGGCCGGCCCGCGTCGACGTCGGCGTCCGCCGCCGGGCGCGCGACCGCGGCAACCTTCTCCAGGTCCCCGGGTACGCCCACCAGCGTTCCGCCGGGGATCGGGCGCAGCCCGCCGTCCACGACGAGCGCGGCCTGCCCGACGGCGGGGTGCACGATCCGATCGCCCAGGCCGAGTCGACGGACCAGGGCCACGGCGGCGGACTCGCCCCCGGCCGGGTCGCGCATGAGGAACGACTCGGCGCCGAACTCCACCGGCGAACCGGCCAGCTCGCCGGTACGCAGCTTGCCCCCGAGCGCGCCGGACTGCTCGTAGACGGTGATCTCGGTGTCGGCGGGGGCGCGGTCGCGCAACCGGACCGCCGCGGCCAGCCCGGCGATCCCGCCGCCGACCACCGTCACCCGCCACGGCGCCCGCATGCCGCTCAGCCCCGGTCGGCCGGCTGCGCGGACAGCTCGTGCACCAGGGCCACCACCCGCGTCAACACGTCGGGGTCGGTCTCCGGCAGCACGCCGTGCCCCAGGTTGAACACGTGTCCGGGCGCGGCCCGGCCCTGCTCCAGGATCCGCAGCACCTCGCCCTCGACAACCGGCCACGGCGCGAGCAGCACGCACGGGTCGAGGTTGCCCTGCACGGCCTTGTCCGGGCCGATCCGGCGGGTCGCCACGTCCAGCGGCGTACGCCAGTCGACGCCGACCACGTCGGCGCCGGCCTCGCCCATCGCCCCGAGCAGCTCGCCGGTGCCCACCCCGAAGTGGATGCGGGGCACGCCCGTGTCGGCCAGCCCGGCGAGCACGGCCGCCGAGTGCGGCTGCACGAAGTTGCGGTAGTCGGCCTCGGAGAGCGCGCCGGCCCAGGAGTCGAAGAGCTGCACCGCGGAGACCCCGGCGGCGATCTGAACCCGCAGGAACGCCAGCGTCACCTCGGCCAGCCGGGCGCAGAGCGCGTGCCAGAGCTCCGGCTGGCCGTACATCATGGCCTTGGTCTTCGCGTGGGTCCGCGACGGGCCGCCCTCGACGAGGTAGCTGGCCAGGGTGAACGGCGCGCCGGCGAAGCCGATCAGCGGGGTGTTGCCCAGCTCGGCGACGAGCATCCGGACCGCCTCGTCCACGTAGGAGACGTCGTCGCGGGTGATGGACCGGATCCGCTCCACGTCGGGCAGGGTGCGGACCGGCTCGGCGACCACGGGGCCGGTGCCGGGCACGATGTCGAGATCCACCCCGGCGGCGGCGACCGGCACCACGATGTCGCTGAACAGGATCGCGGCGTCGACCCCGTGCCGACGTACCGGCTGGAGGGTGATCTCGGTGACCAGCTCGGGGCGGCGGCAGGACTCCAGCATTGCCACGTTGGCCCGGATCTCGCGGTACTCCGGCAGTGACCGGCCGGCCTGCCGCATGAACCAGACCGGGGTGTGCGGGACGGGCAGGCGCCGGCAGGCCCGGACGAAGGGCGAGTCGGCCGGTCCGCCGGGGCGGGAGTCTTCGTCTCGGGCGTCGTCGCCCGTCGTGGTGGTGGTCATCGCGGCCATCGTGCCACGCGGCGCCTTCGCGACAGCGGGCAGCGCCGCCTTTTGTGACCCCCGTCAGCCCGGCGGCGACGGCGCCCCCGGCGGCCCCGTCCGCCGTGGGCGTGGGGCCGGCGTCGCCGGGCCGCGGGACGGCCGGCACCGGCGCGCCGTTTCCGGCGGTGGCCGGTCGCCGGGCATAGGCTGCCGGCATGGCCCCCCCGACCGCGCTCCCCGAGACCTTCGCCCGCGCGGTCGCCGGGCTGCGGTCCGCGGCGCCCCGGCCGGAGATCGTGTTGGAGGAGGTCGGCGCGCCGCAGCGCCTGGCCCCGTACGCCTTCGCGCTCTCCGCCGCCGTCGTGCGCGACGGCGACGAGGTGGCCTCCGGGCGGCTGATCCTGCTGCACGACCCGGCGGGGCACGAGGCGTGGCAGGGCACCCTGCGGCTGGTCACCTACGTGACCGCGGAGTTGGAGGTCGACCTGGCCGCCGACCCGCTGCTGCCCGGGGTGGGCTGGACGTGGCTGACCGACGCCCTGGACGCGCAGGACGCCGGTCACCGCGCGATCGGCGGCACGGTCACCCAGACCATGTCGACCCGGTTCGGCGACCTGGCCGGGCCGCCCGCGGCCGGCGACATCGAGATCCGCGCCTCCTGGACCCCGGTCGACGACGACCTCGCCCCGCACCTGCTCGCCTGGTGCGCGCTGCTGGCCTCGACCGCCGGGCTGCCACCGCCCGGGGTGACCGCGCTGCCGGAGCGTCGCCCCGCCGGCGCGGCCTGACCCCGCGACGGTCACCTCAGAGGTAGCGCTCGGCCTCGTTGCAGATCTTGTCCATGCCCTGGACCGCCCTGTCGTAGGCCGCCTTGTTGCCGTTCGCCGCCGCGGCGAGGGCCGTGGTCAGCTTGTCGAGGCAGTTGGCGATGACCTTCTTCTGCCGGGCCTGCTCGTCCCGGTCGTTGCGGGTGCCGGTGAGGTCCTGCTCGGTGTCGTCCAGCTTGTCCCGCACGGCCTGGAGGTCGGCCTTGAGCTTCTCGATCTCCTTGCCGTTCGCCGCGATGGTGCCGTCCCGCTGGCTGACCTCGCTGGCCATCTTCTTCTCGGTGCGGCCCAGCTCGTTGTTGGTCGACACGAACAGGCCGGTCATGACCCCGCCGAGGACGAAGAGCAGCCCGGCCACCACCGCCAGGACCAGCACCTTCCGGCTCTTGCCGGCGCCCGCCGCGGGAGCGCCGAAGGGCGGGGCGGAGCCGGGCGGGGCGGACATCGGCTGCCCGAAGGCCGGCCCCGACGCCGGGGGCACGGACATCGGCTGCCCGAAGGCCGGCGGGACGGAGACCTGACCGGCGGGAGCCGGCGTGCCGGCCGGGCCGTAGCCGGAGCCGGCCGGCGGCGCCGACTGCGGGTAGCCCGCGGACCCGGCCGGCGGCGCCGACTGCGGGTAGCCGGCGCCGGGCTGGGCGCCGTACTGCTGCGGCGCGGCCTGGTCCGGGGTGTGCTGGCGGGGGGTGCCGTAGGTGGTGCCGTACGGCGTGCCGCCCGACGGCGGCTGACCGGGCGCGGCCGGCGGCTGCGAGGGGTACGGCGGCGGGAAGCCGCCCGGCCCGGTCGGTGGCTGGGACATGTCGTTCTTCCTCCACGTGAGCTGGTCGCGGCGACGGTGGCCGCCGGACCGGGTGGGTACGGTGCGAAAGCTGACCGGGTCAGCAGATCTTGAAGCCGTCGCAGGCGACCTTGATCGGCACGGCCAGGCCGATGCCCTCGGCGTCGCGGGCCTTGGCGGTGGCGATGCCGACCACCTGCTTGCTGCCGTTGATCACCGGGCCGCCGGAGTTGCCGGGGTTGATCGGGGCGTCGAACTGGATGACGGGGCCATCCCCGCCCCCGGCCTGGCGGAAGGCGCTCACCACGCCGGTGGTGACGCTGTCCTCCAGGCCGAGCGGCGCGCCGACGACCACGATCTGCTGCCCGGACTTCACGGCGGCGGGCGCGGCGACCAGGCCGGTGAACTTGCCGGTGGTCCGCAGGTGGGCGACGTCGTTCGCCTCGTCGACCCGGACGATGGTGGCCGGGAAGCGCTGGTCGGTGCGCTCCAGGAAGACCTCCCGCTCACCGGCCTCCCAGAGCGACTCGACCACGTGGTAGTTGGTGAACAGGTTGGTGCCCCCGCCGGCGGCCGGCTTGCCGATCGCGAACGCCGTGCCGGTGGAGTTGCCGGCCCGGACCCGGAACACGCTGGGCAGCACCGCGCTGGCGACGGCCTCCGGGTTGAACGCGGCGCCGGCCTGCTTCTCCAGCGCCTGGGTCCGGTTCTCCAGCCCGTCGAGCCGGGTCCCGTCGCCGGCCTGTGCCGCGTCCAGCCGGCGGTCGGTGTCACCGAGCCGGTCGGAGAGCCGGTGGATCTGGTACGCCTGGACGCCGGTCACCACGGCCAGCAGCCCGGCGAGCACGAGCGCGGTGACGGTCAGCCAGCGGCCGCGGGGGGCCGGCGCGCCGGTCTGGACGGCGCCGGCCGGGTACGGCTGGGCGGGCCCGCCGACCGGCGGCTGCCCGGGAACCGACGACTGTCCGGGCACGGAGGACTGCCCGGGGAGGGACGGCTGGCCGGGATTGCCCGGGGACGGCTGCCCGGCGGCCGGGGGCCAACCGGCGCCCGGGGTGGTGCCGGCAGGCGTCGGGCTGCCCTGCGGCGCCGGGGCGGCGGACGGCGCGGCACCGTGCCCCCAGCCGGCGGGGGCGGCCGGCGCTGCCGGCGCGGCACCCCACTGGCCCTGCTGCGGCGGCGGCGACCAGGTGGCGCGCGGCGCGGCGGGAGCCTGCCCCGGGGCGTGCTGCGAGTACGCCGGCGCGGCCGGCTCGATCCGGGGCGGCAGCGGCCCCGGCCGGTAACCCCCGTCGCCCGGCCCCGCCGGGCCCGTGTCCGCCGACCCGTAGCCAGCAGTCATGATCGCCTTGCCCTCCCCGTAGACGCTCCGCAGTGTGCGCAGTGCCCCGATGATGCCGCACCGGCGCAAACGGCTCGATGGACCGTACCTGCGTGAACGGGGTTTGTCTTCCCCGATGTCCGGCTCGCGGAAGGACCCGCCCGGTCGTCCCACCGACACACACCGGACCGGCTGCACCCGCCGGATCCCGTCGCGCACTAGGGTTGTCAGGTGACCGACGAACCACCCCTGCGCCGTCGGGCCGCCGAAAGCCGTACGGGAAACGAAGCACACCGCCCGCCGTCGGCCCGGCCGGAGCCGGAGGACGCGGGGACCGAACCGAACGCCGACGGGCCCGTACCGCTGACCGCGCCACGCGAGGGCACACCCCAGCCGGCGGCCACGCCGGACGAGCTCGCCGAGGTCGTGGCCCGCTTCGCCGCCGGCACCGGCCCGGTCGCGCTCGACGCCGAGCGGGCCTCGGGCTACCGCTACAGCCAGCGGGCCTATCTGGTGCAGCTGCGCCGGGCCGGCTCGGGCACGGCGCTGATCGACCCGCTGCCGCTGCCGGACCTGGGCGCCCTCGACACGGTGATCGGCGAGGCCGAGTGGGTGCTCCACGCCGCCAGCCAGGACCTGCCCTGCCTGGCCGAGCTGGGACTGCGCCCGCGCCGGCTCTTCGACACCGAACTGGCCGCCCGGCTGGCCGGATTCGAGCGGGTCGGCCTGGCCGCGCTGACCGAGCAGCTACTCGGCTACAGCCTGGAGAAGCACCACTCGGCGGCCGACTGGTCGACCCGGCCGCTGCCGGAGTCCTGGCTGACCTACGCCGCGCTGGACGTGGAGATGCTGGTCGACCTGCGCGACGCGCTGGACGAGGAGTTGACCCGGCAGGGCAAGTCCGCCTGGGCCGCCGAGGAGTTCGCCGCGCTCGTGCGCACCGGCGCCCGGCCGCCCCGGGTCCGGGCCGAGCCCTGGCGGCGCACCTCGGGCATCCACCGGGTGCGCGGGGCGCGTGCCCAGGCGCGCGTGCGGTCCCTCTGGTACGCCAGGGACCAGATCGCCGCCCGGCGGGACGCCGCCCCGGGGCGGGTGCTGCCCGACTCGGCCATCGTCGCGGCGGCCGAGCTGGACCCGAAGGACGAGAAGACGCTGCTCACCCTGCCCGGCTTCGGCGGGCGCTCGGTGCGGCGGCTGGCCCGCACCTGGCTGGCCGCGCTGGACGACGCCCGGCAACTGCCGGAGGACGCGCTGCCGGTCGCGCCGACCGTCGAGGGCCCCCCGCCGCCGCACCGCTGGGCCGAGCGGGACCCGGTGGCGGCGGCCCGGCTGACCCGGTGCCGGGAGGTGGTGGTCCGCATCGCCGGGGCGCACAACCTGCCCCCGGAGAACCTGATCGCCCCCGACTCGATCCGCCGCCTGGCCTGGGTCCCCCCGGAGGAGGTCACCGAGGAGACCGTGGCGGAGACCCTCCGCGGCTTCAACGCCCGCGAGTGGCAGATCGCGCTCCTCCTTCCCGGCCTCACCGGAGCCCTCCAGGACCCACCTCCCGCTCCCTGACCCGCCCCGTCCCGGCCCGCGCCGTTGGTCATGCGCCTGTCGCCGACGCGGCGTGTCGCGACGGCATGATCAACGAGCCGGGGCGGCGGGAGAGGGCAACGGACGGGCATTCCGGGAGGGTGTGGGGTTGACCACACGGGGGCGGGTGCCGGGGATGGTTACTGGCGAGTAGCATCCGGGAGAACACGCCCGTGCCGGCGACCTTGATTCCGTCCGTGGTGCGCCTGTCGGCGCGGCGGCCGGATCATGGTCGAAAAGGAGGCTCAAGTGCCCCGTGAAGTCCGGGATGTCGTCTTCGTCGACGGCGTCCGCACCCCCTTCGGCAAGGCGGGTGGCATGTACGCCAACACCCGCGCCGACGACCTGGTGATCCGCTGCATCCGCGAGCTGCTGCGCCGTAACCCGCAGCTGCCGCCGGAGCGGGTCGAGGAGGTCGCCATCGCCGCCACCACCCAGATCGGCGACCAGGGCCTGACCATCGGCCGGACCGCCGCCCTGCTGGCCGGCCTGCCCAAGACCGTCCCCGGTTTCGCGATCGACCGGATGTGCGCCGGCGCGATGACCGCGGTGACCACCGTCGCCAGCGGCATCGCCATGGGCGCGTACGACGTCGCCATCGCCGGAGGCGTCGAGCACATGGGCCGCCACCCGATGGGCGAGGGCGTCGACCCGAACCCGCGGATCGTCGCCGAGAAGCTGGTCGACCCGTCCGCCCTGGTCATGGGCGCCACCGCGGAGAACCTGCACGACCGGGTGCCGCACATCACCAAGGAGCGCACCGACGCCTTCGCGCTCGCCTCGCAGCAGAAGACCGCCAAGGCGTACGCCAACGGCAAGCTCCAGGACGACCTGGTGCCGATGGCGATCCGTGACGCCGACGGCGGCTGGGGCCTGGCCACGGTGGACGAGGCGCCGCGGGACACCTCGCTGGAGAAGCTCGCCACCCTGAAGACCCCGTTCCGCCCGCACGGCAAGGTCACCGCGGGCAACGCGGCCGGCCTGAACGACGGCGCCACCGCGAGCCTGCTCGCCTCCGAGGACGTCGCCCGTGAGCTGGGCCTGCCCGTCGCCATGCGGCTCGTCTCGTTCGGCTTCGTCGGCGTCGAGCCCGAGGTGATGGGCGTCGGCCCGATCCCGTCGACCGAGAAGGCGCTGCGCCTCGCCGGGCTGAGCATCGACGACATCGGCCTGTTCGAGCTGAACGAGGCGTTCGCCGTGCAGGTGCTCGCCTTCCTCGACCACTTCGGCATCGCCGACGACGACCCCCGGGTCAACCCGTGGGGCGGCGCGATCGCCATCGGTCACCCGCTCGCCTCCTCGGGCGTACGGCTGATGACCCAGCTCGCCCGGCAGTTCGCCGAGCACCCGGAGGTCCGCTACGGCCTCACCGCCATGTGCATCGGCATCGGCATGGGCGGCACCGTGATCTGGGAGAACCCCCACTGGGAGGGTGGAGACAAGTGAGCGCGCTCGCCGCACCGAACGAGGTCGTCACCAGGGCGCTGCTGCGCCAGGTGAACGTACCGGGGCTGGACCGGCCGGCCGCCCTGATCACCCTGGACAACGGCTTCGACCACACCAAGCCGAACAGCTTCGGCCCGGGCGGCCTGACCAGCCTGGACGAGGCCATCACCGCCGCGGTGGCGGCCGACCCGGCGTTCATCGCGGTCACCGGCAAGCCGTACGTCTTCTGCGTGGGCGCGGACATCACCAGCCTCCCGCAGCTCGCCGACCGCGAGCAGGCGCTGGAGATCGGCCGGCTCGGCCACCGGGTCTTCGCCCGCCTCAGGGACAGCGAGATCCCGACCTTCGCCTTCGTCAACGGCGCGGCGATGGGCGGCGGCCTGGAGCTGGCCCTGCACTGTCACTACCGGACGCTCTCCGGCGGCGCGGCGGCGCTGGCCCTGCCCGAGGTCTCCCTCGGTCTGGTTCCCGGCTGGGGCGGCACCCAGTTGCTGCCGAACCTGATCGGCATCCCGGCGGCGACCCAGGTGATCATCCAGAACCCGCTGATGCAGAACAAGATGCTCAAGCCGAAGCAGGCCGCCGAGATGGGCATCGCGGACGTGCTGCTGGAGCCGGCCGACTTCCTGGAGCGGTCCCTGGAATGGGCCGCCGGCGTCGTGCGGGGCGAGGTCACCGTGACCCGGCCCGAGGTCGACAAGGACATGTGGGCGGGCGTGCTCTACTTCGCCCGGCAGACCCTGGACCAGCGGCTGCACGGCGCGGTCCCGGCCGCGTACAAGGCGCTGGACCTGCTGGAGACGGCGAAGGACGCCGACTTCGCCACCGGCACCGCCGCCGAGGACGAGGCCCTCGCGGACCTGGTCTTCTCCGAGGAGCTGCGCAGCGGCCTGTACGCCTTCGACCTGGTGCAGCGGCGGGCCAAGCGGCCGGCCGGCGCGCCGGACAAGGGCCTCGCCCGCCCCGTCACCAAGGTCGGCATCGTCGGCGCCGGCCTGATGGCCAGCCAGCTCGCCCTGCTCTTCGCCCGCCGCCTCCAGGTGCCGGTCGTCATGACCGACCTGGACCAGGCCCGGGTCGACAAGGGCGTCGGCTACGTGCACACCCAGATCGAGAAGGCCGTCAGCAAGGGCCGGATGGACAAGGGCACCGCCGCCAAGCTGTACGGCCTGGTCAGCGGCGCGGCGAAGGCAGAGGCCTTCGCCGCGGCACAGCCGGGCCAGCTCACGTCGTTCGCTGACTGCGACTTCGTCATCGAGGCCGTCTTCGAGGACCTGGCCGTCAAGAAGCAGGTCTGGGCCGAGCTGGAGAAGATCGTCAAGCCGGAGGCGGTGCTGGCCACCAACACCTCCTCCCTGTCGATCACGGCCATGGCGCAGGAGCTGGAGCACCCCGAGCGGGTGGTCGGCTTCCACTTCTTCAACCCGGTCGCGGTGCTGCCGCTGCTGGAGATCGTCCGGGGCGAGCGGACGGACGACGCCACCCTCGCCACCGCGTTCGCGGTGGGCAAGCAGCTGAAGAAGTCCTCGGTGCTGGTCAAGGACGCGCCGGCGTTCGTGGTCAACCGGCTGCTCACCCGCTTCCTCGGCACGGTCTTCGCCGCCGTCGACCAGGGCACCCCGCTGGACGTCGCGAACAGCGCGCTGGACCCGCTGGGCCTGCCGATGCGCCCGCTCGCCCTGCTCCAGCTCGTCGGGCCGGCCGTCGCGTACCACGTGGGCGGCACCCTGCACGCCGCGTTCCCGGACCGGTTCGCGGTCAGCGAGAACCTCAAGCGGATCGCCGACTCCGGCCAGCCGATCGTCGTCGACGACGAGGTCAACGCCGAGGTGGCGAAGCTGCTCGTGGTCGGCGACCAGCCGCTGACCGCGGAGCAGGTGCGCCAGAACGCGCTCGACGCGCTGGCGCAGGAGATCCGCCTCATGCTCGACGAGGGCGTCGTCGCCGAGGCGCAGGACGTCGACCTGTGCATGATCCTCGGTGCCGGCTGGCCGTTCCACCTGGGCGGCGTCACGCCGTACCTGGACCGGACCGGCACCTCCGAGCGGGTCACCGGCCGGCGGTTCCTGCCGCACGGGGTTGCCAGCCTGCCCGCCTGATCCACACCGCTCCCCCGCGTTCGCGGTGGTCGCCCCGTCCCGCTTGGATGGTGGCGGCCACCGCGATCGTCGTTGCGGCCGATACGGTCGGGATCGGGACAGCGGTACCGTGCCGTGGCTGGCTACGATCACCCGTTCGCACCCTCGCCTGGAGCTGATCCATGTCCTCACCGCCGGTCGATCCCTGGTCCGGGCAGCCGGAGCACGACACGCACTACGACTTCCACCCGCCGCACCCGGGTGGTCACCCCGTGCCACCGGCCGAGGGCTGGTCACCGCCGGTCGCGCAGCCGCCGTACCACGCCGGCTGGTCCGCGGCGCCGACCTCGGGCCCCCCGCCGGCCCAGCCGTACCCCCACCAGCCGTACGGCGGCTATCCCGCCACGCGGCAGGACGGCTACCCGGCCGGCGGCTACCCCGCCACGCCGCAGGACGGCTTCCCCGCCGGCGGGTACGCCGGATACCCGCAGCACTTTCCCGGCGGGCACCACCCGGGCGGCGGGCCGGCGCGGCCGCGGCAGCTCAACCTGATCCTGACGCTGGGCATCGTCGGGCTGCTGGTGCTCTGCCTCGGCGGGGGTGCCGTGGGCTACGTCGCCCTCTCCGAGAACGAAGACCCCGGCCCGACCCCCACCCCGACGCCGACGGCGGCCTCGAGCCCCACGCCCTCCGCCGCCCCGTCGTCGGAGGCCGCCCCGTCCCCGGAGGCCAGTTCCTCCCCCCGGATCCAGGTCGTCACGCCGGACACCCTCGCGGGCCGCCCGAAGAGCACCGAGCCGACGCTGCGGAAGCTGGCCGACGACATGGTCCGCGACCTGAGGTCGTCGGTGCCCCAGGCGACGGGCGTGGTCGGCGCCTTCTACGGCAGCGCCGACGAGCGGGACATGGTCATGGTGGTCGCCGCGTCCACCTTCGTGCTCAACCCGACGGGGGAGCTCGACGACGCGGTCAAGGAGATCTCCGGCGAGCTGTCGGTCAAGAGGCTGACCAGCATCGCCCCGGGCCCGAACGGCGGCGAGGCCAAGTGCGGCGACGGCGAGTCCGCCGGGGTGCCGCTGGGCGTCTGCGCCTGGGCCGACCACGGCAGCGTCGGGATCATCGTGATGTTCTTCTCGTCCTCGGCCGCCGCGGCGGCCGAGTTCGTCGCCATCCGCGGCCAGATCGAGCGGAAGTACTGACCGCACGCCCCCGGTCCACCACCCCGTCGCCCGTGGTCGTCGCGGGTCCAACGGCCGGGACCGACCGAGAACCGCCCCTGCGCAGATCTGGAGCCGACCCATGTCCTACCCGCCGGCCAACCCCAACCCCTTCCCCCCGCCGCCCGGCCCCGGCACGCCGTACGGCTCGTCCCCCCAGCCGGGCGGGTACCCGCCGCAGCAGCCCGGCGGGTACCCCCCGCCGCAGCAGCCCGGTGGGTACGGGCCACCGCAGCAGCCCGGCGGGTATCCCCCGCCGCAGCCCGGCGGTTACGGGCCACCGCAGCAGTTCGAGGGGTTCCCGCCGCCGCAGCCGGGTGGCGGGCCGGTGCCGGCGTACGGCGGCCAGCCCGGCCCGCCGGTGCGGCAGAAGTCCAGCGCCGCCAAGATCGTGCTGATCTCGCTCGCCGTGGTGCTGGTGCTCTGCCTCGGTGGCGCCGCCGTCGCCTTCTTCGCCGTCAAGGACGAGGTCAAGGAGACCGTCGACGCCACCAGGATCCGGGTCGTCGAGCCGGCGACGCTCGCCGGCCGACCCAAGGCCACCGACCCCGCCCTCGAGGCCGGCGCCCAGCAGCTCGAGACGGAGCTGAACCGGTCCCTGCCGGACGCGACCAGCACGGTCGGCGCGTTCTACGGCACACTGGCCAAGAAGGACCTCGTCATGGTCGCCGCCGCGTCCGGGATGAACCCGAACCCGGCCAAGACGCTCGAGGACACCATCAGGGGCGCGCGCACCAGTGACGTGCGGCTCGGCGACATGACGTCCGTGGACCCGGGCCCGCTCGGTGGCGAGGCCAAGTGCGGCGACGCGGAGGCGCGGAATGTGCCGCTCGGCGTCTGCGTCTGGAGCGACCGGGGCAGCGTGGGCATGATCATCATCTACTTCAAGACCGGCACGCAGGCCCACGCCGAACTCGCCGCCATGCGCGGGCAGATCGAGCAGAAGTCCTGACCCGAGCAGCGCGCAGGGGCCCGTCACCGGTGTGGTGACGGGCCCCCCGGCGTCAGCCCTCGGCGTCAGCCCCCGCGGCGGCCCGCTCCACGGCGGCGGCCCGCTCGGCGGCGCTGCGCAGGACGCAGAACTCGTTGCCCTCCGGGTCGGCCAGCACCGCCCAGCCCGTACCGTCGGCGCGCCGCCGGTCGTCGACCAGGACCGCGCCGAGCCCGAGCACCCGCTCGACCTCCTGGTCGCGGGTGCGACCGGCCGGTTCCAGGCAGACGTGCACCCGGTTCTTGACCGTCTTGGCCTCGGGCACCTGCTGGAAGAACACGGTCGGGGCGGTGCCGTCCGGCGGCAGCAGGACCGCCTCCGGGTCACCCGGGGCGTCGTCGGCGTGCCGGGCGTACCCGAGCACCGCCGACCAGAAGCCGGAGAGGGCGTAGGTGTCGTGACAGTCGAAACTGATGTTGTGGATCCGTGGATACACGGCTTCCTCCGCTACGGATGGAGGCGCCCCGCGTGTGTGAGGGTCAGCCGGCGAGACGGGGCGCGGAGATCATGACGGTAACCATCGACGCACCCCCCTCCGATCATCGGCCTGACCCCATGATCCTTTCATCGGGTCGGCCTGCCCGCAACCCCGCGCCGCCCGGTCACCGCCCGGCGGCCGGTTCCCCGGCGCTCACCGCCGGGGCGGCCTCCGCCGCCGGCAGGGTCACCGTGACCTCCAGCCCGCCCCCGGGCTGGGCGATCACCTTGACCGTGCCGCCGTGCGCGTCGCAGACCGCTCGGACGATGGAGAGCCCGAGGCCCGAGCCGCGGGCTCCGGTGCGTTCCCGGCCGCCGCGCCGGAACGGCTCGAACAGGCCCGGCACGTCCGCCTGGTCCACCTCGAAGCCGGTGTTGCCCACCACCAGCCAGGACCGGCAGCCGTCCGAGCCGGTACGCACCCAGAGCCGGCCGTGCAGGTGGTTGTAGCGGACCGCGTTCTCGATC
This sequence comes from Micromonospora sp. NPDC047670, assembly GCF_043204915.1. Taxonomy (NCBI): domain Bacteria; kingdom Bacillati; phylum Actinomycetota; class Actinomycetes; order Micromonosporales; family Micromonosporaceae; genus Micromonospora; species Micromonospora sp. NPDC047670. Next base: position 258,543 of record NZ_JBIDDA010000003.1, read on the forward strand.
AGGTTGCCGGCCAGCCGGTCGAGCAGCCCCGGGTCACCGACCACCGGGGCGGACTCCAGCGAGGTCTGCACCCGCAACCCGATCCGCTCCACCTCGCGGCGTACCGCCGACAGGGCGTTGGCGGTGCCGGCGGCGAGGTCGCACTCGGTGCGGCGGCCGAGCCGGCGGCCCGCCTGGGCCTCGCTGCGGGCCAGCACCAGCAGGGCGTCGACCAGCCCGTTGGCCCGCTCGGAAGCGTCCCGGACGACGGTGGCCATCCGGCGGTACTCCGCGGCGTCCGCCTCGTCGTCGCTGAGCGTCACGTCGATCTCGGTACGCATCACGGCGAGCGGGGTGCGCAGCTCGTGCGAGGCGTTGGCGACGAAGCGCTTCTGCGCCTCGAACGCGGCGGCGATCCGGTCCAGCATCGCGTCGAAGGTCTTCGCCAGCTCGGCCACCTCGTCGTCGGCGCCGGAGTAACCGATCCGCTGGTCCAGAGTGGTCTCGCCGAGCCGCCGGGCGGTGGCCGTGACCTGGTGCAGCGGGCGCAGCGCCCGGCCGGCCACCGCGTACGCGCCGGCCACCCCGACGACGCTGATCGCCAGCAGCGCCACCAGGCCCTTGACCAGCAGTTCCCCGCTGGCGGCGTCGACCAGTTGCCGCTGCCACTGCGCGGCGTCCAGCGACCGGCCGTCGGCCAGCACGACCGTGGTGCCGGGCAGCAGCTCGTCGGTCGGGCGCAGCGCGTCGCGGACCAGCAGCCAGGCCAGGAGCACCAGGATCGCCCCGGCGCCGACCAGCAGCACGCCGTTGAGCAGGGTCAGCCGCAGCCGCAGGGTGGGCCGTAGCCGCCGCGCGGTCGTCTCCTTCGGGCGCGGCTGCCCGGCCAGCGACCCCCTCTTCGGGCTCACGGCGCCTCCTCCGTTCGCGACCACGCCCACGAACCCGGCGCGCTCCTCGCGCTCACGAGTGCCACCTCGGTTCGCGGCCGCGGGGCCCGCAGACCCGGCGCGCTCCTCGCGCTCACGATGCCACCCCCGCCGTGCGGTAGCCGGCGCCCACCACCGTCTCGATCAGCGGGGGATCGCCCAGCTTCCTGCGCAGCGTCATCACCGTCACCCGCACGATGGTGGTGAACGGGTCGGTGTTGGCGTCCCAGACCCGCTCCAGCAGCTCCTCGCTGGAGACCACCGCGCCGCGCGCCTTGAGCAGCTCGCAGAGCACGCCGAACTCCTTGTTCGTCAGGTCGATCGGCTGCCCGCCCCGGGTGGCGACCCGGCGGGCCGGGTCGAGCACCAGGTCGGCGAGCTCCAGCACCGGCGGCGCGGCCGGGGTGGCCCGCCGGCCGAGCGCCTGCACCCGGGCGACCAACTCGTCGAAGGCGAACGGCTTCGGCAGGTAGTCGTCCGCGCCGAGCTGCAACCCCTCGACCCGGTCGGCGACCGTGCCGCTGGCCGTCAGCATCAGCACCCGGGTGAGCGCGCCGGCGGCGGCCAGGTCCGCGCAGATCTGGTCGCCGTGCACGCCGGGCAGGTCCCGGTCCAGCACCACCACGTCGTAGCGGGTGACGAACGCCATCTCGTGCCCGCTGTCGCCGTCGTAGGCGACGTCGACCGCCATGCCCCGCTTGCGCAACCCCCGCGCGATCGCGTCGGCGAGGTTGCGCTCGTCCTCGACCACCAGTACCCGCATCCCGGCCTCCTCGCGCCCCGACCACCCGACAACCTAGTGCCGACTGCCAACCCGGCCCGCACCCGCCGTCCGGCCCGGCCGCCCGTTGCAGAAAACCTTCGTCGTACGCGATGCTTCCGGCATCATCCTTCGCAATGGACGGGGATCCGCATGACCCACACGGCGCCGACGGCCCGGCGGGACGTCGCCTACCGGGGCTTCCGCCTCCCCGGCGACGCGGACCGGGGGATCCTGGCGGGGCTGCGCGCCGGCCCCCGGGGCCTCGAACTGGCCGACCCCGTCGACCGGCTCGATCACACCGACGCCGACGGCCGCACCCGCCGGTACGCCGCGGGCAGCTGGACGTCCCCGCCCGTGCCGGCCGGCTTCGCCGTACGCGACGTGGTGCCCTCCTGGACCGGGGAGACCCCGCAGGGCTGCTGGCTGCGGGTGGAACTGCGCGGCTGGCACGCCGAGTCCCCCGCCACGCGGTGGTACGTCCTCGCCGAATGGGCCGCCGACGACCAGGCGTTCCGCCGCACCTCGGTGCCCGGCCAGCGCGACGACGACGCCCGGGTGGACACGGACACCCTGGTGGTGACGGGCGCGACGGTCACCGGCTGGCAGCTCCGGGTGACCCTGCTCCGCCCGGCCGACGCCGACGCCGGCACGACGCCGGTGCTGCGTACGGTCGGGGCGGTCGCCTGCGGCGCGGGCCCGGCGACGGCCCGACCGGCGGCCGAGGGCCCGCCGCCCGTGGCGGCCCCGCCCGGCGCGGACACCCGGCCCGGCGGGCGCGCCCCGGACCCGGCCGCCCCGGACGGGATCGCCGCGACGACGCCGGCCGCCTGGGGCACGGTGCTCGACGTGCCGCGCTACTCGCAGCGGCTGCACGCCGGCGCGCACCCGCAGTGGGGCGGCGGCGGGGACTCCTGGTGCAGCCCCACCTGCACGTCGATGGTGCTCGCCTTCTGGGGCGCCGCCCCGGCCCCCGACCGGTACGCCTGGGTGGCCCCGCCCGGCCCCCGCCCGGTGGTGGTGCACGCCGCCCGGCACTGCTACGACCACGCCTACGCCGGCGCCGGCAACTGGCCGTTCAACACCGCGTACGCCGGGCTGCACGGCGTGGACGCGTTCGTCACCCGGCTGCGCTCGCTGACCGAGGCGGAGGCGTTCGTGGCGGCCGGCATCCCGCTGATCGTCTCCGCCGCGTTCACCGCCGGCGAGGTGCCCGGGCTCGACTACGACACCGCCGGGCACCTGATGGTGCTGGTCGGCTTCACCGGCACCGGCGCGCCGGTGCTCAACGACCCGTACGCCCCCGACGACGACGCGGTGCGCCGCACCGTCGACCGGGACCGGTTCGAGGCCGCCTGGCAGGGCGGCAGCGGCGGGGTGGCGTACGTGCTCCGGCCGCCCGGCGTGCCGCTGCCCCCGGCGCCGGAGCAGCCCAACTGGTGAGCCGCCGGCGCGGCCGGCGACCGTCGGCTCAGCCCCCGAACCGCCAGACGCCGATCTCGCCGGAGCGCAGCCGGCACAGCACGGTGTCCGTGCCGCCCCGGCACTGCCCGGAGGCGTCCGGGAGCACGTCGACCACCCGGGCGCGGCCGGCCGCGACGTCCAGCTCGCCGACCACCAGGCCGCCGCCGGAAGCGGCGGGCCGCACGGCGAGGAGCCGGTCGTCGTCGTGCCACGGCATCAGCTGCCAGGTGCCCAGGTCGGCGACCTGCCGGCCGGTCGCCGCGTCGAGCACGGCGAACCGCTCCCCGGCCGGTCCCGACACCAGCGCGAGCAGCCGCCCGCCCCGCCCGGACAGCACCCCCAGCCACCCCTTCCCGGTCCACCGGACCGCACCGGTGGCCGGGTCCAGCGCGCGGAATCCCACGTCCGACCCCCCGACGCAGAGCAACCGGCCGCATTCGGAGACGTGGTCGACCGTCAGCAGGCGCACCTCCCAGCGCGGTCGGAGCCCGTCCAGCCCGTAGGCCGTCAGCGTGCCGGCCCATGGCCGGACGAGCAGCAACAGGTCGTGGACGACGACTGCCTGACCGAAGGCGGGCTGCCCGTCGGGGCGCAGGTCCGCCGCGTGCAGCAGGTCGCCCGAGCGGCGGTCGCGCACCTGGACCGCCCCGTCGGCGGCGACCAGCACGATCCGCTCCACCAGCCCGTCGCCGACGTCGAGGTGCGCCCCCTCCGGCGGCGTCCGCACCGACCAGAGCGCCCGTCCGGAGGCCGGGTCCACCGACCGGACGGAGTCGGCGGTCTGCACCAGCAGCGTTCCGGCCGGGTCCGACCAGGGGTGGCCGGGCTGCCGCCACCGCTGTCGGCCGGTGCCGGGATCCAGGGCGACCGTCTCGCCGAGGCTCTGCTCCCCGGTGACCGCGAAGAGCAGCACCCCGGGCACGGACTGCACCTGCCAGAACCGGCCCCCCGCCGGGACGCGGGCACGCCACAGTGGAACCGTCGCCCGGCCGGCGGCCGGGGTCCGCTCGGGCAGGGCGTAGGCGCGCACCTCCACGGTCCCCTCGGGCTCCCCCTCGGCCGGCTCGACCACGTAGAACCGGTCACCGTCGAGGAACGCCTCGGACCCGACGCGGGCCGGCACGACGACCGAGCGCCGCTCCGGCGTCGGCGCCGCGCCGGCCAGGGTGGCCACGAGCAGCGCGAGCACCAGCGCCACCAGCAGCGGCCGGCCGGCGGCGCGGGGCGGCCGGGGCAGCGCCTCGCGGTCCGGCCCGTCGCGCAGCTCGCCGAGTTCGATGACCGTCACGTGCCGTCCTCCCCGTCGCACCCGCGCGGACCCGGCAATCCGGCCGGGGACGCACCGGCCTGACAAAAGCGACGCGGCCGCGCCTGTACGATGGCGCGTCGTGGCTGTGCCGGTGGTAGACCCCTCGCTGAACTCCGTCTCCGAGCCCCTCGCGGCCGAGCCGTCGCGGCGGCCCCGACGGAGGCCGGCCCGCGCCGACGTACTGGCCATCGGAGCCTATGTCCTGCTGGGCGTTCTCGTGTGCCTGAACTACTGGGTGGACGTGCAGAACCGGGTGTCGTCGCACCTGCCCACCGACCACAGCTGGTTCGAGTGGCTCTTCTCGCACGGCGCGTACTCCGTGCGGCACCTGGAGAACCCGCTGTTCACCGCCCGGCAGAACGCCCCGGACGGCGTGAACATGATGGCGAACACCTCGCTGCTCGGGGTGACGCTGCCGCTGGCGCCGCTGACCATGCTCCTCGGCCCGCAGGTCGTGTACGCGCTCTACCTGGGCGCCGCGCTGGCCGCGACCGCCGGCACGTCGTACTGGGTGCTGTCGCGGCACCTGGTGCGCTCCCGCGCGGCGGCCTTCGTCGGCGGCGCGTTCCTCGGCTTCGCGCCGGGCATCGTGCACCACGCCAACGGCCAGCCCAACTTCGTCTCGAACTTCCTGCTGCCGCTGATCGTGCTGCGGGTGTTCCGGCTGGGCGAGCCGGGCCGGTGGCGGCGCAACGGCGTCGTGCTCGGGCTGCTGGTGGCGTACCAGATCTTCATCAACGAGGAGATGCTGCTGCTGACCGCGCTGGCCTGCCTGGTCGCCGTGGTCGCGTACGCCGTCATGCGGCCGGCGCGGACGTGGGCGGTGGCCGGCACCTTCGCCGCCGCGCTCGGCGTGGGCGGCGGGTTGGCCCTGCTGCTGACCGCCTACCCGATCTGGTTCCAGTTCAACGGTCCGCAGTCCTACCGGGGCCTGCAGGGCGGCGTCTTCCACAGCTGGGGCGAGGACCTGGCGGCCTTCGTCACCTTCGCCCGGGACACCGTCGCCGGCGACGAGGCGGTGGAGCAGACCATCGGGCTGACCGAGCAGAACACCTGGTTCGGCTGGCCGCTGGTGCTGCTGTCGCTGGTGGCGCTGGTGCTGCTGGTGCGCCGCTCGCTCACCGCCCGGATCCTCGCCGTGCTGGTGGTGGTCTTCACGGTGGCCTCGATCGGCCCGACGGTGCGCCTGAACGGGGTGGAGACCGGGACGGCCGGCCCCTGGTCCTACGTCCCCGACGACCTGCCGCTGGTCGAGATGATGATGCCGACCCGGCTGGCCCTGGTGGTGGCGGCGGCGGTCGGCGTGCTGCTCGCCCTGGCCTGGGACGCGGTGGCCGGCGGCGGTCGCGGGCCGGTGCCGGCACCCCGATCCGGCGACGACGCCCCCGGCGACACCGCCGGGCCGCGACACCGCTGGCTCCGGCCGGTCGGGTACGCGGCCATCGTGCTCGCCGTGCTGCCACTCGTTCCCCGCCCGCTGCCGGCGCAGCCGGTCGAGCCCCCGCCGCACTTCATCACCGCCGGCGGCTGGCGCCCGTACGTGCCGGCGGGCCGGACCCTGGTGCCGGTGCCGATCCCGAGCAACGTGCACGGCCTGCCCACGCTGCGCTGGAGCGCCCTGACCCAGCAGGCGTTCCCCATCCCCGGCGGCTACTTCATCGGGCCGAACGAGCTGGGCGAGGGCGTCTTCGGCGCGCCGAACCGGCCGACCAGCAGCCTGGTCTACACCACGATGGACAAGAACGCGGTGCCCGCGCTGACCGACGAGAACCGCCGCCAGGCCGTCGAGGACCTGCGCTTCTGGAAGGCGTCCGTGGTCGTTCTCGGCGCGCACCCGCGCGAGGCGGTCCTCCGCGAGCTGATGACCGCGCTGATCGGCCCGCCGCAGCGCGTCGACGACGTCTGGCTCTGGGACGTCCGGCCCCTGGTCGGCTGACCGGTCACCCGACCAGCGGGCGCACGTCCCAGACGTGGGCGCCCGCGATCTCGCGGCCCGGGCCGAGCAGGGCGTCGACCGTACGCCGGACCGGGTCGCCGTGGTGCAGACCACCCTGGACGACCACGGCGGCCCGCCAGTGGCGCAGGTCCTCCACGGCCCGCCGGCGGTCGGCGTCGGTGACCGCCGGCACCTCGCCGGTCTCGGCCACCCGGCGCAGCAGCGCCGCGGTGGGCCGGTCCGGCGCGCCCCAGCGGGCGGCCGGGTCGTCGGCGGCCCGGGGGCCGATGAAGTAGCCGCCCGGCGTGGGGAAGGCCAACCCGGTGCGGGCCGACCAGAGCATCGCCGGGCTGATCCCGGCGCCCGTCACCGGCGGCACCGGCACCAGGGTCCGCCCCGGCGGGACGTACGCCCGCCAACCGCCCTCGGCCACGAACGCCGGCACCGGCCAGGCCGGCACGGTCCGGATCGGCGTGGGAAACAGCGGCAGCAGCGCGGCGGCCACCGCCCCGCCCCAGAGCAGCCGCACCGGCACCCCGCCGACGGTTCCCGGCGCGCCGGCCGCCGTCCTCTCCGCCGGCGGGCCGTCCCCTGTCTCCGTTCCCGGCGCGCCGGCCGTGGCCCGCGGCGCGGCGGCGCGGAGCCGGTCCAGGGACAGTGCGAGCAGGATGCCCAGCACCGGCACGCAGACCAGCGGGAAGCGCGCCGGCACCGCGAGGTCGAGCAGCGGCAGCCCGGCCACCAGCCGGTACGGGCCCGGGATGCCGGTGGGCGTGCCGTCCAGGCGGATCTGCGCGCCGAGCGAGAGCAGCGCGAACAGCAGCCCGCAGACGGCCAGCGCGCGCACCAGCGGCCGGCGCCACAGCCAGCTCACGATGACCACGGCGAGCACCAGCAGGCCCGGCCCGAAGAAGGAGTTCTCCTCGGTCGGGTTCGGCGCGAGCAGGCCGGGCAGGTGGTCGTCGCCGAGCACGGTCTGCCGGGCGGAGGCGGTGAACGAGGCGGCGTCGAGCTGGTAGCCGTACGCGTGGAACGGCATCCCCCGGTAGTGGCCCGGGCCGAAGAACTGGAACCACAGCGGGTACGCCAGCAGTGGCAGCGACACCGCCACCCCGACCCCGAGCCGGGCGAGCAGCGCGGGCGCCAGCCGGCGGGCCGCCGTCCGGTCGGCCGCCGCGTACGCGAGCGCGAACGTCCCGGCGGCCAGCACCAGGAAGACCAGCACCTCCTCGCCCAGGAAGACCTGGTACGCCACCAGCAGGCCGAGCAACGACCCGTGCCGCCACGGCCGGCGCGGGTCCGGATGGAACACCAGCGCCAGGATCGCCGGCACCAGGAACTGCGCCGCCATGTGCAGGTGCGCCCCCGCCTGCGCGACCATCCCCGGGGCGAAGCCGCAGAACAGGCCGCCGACGGCCGCCGCCACCCGGGAGACGACCAGCCGGCGGCGCAGCAGGACGTACCAGGCGGTCGCAGTGCCGACGAGGCAGCCGACCACCGCCACCAGGAACGCCGCCTGCGAGCCGAACAGCAGGGTGACCGGGGTCAGCGGCACGCCCAGGCCGAGCACCGAGGTGTTGGCCATCAGGTTCACCCCGTCCGGGGCGTTCAGCGCGGAGCTGTGCAGCGGGTTCTCCAGGCCCGTCACGGCCCGGGCCGCGCGGGCCAGCATCCACTCGAAGAGGATCTGGTCCCCCGCCTGGTGGAACAGCCGCCCCGGCCGCCCCCACTGGCCGACGGTCAGCAGCACCGCCAGGGCGAGGTAGCCGGCGACGACCAGCGCGTCGGCCGCGCGCGCCGGCAGCCGGCGCGGGCGCCGGTCGGGTGCCGCGTCGACGGTGCCGGGCGCCGTCGGGGCCGCCATCAGGCCGGCTGGTCGGTCAGCGTCCGGACGTCCCACACCCAGACGTCCAGCTCCCGGCGGCCCGGGCCGACCAGTTGCTCGACGGTGCGCCGCAGCGGCTCGGCGTGGTGCTGGTCGACCGGGAGCACGAGGATCGCCGCCCGCCAGTGCCGCAGCTCGTCGAGCGACCGGCGGCGCTGCCGGTCGTCCAGTTTGGGGGTACGCCCCGTCGAGGCGACCTCCTCCAGCAACTGCCCCACCCCGCTGGGCCGGCCACCGAAGCGGCCGGGGTCGCCGGTGTTGCCGTTGCGCGGGGCCAGGAAGTAGCCGCCGGGGATCTTGAAGTCGAGGTTGGTGGAGGCGGCCCAGCGCATCCCGTGGGTGTGGCCCATGTTCGGCACCGGGATCGGCACCAGGGTCTGGTCGGGCCCGACGTAGCCGCGCCACCGGTCGGCGGTGATGAAGTCCGGCACCGGCGGGCGGGAGGTCACCTTCAGCGGCATCGGCGCGATCGGCAGCAGCGCGAGGACGAGCCCGGCGGCGGTGAGCGTACGCAGCGTCCGGGGCTCGACCGGCAGCGCCCGGGAGCGCTCGACGGCGAGCGCCAGCAGGATGCCGATCACCACGCTGGTGATGAGGCCGAACCGGGTCGGCACCACCGCGTCGAGCAGCGGCAGCCGGACCAGCCACTCCCACGGCCCGGTGAGCACCTCCCGGTCCCACCAGGACACCCGCTCGCCGAGCGAGAGCACGGCGAAGAACACCCCGGTCACGGCGAGCGCCCGGACCAGCAGTTCGCGCCGCAGCCACGCCACGATGCCGACGGCGATGAGGGAGAGACTCCAGCCGAAGAAGGCGTTCTCCTCCGAGTAGTTCGGCGCGAGGTTGATGTTGGCGCGCTCGTTGCCGCCGAGCGTCGGCGAGCCGGGGGCGAAGAAGGCCGCGATGTCGTTGCCGTAGTCGCGGACCGCGTCGCTGAGCCCGTGGTACGCCATCGGCCCGGCGAACTGGATGTAGAGCGGGTACGCCAGCAGCGCCCCGGCGACGAGGGTGCAGATCGACAGGGCCTTCGCCAGCGGCCGCCAGGCCGCCGACCAGAGCGCCGGACGCTGGGCGAGCACGGCGAGCAGGAACACCCCGCAGGCCAGCGCGGTGAAGAGCAGGATCTCCTCGTTGATGAACGCCTGGACGGTGACCAGCAGGGCGAGCAGCACGCCGTCGCGCCACGGCCGCCGGGACCGCGTGATGACCAGCACCCGCCAGACGATGAACGGCAGCAGGAACTGGGAGATGATGTTGGGGTGCCAGTTGGCGTGCGACAGCATCGCCGGCGAGAACCCGCAGAACCAGCCGCCGACCGCCGCCGCCAGCGGGCTGCGCACGACGTGCCGGGAGAGCACGAAGTACCAGGCCGAGGCCGTGCCGGCGAGGGCGAGGGTGACCAGCACCACGAAGGTCACGGCCGGGCCGAAGAGCAGGGTCACCGGCACCATCGGGATGCCCAGCGCGAGGATGGCCGTGTTGGCCATCAGGTTGACCCCGTCGGGATAGTTGAACTGCTCGGTGAAGAACGGGAACTCGCCGTGCAGCACCACGCGTACCGAGTGGGCGAGGAAGAACTGCACCTGGGCCGGGTCGCTGCTGTAGAGCGAGGCCACCCGGCCGGCCGGGTCCACCCAGATCTGGCTGGTCACCCAGACCGCGGCGAGCAGGAACAGGCCGAAGACCAGCAAGTCCTGCCGCCGCCGCGCCCAGCGTCGCGGTCGGGCGCGGGCGGCCCCGCCCTCGGCCCCCGGTGACGCGACGGCGTCGGCCGTCGGTGTGGCACCGGCCGCCGACGGGGCGACGGCGTTGGCCGTCGGTGTGGCGTTGACGTCCGCCTTCGGCGTGGCCGCGTCGGCCGGGGTCCGGGTGGCCGGCGCGGGGGCGCCGCCGTTCGGCGTACGGCCGCCGCCGTCGCCCGTGGACCGGCCGGGATCGGACGCGGAGGCCGCGGCGGCGTCGGATTCCGGCGAGGATTCGGCGCGGGTCTCGGCAGGCGTCACAGTCGGCGGAGTCTACCGGAGCGGGACATTCGCCCTGAAACCACGGCGCTGTCCTCTGTGGCGCGTGTCGGCCGGGCCGCGCGATCCGCGCCGGGCGCGCCGACGAGGTGCCGCGTCCGGGTGATCGGACATCTCGTACTATGGCGCTTTCCGTAGACCACGGCTGAGGCGATCGAGGGGGCGTACAGGTGGCTCCAGTCCGCCGGCGCGGCAGCACGGCCACCGCACTGCTGACCCTGCTGCTCACCGCGACGGCGTGCGGCCCGGTGGCCGACCGGCAGCCGAGCGACCTGCGGGTCGGGTACGACAGCCTCGACGGCGACCTGACGGTCTGGCCGGCGCGCGGCGCGCTCGCGGGCGACGCCACCGTGACCGCGGCGGTGACCGGGGCGGTTCGCGACTGGCGGTCGCCGGCCGACGACCGGGTGCACCTGCCCACGTCCGGGATCCTGTGGTCCGGCGAGGTGGACGGCGCGCCGCTGGTCCTGGTGGCCGCGGACGTGCCCGGCGAGAGCGCCTCCTGGCTGCTCCAGGTCACCGCCGAGGGCGGCCGGTACGCGGTCACCCGCGCCGCCGAGTACACCGACCCCGGCTACCTCGTCTACTCCGACGTGCTCCCCGTGCACACGGCCGCCGGCCGGCGCTATCTCACGTCCAGCCGCGTCGAGCGGCTGCTCGGGCCGGACGGCCGCGCGCTGCGCAACGTCGACGGCCTCACCGAGCCGGTGGACGTGCCGGCCTGCCGGGCCGTCGGCGTGACCGCCACGCTGAGGGCCACCGAGTCGCTGCCCCGGGGCCGGGCCGCCGATCGGCTGCTCGACCTGGGCACCGGCACCACCGACCCGCGCTACCCCCTCGTCCGCGACGAGAGCGGCTCCGGCAGGCGGGCCCTCAAGGGCCTCGACACCTGCGTGCTCGCCGGCGAGGAGGGCCCGTTCGGCAGCGTCCCCCGCCGCATCGGCGACCGGGACGCGCCCCGCTCGGTGCCCTCGTCCTGGCCGATGACCAAGCTGGCCGTCCGCACCCTGGGCGAGGTCGCCCTCGGCGGCGGCGAGCCGGCGGAGCTGGAGCAGCTCAGCTGGGAGACCGCGGACGGGACGATGACCGCCGTGGTCTACCGCCCGTCCGACGGCGGCGCGCCGGTGGTCTCGCCCGCCGACCGGTCCAGCCCGCTCCAGGCGTACGCCCTGCCGGTGCCGGGCCAGCCGCTGGCGGTGCTGAGCTGGCGGGCCACCCGGGACAGCTCCCTGTCGACGCCGCCGGACACCCCGCGCCTGGTGGACCGCCCGGGCCTGGTCGTGGTGCCGATGCCGACCCGCTCGGAGACGTTCAGCCTGGCCGGACCCGAGAAGACCCACTACCGCTCGATCGGCGCCCGCTGACCCACCCCGCCCTCCCCGGCCCTCCCGGCCCCGACCGTCGATCTTGCACTTTCTGCCCCGGCATACGGGGCGTTTCGCGGCATAGCGGGGGCCGAAAGTGCAAGATCGCGTGTGTTTCGCGGCGGCGAGGGCGGGGCGGGGACGACGACGGCGGGCGGCCCGGTGGGGCGCCCGCCGTCGGTCGGTGCGTCAGTTCTGGGCGGTCGCGTCGTCGGCGGTGATCACCGGCTCGACCGGCTCGGCGTCCAGCCGGGAGATCCAGCCGGTGACGTCGCGGGCCACGTCCTGCGCGGTGAGGCCGAGGTCGGCGAGGATCTGCGCGCGGGTGCCGTGCGGGTGCCAGTCCGCCGGCACGCCGAGGTCGCGCAGCGGCACCCGCACGTCGGCGTCCCGCATCGCCTGGGCGAGGGCGTCGCCGACGCCACCGACCCGGACGCCGTCCTCGACGGTGACCACGAGGCGGTGCCGGGCGGCCAGCTCGACCAGCTCGGCCGGGACGGGACGGACCCAGCGCGGGTCGACCACGGTGACGCCGTAGCCCTGCTCGGCGACCCGGGCGGCCACCTCCATGCCCAGGTGCCCGAAGGAGCCGACCGCGACCAGCAGCACGTCCGTACGCGCCGACTCGGCCAGCACGTCGACCGTGCCGATCCGGCGCACGGCCGGCAGGTCGGCGGCGACGGTGCCGGTCGGGAACCGGACGATGGTCGGGCCGTCGTCGACGGCCACCGCCTCGCGCAGCTCCTCGCGCAGGGTGGCGGCGTCGCGGGGCGCGGCGATCCGCAGGCCCGGCACGACCCCGAAGACGGACATGTCCCACATGCCGTAGTGGCTGGGCCCGTCGGGGCCGGTGATCCCGGCCCGGTCCAGCACGAAGGTCACCGGCAGCCGGTGCATCGCCACGTCCAGCAGGACCTGGTCGAAGGCGCGGTTGAGGAAGGTCGCGTAGACCGCCACCACGGGGTGCAGCCCGCCGAGCGCCAGGCCGGCGGCCGAGGTGGCCGCGTGCTGCTCGGCGATGCCCACGTCGTACACCCGGTTCGGATGCTTGCGGGCGAGCTTGGCGATGCCGGTCGGCTCGGCCATCGCCGCCGTGATGCCCACCACGTCGGGCCGCTCGTCGGCGATGGCGACCAGCTCGTCGGCGAAGACGTGGGTCCACTTCACCGAGGGGGCGGCGACCAGCTTGCCGGTCTCGATGTCGAAGGCGCTGCCGGGGCCGTGCAGGCAGTCGGCCTCGTCCTCCTCGGCCGGGCGGTAGCCGTAGCCCTTGCGGGTGACGGCGTGCACGATCACCGGGCCGCCGAAGTTCTTCGCGGCGCGCAGCGCCGACTCGACCGCGGTCACGTCGTGCCCGTCGACCGGGCCGACGTACTTGATGCCGAGGTCCTCGAACATCGCCTGCGGGGCGACCGCGTCCTTGATGCCCTTCTTGACCGCGTGCAGCACCTCGTACATCGGCCTGCCGACCAGCGGGGTGGAGCCGAGGGCGTCCTTGACGGTGTCGAGCACCTTCTCGTAGCTCGGGTTGAGCCGCAGCGAGGAGAGGTGGTCGGCGAGGCCGCCGATGGTCGGGGCGTACGACCGGCCGTTGTCGTTGACCACGATGACGAGGGGGTTGCCGGCGGTCGCGATGTTGTTGAGCGCCTCCCAGCACATGCCGCCGGTGAGCGCGCCGTCGCCGACCACCGCGACGACGCTGCGCTGCTCGCCCCGCAGCGCGTACGCCTTGGCCAGGCCGTCGGCGTAGGACAGGGCGGTGGAGGCGTGCGAGTTCTCGATGAGGTCGTGCTCACTCTCGGCCTGGCTGGGGTAGCCGGAGAGCCCGCCCCGCTGGCGCAGCTTGTCGAAGCCGGCCTGCCGCCCGGTGACGATCTTGTGCACGTACGCCTGGTGGCCGGTGTCGAACAGGAGCCGGTCGCGCGGCGAGTCGAAGACGCGGTGCATGGCCAGCGTCAGCTCGACCACGCCCAGGTTGGGGCCGACGTGTCCGCCGGTGCGGGAGACCTTGGCGATCAGGAAGTCCCGGATCTCCGCGGCGAGGATGTCCAGTTCCTCGGCGGACATCCGCTTGACGTCCTGCGGACCTCGGACGGTGGCCAGCAGCCCGGTGTGGTGGACCGTGTCCTCTTCAACACTCATGACGGAAGAGTCTATCGGCCGCCGCACAGTCCGCAGCCTGGCCGGGACGATCGCCGCCCGCCCGGAGCGCTGAGCACCCGGTCAGACCCGGGTCGACGCCCCGCCAGGACCGGTCCGCCCCCGCCAGGCACGGTCCGCCCCCGCCAGGCCCAGGTCGGCGCAGCCAGGCCCGGGGCCGGCGCGTCAGGCGCGGATGCGCAGCCGGCGGGGCGCGGCGGCGGCCGGGGCGCCCCGGAACGCCGGCCCGGACGGGGTCCAGGAGCCCAGCACGGCGGCCCGGGTGGCGCCGGTCACCGAGGGCAGCGCGCCGGGCAGCCCGTGCCAGGAGAGCCAGCCGAGCAGCGCGAACGCGTACGCCTCCTTGGCCTGCGCCGGTACGCCCAGCTCGTCGGTGCTGCGCAGCCGCCACCGCCCGGCCCCGAGCGCGGCCAGCCGGGCGGTCAGGGTGGGGTTGCGCACCCCGCCGCCGGCCGCGACGACCTCCGCCACGCCGTGCCGGTCGCACTCGGCGGCCACCACCCGGGCGGTCAGCTCGGTCAGGGTGGCCAGCACGTCGTCGGCCGGCACCGGCTCGCCGAGGGCGGCCAGCCGCGCGTCCAGGTATCCGGCGTGGAACAGCTCCTTGCCGGTCGACTTGGGCGGCGGCGCCGCGTAGTACGGCTCGGCGAGCAGCGCGTCCAGCAGGCCGGGGTGCACCCGGCCGGCCGCCGCCCGGGCGCCGTCGAGGTCGCAGGGCCGGCCCAGGAGGCGCCGGGCGGCCGCGTCGAGCAGCGCGTTGGCGGGCCCGACGTCGTATCCGAGGACCGGCGCGCCCGGCGCGAGGACCGTGAGGTTGGCGATGCCGCCCAGGTTGAGCGCGGCGCGCGGGGCCGCGCCGTCGGCCGGGTCGAGCAGCAGCGCGTCGAACGCCGGGACCAGGGGCGCGCCCTGCCCGCCGGCGGCGACGTCCGCCGAGCGCAGGTCGCTCAGCACGGGTACGCCGACCCGCGCGGCCACCCGCGCGACCGCGCCGAGTTGCAGGGTGCCGTGCGCCCGGCCGTCGGACACCCAGTGGAAGACCGTCTGCCCGGGCGAGACCACCGCGTCGACGGTGCCGCCGGCCAGCTCGACGCCGACCGCCGCGGCCTCGGCGAAGACCTCGCCGAGCCGGTTGTCCAGCCGGCAGACCGCCTCGATCGTGGTGGACCCCGGCGGCAGCACCCCGCCGATCGCGGCGCGCAGCGCGTCGTCGTAGTCGAGGCCCCGGTGCCCCAGCGGGCGCAGCCAGAGCGTGTCGCCCTCGGTGGTGAACTCGGCGGCGGCCACGTCGACCCCGTCGTACGAGGTGCCCGACATCAGCCCGACGATCTTCATCCCGACAGGCTAGCGGCGACTCAGCCGGGCGGCAGGAGCAGCCCGACCAGCTCGACGTGCTGGGTCATCGGGAACAGGTCGAAGCCGCGCAGCGCGGCCAGCCGCCAGCCCGACCCGGCGAAGGTGCGCACGTCCCGGGCGAAGGCGGCCGGGTCGCAGGCCACGTACGCGACCGCGCGCGGGCCGGCCGCGACCACGTCCCGCACCACCCGGGCCCCCGCGCCGGAGCGCGGCGGGTCCAGCACCACCACGTCGACCGGGCCCGTGATCCGGCGGCGGGCCAGCGCCGCCTCCACCCGGGCCGGCACCACCTCGACGCGAGGCAGGTCGCGCAGGTTCTCCCGGGCCGCCGCGACGCCCTGCTCGGCCGACTCCACCAGGGTGACCCGCCCGGCGTCCCCGACCCGGCCGGCCAGCGCCGCGGCGAAGAGCCCCGCCCCGCCGTAGAGGTCCCAGGCGGTCTCCCCCGGCCCGGGGGCGAGCAGGTCCAGCACCGCGTCGACCAGGGTGCGGGCGGCGGCCGGGTGGACCTGCCAGAACGACGACGCGGGCAGCACCCACTCCCGGCCGGCGGCCACCTCACGGACCCGCGCCGGGCCGCTCACCGGGCGCGGCACCCCGTCGGCGACGGCGGTGACCGCCACGTCCCCGCCCGTGGAGGCGACCGTCTCCACCGCGTCCGCGTCCGGCCAGCGGGCCCCGCTCGGGGCCAGCACGGGCAGTTCCCGGATCGCCGGGTGGGCGATCAGGCAGCGGTCGATCGGCACCACCTCGTGCGAACGGTGCTTGAGCAGGCCGGCCCGGCCCGCGCCGTCGACCGCGTAGCGGACGCGGGAGCGCCAGCCGAGCGGCCCGCCGGGCAGCGCGTCCACCCGGACGCCGAGGGCGTCCACCTCCGCGTCGGTGAGCCCGCCCAGGCGGGTGAGCTGCTCCCGGACGACCGCGGCCTTCCAGTCGAGCTGGGCGGCCGGGGCGACGTGCTGCAGGTCGCAGCCGCCGCAACGACCCGGTTTCGCGTACGGGCAGGGCTGCTCGACCCGGTCCGGGGCGGCCTGGAGCACGGTCACCGCGTCGGCCCGGACGAACCCCTTGTGCACCTCGGTGACCTCGGCGACCACCCGCTCGCCGGGCAGCGCGTGCCGGACGAAGACCACCTGGCCGTCCACGCGCGCGACGCAGTGCCCGCCGGGGGCGACCGCCCCGACGGTCAGCTCGACCCGCTCGGCCTCCTCCAGCCCCCGGCCGTGGCGCTCCCCGGTCACCGCTCACCCCCACCGCTCGGGCCGCCCTCGCCGGGCGGTGCGGACACTACCGGCGGGACGCTCGGCGGCAGGGTGCCGCGCGGCGCGACCCGGGGCCCCCGCGCCGGTCCCCGGCTCAGCGTGGCGTCCAGCCGGTCCAGGTCCTTGGACGCCGTCGAGGCGAGCTGCCACGGCACGCTGGTCACCATCACCCCCGGCTCGAACAGCAGCCGGCCCTTGAGGCGCAGCGCGCTCTGGTTGTGCAGCAGGTTCTCCCACCAGCGCCCGACCACGTACTCGGGGATGAAGACCGTGACCACGTCGCGGGGCGACTCGCGGCGGACGCCGGCCACGAAGTCCAGGATCGGACGGGTGATCTCCCGGTACGGCGAGTCGACCACCGTCAGCGGGACCGGCAGGTCCCGCCGCTCCCACTCCGCCTGCAACTCCCGGGTGTCCTTGTCGTCGACGTTGACGGTCACCGCGGTCAGCGTGTCGGGCCGGGTGGCCCGGGCGTACGCGATGGCCCGCAGCGTCGGCTTGTGCAGCTTGCTGACCAGCACGACGGCGTGGTTGCGGGCGGGCAGCACGGCGCGGCCCTCGTCCGGCGGGGTCAGCTCCGCCGCGACCCGGTCGTAGTGCCGGCGGATGGCCAGCATCAGCACGTAGATCATCGCCATCGCGGCGATGGCGATCCACGCGCCGAGGAGGAACTTGGTGACCAGCACGACGACCAGCACGGCGCCGGTCATCGCCATGCCGAACGTGTTGATCGCCCGGGACCGCAGCATCCGCCGGCGCGCCTGCGGGTCCCGAGTGGTCTTCAGGTGCCGGTTCCAGTGCCGGATCATGCCGGCCTGGGAGAGCGTGAACGACACGAACACGCCGACGATGTAGAGCTGGATGAGCCGGGTCACCTCGGCCTGGAAGCCCACGATCAGCACGATCGCGGCGACGGCGAGGAAGACGATGCCGTTGGAGAAGGCCAGCCGGTCGCCCCGGGTGTGCAGCTGCCGGGGCAGGTAGCGGTCCTGGGCGAGGATCGAGCCGAGCACCGGGAACCCGTTGAACGCCGTGTTCGCGGCCAGGAAGAGGATCAGCGCGGTGACCCCGGCGACGACGTAGAGCAGCACCGACCCGGAGCCGAAGACCGTCTCGCCGAGCTGGGTGGTGACGGTCTTCTGCACGTACCCCTCGGGGCCGGAGATGATCTGCAGGTCCGGGTCCTCGACGAACTGCAGTCCGGTGAGCCGGGACAGCCAGATGATCCCGACCAGCATGGCCACCGAGATGCTGCCGAGCAGCAGCAGGGTGGTCGCCGCGTTGCGGCTCTTCGGCGCCTTGAACGCCGGCACCCCGTTCGAGATCGCCTCCACGCCGGTCAGCGCGGCGCACCCCGAGGAGAACGTGCGCAGCAGCAGGAAGACCAGGGCGAAACCGGTCACGCTGTGCTCGGCCTGGATGACGAGGTCGGCGCTGGGGGCGCGCAGGTCGTCGCCGAGCACGAAGACCCGGACCAGCCCGGTGAGCAGCATGCCGACCATCACGATGATGAAGCCGTAGGTGGGGATCGCGAAGGCCGTCCCGGACTCCCGCAGGCCGCGCAGGTTCACCGCGGTGAGCAGCACCACCGCGCAGACCGCGATCAGCACCTTGTGGGTGGCCACGAACGGCACCACCGAGCCGAGGTTGGCCACTCCGGAGGAGACCGAGACCGCGACCGTCAGCACGTAGTCGACCAGCAGCGCGCTGGCCACCCCCACGCCGGCGCGGGGACCGAGGTTCACCGTGGCCACCTCGTAGTCGCCGCCGCCGGAGGGGTAGGCGTGCACGTTCTGCCGGTAGCTGGCGACGACGGTGAGCATCACCACCACGACCGCCAGCGCGATCCACGGCGAGAAGAGGTACGCCGAGGCGCCCGCGATGGAGAGGGTCAGCAGGATCTCGTCCGGCGCGTACGCGACGCTGGAGAGCGCGTCGGAGGCGAAGACGGGCAGCGCGATGCGCTTCGGCAGCAGGGTGTGCTGGAGCCGGTCGGACCGGAACGGTCGACCGAGGAGGAGCCGCTTCAGCAGCGAGGTGGGTCGGGCCACAACCGCCAAGAGTACGACCACCCGGGTCGGCGTCGCGGGGTGGCCGATCACCGGACGCTGGACCGGCGGAGTACCGTCGGTCCGCGCCCCCGCCGGGAACGTGGCAGGCTCGCAGACGACACGCTCACCGGTCGGGCGGTCGCGCACCTTGAGGAGGGACGCGGTGCATGTCGTGATCATGGGTTGTGGCCGGGTCGGTTCGACCCTCGCCCACAGCCTGGAGTCCCGGGGGCACTCGGTCGCGGTCATCGACCACGACTCCGACGCCTTCCGCCGGCTCGGCCCCGAGTTCGCCGGCATCACCGTCACGGGCGCCGGCTTCGACGGCGAGGTGCTCCGGCAGGCCGGCATCGAGCGGGCGGACGCCTTCGCGGCGGTCTCCAGCGGCGACAACTCCAACATCATCTCGGCCCGGCTGGCCCGCGAGACGTTCGGCGTGTCGCGCGTGGCGGCCCGCATCTACGACCAGCGCCGGGCCCAGGTCTACGAGCGGCTCGGCATCCCCACCGTGGCCACCGTCCGGTGGACCGCCGACCGGATGCTGCGGCACCTGGTGCCGGAGGGGAACGTGGAGATCTTCCGCGACCCGACGAGCACGGTGTCGATCGTCGAGGTGCCCGTGCACAAGGACTGGATCGGCCGGTCGGTGCACGCCCTGGAGGGGGCGACGGGGGCCCGGGTGGCATACCTGATCCGCTTCGGCATCGGCACGCTGCCGGCCCCGTCCACCGTCGTGCAGGAGGGCGACCAGCTCTTCATGCTGGTCACCGACGACATCGCGGCGACGGTCACGTCGGTGGCGGCGGCGCCGCCGGAAGGAGGGCTCTGAGCCATGCGCATCGCCATCGCCGGCGCCGGCAACGTGGGCCGCTCGATCGCCCAGGAGCTGATCGACAACGGCCACCAGGTGATGCTCATCGAGCGTCAGCCCAAGATGCTGCGGCCCGACCGGGTGCCCGCCGCGGAGTGGGTGCTGGCCGACGCGTGCGAGCTGACCAGCCTGGAGGAGGCCAACGTCGCCGGCTGCGACGTGGTGGTCGCGGCCACCGGGGACGACAAGGTCAACCTCGTGGTCTCGCTGCTGGCCAAGACCGAGTTCGCGGTGCCCCGGGTGGTGGCCCGGGTCAACCGGGCGGAGAACGAGTGGCTCTTCACCGAGCAGTGGGGCGTCGACGTCGCGGTGAGCAAGCCGCGGGTGATGGCCGCCCTGGTCGAGGAGGCGGTCACCGTCGGCGACCTGGTCCGGCTGATGACCTTCCGGCAGGGCGAGGCGAACCTCGTCGAGATCACCCTGCCGCCGACCGCGCCGTACGTCGGGCAGCCGCTGCACGCGGTGCCGCTGCCGCGCGACTCCGCGCTGGTGGCGATCCTGCGTGGCAAGCGGGTGCTGGTGCCCAGCCCGGACGACCCGCTGGAGGCCGGCGACGAGCTGATCTTCGTCTGCACCGCTGAGGTGGAGGACGCGGTCCGCGCGGTGGTGCTCGGGCCGGACAGCGTGGAGCGGACCCGCGAGCAGCGCTGACGGCGGCGGTCAGCCGCCGCCGGGCAGCGCCTCCCGGGTGACCCGCCGGACCGTCCAGACCGTGATCAGCAGCAGCAGCACGTACGGCGGGTAGCCCAGCACCAGCCTCGCCACGCCGAGCGCCGTGTCCTGGTGGGCGAGGTAGAGCGCCGCCTGGACGCCCACCTTGGCCAGCCAGACCACGCCCCAGAGCACGGTCAGCCCGGTGAAGGTGCGCACCAGGCGCGGGTCGTCGCGCCACTCGGCGCGCCCCTTGGCCACCAGCACCGACCAGATCCATCCCACCAGGGGCTGCCGGACCGCCGCCGAGACCAGCAGGGCCACGCCGTAGCCGATGCCGTAGAGGATGCCGGGCAGGTAGAAGTCGCGCTCGTCGCCGGTGCGCCAGGCGATCGCGGCGCCGACGGCGATGCCGAAGAGCCCGTTGACCGCGTGCCGTACGGGGCGCCGCTGGGCCAGCCGGAGCCCGGCGATCACCAGCGCCACCGCCACCGAGGCGATCACGGCGGGGCGCAGCTCGCCGACGATGTTGGCCACCACGAAGACGACCACCGGGATGCTGGACTCGACCAGGCCCCGCCAGCCGCCGAGCTGGTCGGCCATCTGCTCGGCGAGGGTGGGCAGCCGCTCCTCGTCCTCCGGAGCGCTCTCCGGCTGGGCCGCCCGGTGCTGTCCCGTCGTCATCGCACGCCTTCCGTCCGCCGCGACCACCGGGTCACTTCGGCGGTTCCAGCTCGTAGTACGGGTTGTAGATCACCTTGCGGTCGTCGCGCACGGCCACCCGACCGCGGGCGGTCAGGTGCCGGCCGGGTTCGATGCCGGCGATGTGCCGCCGCCCCAGCCACACCAGGGTGACCACGTCGCTGCCGTCGTAAAGGTCCGCCTCCAGCGTGGGCAGGTTGGTGCGCGGGGTGTAGACCACCGTGCGGAGCCGCCCGGAGACCGAGACCACCTGACCCCGCAGACACTGCCGGGCCGGCACACCGCCGTGCTCGGCACTCTCCCGACGCAGCTCCTGCGCCTCGATCTCCGCCTCGCTCGCGGTGAGCCGGCGCAGCATCCGCCGCAGCGAGCCCCGGTCCTCGTCGGTCGACATGACCTCGGCGTCACCCTCTCCACGCTGGCCGGCGCGGCGCCGGCACGGGCCCGGCACCCGGCGACGCCGGGACCGTCCCGCCAGCGTACGCCGAGGGGACGGCTCCCGACTCCATCGGTGACTCCCGGTCAGGCCTCGCGGGGCCCGGGAGCGGGGTTGCCGCCGGCCGCCGACGCCTCGCCGGCGGCCTGGTCGGCCACCTCGCGGGGCAGCCGCAGCGGCAGCGGCTCGCGCACCGGCTTCGCCTCCTGGCCCCGGTCGACCACCAGGCCGTCGAGGCACTCCGCGAGCGGGCCGGCGGCGGCCGGGTTGGTGGCCGCCTCGCCCTGGTAGACGCCGCGGACCATCCAGCGCGGCCCGTCGATGCCGACGAAGCGCAGGTCGGTGATGCCGTCCGGGGTACGCACCCGGGCGTGCAGCTCGGTGCCGTACTCGCCCTCGACCTCCTGGGCCGCCGCGCCGTCGTTGAACAGCGACTGGCGGATCTCCGCGCGCACCTCGTCCCAGATGCCCTCGGAGCGAGGCGCGGCGAAGACGCCGAGCTGGAGCGCGTTCTGGCCGTGCACCAGCACGACCTGCTGGATCACGCCCTCCGGGTCGGCCTGCACCCGCACCTCGACCTCGCGCACCGCGGGGATCTGCAGGCTGCCCAGGTCGAGCCGCTGCACCCCGGCGGGCGCCTCCGAGACGTCGTACGGGCCGCGCGCCGGGGCCGCCGGGGCCGACTCGGGGGAGTCGAGGACCTCGGTCGTCCGCTCGTCGCGGGCATTCCGTCGGGCATCGTCCCGCTTACGGGAGAAGATCACTGCGCCAACCCTCCGCTGTTCGCACTCACCCTGCCACCTCTTCCGTCCGTCCGCCTGCCCGGTCCCGCTCGTCCCGCCGCCCGGCGGACGCGTCGGGCGCCCGCCGTCCGTCCGGCGCCGGCAGGTCCGCCGGGGTCGGCACCAGGCCGGCGTGTCCGCCGGTGGAGCCGTGCCCGCCGGTGCCGCGCCGGGACGCGGGCAGCTCGGCCACCGGCTGGAAATCCGCCCGCGCCACCCGCTGGACAACGAGCTGGGCGATCCGATCGCCACGGGAGATCTTCGCCGGCACCTCCCGATCATGGTTGATCAGGTTGACCAGGATCTCACCCCGGTAGCCGGCGTCGACCGTACCGGGCGCGTTGAGCACCGTCACGCCGAGTCGGGCAGCGAGCCCCGAACGGGGGTGGACCAGGCCCACGTACCCCTCGGGCAACGCGATGGCCACGCCGGTCGGGACCAGGGCCCGACCGCCGGGGGGCAGCTCGACGTCCGCGGCCGCCACCAGGTCGGCCCCGGCGTCGCCGGGATGGGCGTACGCCGGCAGCGGCAGCTCGGGGTCGAGCTGCCGTACGGGCACGGGTACGACGTCGGTCACGGTTCCCCTCTTCCGTCCGGTTCGTGGGGTGACCCTGACATCCTGCCGGTTCCGCCGGCCGCCGTGCGCCGTACCCTGGCAGGAGTGAGCCTGTCGCCATCCTCGCCGTCCCCGGCGTCGCCCGCCGCGGCGCCCCCGGAGCACACCGAGCGGCTCAGCCTGCCCTGGTGGCTGTGGCTGGGCGGGCTGGCCGCGGCCGCGCTGCTGGCCGTGGAGCTGTGGATGGGCGCCCCCGGCGTGCGGGCCTGGCTGCCGTTCGCGGTGCTGCTGCCGGCGGCCGTCGCCGGCCTGGCCTGGCTGGGCCGGATCCGGATCGCGGTACGCGACGGCGAGCTGCGGGTGGACGACGCCCGGCTGCCGGTCCGCTTCGTCGCCGACGTCGTCCCGCTGGACGCCGCCGGCCGGCGTGAGGTGCTCGGGGTCGGCGCCGACCCGCTGGCGTTCGTGGTGCAGCGGCCGTGGATCCCGGGCGCCGTCCAGGTGGTCCTCGACGACCCGGCCGACCCCACCCCGTTCTGGGTGGTCAGCAGCCGCCACCCCGTCGAGCTGGCCGAGGCGGTCCTGGCCGCCCGCGACGCCGTCCGCTCCTGAGCCACCCGCACCTGTCGCACGGCCCCGGGCGGGGTCAGCCGGTGCCGCCGGGCAGGGCCGGCGCCTTGCGGCGCAGGTCGCTGCGGAGCTGGTCGGCCATCGCCCGGGTGGCCCGGCGGTTGAGGTAGCTCGCCACCGCCGCCCCGGTGAGGAAGGGGCCGAGCGTGGTCAGGTTGCGACCGAAGCGCTTGAGCAGCATGTCCCGCAGCTCCTTGCGGGCGGCGGTGCCCAGCACGGCGCCCACCCCGACGCCGGGCAGCATCGGGTTGATCCCGCGCTGTCCGGCCCACGACTGCACCAGCGCGACCGCCCGCTGGGTGCCGCCGGTCGGCAGCGGAACCCCGTACACCTCGTGCAGCTCGCCGATCAGCTTGAGTTCGACGGCCACCACGGCGACCGTCTCGGCGGCCAGCAGGATCGGCGCGGAGAGCAGGGTCGGGGTGACCGCCCACTCGACCGCGGCGACTCCCCCACCCGCGGCGCCGATGCCCGCCGTCGTCCGCGCGGCGTTGCGCACCAGCCGCTCGGCCAGCGCCTCACCGTCCAGGCCGTCGAAGTGGCGGCGCAGGGTGGCCAGGTCGCGCACGGGCACGTGCGGGGCGACCTCGGCGACCGTGTCGACCATCCAGCGGACGGCGGCCTTCGGCTTGAACAGGTCCCCCAGCCCGCGCGCCCGCGCCTGCCCGACGAGCCGGCCGAGCAGTTGCCGCCGGCGGGGCGTGCCGATGTCGTCGGCCGTCAACGCCGCGACGGTGGTGCCCAGCTCGTCGTCCGCGCCCGGCCCGGGCACGGCGTCGGCCGGGCTCGGGGCACGGTCGCGGGCGCCCTCGGCGCGGGTCCCGTCCGCGCCGCCCGTGCCGCGCGGTTCGCTGCACTCGCTCATGGGTCGACCTCCCGAATGGACGGACGCCGACGCCGCGGCCGCCCGTCACGAGTCAAGCAGGTCCCCCGCCGTACCGCACGGCGACTCGGGCAGCGGCGGCCCCGCGAGGGAGCCGCCGCTGGTGAGGGCGTGGTGTCAGACGCACTCGCGGCAGATGAGCTCGCCGTTGCGCTCGACCGCCAACTGGCTGCGGTGGTGCACCAGGAAGCAGCGGGCACAGCGGAACTCGTCCTGCTGCATCGGCAGCACCTTGACCGTGAGCTCCTCGTCGGCCAGATCGGCACCGGGCAGCTCGAAGCTCTCGGCCACCTCGGCCTCGTCGACGTCCACGGCGCCGGACTGTGAGTCGACGCGCCGAGCCTTGAGCTCTTCCAGGCTGTCCTCGCCGAGGTCGACCTCGTCGCGACGCGGGGCGTCGTAGTCGGTGGCCATCGGTTTCACTCTCCCATATCGATGTTGTCGCTTCCGG
Source organism: Micromonospora sp. NPDC047670 (assembly GCF_043204915.1). Lineage (NCBI taxonomy): Bacteria > Bacillati > Actinomycetota > Actinomycetes > Micromonosporales > Micromonosporaceae > Micromonospora > Micromonospora sp. NPDC047670. The sequence goes on from NZ_JBIDDA010000003.1 coordinate 282,981, forward strand.
TTGTAACGCCGGACGACGCTGTTTCGGTTCCGCTGGCCGGCCACCACTTGTGTCGGTCACCCGACCCGAAGACAGCACGGACGGGGACCCCCGGGAGGAACCCCCAGCGAGCGCGGAACCATACCCCCCCTTTGGGCGAGGCATGTATACCGCCCTCGTGGCTGAGATGTACGCCCCCGCACGCGAAGTTGTTCCCAATGTGACTCAGGCGACACGAAGATAGGGGTAGTAGTACCCGGTTCCCGGATGGCGCGCCGGCATGTCGGACTGTTTCCACGCGACGGCCGGACAACCGTTAACCTCAGCGGCGTACTCGACGGCCGGCGGGGCGGCCTGACCGCCGGCGGCCGCCGCCACCCACCATTGTCCGGGGAGCGCCCTGATGAGCTTTGCGCGAGTGCGAGCACTCGTTGTCGTCGGTCTGCTGGCGGTGCTGGCCCTGGTCTTCGTCGTGGTCGCCCTGGTCCGCGACTCCCAGGGCGAGGCCGGCCTGGCCGGGGGCTGCCCGGAGGGCTGGCCGCTCGCCGACGTGACCCTGCGCGAGCCCAAGGACGTCAAGATCAACGTGCTGAACGGCACCGACCAGGTCGGCCTGGCCAAGACCATCGCGGACGACTTCCGCAACCGGAAGTTCCAGGTGAAGAAGACCGGCGACGAGAAGAAGCAGATCGACGACATCGCGGTGCTGCGCTACGGCCCGAAGGGCGTCGGCTCGGCGCACCTGCTGCGGGCGTACTTCCTCAACAACGCCGAGTACGAGTACGACGCCAAGCGCACCGACGACGTGGTCGACGTGGTGCTCGGCAGCGGCTTCCAGCAGCTGGCCACCACGACCGAGGTCAACCAGTCCCTGGGCGACCTCGGCGCGCCGGTCGCGCCCGCCGGTTCCTGCCCGACGCGCGCGGACGACTGACCCCAGGCGCCGCGCCCGCGCCGGCCGGTGGCCGGCGCGGGCGCGGACCCGTCCGTCACGGGCCGCCGGCGGCGTCCAGGTCGGCGAGCCGGTCGTGCAGGGGCTTGAACAGCGCCGACGGGGCGGCGATCACCAGGTCCGGGCCGGCCGGCAACCCGCCCAGCCCGGCCACCAGCAGCCCGGCCTCGGTGGCCACCAGGGCCCCGGCGGCCTGGTCCCAGGCGGCCAACCCCTTCTCGTAGTAGGCGTCCACCCGCCCCTCCGCCGCCAGGCAGAGGTCCAGCGCGGCGGCGCCCAGCCGGCGGATGTCACGGACGTGCGGGATCAGCTCGGCGACCACCCGGGCCTGGTGCGCCCGGCGGGCCGGGTCGTAGCCGAACCCCGTGGCGACCAGCGCCTGGCCGAGGTCGGTCTCGGTGGAGCAGCGCAGCCGCTCGCCGGCGCGCCAGGCGCCCCCGCCGAGGGTGGCGGTCCACTCCTCGCCGGTGTTGATGTTGCGCACCACCCCGGCCACCACCTCGCCGTCGACCTCGGCGGCGAGCGAGACCGCGCAGTGCGGGATCCCGTACAGATAGTTGACGGTGCCGTCGATCGGGTCGACGATCCAGCGCACCCCGCCGGGGCCGACCGGGCCGGCCTCCCCCACGCCGTACTCCTCGCCGAGCACGGCGTCGCCCGGGCGCAGTCGGCGCAGCGCGTCGACCACCTGCCGCTCGACCGCCCGGTCCGCGGCGGTCACCACGTCGGTGACGGTGCTCTTGGTCGCGGCCACCGACACGCCCTCGACCCGCATCCGGTACGCGGTCGCCGCCGCGTCCCGGGCCACCTCGATCGCGATCTCCAGCAGCTCCGCAGGCGCCGAGCGGTCCATCGTTCGTCCCCTTCCCGCACGGCCGGGGTGTTCCGGGTCACGCGCGGGTACCATCCTTACAAAGTCCACATCTACGTCGAATCGGCGGTCCCCGCCGCCGGTCGGCCGTGCGGCGACGGATGATCGCCGCAGACGGCGTTACAATTCACCCCTGCCCACGCTGCGACGGACCGCCAACGACCGGCCGGCCCGGGACACGGGGGTCCCTCAACCACATCGCCCGGCACGGTGCCCCGCTCTGCGCCGGACGACCCGGCCGTGCTCGCTCTTCGCCTCCGGAAGGTCATTCGTGACAGAACCCCGCCAGACCGGCGCCGACGTTCGCTCGCTCACCGACACCCTGATCGCCCACGCGCAGAGCGCCGGCGGCCAGCTCACGTCGGCCCAGCTCGCGCGCACCGTCGAGTCCGCCGAGGTGACTCCGGCCCAGGCCAAGAAGATCCTGCGGGCGCTCTCCGAGGCGGGAGTGACCGTGGTGGTGGACGGCTCGGCGAGCACCCGCCGCCGCGTCGCCGCCGCCCGCTCGGCCACCCCGGCGTCCCGGGCCACCACCGCCAAGACGACCAAGAAGGCCGCCGCGCCCGCCCCGAAGCAGGCGCCCGCCGCCGACGAGGCCCCCGCGCCCGCCCCGCGCAAGGTCGCCGCCCGCAAGGCCGGCACCACCGTCGAGGTGGCCGCCAAGGCCGCGGTCCCCGCCAAGGCGACCAAGTCGACCCGGGCCACCAAGGCCACGGTCGCCGCGGCCGCCGGCGCCAAGCCGGCCAAGGCCGCCGGCAAGGCCAAGGGCGAGGGCGCCGAGGGCGACATCGATCCGGAGGAGCTGGCCGCCGAGATCGAGGACGTGGTGGTCGAGGAGCCGGCGGAGCTGACCCAGGCCGCCGAGACCGACGCCGCCAACTCGGCCAGCGACAACGACTTCGAGTGGGACGACGAGGAGTCCGAGGCGCTCAAGCAGGCGCGCCGCGACGCCGAGCTGACCGCCTCGGCCGACTCGGTCCGGGCATACCTCAAGCAGATCGGCAAGGTCCCGCTGCTCAACGCCGAGCAGGAGGTGGAGCTCGCCAAGCGGATCGAGGCCGGCCTCTACGCCGCCGAGCGGCTGCGCGCGGCCGACGAGGGCGAGGAGAAGCTGACCCGCGACATGCAGCGGGACCTGCTCTGGATCTCGCGCGACGGCGAGCGGGCCAAGAACCACCTGCTGGAGGCCAACCTCCGGCTGGTCGTCTCCTTGGCCAAGCGCTACACCGGTCGCGGCATGGCCTTCCTCGACCTCATCCAGGAGGGCAACCTCGGCCTGATCCGCGCGGTCGAGAAGTTCGACTACACCAAGGGCTACAAGTTCTCCACCTACGCCACCTGGTGGATCCGGCAGGCGATCACCCGCGCGATGGCCGACCAGGCCCGCACCATCCGCATCCCGGTGCACATGGTCGAGGTGATCAACAAGCTCGGCCGGATCCAGCGCGAGCTGCTCCAGGACCTGGGCCGCGAGCCCACCCCGGAGGAGCTGGCCAAGGAGATGGACATCACACCGGAGAAGGTGCTGGAGATCCAGCAGTACGCCCGGGAGCCCATCTCGCTGGACCAGACGATCGGCGACGAAGGCGACAGCCAGCTCGGCGACTTCATCGAGGACTCGGAAGCCGTAGTCGCCGTCGACGCGGTGTCGTTCTCGCTGCTGCAGGACCAGCTCCAGCAGGTGCTGCAGACGTTGTCCGAGCGTGAGGCGGGTGTGGTACGCCTGCGCTTCGGCCTGACCGACGGCCAGCCGCGCACGCTGGACGAGATCGGCCAGGTCTACGGGGTGACCCGGGAGCGCATCCGGCAGATCGAGTCCAAGACGATGTCCAAGCTGCGTCACCCGTCGCGTTCGCAGGTGCTCCGGGATTACCTGGACTGACCGCGATCGTCAACCGAACGTGTCGTTTTGACCACCTGGCGTGCAACGTCGGATGGTGATCGTTCGGATGCACGATTGTGATCGTTGACGTGGCACCCTTGATGCACTGCACACTGTCCCTGCCATGTGTGACCTCGGTCCCCCGCGGGCACACAGGGAAGGCAGCGCCGGGACAGGGTGTTGCACGATAGGTGAGCAACGACCGAAGAGATTGTTCATCGGTGACGACCAGAGGAGGAAGGCGATGACCCCGACCCTCACGCCGCCGCCCGAGACGGTGGCTCCCCCAGCCGCCGATGAACGGTGCGACCGCTGCAATGCTGCCGGCAAGCTCCGGATCACTCTGGCGGGTGGGAGCGAGCTGGTGTTCTGTGGGCACCACGCGAACAAGTACGCGGAGGATCTCGTGAAGATCACCGTGCGGTACGCGACGGACCCGGAGTTCAGCTGGCGTGGCGCCGATCTGATGGCGAACTGAATCCGCAAACCCACGACATAGCCGGCCGGAGGCACCCCAAGGGGGCCTCCGGCCGGCTTTTTGCGCACCCCGCCCCCGCGGCGCCTCACGCCCCCACCCTCCCCCGGCGCCTCACGCCCCCGCCTCCCCCGGCACCTCACGGCCCCCGGCCGGCCATGGCCGCCGTGGAGGCGATCGGGCCGCGGCCGCGACCGGTCGCGGCCGCCGCGGGCCCACGGCCGATCCTGACGGGTGTGGCGGGCTCGGACGGTGCATCCCGCGACCCGTGCCGCGCCGCCGGCGAGCCGCAGCCGACACGGGCGGAGCGGACGCGCGACCCGTGCCACGAACGGGCCGACGGGGCGGCGGGCACGGGCGGAGCGGACCGCGCGACCCGTGCCACGAACGGGGCGGCGGGCACGGGCGGAGCGGACCGCGCGACCCGTGCCACGAACGGGGCGGCGGGCACGGGCGGAGCGGACCGCGCGTCCGGCCCACGGCGGCACGGACCTCCGGAGGGCTCCGCCGCGCGTACGTGCGGGACGGCCGCCGTCAGAGGGTCTGGACGGTGGCGATGCGCTCCTCGAGCTGTTCGATGGTGGCCTGGGCGCTCGGCGGGCCGCCGCAGAGGCGGCGCAGCTCGGCGTGGATCTTGCCGTGCGGCTGCCCGGTGCGGTGGTGCCGGGCGGCCACCAGAGCGTTCAGCTGCCGCCGCAGGGCGACCCGACGCTGGGCGGCACTCATCGGTGCCGGCGGCGCCGCCGACGGCTCAGCGGCCGGCTCAGCGGGCCGCGCGGCCCGCCGGCGCTGGGCCGCGAGCTGCTCCTGCTGCCGCTTGGTCAGCAGCATGGCGACCTGGTCGGCGGTGAGCAGCCCGGGCAGGCCCAGGTACTCCTCCTCCTCGGGCGTGCCGGCCTGCGCGGCGGTGCCGAACGAGGCGCCGTCGAAGATCACCTGGTCCAGCTCGGCGGTCGCCGAGAGCGCGGCGAACCGCTTCTCCAACTCACCGCTCGCCTGGTCGTCACGCTGCGCGCGCTCCAGCAGGTCGTCGTCGAAACCCTCGCGGTCCTTCGGCTTGCCGAGCACGTGGTCCCGCTCGGCCTCCATCTCGCTGGCCAGCCCGAGCAGGTGCGGCACGCTGGGCAGGAAGACCGAGGCGGTCTCCCCCGGGCGGCGGGCGCGCACGAACCGGCCGATCGCCTGCGCGAAGTAGAGCGGGGTGCTGGCGCTGGTCGCGTACACGCCGACCGCCAGCCGCGGGATGTCGACGCCCTCGGACACCATCCGGACCGCCACCAGCCACCGCTGCTCGGACGCCGCGAACGTCGCGATCCGCGCCGAGGCGCCCACGTCGTCGGAGAGCACCACCGCCGCCCGCTCGCCGGTCACCTGCTCGATGAGCCTGGCGTACGAGCGGGCGGCCTGCTGGTCGCTGGCGATGACGAGCCCGCCGGCGTCGGGCATCCCCGCGTTGCGCAGCACGGTCAGCCGGGCGTCGGCGGCCCGCAGCACCTGCGGCATCCAGTCGCCCGCCGGGTCCAGGGCGGTACGCCACGCCTGCGCGACGAGGTCCTGGGTCATCGGCTCGCCGAGCCGCGCCGCCAGCTCCTCCCCGGCGTTGGTGCGCCACCGGGTCTCCCCCGAGTACGCCAGGAAGAGCACCGGGCGGACGACGCCGTCGCGCAGCGCGTCGGAGTAGCCGTAGACCGAGTCGGCGCGGGAGCGGAGCAGTCCGTCGCCGCCCCGCTCGTAGGTGACGAACGGGATCGGGTTGTCGTCGGAGCGGAACGGGGTGCCGGTGAGCATCAGCCGGCGCTCGGCGCCCTCGAAGGCGGCCTTCACCCCGTCGCCCCAGGAGCGGCTGTCGCCCGCGTGGTGGATCTCGTCGAGGATGACCAGGGTGCGCCGGGTCAGGGTGCGCCGCTTGTGCACCTGGGGTGCCATGCCCACCTGCGCGTACGTCACGACGGCGCCGTGGAAGTCGGCGGAGGAGTGCAGGTCGGCGTTACGGAAGGCGGCGTCGAGCTGGATGCCGACCCGGGCCGCCGCCTGCGCCCACTGGGTCTTGAGGTGCTCGGTGGGGGCCACCACGGTGACCGCCTCGACGGTGCCGTCGGCGAGCAGCTCGGCGGCGATCCGCAGGGCGAAGGTGGTCTTGCCGGCGCCCGGGGTGGCGACCGCCGTGAAGTCGGGGTCGCGCCGGCGCAGGTACTCCACCAGTGCCTTGCGCTGCCACGCGCGCAGTGCCGGAAACGTCTCGATCGCCGGCAACCGGGCCGCCACGCGAAGCTCCTCTCCGACCGCCTGATGGGCGGACCCCGGCCGAGGGCCACGGGTACCGCCGCCCATGAAAACGCCTCCGCGCCGTTGTGCCGCGAAGGCCGACTCAGCATAACCAGCGCGGCCCGCCCGACCCAGCCGACACAACGCTCCTCACATCCCCACCTGACCCGGCCCCCACTCCGGCCCCACCTCCCACCCGCCCTCTCCCCTACCTCCGCCCCGCCCCCGCTCACCCTCGTTCCCGCTCCCAGTCCCGCTCCCGCTCCCGCTCCGCTTGCGCGATCTTGCACTTTCGGCCCCCGTTACGGGTGGCATGCCGCTTTGACCGGGCAGCAACCGCAAGATCGACGACCGGGGGCGGCGGGAGGGGCGCGGGGAGGGGCGGCGGGAGGTCAGGGGTGGGGGCCGGGGGTGTGGGTGCGTGGGGGGCGCAGGGTGGCCACCGGGGCCGACCAGCGCCGACGCAGGGCGATGAGGCGGAGCAGGAAGACGAGCACCGCCGCCGCGGTCAGCCAGGCGGCGTTGGCGTGCCCGAGCGCGTCCAGCAACGCGACGGCGATCGAGCCGGCGAGCGCGGCGACGGCGTAGATCTCGCGCCGCAGCACCACCGGGATCTCGGCGGTGAGCAGGTCCCGGCCGAGGCCGCCGCCGATCGCGGTGAGCATGCCGATCACGCACGCCCCCACCGCCGGCACCTGGGCGTCGAGGGCCTTGAGCGTGCCGGTGACCGTGAACAGCCCCAGCCCGGCCGCGTCCAGCACCAGCACGGTGGTGCGCAGCTTGGCGAGCTGGGGGTGCAGCCAGAAGACGGCGGCGGCGGTGACGGCGGCCGTGGCGGCGTACCGCCAGTCGGCGAAGGCCAGCGGTGGCACCTCGTCGATCGCCAGGTCCCGGAAGATCCCGCCGCCGAGCGCGGCGACGAATCCGACGAAGACGACGCCGAACAGGTCGAGCCGTTTGGCCACCGCCGCGGAGGCCCCGGAGGCGGCGAAGACCGCCACCCCGGTGAGGTCGGCGAGGAGCAGGGCGGTGGAGGTGGTCACCGCCGAAGGTTACGTGGGCGGCCGGAACGGCCGCCCGGGTTCACTCGGCGTACGAGTCGTAGATCTCCTTGCACTTCGGGCAGACCGGCGAGCCGGGCTTGGCGGCCTTGGTCACCGGGAACGTCTCCCCACAGAGCGCGACGACGAAGGTGCCCATGACGGCACTCTCGGCGATCTTCTCCTTGCGCACGTAGTGGAACATCTCGGGACCGGTGTCGGCGTCCTTCAGCTCCGGACGCTCGAGAACCTGTGTGCTCACTTCTGCACCTCCAACCGTCAAGTTTGGCAGGTCACCGCTGCCCGGTCCACTTCAGGCCGGCGCAGGCGGGGCCGTACGGTGGTGACGTGACTGACTTTCACATCCACTACGGCACCGAGGTGGCCGACGCCCTGCGCGACGGGCGCCCCGTCGTCGCCCTGGAGAGCACCATCGTCTCGCACGGCCTCCCCCGGCCGGACAACCTTCGGGTGGCCCGGGAGATCGAACAGGCCGTCCGGGACGCGGGCGCGGTCCCGGCGACCATCGGCATGGTCGGCGGCCGGCTCGTGGTGGGCCTCGACGACGCGGAGCTGACCCGGCTCGCCAGCGTCAACGGGGTCGCCAAGCTCTCCGTACGCGATCTCGCCGTGGCGGCGGCGACCGGCGCGGACGGCGCCACGACCGTGGCCGCGACCAGCGCGGTGGCCGCCGCCGCGGGGATCGGGGTGTTCGCCACCGGCGGCCTCGGCGGGGTGCACCGGGAGGCCGCGCAGACCTTCGACGAGTCGGCCGACCTGGTCACCCTGGCCCGGACGCCGATCGCGGTGGTCTGCGCCGGCGTCAAGTCGATCCTCGACGTGGGCGCCACCCTGGAGCGGCTGGAGACCCTCGGCGTCGGCGTGGTCGGCTACCGGACCCGGCGGTTCCCCGGCTTCTTCATCACCGACGGCGGCTTCGACCTGGACTGGTCGCTGGACTCGGCCGAGCAGGTCGCGGACGTGCTCACCGCCCGGCGGCAGCACGGCGTGCACCATGGCGGCCTGATCGTGGCCAACCCGCTGCCGACCGACGAGCAGCTGGACCCGCAGCTGCACGACCGGACCCTCGCCGACGGCCTGACGCTGCTGGAGCGCGACGGGGTGACCGGCAAGGCGGTCACGCCCTACCTGCTGGCCCACTTCCACTCGGCCACCGAGGGGGCGAGCCTGGCGGTGAACGTCCGGATCATCCTGCGCAACGCCGACCTCGCCGCCCGGATCGCGGTCGCCGCGGCCGCCCGCCGCGCCGACGCATGACTGCAGGCCGCGTCCTCGTCGTCGGCGACCTGATCACCGACGTGGTGGCGGTGCTGGCCGGGCCGGTGGCCACCGGCTCCGACGCCCCGGCGGCGATCCGGTTCAGCGGCGGCGGGCAGGCCGCCAACACCGCCGCCTGGCTGGCCGCCCAGGGCGTGTCGGTGACGCTGGTGGGCGCGGTCGGCGACGACGGCCAGGGACGGGAGCGGGTCGTTGAGCTGGAGCGGGCCGGGGTCGACTGCGCGGTGACGCGGCACCCGGAGCACGCCACCGGCACGGTCATCGTGCTGGCCACGGCCGGGGAACGGACGATGATCACCGAGCGGGGCGCGAACCTCCGGCTGGCCCCGGCGGACGTCGACGCGGCGCTGGCCGCCGCGCCGGACGCACGGCACCTGCACCTGTCCGGGTACACCCTGCTGGACGCCGAGTCCCGCCCGGCCGGGCTGCGCGCGCTGGCCGCCGCCCGCGAGCGCGGGCTCACCACCAGCGTCGACGCGGCCTCCGCGGCGCCGCTGCGGCGGGTCGGCGCGGCGGCCTTCCTGTCCTGGGTACGCGGGGTCGACCTGCTCCTGGTCAACGCCGACGAGGCGACGGTGCTGGCGGGCGGGCTCGACCCCGCGGCGCAGGGGCGCGCGCTGTCGGCCTCCGCCCGGCGGATCGTCGTCAAACAGGGGGCGGCGGGGGCGGTCTGGGTCGACCGGGACGCCACGGTCGCCGTGGCGCCGGCCCGCCGGGCGGCGGTGGTGGACGTCACCGGGGCCGGGGACGCCTTCGCGGCCGGGCTGCTGGCCGCCTGGCTCGACGGCGCGGGCCCGGAGGTGGCGCTGGCCCGGGCCGGCGACCTCGGCGCCCTGGCGGTCTCCCAGGTAGGCGCCCGCCCCAACCCCTGACCCGCCCCTCGCCCCTCGCCCCGCACGATCTTTCAGTTTGTGCCCCTCGTTTGCCCGCTCAGCGGCTTTTGCCCGGGGCAGAAACTGCAAGATCGCGGAGCGGGGGTGGGGTGAGGGCGGGAGGTGGGTCAGGGTTCGGCGTCGATGATCTTGTACGGCCGCTCCTCGGCGGTCAGGCTCATCGGCGGGGTCTCGTCCCGGTGCCTCGGCTGGAACCGGTTCGCCAGCCGGTGCTGCTCCTTCGGCGGCCGGTCGTTGGCCAGCAAGACCGCCAGCCACGGGATGAGCACCATGCCGAGGGCCACCAACGGCAGCCAGAGCCAGAGCAGCGGGGCCTGCACGCCCACCAGGACGGCGCCGACGATCACGCAGGCCACCCGGATGCCCATCATCAGCACGTAGCGCTTCTGACGGCTGGTGAGCTGGTCGTCCTGGCTGCGCGAGGCGTCGGTGATCAGGATCGGCTGGTACGCCTGACGCTTCACCACGGACCTCCTCGAGGGGGTTACCCCCCATCCTGTCACCTCCGGAGCGTGATCAGCGAAAATCGCTCCGGCCGGCTGCGTGTTACATCCGTGGTACGCTCCCGCCGTGGGCAGCAGGTTCAGCTTCACCGACGAGGCGTTGGCCAACCTGAGGGTCTACGACGTCACGCCCGGGGAAGTCTGGGAGGCGCTGCACAGCACCCGCCGGGTGATCCGTCACCTGGGCGACGACGTGATGGTCGTCTACGCCGCCGCCCGCCGGGGGCGCCGGCTGGCCGTGCTGCTCGCCGAGGCCGACGGCACCGACAACGACTGGGACATCCTCTCCGCTCGCGAGCTGAGCGACGCCGAGGCGAAGCGCTACGACGAGGCCGTGCGGAGATCTCGCCGATGAGGAGGCGGTGACGATGAACCGTAACGACGCGACCAAGCAGTTCCACAGCGGCGGCGACCGGCTCGCGGAGCTGATCGACGAGAGTCAGCCGGTGGAGCTGCCCACCCCCGACACCGACACCCCCATGGTCAGCCGCTCGGTGCGCCTGCCGCTGGAGACGTACGAGCGGGTCCGCGCGGCCGCCGACGCGCGCGGCATCGGGGTCACCACGCTGATGCGGCAGTGGATCGAGGCCGGCCTGGCCGACCTGGACGACTCGGCGACGGTCTCCCTCGCCGACGTGCGGCGGGCACTGGCCGCCCTGTCCCGGCCGACGGCCGCCTGACGACACCGCGGGTCGGAGCCCGCCGCGGCCGCCGCCTGACGGCACCGCGGGTCGAGACCCACCCGAGCGCCGCCTGCCGGCTTCCCGCGTCGGACCCCGCCGCGGCCGCCGCCTGGCCCCCCGACGCTCAGGGGGCCTGGTGGAAGTCCCCTCCTCCGCCCCCGGCCTCGCCGTGCAGGAGCGGCGAGGCGGGTATCTCCGGCGCACGACCGCGGCTGCGCCACGCGTCGGCGAGCGCGACCCCGGCCAGCACCACGGCGACCACCGCCTGCGCCGCCATCGGCGAGCCCAGGACGAGCGCCGGCGCCAGCAGGAGCAGCGCCAGCAGGCCGCCCGAGCGGGACCAGGACACCCGGCCGAAGATCTCGTACTCGAAGCGCGCCCGGCCGACCAGGAAGATCGCCGGGCCGCCGACGACGAAGAACAGCCAGGTCGGGTCGATCCGACCGTACGGGTGCGCGATCACCAGTTCGTAGCCGACGGCGGTGCTCAGCACGCCGACGACGACGACCAGATGGGTGGCGGCGACGGAGGCGCCGAGCCGCCCTGGCGACCGGGCCACCCGCAGCGCCTCGGCGAGCAGGTGCCCCGCCCGGTGGAAGTAGATCCGCCACAGCAGCGCCGTGGTGAGGAACGCGATGGTGAAGGCGCCGGCCCGGTCGGCGGTGAAGGCCATGCCGCTGTACGTCAGCCCGATCACCAGGATGCTCTCCCCCAGCGAGATGAGGAAGATCTGCTGGTAGCGGTCGGCCAGATGCTCGCCGGCGATCAGCCAGCCGGACGCGCGAGCCGGCCCCAGTCGGGGCAACGGCCAGCCGAGCACGAGGCCGGTGCCGTCGACGGCCAGCGCGAGCACCCACAGCGGCAGGCGCAACTGCTCCGGCGCGAACACCCCGGCCAGCCAGGGCACGGCGCCCAGGGCCGCCCAGGCGGCGAGCCGCAGCGGTACCGTACGGCGCGGGTGACGACGCAGCGCCACGGCGACGACCGAGGGCCGGCCGATCATCACCGCCAGGTACGCGAGCACGAACGGCAGGGCCCGCTCCTCGAACGCCCCGGGCAGCGCCACCGCCATCACCATGGCGCCGAACATCGACCCCACCACGACGAACTGGATCACCGACCGCTCCGGCTCGTACCGGCTGGTGACCCAGACGGTGATCGTCCAGAGCAGCCAGAGGGCGAGGAAGAGCACGCCGGTGCGCACGATCTCGGCGGCCAGCCCGGCGGCGGAGTCCCCCGCGCCGTCGACCAGTCGCAGCGAGACCCGGGTCAGCGCGAAGACGAAGACCAGGTCGAAGAAGAGCTCCAGGAAGGTGGCCCGGGTCGAGCTGACCTCCGGACGCAGCAGCTGCTCGCCGCGTTGGTCCGTCATCGGCTGCCTGTAGTCGCCATCTGGCTACAACGACCGGCGCCACGGTCGGTTGCGTCAGCCCCCGCCGGCCTTCGCCTTCGCCGCCGCCTTCATCTGCTGCTTGTACTCGCGTACCCGGCGCAGCGAGTCCGCGTCGACGACGTCCGCCACCGACCGGTGGGCGTCCACGTCGCCGTACCCGCCGGCGGCCTCGCGCCAGCCCTCCGGCGTGACCCCGAACCGCTTGCCGAGCAGGGCGACGAAGATCTGCGCCTTCTGCCGGCCGAAGCCGGGCAGGTCGGCGACGCGGCGGAGCAACTCCCGGCCGTCGGCGACGCCGGACCAGAGCCCGGCCGCGTCGCCGTCGTAGCGCTCCACCAGGACCCGGCACACCTCCTGCACCCGGGCCGCCATCGCCTTCGGAAACCGGTGCAGCGCCGGCGGCCGGGCGAACAGCGCCACCAGGGCCTCGGGGTCGTGGTCGGCCAGTTTCCGGGCGTCCAGGTCGTGCCCGAGCCGCTGCGCCAGCACGTACGGCGACGAGAACGCCTTCTCCATCGGCACCTGCTGGTCGAGCACCATCCCCAGCAGCAGGGCCAACGGGTCCCGGTTGAGCAGGTCGTTGGCCTCGGGTTCGATCGGCAGGGAGAGCGTCATGGGTCCATCCTGCCGTCGGCCGTACGGCTCCGGCGGCAACGCGCCGCAGGTCCCGACGCGTGGTGACGGAGCAGCGGGTGATGATGCGTAACGTCCCGCGCCGCCGGTGGACCGTCGCCGGCCACCCTCGCCGGGCAGGGCGCGGCGTGACCTTGGCGGCGTGGGCGCCCGGCGTGCCGGGCTGGCGACCCTATGCGGGTGACCGCCGGCTGCCGGGCCGGACGAGCCCGAGGTCGTAGGCGAGGATCGTCGCCTGCACCCGGTCCCGCGCGCCCAGCTTGCCGAGCAGGGCGTTGACGTGCGCCTTTACCGTGCCGGTCGCGACGCCCAACTGCGCGCCGATCTCCGCGTTCGTCAGCCCGGTCGCCAGCCGGACGAAGACCTCGCGCTCGCGTGCGGTGAGCGCGGCCAGCTCGACCGGCTCCGCCGGCGGGGCGAGCGCCCCGGTGGCGAAGGCGTCGATCAGCCGGCGGGTGACGGTGGGGGCGAGCAGCCCGTCGCCGGCGGCCACCACCCGGATCGCGTGCAGCAGATCGGCCGGCTCGGCGTCCTTGAGCAGAAAGCCCGAGGCGCCCACCCGCAGCGCCTCGAACACGTGGGCGTCCAGGTCGAAGGTGGTCAGCACCAGCACGCGGGGGCCGGCCGGGTCGGCGGTCAGCCGGGCGGTGGCGGTGAGGCCGTCCATCCCCGGCATCCGGATGTCCATCAACACCACGTCCGGTCGGCTCCGGCCGGCCTGGTCGAGCGCGTCGGCGCCGTCGGCGGCCTCCCCGACCACCGTCAGGTCCGGTTCGGCGTCGACGATCGCCGCGAACCCGGCCCGGACGACCGGCTGGTCGTCCACCACCAGCACCCTGATCATCGCGCCCCCTCCGGCACCCGTTCCCGCCGCTGCCCGGGCCGGACGGCGGGCGCCACGGGGACCGGCGGCAGCGGCAGCCGCGCCCGCAGCTCGCCGCGGCGCAGCGCGAGCCGGCCGCCGAGCGCGTCGACCCGAGCCCGCAGTCCGGCGACGACCAGCGGGTCCGCCGCGGTGGGCAGGCCCGTGACCGACACCCGCAGCTCACCGCCCGCCAGCCGCAGCACCACCCGGGCCGGCCCGGCGCCCGCGTCCAACGCGGCCTCCACCAGCCGGTACGCCGAGACGTCCACGTCGGTCGGCAGGGCCGGCACGGTCGCCGGCGCGTCCAGCACGACGTCGCGCCCGCCCGCCTGCCGCGTCGCGCAGAGCCCGCCCACGTCGGCGAGGGTCGGTTGCGGACCGTGCCGCGTCGGCCGCTCGTCGGCACGCAGATCGTCCAGCAGGCCGCGCATCGCGGCCAGCGTGGCCCGTGCCTCGACCAGGATCTCGGCGAGCCGGCCCTGGTCGGCGACGACCACCAGGCGACCCGCCCGGTCCAGCACCGCCGAACGCAGTCCGGCGCCGACCCGCTCCCGCTCGGCCCGCGCGGCCGCCACGGCCCGGGCGGCCGCCGCGGCGAGCGCGTCGTCCTCCCGGCTGAGCACCCGCCGCCGCCGGCTCCGGACCAGCGCTCCACCGCCCCAGGTGAGCAGCATCGGCGCCAGCAGCAGCCCGGCGACGAAGACGGTCATGAAGACGGTGACGGGAACGTGCACGGGCTCCCCCGCGATCGAACCATCCGCCGCCGCCGTACCGACCAGGCCCACGGCGAGCACCGTGGCCGCCACCGGCGCGGCCAGCCACGTGGGGCCGGCCCGTCTGGCGTACGCGGCCACGGCCCAGACGGCGGCCACATCGACGAAGCCGGCGGTCAGCAGCACGAACTCCGCGCCCGGGGGCAGCCCGACCAGCAGTGCGGTGACCGGCCAGAGCAGCGCGGTCCCGGCGACGCCCGCCAAGGCGACCCACGGTCGGCGGCACCGCCACGCGAGCGGCGCGGCGTGCGCCACGGAAAGCAGCAGGAGCTGGAGCAGGACGACGGGGTCGCGCAGCCCCGCCAGTTCGGCGTCGGCCTCCACCGAGACGAGGGCCATGGCCACCGGAAGCACGAGCGCGTTGCCGACCAGCGCGGCGGTCACCAGGGACCGGCCGTTCTCCGACCGGACCGGCGACGGCAGGCTGCCGGTGTCCGCCCCGACCGGCAGCCGCGCCTCGACCCGCCAGCCGTCGCCGTCCGGGCCGGCTCGCAGGGTGCCGCCCAGGGCGGCGACGCGCTCCCGCAGGCCGCTGATCCCCCGCCCGGCGCCGAGTGTGAAGGGGGCCGTCGGCCCCGGCACGCCGGTGTCGGCGACCGTGACGGTGACGGTCCCGGCGTCCACCGCGACCCGGACCGAGGCGTGGGCTCCGGCGGCGTGCCGCACCACGTTGGTCAGGGACTCCCGGACGACGGCGTGGACGACCTCGGCCAGAGCGGCCGGCGGTTCCGGACCGGCCCGGTCCAGGCGCACCGGCTGGCCGAGCCGATGGAAGCCGGCGACCAGGTCGTCGAGCCGCCGCCGCAGCGGCCGGTGCGCCTCGGTGTCGTCGCTCATCACCGCGACCAGGCGGCGCAGCGCGACCAGGGTCTCCCGCCCCGTACGCGCCGCGAACCCCACCGCCTCCGCGGCCAGCTCCGGACGCCGGGCCGCGAGGCGCTCGGCCGCTCCCACCGTCACCACGATGGAGGTGAGGTGGTGGGCGCTGACGTCGTGCAGCTCCCGGGCGAGCCGATGGCGTTCGGTCTCCGCCGCCTGACGGGCCTCCGCCTCGACGGCGACGAGCCGGCCGGCCACCGCCGCCCGGCCGGTCACCCAGTGCCGGCGGCTGCGCCCGAGCCCCGCGGCCAGCAGGTAGCTGAGCACGGCGACGACGACCTCCCCCAGGTAGGCCGCGGCGGTGTCGAAGCGGGGCAAGTTGACCGACGCCACCCACAGGGCGCTGGCGGCCAACGCCACCCGCACGGCCCGGCCGGGCGCCCGGACGGCCACGGACCAGACGGCGACCAGCTCGGCGAGGCTGAGCACCAGCAGGTCGTCGGGAGAGGCGACCAGCCGGCCGAGGGTCTGCGCGGCCAGGACCACGCCCAGCGCCCGGAGCGGCCGGCGCTGCCGCCAGCCCAGCGCCAGGAGGGTGATCACGGCGGCGACCAGCCCCGTCGAGAGCGCGGTCACGTCCGGTGCGTCGCCCCGCAGCAGCGGCAGGCCGGGCCAGAGCAGGAGCTGGGCGCCGACCAGCGCCGACGGCAGCAGCCAGGTCCGCAGGAAAGTCATGATGAGAGCAACCCTACGTAGGCCCGCCAACCGGACACGTCGCCCGCTGGCACGAGGTGGCCTATACCCCAGGGTGGGTGCGATTTCGGTCCGCACGTCGACCCGTCGGCCCGTCGGCGGCGGCAGGCTTGCCCCATGATCAGTACTACTCCACCGGGTGCCCCGTACCACCGACTGGCCCGGACCGGCCGGCAGCGGTGGTGGCGGCCGGTCGTCGGCGTCCTCGCCCTGCTCGGCGGGGCGCTGCTCGTCGGCTGCGCACTCTTCGGCGTCGCCGCCGTCCTGGCCGGGATCACCGATACGCCGACGGACGCCGACGGGCTGCCCGTCTTCGGTCCCGTCGTGGACACCGCCCTGCTGGTGCTGTCGGTGGCGGTGGCCCTGCCGCTGACGATGGCCGTCACCCGCTGGGTGGAACGCCGGCCGGCCGGCGGCCTCTCCTCCGTGCTCGGCCGGGTGCGGTGGCGCTGGCTGGGCACCTGCCTGCTGACGGCGGCCCCGGCGATCACGGTCATGCTGGTCGGCACCCAGCTGATCCTGCTGGCCACCGGGGACGAGATGACCCTCGTCGGCCCGCTCGACGCCTGGGTCGGCTGGCCCGCCTTCGCCGCCGGCCTGCTGATGATCGTCGCGCTGGTCCCGTTCCAGGCCGCCGCCGAGGAGTACCTGTTCCGCGGTTGGCTGCTCCAGGCCTTCGGGACCTGGCTGCGCTCGCCCTGGCCGGGGATGGTCGTGCAGGCGGTGCTCTTCGCCGCGGCACACGGCTGGGGCACCGCCTGGGGCTTCGCCGACCTCGTCGTGATGGGCCTGCTCTGCGGGTGGCTCGCGGTGCGCACCGGCGGCCTGGAGGCCGCCGTCGCGTTGCACGTGGTCAACAACGTGAGCGCGTTCGGGCTGGCCGCGGCGTTCGGCGGGCTGACCGTGGACGAGACGATGGCCGACGCGCCATGGCAGCTGGTGCTGGTCGACGTGCTCGTGCTGCTGGCGTACACCTGGCTGGTGGCGCGGGCCGCCGACCGGCGCGCGCTGGCGACGGTGGCGCCCGGCGCCGGATCCCCCGACCGTCCGGACGCCGGATCCCCCGACCGTCCAGGCAGCGGATCGCCGGGCCGCCCGGGCGACGGATCTCCCGGCGGTCCGAGCGGCGGACCGGGGGCCGACGGCGGACCGGGGCATCCGGGCGGGCGGTCCACGTGCCCGGTGGGGGTCGGTTGACGGCGACCGACCGGCCGGCCGGGGCGGCATCGGTCACGCCACGGGGGAGGACGTGGCCGCCCGGGTGACCGGACGCCGGGGACGGCGGCCCGCCGATCTCCCGGGTGGTCGAACCCCGGCGCGCGGCGGCAGGCAGGATGGCGACGTGGACGGACACGACATGTTGCTCTCCCCCGCCGGGGTCGAGGCGCTGCGGACCGCGCTGACCCGGGCCGGGTACACCTCGAACGGGATCGCCGCCCGGCTCGGCCCGCAGGCCACCGGCGGGGTGGCCCGCAACGACTTCCGGGCCGCGCTGCGCGCCACCGAGGACCGCGACCCGCTCGGCACGCTGATCCGGGTGTTCATCTGCGAGCAGACCGAGCCGGAGGCCGCCGTGGCCGCCGCGCTGGCGCCGCTGTCGCTGGCGGAGGCGCTCGCCGGGGGCCTGGTCGAGCGGCACGGCGACGGGCTGCGGATGGGGCTGGACCTGGAGCCGTACGGGGACGACTGGTGGGTGCTCGCCGACGTGCCGGCGAGCGCCCGGCCGGGCCGCCCACTGCACGCCGAGCACGTGCTCGGCATCGGCGGGGCGACCCAGACGCTGATCGGCGCGACCGTCCGCCGGCCCGTGGAGACCGCACTGGACCTGGGGACCGGCTCCGGCGTGCAGGCGCTGCACCTGGCCACCCACGCCCGGCGGGTCACCGCCACCGACGTCTCCGAGCGGGCGCTGCGCTTCGCCGCCACCACCGCCGCGCTCAACGGCCAGGACTGGGAACTGCTCCGCGGCGACATGGTCGCCCCCGTCGCCGGGCGCCGCTTCGACCTGGTGGTGAGCAACCCGCCGTTCGTGGTCGGGCCGGGCACCACCACGCACGTCTACCGCGACTCCGGCCGGGTCGGCGACGCGATCGGCGCGGAGCTGGCCGCCGCCGCGCCCGGCCTGCTCACCGAGGGCGGCACCATGCAGTACCTGGCCAACTGGGTGCACGTCGCGGGCGAGGACTGGGCCGAGCGGGTGACCGGCTGGTTCGCCGGCACCGGGTTGGACGCCTGGGTCATCCAGCGGGAGGTGGCCGACCCGATGGCGTACGTCAACCTGTGGCTCACCGACGTCGGCGAGGCCGCCGACCCGCGCCGGATGGCCGACTGGCTGGACTGGTTCGACGCGCACAAGGTGGAGTCGATCGGTTTCGGCATCGTCTCGCTGCGCCGCTCCGGCCACGACGACCCGGTGGTCCGGGTGGAGGAGTTGCGCCAGCGGGTGCAGACCCCGCTCGGCGACCGGATCGGCGCCTGGTTCGACCGCCAGGACTGGCTCCGCGCCCGCGACACCGACGGCCTGCTCGCCGCGCGCTACCGGGCCGCCGACGGCCTCCAGCTCCGGCAGGAGGCCACGATGGGCGACGAGGGCTGGGCGGTGGACCGACAGGTGCTCGCCATGCCGCACGGGCTGCGCTGGACCGAGGAGATCGATCCCCTGGTGCTGGCCCTGGTCGGCGGGGCCGACGGGCGGCTGCCGCTGCGCGACCAGCTCGCGCTGCTCGCCGCCGCGCACGACGTCGCCGCCGAGGAGTTGGCCGAGGCCGCCGGCCCGATCGTGGCGCACCTCGTCGAGCGCGGCTTCATCGAACCGGTGACCGGCTGATGCGGGCCGTGGTGCAGACCGTCGGGCGGGCCGCCGTGACGGTCGACGGCGAGGTGGTCGGCGCGATCGACGACGGGCTGCTCGTGCTGCTCGGGGTGACCCACACCGACACCGCCGAGACCGCCGGCACGATGGCCCGCAAGGTGCACGAGCTGCGCATCCTCGACGAGGAGCGCTCCGCCGCCGACACCGGCGCGCCGATCCTGGTGGTCAGCCAGTTCACCCTCTACGGCGACGCCCGCAAGGGCCGCCGTCCCAGTTGGACCGCGGCGGCCCCGGCCGAGGTGGCGGAACCCCTGGTGACGGCGGTGGTGGAGGCGCTGCGCGCGCGGGGCGCCGAGGTGCAGACCGGGCGCTTCCGCGCCCACATGCTGGTGGAGAGCGTCAACGTCGGTCCACGTACGGTGCTGCTCGAACTCTGACCGGCGCCACCGGAGCCGGGCCTCGCCGCGATCCAGCCGCCGGCGACGGCGGCCCGCCCGACCCCGGCGGCCGCCCGGGGACGCCCGCACGGTCACCCGCGTCAGCGGCGACGTGGCCGGGCGTTGTCGGGCGGGCGCGCCGGCGGGCGGGCCGCCGGGTCAGGAGAAGAGGCCGCGGCGCTGGAGCGACTGGCGGATCCAGCCGTCGAGCTGGGCCGTCCAGTCGGTGCGCTCGGCGGTGGCGTGGTCCACGGTGAAGCGGCCGAACGCGTCCCGCCCCTCGGTGAAGAGGCCGCCGCGCTTGTCCAGCTCCAGCACCACCTGGACCTGCTGCGGGTCGGTGACGAGGGTGAGTTCGAGCTGGTTGATCGCGCCCGCGTACTGCGGGGCGGGGTAGAACTCGATCTCCTGGTAGAACGGCAGGCTCTGCCGCACACCGTAGATGTGGCCGCGCTCCACGTCCGCCCGGGCGAACCGGAAGCCGAGCCGCAGGAACGCCTCCAGGATCCTCTGCTGGGACGGCAGCGGATGGACCGCCACCGCGTCCAGGTCGCCCTTGTCGACCGAGCGGGCCACCTCCAGCTCCGTACGCAGCCCCATCGTCATCCCGTGCAGGTGCTGCCCGTACAGCTCGGTGAGCGGCGTCTCCCACGGCACGGCGAAGCGGAACGGAATGTCGTGGCGCTGGCCCGGCTCCAACCGGAAGGCGCCGGTCGCCGCCTGGCGGTGGAACTCCTGCGTGGTCTCGTAGTCGTTGTCGCCGCTCTCGACCTCGACGCGGGTGACCAGGCCCAGCGCCACGTAGAAGATGTCGACGGGATGGTCGCCGCCGGCCACGTGCACGACGCCCTCCAACTGCCCGCCGGGGCGGCAGTTCGGGTTCGCCAGCACGGTTTCCACCGACGGGCCACCCACGCCCATCGCCTGCATGAGCCGCTTGAAGACCACGACACCCTCCAAAACCTGTTCCGGTGCGCCGACGTCGCCGTCGGCGCCGGCCCCGCTGGCCGACCGCTGGCACGGTAACGGCATCCGGCAAGGAACGCTCGGCGACGACACGCCCACGCTGAGCGGCCCGCGGACCGGATTCGTGTCGGGTCCCCGATCGCCTCACTCCCGTTTCACGCCCCGCCCGCCAAGCTGTGTGTCACACCGGCACCACTGGGCCGGAACGACGGCACAGACGTGGACACGGGGAGAACAGAGATGGCCCTGCAGATGATGGAGCACCGGATGCGCCCGGCCGGCACCACCGAGGCCGACCACGCCACCGACACCCTGACCGACCTGGACGCCACCGACGAGCGCGGCGTCTCCACGGACCTGGTCCGGGCATACCTGAACGGGATCGGGCGGACGAAGCTGCTGACCGCCGCGCAGGAGGTCGACCTGGCGAAGCGGATCGAGGCCGGGCTGTTCGCCGAGGAGAAGCTGGCGACCTGCACCCCGGTCTCGGCGGAGCTGCGGGCCGACCTGGAGCTGATCGCGGCGCAGGGCCGGGCGGCGAAGGACCACCTGCTGGAGGCGAACCTGCGGCTCGTGGTCAGCATCGCCAAGCGCTACACCGGTCGCGGGATGGCCTTCCTCGACCTCATCCAGGAGGGCAACCTCGGCCTGATCCGCGCGGTCGAGAAGTTCGACTACGCCAAGGGCTACAAGTTCTCCACCTACGCCACCTGGTGGATCCGGCAGGCGATCACCCGCGCGATGGCCGACCAGGCCCGCACCATCCGCATCCCGGTGCACATGGTCGAGCAGGTCAACCGCATGGTCCGGGCCCGCCGCGAGCTCTCCGTCTCGCTGGGCCGCGAGCCCACCGTCGCCGAGGTGGCCCGGGCCATGGACATCCCGGAGTTCCAGGTGATCGAGCTGATCTCGTACGACCGGGAGCCGGTGAGCCTGGACCAGGCCGTCGGCGAGGACGGCGAGAGCGCGCTCGGCGACTTCGTCGCCGCGGTGGACCCGAGCGCCGAGCCGGGCGACGCCGCCGCGCAGGGCGAGCTGCGCAACGAGGTCAGCATCGTGCTGGCCACCCTGTCGCAGCGGGAGCAGGCGGTGATCCGGCTCCGGTTCGGCCTCGACGACGGCCGGCAGCGCACCCTCGACGAGGTCGGGCGGGAGTTCGGCCTGTCCCGGGAGCGGATCCGGCAGATCGAGAAGGTGACCCTGCTGAAGCTGCGCGCCCCGGAGCGGGCGCAGCGCTTGGAGGCGTACGCCTGCTGACCCTCCCGAGCCACGTGGGGCCCCGGCGGTTCGCCGGGGCCCCGCGTGCGTCCGGGCCAGGATCCTTGACGCGGGTCGCCGGACAAGCTATCCACAGGTGTGAACTGGACCCTGGAAGTGGTGGTCGTACCGGTCTCCGACGTGGACCGGGCCAAGACGTTCTATGCCGACCAGCTCGGCTTCGCCGTGGACCACGACACGGTGATCAGCGAGGACGCGCGGATCGTGCAGCTCACCCCGCCCGGCTCGGGCTGCTCGATCGTGATCGGCAAGGGGGTGCTGCCGGACATGCCGCCCGGCTCGCTCAAGGGCCTCCAACTGGTCGTGCCGGACCTGCGCCGGGCCCGGGCCGAGCTGGTCGAGCGCGGGGTGGCGGTGAGCGAGATCCAGGTGGTGGGCGAGAACCCGCGTCCGGTGCCGGACCCGCTGGACAATGTCGGTTTCGTCTTCTTCACCGACCCGGACGGCAACGCCTGGGGCGTGCAGCAGATCTCCGGCCGGGCCTGACGCCCTACAACCGGCGGGGGCCGGTGTCCGGACGGGCGACGGCGGAGCCCACCCGGACGGTGGCGTGCAGCACGGAGATGCCGTCCGGGCGGGCGAGCACCGGGTTGAGGGTGAGCGCGCGGACGCGGGGCTGCTCGTCGGCGAGCCGGCCGACCCGCAGCAGCAGGTCGGCCAGGGCCGCCCGGTCCACCGGCGCCGCGCCCCGGTGCCCGCGCAGCAGCGGCGCCGCCCGGGGCTCGTCGACCAGCTCGGCCGCGTCCAGGTCAGTCAGCGGCACGGCCCGCCAGGCCCGGTCGCCGAGCAGTTCGGTGGCGACGCCGCCGAGCCCGAAGCCGACCACCGGGCCGAACGCCGGGTCCTCCACCAGCTCGACCACGCAGGCCACGCCGGGCGGGACCATGGGCTGCACCAGCACGTCCGCCCCGAAGGCCGCCGCCATCTCCGCGTACGCGCGGTGCACCGTGGCCGCGTCGGGCAGGTCCAGCCGGACCGCGCCGAGGTCGAGCCGGTGCCGCAGACCGGGGGCGGCGGCCTTCAGTGCCACCGGGAACCCCAGCCGGGTCGCCGCGTCGGCGGCCTCCCCGGCGGAGCGCGCCGGCACCGACTCGACCACGTCGATCCCGTACGCGGCCAGCAGCCCCGTCGCGTCGAGGGCCTCGGGACGCAGGGCCGCGTGCGCCGCCTCCCGGTCGACCCGCGGCAGCTCCGGCAGCACGCCGGCCGGCCGGCGCAGCCAGTCGGCGTACGTGGCGACCCGGGCGAGGGCGCGGACGGCCTCCTCCACGCTCGGGTACGCGGGCACCCCGGCCGGCGCCCGCCCGACCAGGAACGTCGCCACGGTCGGCTTGCCGGCGGCGAGCGCGGCCGGCAGGGCGGCGGTGAAGTCCGCCTCGGTGTCGGTGAGCTGGCCGGGCAGCGGCGGGGCGAAGACCACCACCAGCGCGTCCACGCATTCGTCGGCGGCGGTGTCGGCGAGCGCGGCGGCGAACTCGGCCGCGCCGGCGCGCGGCCCGACGTCGCGCGGGTAGCCGCGCGCCACCGTGAGCCCCTGCGCGGCGCAGGCGGTGGCCGCGAGCCCGGTGAGCGCCGAGGAGTTGCCGACCACGCCGACCCGCGGCCCGGCGGGCAGCGGCTGGTGGGCCAGCAGCACTCCCACGTCGAGCAACTCGGCGACCGTGTCCACCCGGATCACCCCGGAGTGGGCGAACAGGGCGCCGACGGCCACCTCGTCCGGCCCGGCGGAGTCGCCCACCCCGGGCGGGCGGGCCGGCGAGGCGAGCGCCACGACCGGCTTGTCCCGGCCGATCCGGCGGGCCAGCCGGGCGAACTTGCGCGGGTTGCCGAACGTCTCCAGGTACAACATGATCACGTCGGTGCCGGGGTCGTCCTGCCAGTACTGGAGCAGGTCGTTGCCCGAGACGTCGGCCCGGTTGCCGGCCGAGACGAAGCTGGACAGACCCAGCCCGCGCCGGTCCGCCTCGGCCAGCAGCGCCACCCCGAACGCGCCGGACTGGCTGAAGATGCCCACCCGGCCGGGCACCGGCAGCCGCGGGGCCAGGGTCGCGTTGAGGCGTACGGTCGGGTCGGTGTTGGCCACCCCCAGGCAGTTCGGGCCGACCACGCGCATGCCCGCCGCGTGCGCCGCGCGGACCAGCGCGCGCTGCGCGGCCGCGCCGTCCGGACCGGCCTCGGCGAAGCCCGCGGAGATGACCACCAGGCCGTGCGCGCCCGCGGCGGCCGCGTCCTCGACCACCTCCCGCGCCGCCTCCGGCGGCACCGCCACCACCGCCAGGTCGACCGGCACGCCCGCGACGGCCGCCGACGGGTACGCGGGCAGCCCGGCGACCGTCGCGGCGCTCGGGTGCACCGGCACCACCGACCCGGTGTAGCCGCCGTCGCGCAGGTGCCCGAGCACCGCCGCGCCGACGCCCTGCCCGGTGGCGCTGGCCCCGTAGACGGCGACGCCGCGCGGGGCGAGCAGCCGGGCGATGGAGCGGGCCTCGGTGCGGTGCTCGCGGCCGCGCTGCACCTCCAGGGTGGCGTCGGTGGGCGCGATCGGGAAGGTCAGGTGCACCACGCCGTCGGCGAACTGGCGCTGGACCTGGTAGCCGAAGTCGGAGAAGACGCGCAGCATGGCGCCGTTGGCCGGGAGCACCTCGGCCACGAAGGTCGCGATGCCGCTGCGGGCCGCCGCGTCGGCCAGGTGCTCCAGCAGCACCGAGCCGATGCCCCGGCCCTGGTAGGCGTCCTCGACCACGAACGCCACCTCCGCGTCGGGCGCCGCCGGGCCGAGCCGCTCGTAGCGGCCGACGGCGACGATCCGGTCGCCGACCAGCACCACGAAGGCCTCCCGGTCGCGGTGGTCGACGTTGACGAAGCGGTGCAGGTCCCGCTCGGGGATGCGCGGGTACGGCGAGAAGTAGCGCAGGTAGCGGGTGCGCTCGGAGAACCGGGAGTGCATCGCCACGATGCCCGGCCCGTCCGACGGGTGGATCGGTCGCAACTGGACGGTGCTGCCGTCGCTGAGCAACACGTCCACCGGTTGTTCCACAGTGGTCACCGCGCGGCCTCCCCGGTCCCGGCTCAGTCGCGCGGATCGTGCGGGTCGAGCCCGAACAGCGGGAAGGCGGTTTTGCGGGCCGCCGCGATCGCCCGGTCCACCGCGGTCGGCTCGCCGGTCGGTTGCCACGGCTCGTACGACGGGTCGACGTCGTCGGTCATCCGCAGCGGGATCTCCCGGCCCGGCCGGCGCGCGGCGGCCAGCTCGCGCCAGGCCGGCGGGGTCAGCGTGGCCGGCGCGATCGGCTCGCCCGTGGCCACCGCGAGCAGGTGCGTCCAGGCCCGGGGCACCACCTCGACCAGCGCGTACCCGCCGCCGCCGGTGGCCACCCAGCGGCCCTCGCACAGCTCGTCGGCGAGCGCCCGCAGGGCCAGATAGGTGGCGCGCTGCCCGTCGACGGAGAGGTTGAGGTCGGCGAGCGGGTCGAGCCGGTGCCCGTCCGCGCCGCACTGCGTCACCAGCACCTGCGGCCGGAACGCGCGCAGCACCGACGGCACCACCGCGTGGAAGGCGCGCTGCCAGCCGGCGTCGTCCACGCCGGGCGGCAGCGGCAGGTTGACGGCGCTGCCCTGCGCCCGCGGGCCGCCGGTCTCGTCGGGGAAGCCGGTGCCGGGGAAGAGCGCCAGCGGCGTCTCGTGCACGCTGACCGTCAGCACCCGCGGGTCGTTCCAGAAGACCTGCTGCACCCCGTCGCCGTGGTGCACGTCCACGTCCACGTACGCGATCCGCTCCGCGCCCAGGTCGAGCAGCCGGGCGATCGCCACCGCCGGGTCGTTGTAGACGCAGAACCCGGCGGCGCGGGCCGGCATCGCGTGGTGCAGCCCGCCCGCCACGTTGACCGCCCGTCGGGCCTCGCCCCGCCAGACCGCCTCGGCGGCGGCCACGGTGGCCCCCGCGATCAGCGCACTCGACTCGTGCATCCCGTCGAAGACCGGGTTGTCCGAGGTGCCCAGCCCGAAGCCGGCGAAGAGCGGGTCGCGCGGGGCGGCCCGCACCGCGGCGAGGTAGCGCGGGTCGTGCACCCGGGTCAGCAGCGCGTCGTCGGCCGGCTCCGGCTTGAGCAGCCGCACCCCGGGACGCTCCAGGACGCCCAGCTCGCGGGCCAGCGCGACGGTCAGCTCCACCCGCACCGGGTCGAGGGGGTGATCCCCCATGTCGTAGGCGAGCAGCGACTCGTCCCACACCACCACCGTGTCGTCGGACATGGGCTCATCGTCGCACGAGCACCGGCGGCTCCCCCGCGCACGCGCTGCTCAGGCGCGCCCGGTGTCGCCCCGGCGCGCCAGCCGGCTCGCCCGCCGGTGCCGCCCCGGCGCACCAGCGACGCCCAGCCGCCCGGTGCCGCACCGGCCTACGTGCCGCTCAGCCGGCCGGTGTGGCGCCGGTGGCCACCGGGCGGGACGGGTCGGCGACCCAGTTGCTCCACGACCCGACGTAGAGCGCCGCGTCCGGCCGACCCGCCACGTGCAGGGCGAGCACGGCCTGCGCGGCGGTCACCCCCGACCCGCAGTACGCCCCGACCGGCACGCCGTCGGCCACCCCGACGGCGGCGAACCGCTCCCGCAGCGCGTCGGCCGCCGGGAACCGGCCCTCGACGACGTACTCACCGGCGGGCAGGTTCACCGCGCCGGGGACGTGCCCGGCGACCGGGTCGATCGGCTCGGTCTCGCCCCGGTAGCGGGGCGCGGCGCGCACGTCCAGCAGGACGCCCTCGCCGGCCGCGGCCAGCCGGGCGGCCTCCCCCGCGTCGAGCACCGGCAGTGCGCCGGGGCGCACCTGGACGTCGCCCGGCGCCGGGGCCGGCTCCGCCGTGCTGGTGGGCAGCCCGGCGGCCAGCCACGCCGGGAAGCCGCCGTGCAGCAGCCGTACCGGCCGGTGGCCCGCCCAGCGCAGGGTCCACCAGGCGCGGGCGGCGGCCATGCCGTCGCCGCCGTCGTACACCACCACGGGATGACCGGCGCGGACGCCGGCGGCCCGCAGCGCGGCCTGGAGCGCGGCGGGGTCGGGCAGCGGATGGCGGCCGGCGTCGCCGGGCGGGCCGCAGAGCGCGGTGTCGAGGTCGAGGAAGACCGCGCCGGGCAGGTGACCGGCGGCGTAGTCGTCGCGGCCGGGCGGACCGGCGAGCCGCCAACGGACGTCGAGCAGCGTGGGCGGGTCGGCGCGGTCGAGCTCGACCGCGAGCCGGTCGGGCTCGACCAGCAGATCCTCGGTTCCGGGCATGGCGTCCAGTCAACACCATCCGGGCACGGACCTCGCGGTTCGGCAAGGGGGCGATGGCGTTGCGCCGAGGTAGCATCGTGGACCGGAGGGCCGCTGACGTGAAGCATGATCTGGTCGACACGACCGAGGGTTTCGGTAACCACCACCATGGTGAGGGGGTCGTGACGCTGTGAAGTCCCACGACCTGGTGGACACGACCGAGATGTACCTCAAGACCATCCTCGAGCTGGAGGAGGAGGGGGTGCCGCCCCTGCGCGCCCGGATCGCCGAGCGGCTGGGGCAGAGCGGGCCCACCGTCAGTCAGACCGTCGCCCGGATGGAGCGCGACGGCCTGCTCACGGTGGAGGGCGACCGGCACCTGGCACTCACCCCGCACGGCCGCAGCACCGCCGTGTCCGTGATGCGCAAGCACCGGCTCGCCGAGTTGCTGCTGGTCAACGTGATCGGGATGCCCTACGAGGAGGCCCACGAGGAGGCCTGCCGGTGGGAGCACGTGATGAGCGACGCCGTCGAGAAGCGGGTCTACGACCTGCTCAACCGGCCGACCCGCTCGCCCTACGGCAACCCGATCCCCGGGCTGGACGAGCTGGGCATTCCGGAGCCGGAGACCGCCGACGCGATCGAGAGTGAGCGCAACCTGGCCTTCCCCGGCCTCTCCGGGCCGGTGGTCGTCCGGCGCATCTGCGAGAGCGTGCAGACCGACGCGGACGTGCTCCGGCAGTTGCACGCCGCCGGCGTCGACCCCGGCGCGACGGTGATGGTGGCGCAGGAGCGCGACGGGGTGTCGATCGACCGCTCGGGCGACCGCATCCGGCTCCCCCGCGAGGTCGCCTCCCGCGTCTTCGTCGCCGCCCACTGACCCCGGCCCGCTCCCTCTCCCTCTCCCGCACCGGCCCTCGGCGCGGGCCGGCGCGGGCTGGTTCCGCCCGGTCCGCGATCTTGCACTTTGCGCCCGGGAATACCCGGCATAAAGGGCAGATTTGGGGCCGAAAATGCAAGATCGTTGGCAGACTTCGGGGCGGGGCGCGGGGTTGGGCGGGTCGCGTCAGAGGGCGCGGGGGTCCAGTTGCTTCGCGAGGGCGATGAGCGCGTCCGTGAGCCTGTCCGCGTCGGACTTCGCCGTGCCGGGCGGGGCGGTGTAGCGGAGGGTGGCGAGGCGGCCCTCGGCGGCCAGCCAGCCCACCTCCGCGACCGGGCCGAGGGCGCCCTTGGCGGAAGTGGTCCGCCGGTATGCCTTCTGCCCCAGCCCGGTGACCTTGGTCGCCTTCGCCGGCACCACGTCGGCGGTGAAGGTGGCCGCGTCGATCGACGTCTCGGTGACGGTCAGCGCCAACTCCGGCAGGGTGGCCTGCTCGGCGCGGACCACGCAGGTGTGACTGTCGCCCGTCGCGCTGGCGGCGGCGACGTCGAAGCGGAACCCCGCGTGCTGCTCGATCACGCCGAAGTCGAGCAGTCGGCACGCACCGCCCGACGACGCGGCGGCCACGTCGATCGTGATCGGCGCGGGCGGCGGCACCGCCACCGGCTCGTCGGCCTCCGCGCCGCAGCCCGTCGCCAGCAGTACGGCCACCCCGGCGCCCACGATCCGCCCCCGCACGATCACTCCTCCGCTGTCCACCCCGACGTGTCCGCCGGACACCGTACGGCCTGCCCCGCCCGCGCGGTAGCCCCGGACCCGGTCGCGGTCAGTCGTCGACGTACGGGCAGTGCCGGCAGCCGCGGCCGCAGCAGGTGCCGCGCCGCGCCAGGAAGCCCGCGCTGAGCACGAAGAGGCCGGTGGCCGGGTCGAGGTAGCCGGCCTCGCCGGCGGTCAGGGCGGCGGCGTGCGCGGCCAGGATCCGCTCCCGGCCCGGGTGCTCGGGCGACAGCCGGGACGGGTGCGGCTCGGTCAGCGGCCGGTCCGCCAGCGGTCGTCGCTCTCCTCCGCTCACCGGCGCAGTCTAGAGAGCGGTCAGCCGTGCCGGGTCAGGGCGGCGGCGATCTCCTCGCGACCCGCGCCGGCCGCGAGCAGCAGCCGCAGCAGCACCTTCGCCTTGTACGGGTCGAGCAGCCCCCCGTCGAGCAGGCCCCGGCGTCGCAGGTCGGTCTCCGAGCCGACCGCGCCGTAGGTGTGCCGCAGCACCGAGCCGGCGCCGGTGCGGGAGGTGAGCACCACCGGGATCCGCTCGGCCAGCGCGCCGAGCACCGGGGCCAGCACGGCCGGAACGTGCCCGACGCCGAACGCGGCGACGACGAGCCCGTGGTGGGTGTCGGCGACCCGGTCGAGCGGCCAACCGTCGTCGTCGAGCGTCACGGTGTGCAACGCGACCCGGGTGGCGTCGAGCCGCGCCGGGTCGAGCGGTGGCAGCGGCTCCCGCCGGGGCGGCCGGGCCAGCACGCGTACCCGCCCCTCGATCACGTGTCCGACCGGGCCGGCGTTCGGCGAGGCGAACGTGCCGGTGCTGGTGCTGTGCGTCTTGCGCACCCAGCGGGCGGCGTGGATCTCGTCGGCGAACGCGACCAGCACGCCAAGGTCGCGGGCGGCGGGGTCGCCCGCGACCCGGGCCGCGGCCAGCAGGTTCGCCGGGCCGTCCGGGCCGGCCAGGGTCGGGTTGCGCATCGCGCCGGTGAAGACCAGCGGCGCGGCGTGCGGCCACACGAGGTCGGCCAGGAACGCCGACTCCTCCAGCGTGTCCGTCCCCTGGGTGACCACCACGCCGGTCGCGCCGGCGGCCACCGCCCGCGAGGCGGCGTCGACCACGTCGAGCAGTTGGCGGTACGTCAGGTGCGCGCTCGGCACCGCGTGGGTGTCGCGGACGTCCAGCGGCAGGTCCAGCTCGTCCAGGCCGGGCACCGCGGCGGTGAGGTCCGCGCCGGTCAGCCGGTTGACCACCCCGGCCCGGCCGGGGTCCACCCCACCCATCGCGATGGTGCCGCCGAGGGTGAACAGGGCGATGGACACGCCGGGCCTCCCGTCCGCCGCCACGGAAGGCGGCCCGCAGACCGTACCGCCCGGGTCGGATAACCGGTGGTGCCGGTCCCCATGCGGCCGGCAGGCTGGCCCGATGGATCACCGTCGCACCTCCCCGCGGCGTGCCCTGCGCTCGTCGGGCGTCGGGGCGTCGCCGCCATCCCGCCGGCGGTCGTCGGCGCGGGCCGGGGACGGGGCGTGACGCGGCAGGCGGCGCGGCCGGTCGAGGTCGGCACGCCGGTACGGTCCTCGCTGCTGCGCAGCCGGAACTTCGGGCTGCTCCTGGCCACGTTCTCCGCCAACGCGGTGCTCTACAACGTCGCCACCCTGACGTACCGCCAGCGGATCACGCCGCCCGCACTGCTGGGCCGGGTGAACGCGGCGTTCCTGTGGGTCTGCTTCGGCGTGATCCCGCTCGGCGCGCTCACCGGCGGCACGCTCGCCAGCCAGCTCGGGCTGCGGCCGGCGCTGTGGATCTGCGTCCTGGGCACGTGGAGCGCCGCGCTCTTCGTGGTGTGCTCCCCCCTGCGGCGGATACGGGACATGCCGGCGACCTGACCGCTCGTGCCACCGGTCCGCGGAACACGGCCCGGCCGGGTGAGGCTGGCCCCCGCGCGGGCGGAAGCGCGTTGGTTTTCCGATCCGGCCGGCCTATGGTGGCCCCATGTGTTCGTACGGTCAGCAGGAGAGCACCGCCGTCGTGGTGACGGCGGCGCCCGCTGCTGCCCGTCGGTGCGCCCTGTCCGTGACCGTCGCGACCCGGGTGGTGCGATCCGCCGTCGCGCCGTCGCGCCTCGGCTCGGTCGCCTCCGGACTGCCGAGCCCCGTCCCCGCCGGACGTAGCCCTCCGTGGACCGCCTGCAACTTACGCGAACGGCCACCAGGGCGGAGCTTCTCAAGCTTCGGCCCTTTTTCTTTTTCCGAGGAGCTACGCCATGACCACGCACACCCAGCCGGACCAGCAGTGGATCGATGAGCTGCGGGCGACACTGACGACTGACTTCGAGGCGCAGACCGTCCGGCTCACGCAACTGACGGCGGACACCGGCGACCCGGGCGAGGCGCACACGCAGAGCGCGCTGATCGCCGCGACCCGGCAGAGCCTGGACCAGATCAGCGGGGCGCTGCGGCGCATCGCCGAGGGCCGCTACGGCATCTGCGAGAAGTGCGCCGCGCCGATCCCCCGGGAACGCCTGGAGGTGCTGCCGCACGCCCGCTTCTGCGTGCCCTGCCAGCAGAAGCAGCACTGACCGCGCGGGGGGGGCGGGGCCGGGCCCCCCCCCCCCCCCCCCCGGGGGCCCCCCACCCCGCCCCCCCCCGGCCGGGGGGGGGGGGGGCCGCGCGGGGGGGGGCCGCGAACCCCCCCACCCTGGTGAACCCCGGCGACGGCGGCGCGGGC
>NZ_JBIDDA010000003.1:314176-683102 GCF_043204915.1 Micromonospora sp. NPDC047670
GGCCGAGCCCCGGGGACGGCGTGGTGGTGCGGCCGCCCGCCGGGTTGGGGGGGCCCGGCCAGAACACGCAGCCCTGACCGGGGGGGGCGGCGGTGCCGGGCCCGGCACGGCAGCCCGTCGGGTCACCCAAACCAGGTCATCGCCTGGCCGTGCGAGCGGGTCCAGGCGAGTGGCTTCCCGTCGAACGCCAGCACGTTGTACAGCGCGTCGTCCGGCGGCTCGGGCAGCGCGTCGTGGGGCAGCACGTCGGGTGTCTCGTTCGAGATCCAGTGGCCGGGCAGTCCGCGTACCGCCTCGGCGAACGTCGCCCGGCGCGGCGCCGGCACCTGGTAGAGCACACTGGTGTGGAACACCACCAGCGTCGCGCCGACCGGCGCCTGCGCGGCCAGCGCGGGCAGGTCGTCCACCATGTCGCCACGCGCGAGCAGCGGCGGGTCGGCGGCGGCGACGGCCGCCGCGGCCCGCAGCCGGGCGCGGCGGTGCGCGTGCTCCGGCCAGACGAGGGCGTCGAGCCAGGCGACGTCCGCCGGATCGGTCACCCGCAGCGGGTTGAGGTCCAGACCGGCCCGCCACACCACCTCGGGTCGCCGGTCCGGCGGCGCGGTGCCGGTGAGTGCGCAGTCGAGGACCGGCTCACCCGTGCCGAGCAGGTGGTCGCCGTAGCGGTAGGCGTACCGGTCGGGGTAGAGGCAGAGCCCGGCGGACGCGCCGACCTCCAGCAGCGCCAGCGGCTGCGGCAGCGCGGCGAGCACCGGCAGCAGTACGGCACACCGCCCGGGCTCGTTCGTCTGGACCGCCCGGGTGCGCAGTTCCGCCTCGATCGCCGGCCAGTTCGCCAGCGTGAAATCGCGGAACGCGGTCGGGTCGTTGACGGGCCCCCCGAGCAGCCGTACGACACCGAACAGCAGATTCGGCTGCCGCTTGGCCGGCGGGAGCGTTTCGACGAGCGCGAGCAGTTCGTCGTCACGCGAGACCGCGAAGGACAGGCGCTCGTACGTCGGTGACACACCCCGCGCCTCCCGCGTGCCGAACTCGACGTAGTTCTCGGCGATCGTCATGTCCCGATGATGGCGGTCAAGACCTCACGTTGTCTCTTTCCGGGACGCGCCGGTGTGCAGCGCCCGTCGACGACTCCAGGCGAGCGCTACCGGCTGCCCGTACACCCGCGCGACGCACGCCGCGCCACGAAGCGGATGCCTCCCACCCAGGTCGGGTGGGAGGCATCCGTTCTAGCTGCTCACGCGATCCGTCGACTGCCTGCGTCTCACGGGATTGAGGGAGACGAGCGTCGACTCGTCGATGTCAGCTGCAGCCGCTGGTGGAGCCGCAGCCCTCGCAGACGTAGCAGCTACCGGCCGGGCGCATCTTCGTACCGCAGGTGAAGCAGAGCGGCGCGTCGGCGGCCTTGCCGATCACGGCCTCCAGCAGTTCGGTGCTGGAGCCCACGGACGGCGCCGGCTTGGCGGCGGCCACGTCGGCGACCTCCTGCGCCGGCTGGGCGACCGGGCCGGTCTTCGGCTCGGCCGGCGTCTCGACCGGGGCGGAGGCGGCCATCGCGGTGAGGTCCGCACCGTTCGCCTCCGCCTCCGCCTCGGCCCGGAGCTGGGCGGCCCGCTCCTTGGCGGTGAAGATGCCCAGCTCCGCGCGGCGCTCGTACGGCAGGAAGTCCAGGGCCAGGCGACGGAAGATGTAGTCCATCACCGACGCCGCCATCCGCACGTCCGGGTCGTCGGTCATGCCGGCCGGCTCGAAGCGCATGTTGGTGAACTTGCTGACGTACGTCTCCAGCGGGACGCCGTACTGGAGACCGATGGAGATGGCCACCGAGAAGGCGTCCATCACGCCGGCCAGGGTCGAGCCCTGCTTCGACATCTTGAGGAAGACCTCGCCGAGGCCGTCGTCCGGGTAGGACGACGCGGTGAGGTAGCCCTCGGCGCCGCCGACGGAGAAGCTGACCGTCTGGGACGGGCGCTTCTTCGGCAGCCGCTTGCGCACCGGGCGGTACTCGACGACCTTCTCGACCACCTTCTCCACCTCGGCCGGAGCCTCGGTGGACGCGACGGCCTTGTTCGGCTTGGCGGCCGACAGCGGCTGGCCGACCTTGCAGTTGTCGCGGTAGATCGCCAGCGCCTTCAGGCCGAGCTTCCAGCCCTCGAAGTAGATCTTCTCGACGTCCTCGACGGTCGCCTGCTCGGGCATGTTGACCGTCTTGGAGATGGCGCCGGAGATGAACGGCTGAACGGCCGCCATCATCCGCACGTGGCCCATCGGGGCGATGGACCGCTCGCCCATGGCGCAGTCGAAGACCGGGTAGTGCTCCGGCTTGAGGCCCGGGGCGTCCACCACGTGGCCGTGGTCGGCGATGTGCTCGACGATCGCCTCGACCTGCTCCTCCGGGTAGCCGAGGCTGCGCAGGGCGCGCGGCACGGTCTGGTTGACGATCTGCATGGAGCCGCCGCCGACCAGCTTCTTGAACTTGACCAGCGCCAGGTCCGGCTCGACGCCCGTGGTGTCGCAGTCCATCATCAGGCCGATGGTGCCGGTCGGGGCGAGCACGCTTGCCTGCGAGTTGCGCCAGCCGAACTTGTCACCGATCTTGTTGCCCTGGGTCCACTGCTTCGTCGCCTCGCGGACGATCGCGGTGGCCACCGTGCCGGCCGGCTTGATCTCGTCGTTGGCGGCGGCGTGCTTGCGCATGACCCGCTTGTGCGGCTCGGCGTTGCGGGCGTAGCCGTCGTACGGGCCGACGATGCCGGCCAGCTCGGCGGAGCGGCGGTAGGCGGTGCCGGTCATCAGCGAGGTGATCGCCGCGGCGACCGAGCGGCCCTGCTCCGAGTCGTACGGCAGGCCCGAGGCCATCAGCAGCGCGCCGAGGTTGGCGTAGCCGATGCCGAGCTGCCGGTAGGCGCGGGTGGTCTCGCCGATCTTCTCGGTCGGGAAGTCGGCGAAGCAGATCGAGATGTCCATCGCGGTGATGACCAGCTCGACCGACTTGACGAACTTCTCCACCTCGAAGTCCCCGTCGGCGCGGAGGAACTTCATCAGGTTCAGCGAGGCCAGGTTGCACGAGGAGTTGTCCAGGTGCAGGTACTCCGAGCACGGGTTCGACGCGGTGATCCGCCCGGTCTCGGGGCAGGTGTGCCAGTCGTTGATGGTGTCGTCGTACTGCAGGCCGGGGTCGGCGCACTCCCAGGCGGCCTGGGCGATGGTGCGGAACAGGTTCTTGGCGTCGATGGTCTCGATCACCGCGCCGTCGAGGCGGCCGCGCAGGTCGAAGCCGCCGCCGTTCTCCACGGCGGTCATGAACTCGTCGGAGACCCGGACCGAGTTGTTGGCGTTCTGGTACTGCACGCTGACGATGTCGGCGCCGCCGAGGTCCATGTCGAACCCGGCGTCGCGCAGCGCGCGGATCTTGTCCTCCTCGCGCGCCTTGGTGACCACGAACTCCTGGATGTCCGGGTGGTCCACGTCCAGGATGACCATCTTCGCCGCGCGCCGGGTGGCGCCGCCGGACTTGATGGTGCCGGCGGAGGCGTCCGCGCCGCGCATGAAGCTGACCGGGCCGGAGGCGTTGCCGCCGGAGGAGAGCAGCTCGCGGGAGGACCGGATCCGGGACAGGTTGACGCCGGAGCCGGAGCCGCCCTTGAAGATCAGCCCCTCCTCCTTGTACCAGTCCAGGATGGAGTCCATCGAGTCGTCGACGGCCAGGATGAAGCAGGCGCTGACCTGCTGCGGCGACGGCGTGCCGACGTTGAACCAGACCGGCGAGTTGAAGCTGAACACCTGGTGCAGCAGCATCCAGGTCAGCTCGTGCGCGAAGACCTCGGCGTCGGCCGGGCTGGCGAAGTAGCCGTACTCCTCACCGGCGGTGCGGTAGGTGGTGACCACCCGGTCGATCAGTTGCTTGAGCGACCACTCCCGCTCCGGGGTGCCCACCGCGCCCCGGAAGTACTTGGTGGTCACGATGTTCGCAGCGTTGACGCTCCACGACTCCGGGAACTCGACGCCCCGCTGCTCGAAGTTGACCGAGCCGTCGCGCCAGTTCGTCATCACGACGTCGCGGCGCTCCCAGGTGACCTCGTCGTAGGGGTGCACCCCCTCGGTCGTCCAGACCCGCTCGACCTTCAGCCCCGCGCCGGCCTTGCTCCGTGCCCTGCTTGTCGTCACACCATCCCCCGACATCTCATCCGCCCCCTCGTCCGCGCGGCCACCCGCCGCGCGATCCGACTGTCAAAACTGCAGAAGAACTTCAACTGGTACGGCCGGCGGCCTCGACCGCGTCGGCCCCGGCGCCCTCCCGGGCGCGTGCGGCGGCCCGCAGCGTCTCGATCTCGCGCTCGAAGTCGGCGAGCGAGTCGAACGACCGGTAGACGCTGGCGAACCGCAGGTAGGCGACCTCGTCCAGGTCCCGCAGCGGGCCCAGGATGGCCAGCCCCACCTCGTGGCTCGGGATCTCGGCGGCCCCCTTGGCCCGGACGGTCTCCTCTACCTTCTGCGCGAGCAGCGCGATCGAGTCGTCGTCGACCGGCCGGCCCTGGCACGCCTTGCGCACCCCGCCGATGATCTTCGTCCGGCTGAACGGCTCGGTGACCCCGCTGCGCTTGACGACCGCGAGGACCGCCTCCTCCACCGTGGTGAACCGCTTGCCGCACTCCGGGCAGGACCGCCGCCGGCGGATCAACTGGCCGTCGTCGGCCTCCCGCGAGTCGACGACCCGGGAGTCAGCGTGCCGGCAGTACGGACACCGCATCGCACCCGACCTCCTTCATCGATCGCGGGCACGCCGACCGCTCCCCGGGCACGCGTCAGCGCGGCGGAGCCATCTGCCGATGGTCTGCGCCGTGTCGACGGTACGGGAGTGCGGTCGGTAGTCGAACCCAACCTGTAGGCGACTTACGCCCGTGTGACTACTACATCTAGGGGTTGACCGTATGCCGCCGACGAACCGCGGTCAAGTTGGACGGCGTGTCCGGCGCGTCACCGCCATCCGGACCGCGTCACCGCCATCCGGACTCGACCGGCCACCGCCGCCCGCCGCAGAACCAACCGCCCGACGCCCCGGTCGGTTATTCCCCCGGCCGCGCGAAACCGCCGCCCGACCGGACGGTCGTCGAACATCCGTTCGATCCGACGTACCATTTATCAGAACGTGAGTACGAGCAGGACCGCTTTTCACCCCGACACGCCGAGGTGATGTCGTACAGACGTTTGAAAATGACCGATCTCACCTATACGGTCATGAACAACCGGGCGCGGATCGTTCCGTCCCCCGGTCACCGAGCACCACCGCACGCACCACGAGCCGCCAAGGCACCCAGCCCGACCAGGGAGGACGGACGTGACCGAGGACCGGGCCAGCCGGCCGAAGAGCCCGCAGCAGATCACCGAGGCGGGCCCGCCGGCCACCCGACGCCGGGGCGCCGCGCGCAGCCGGACCGGGCAGCCCGCCGTGCGCCCGGTCACCCCGGTGGTGAGCGCCTTCCCCGACCCGGCGACGGTGGACCTCACCGCCCGGCAGCGGCGGATCCTGGAGTTCATCCGCACCTGGGTGGACCGGCACGGCTATCCGCCGAGCGTGCGCGAGATCGGCGAGGCGGTCGGCCTGGTGTCGCCGTCCAGCGTCGCCTACCAGCTCAAGGAGCTGGAGAAGAAGGGCTTCCTGCGCCGCGACCCCAACCGGCCGCGCGCCGTCGACGTCCGGGCCCCCGGCGACGTCGACGACGAGCTGACCCGCTCGCAGCGCCCCACCCCGGCGTACGTGCCGATGCTGGGCCGGATCGCGGCCGGTGGCCCGATCCTGGCCGAGCAGGCCGTGGAGGACATCTTCCCCCTCCCCCGCGAGCTGGTGGGTGAGGGCGATGTCTTCATGCTCCAGGTCAAGGGCGACTCGATGCTCGACGCGGCGATCTGCGACGGCGACTGGGTCGTGGTCCGGCAGCAGCCGACCGCCGAGTCCGGCGACATCGTGGCGGCCATGCTCGACGGCGAGGCGACGGTCAAGACCTACCGCCGCCGCGACGGGCACGTCTGGCTGATGCCGCAGAACCCGGCCTTCGACCCGATCCCCGGCGACGACGCCACCATCATGGGCCGGGTCGTCGCGGTGCTGCGCCGGATCTGACCCGTGTAGTCCTGCGGTGGCCGGCGGTCCCCTGGACCCGACCGTCGGCCCGGCGGTACGTCAGTACCGGTCGCCCCGGTAGCTCCGGCCGCCACCCGGCGCGTGGCCGTAGGGGCCGCGGCCGTCGTCGTAGCCCTCGTCGCGCCGCCGGCCCGGCCGCTGACCGCGAGGGTCCGGCTCACCGCCGCGGCGGGGCGGCTCGGCCCGGCCACCGCCGGGAGCCGGCTGACCGCCGTAGACGCCACCACCGGGGCGTCCGCCGCCCTGGCGTCCACCACCACCGCCAACCGGGCCACCGGGGCCCGGCTGCCGGCCGCCGTAGACGCCACCGCCGCCGCCGGCCGGGCGACCGCCACCGTAGGTGCCACCGCCCGCCGGTCGGCCACCGCCGTAGGTGCCACCGCCGGCCGGACGGCCGCCACCGTAGACGCCACCGCCGGCCGGCGGGGCTCCGCCGCGACCACCGGCCGCCGGGGGCGCCCCGCCGCGTCCGCCGCCCGCCGGGACCGCCCCGCCACGGCCGCCCCCGTACACGCCGCCGGAGGGCGCGCCGCCGTACACGCCGGCGCGCGGCCGGTCGCCCGGCGGCGGGAGGTCGTCGTCCACCAGGCCGCGCGGGTCGTCGGCGAGGGCGTCGTCGCGGTCCGGGCCGTCGCCGACGCGCCCCGGAGCGGTCGGCCTGCGCCGGGCCCGGAGGATGCCGAAGACGCCGGCCGCCACCATCAGGGCGCCGACCACGCCGACCGCGGCGATCAGGTAGGTGATGTCGCTCAGGCTCAGGCCGTCGAGCCACGACTGCCCGGCGGCCTTCTTCGGCCCGTCGCCCTCGCCGGCGAGCGGCTTCGCGCC
This sequence comes from Micromonospora sp. NPDC047670, assembly GCF_043204915.1. NCBI lineage: Bacteria > Bacillati > Actinomycetota > Actinomycetes > Micromonosporales > Micromonosporaceae > Micromonospora > Micromonospora sp. NPDC047670. Next base: position 321,147 of record NZ_JBIDDA010000003.1, read on the forward strand.
CTCGGTGGACGGGGTGTAGGCGAGGATGTCCACCGCCTCGCCCTCGTCGAGTTGGCCGCCGTCGGACACGGTGAGGAACGTCTTGCCGTCCGGGGTGTAGGCGATCGCCTCGCCGAACGGGTCGGCCAGCGCCGTCACCCGTGGCTTGCCGGAGGTCAGGGCCGCGACGATGTCACCGCCGGCCACGTCGTACTCGAAGGCGTCGGCGTAGGTGCGCACCACCACCCGCGACCCGTCGGGGGACCGCGCGGCTCCGGTGATCGCCACCCGGCCCGGGGCACCGAGCCGATTGTCCGTGTCCGTCCTCGGCAGGGTGATCTCGCCGACCTTCTTCATCGGCACCGGCTCGGTGTCCCCGCTCTTCATCTTCGCGGCGGGGGTGAAGATCTGCGCCTTGCCCGACATCACCTTGGTGATGATCAAGGGATTGCCGTCGTCGCCGATCAGCAGCGCCTCGGCGTCGTGCGGCTTGCGCTCGGGATAGGAGAGACGGTGCAGCACCGGCCTCTTGGACCCGCTGACCGGCATGCTCCACAACGCCACCCGGTCGCGGCGCTCCCGGCTGGTGATGTTGTCGCCCGTGTCGGCTATCCAGAGCGTCCTGCCGTCCCGGGAGAGCGCCAGGTCCTCCGTGTCGAACGGCCCCTGCCCGGAGTAGCTGACCGGTTCCTTCGTGACCTTGCACTTCGAGTCGAGGAAGAAGACCCGCTTGCGGCTCTCCACCTCGGTGCCGTCGTTGATCACCACGTAGCCGGTCCTGGTGGCCACCAGGCCGGACAACTCGCGCAGCCGTTCGTCGGCCACCGTGCACCGCTTCTTGCCCGCGGCGGCCGCCAGCTGGGAGGGAGCCGAGGCGGGGGCCGCCAGGGCGACCCCGGCGGACGCCACGGTCGCCCCCAGCAGGCTGAGGGCAACCGTGACCGACGAAACAGCGCGGCGCATGACGTCAGTGTCGCATGCCGCAGGTTTCCGCCGGGTGACGCCGGGACGGCCTCACCGGGCGGCCGCGACCGCCTGGCCCTCCGCCGTCCGGAACGGCGCCAGCTCGGCGGCGAGCGCGTCGCCCACCCGGACGTGCACCAGCGTCCCCTCCGGCAGGTGGGAGGTGCTCAGCACCTCACCCTGCCGGTGTACCCGCGCCACCAGGTCGCCCCGGTCGTACGGCAGCACCGCGCGGACCTCCACCGCCGGGCGGGGCAGCCGCTCCTCGACGGCCTCGCGCAGCCCGTCGAGCCCGCGACCCGTGTGCGCGGAGACGAAGACCGCCTCCGGCCAGAGCCGCTTGAGCCGCAGCAGCGTGTCCTCGTCGGCCGCGTCGGTCTTGTTGACCACCAGCAGCTCGGGCAGCCGGTCGGCGCCCACCTCGGCGAGCACCTCGCGGACCGCGCGGACCTGCTCCTCCGGATCCGGGTGGGTGCCGTCGACGACGTGCACGACCAGGTCGGCCTCGGCCACCTCCTCCAGGGTCGAGCGGAACGCCTCGACGATCTGGTGCGGCAGGTGTCGGACGAAGCCGACCGTGTCCGAGAGGGTGTAGAGCCGCCCGTCGGACGTGGTGGCCTTGCGGGTGGTCGGGTCGAGAGTGGCGAAGAGCGCGTTCTCGACCAGCACGCCCGCCCCGGTCAGCCGGTTGAGCAGGCTCGACTTGCCGGCGTTCGTGTAGCCGGCGATGGCGACCGCGGGCACGGCGTTGCGGGAGCGCCGGGCGCGCTTGGTCTGGCGTACCGTCTTCATGCCCTTGATCTCCCGGCGCAGCCGGGCGATGCGGTGGCGGATCCGGCGCCGGTCGGTCTCCAGCTTGGTCTCACCGGGACCGCGCAGGCCCACGCCGCCGCCGGCGCCCCCGCCGCGACCGCTACCACCGGTCTGCCGGGAGAGCGTCTCACCCCAACCGCGCAGGCGGGGCAGCAGGTATTCGAGCTGGGCCAGCTCGACCTGCGCCTTGCCCTCCTTGCTCTTGGCGTGCTGGGCGAAAATGTCGAGGATCAGCGCGGTGCGGTCGACCACCTTGACCTTCGTGCGCTGCTCCAGGTTGCGCAGCTGGGACGGCGACAGCTCGCCGTCGCAGATCACCGTGTCGGCGCCGCTGGAGAGCACGACCGAGCCGAGGTCGTCGACCTTGCCACGGCCGATGTAGGTGGCCGGGTCGGGGCGGTTGCGTCGCTGGATCAGCCCCTCGAGCACCTGGGAGCCGGCGGTCTCCGCCAGCGCGGCGAGCTCGGTGAGGGAGTTCTCCGCGTCGTTCTGGGTGCCCTCGGTCCAGACGCCGACCAGGACCACGCGCTCCAGGCGCAGCTGGCGGTATTCGACCTCGGTGATGTCGGCGAGCTCGGTGGAGAGGCCAGGGACCCGCCGCAGCGCCTGCCGCTCGGACAGCTCGAACTCCCCGGTGGTGGCGTCGAGCTCGTCGTCGGTGTGGGGGAGGTAGGTCTCCTGGTTGGTCAAGCTGATCTCCTGTCCGTTCTGTCACGTACCGAGCAATCCTGACATGTGTCAACGCCGGACGCACCTGCTATATGCCCACGCTGATAGGCCACAAAAGTGGGGGCGGCCCGTCGGGCGACCTCGGTGGGCGAGTAGAAATGCGGTGCAGCCGCTCAGCGTCGACGGAGGGATCCCGTGGCCATCACCCGACTTCCGAGTGCCGGATTCTCGATCACCATTCGGATCGCCGTGCCGGCGGACGCGTCCTCGATCGGCCGGCTCACCACCTCCGTCGGCGAGGCCGGTGCGATCGTCACCGCGCTCGACGTGGTGGACTCCGACCCGACGCACGTGCTCGTCGACCTCACCTGCGACACCGCCGACGCCAGCCACGCCGACCAGGTGGTCGACGCGCTGACCGCGCTGGACGGCGTGGACGTGCGCAAGGTCTCCGACCGCACGTTCCTGCTGCACCTCGGCGGCAAGATCGAGGTCAGCTCGAAGGTGGCGCTGCGCACCCGCGACGAGCTGTCCCGCGCGTACACGCCGGGCGTGGCGCGGGTCTGCCAGGCGATCGCCGAGAACCCGGCGGACGCCCGCCGGCTGACCATCAAGCGCAACACCGTGGCCGTGGTCAGCGACGGCTCGGCGGTGCTGGGCCTGGGCAACCTCGGGCCGGCCGCGTCGCTGCCCGTGATGGAGGGCAAGGCGGCGCTGTTCAAGCGCTTCGGCGGCGTGGACGCCTGGCCGGTGGTGCTCGACACCCAGGACACCGACGAGATCGTGCAGATCGTCAAGGCCATCGCGCCGGCGTACGGCGGGATCAACCTGGAGGACATCGCCGCGCCGCGCTGCTTCGAGATCGAGGCCCGGCTGCGCGAGGCGCTGGACATCCCGGTCTTCCACGACGACCAGCACGGCACCGCGATCTGCGTGCTGGCCGCGCTGACGAACGCGCTGCGCGTCGTGGGCAAGCGGCTCTCGGACGTCCGGGTCGTGGTCTCCGGCGCCGGCGCGGCGGGCACCGCGATCATGAAGCTGCTGCTGCGCCAGGGCGTGGGCGACATCATCGCGTACGACCGGCAGGGTGCCCTGCACCGCGGCCTGACCGGGCTCAACCCGGCCTGGCAGTGGCTGGCCGAGCACACCAACAAGGAGAACTACTCCGGCGACCTGCCCGGGGCGGTCCGCGACGCGGACGTCTTCATCGGGGTCAGCGCGCCGAACCTGCTCACCGGCGACGACATCGCCACCATGGCCAAGGACGCGATCGTGTTCGCGCTGGCCAACCCGGACCCGGAGGTCGACCCGCGCGAGGCGCGCAAGCACGCCGCCGTGGTCGCCACCGGCCGCTCGGACCAGCCGAACCAGATCAACAACGTGCTCGCCTTCCCGGGCGTGTTCCGCGGCATGCTGGACGCGCACGCCGAGGAGTTCACCGAGGAGATGGCGATCGCCGCCGCCCGGGCCATCGCGGACGTGGTCGGCGAGGACAAGATCAACCCGACGGTGATCGTGCCCAGCGTCTTCGACTCCCGGGTGGCCCCGGCGGTGGCGGCGGCGGTCCGCGCCGCCGCGCAGAACCCGGCCCCGACCCCGGCCGCGGACTCCGGCCCGGCCGACCTCCCCGAGATCGCCGCCGAAGCCAGCGCCACCCCCTGACCCAGCCCCAGCCCCAGCCCCAGCCCCAGCCCCAGCGATCTTGCACTTCCTGCCCCCACATCCCGGGACATATCCGGCAGGACAGGGGTCGAAAGTGCAAGATCGCGCGGAAGGGTGGGGCGAGGCGCGAGGGCGGGGGGCCAGGGGGTCAGGTCGGGGTGGTGAGGGCGGCGGGGTCCAGGTCGCCGGTGGCGACCAGGACGGCGGGGCCGGCCAGCCAGCAGGAGTCCTCCGTGACCGTGACCGAGAGGCGGCCGCCGGGGACGTCCACCGCCATCACCCCGGTGTCCCGGCCGGCGTCGCGCAGGGCCACGGCGGCCACGGCGCAGGCGCCCGTGCCGCAGGAGAGCGTCTCGGCCGAACCGCGCTCGTAGACCCGCATCAGCACGTGCCCGTCGGCGCCGTCGACCGGCTCGCCCGGCGCGGTGAACTCGACGTTGACGCCGGCCGGGAAGACCGCCGGGTCGACGTCGGGAGCCCGGGTGAGGTCCAGCGCGGTCAGCTCCAGCCCGCCCGGCAGCGCGCAGACCAGGTGCGGGTTGCCCACGTCCACCGCCGTGCCGGGCAGGGTCAGCCCGCCGAGGCTGGCGGTCGCCGTGTCGTACAGCCGGGGGCGGCGCATCTCCACGGCGATGGCGTCGGCCGTGACCAGCGCGCGCACGACGCCGGCCCGGGTGGCCACGGGCAGCGCCTCCCCGGCCGGCTCGGCCAACCCGGTGGCGAGCAGGTAGCGGACGAAGACCCGGGCGCCGTTGCCGCACATCTCGGCGAACGACCCGTCGGCGTTCCAGTAGTCCATGAACCACTCGGCCTCGCCGGCCAGCGCCACGCCGTCGGGATGCTTCGCCGCCCGGACCACCCGCAGCACGCCGTCGGCGCCGATGCCGCGTCGCCGGTCGCAGAGCGCCGCGACCAGACCGGGCGTCAGTGCGAGCCGGCCGTCCGGGTCGGGCAGGATGACGAAGTCGTTGCCGGTGCCGTGGCCCTTGGTGAACTGCACGCCCCCATCATCGCGCAGCGGCGGGCACCAGGCGCAGGGCGGTCGGGATCAGCTCCGGCGAGGCCGAGTCGAGCCAGTGGATCCGCGGGTCCCGGCGGAACCAGGAGCGCTGCCGCCGGACGAAGCGCCGGGTGGCGCGGACCGTCTCGTCGTGCGCCTCGGCCTCGGTCGACTGCCCGGCGAGGAAGCGCAGCACCTGCTGGTAGCCGAGCGCCCGGCTGGCCGTACGCCCGTCGGGCAGGCCGCGCCCGACCAGCTCCCGCGTCTCGGCGACCAGGCCGTCGGCCCACATCCGGTCCACCCGCTGGGCGATCCGCTCGTCCAGCAGCGCCGTGTCCAGGTCCACGCCGAGCTGCACGGACGGGTAGTACGGCGTCGGGTCGGGCAGCGAGGCGGCGAACGGTGCCCCGGTCAGCTCGACGACCTCCAGCGCCCGGACGATCCGCCGGCCGTTGGTGGGCAGGATGCTCGCCGCGGCGGCCGGATCGGCCTCGCGCAGCCGGGCGTACAGCGGGGCGGGGCCGGCCTCGGCCAACTCCCGTTCCAGCCGCTCGCGCGCCGCCGGGTCGGTGCCGGGGAACTCGAAGCGCTCCAGCACCGCCCGCACGTAGAGGCCGGAGCCGCCGACCAGCAGCGGCACCCACCCCCGGGCCAAAATGTCGTCGATCGCCGCGCGGGCCAGCCGCTGGTATTCCGCGACGCTCGCCGGCTCGGTGACGTCCCAGATGTCCAGCAGGTGGTGCGGCACCCCCTCGCGCTCGGCCGGGGTGAGCTTCGCGGTGCCGATGTCCATTCCCCGGTAGAGCTGCATCGAGTCGGCGTTGACCACCTCGCCGTCGAGGGCGTGCGCGAGGGCGATGCTCAGCGCCGACTTCCCGGCCGCGGTGGGCCCCACCACCGCGACGACCGTCCCGGCCGGCGGGCGGGCGGTCACGCCGGCGCCCAGGAGGAGACGAAGTAGGCGACGCCGTAGGGCGCCGAGTAGTGGCGCAGCTCGCCGCGCCAGTCGCCGCCCGCCGCGCGGACCGCGCCGGCCAGCACCTGCCAGGGCGCGCGGCCCGCGGCCTTCAGCTCCGTTGACAGGACCGGGTCCAGGTCGAGCAGGGCCTCGACGTCCGCGCCGGCCAGGGCGCGGGCGACACCGTCGTCGTACGCCTCGGCGCGCGGGTCGTCGTAGCCGGGCGACTTCGGGCCGCGGCAGGCCGACCCGTCCCCCGTCACCAGCAGCGCGGTACGCGGCTCCGCCGGCGCGCCGAGCGCCGCCCCCAGCTCGACGCACCGCGCCGGGGCGGCGTCGGCCGCGACGGAGCGGGCCAGCCGGGGCAGCTCGGTGCGGGAGCGCCCGACCAGCCACGCGCCGACGGTCAGGCTCAGCGGCAGCCGCTCGCTCCCGGCGCAGTTCACCTTCCACAACCGCACGCGCAGGTCGAGGCCGTACGGCCGCAGTGAGCCGTGGTCGGCCGCGTCGAAGCTGACGGTCGCCGGACCGCCGCCGACCAGGACGATCACCTCGGGCCCGGCGGCGATCAGCCCGGCGACGGCGGCGTCGCAGGCGGCGCGAAGCTCGTCCAGCTCGGGTGCGGCGGCACCGGCCAGCTCGGGGACGATCAGCGGCGGGTGGGGACAGACGGCGGCGGCGACCAGGGGCACCAGGCAACGGTATCGGCACGACCACGCCCGGCGCCCCCGCACCCACCGCTCAGCCCGCCTGACCGCCCCAGCCGCCCTGCACCATGGTCTGGAACCGCCACTGGCCGCCGGCCTTCACCAGCAGGTCGGCGTAGCGCACCTGCTGCCGCTCGCCGTCGATCGTGAACTCCGCCTCGGTGAAGACGACGACCAGGCTGGGGGTGAGGAAGTACGGGGTACGGCGGGACTCCATGGTCAGGTCGCCACCGCCGCCGAGGACGCCGCCCATCTTCTCCAGGTACGCCTGGCGGTCGAGCTGCTGGGCGGAGCCCTCCCCGTCGGCGTCGTCGGTGACCGTGTTGAGCGGGAACATCGCCAGGTCGGCGGTGCCCGCCACGTCGCCCGCCTCGGCCAACGCGTCGTAGCGGCGGAACCACTCGTCCAGCTCGTCGAGGGCGGCCGGGTCCGGCACGAAGCTCTGGTCGGCCGGGGGCGTGATCCGGCTGCGGGACTGCGTCATCTGTTCCTCCTCGGGGGCCGGCGACTCCGGTCGCCGGCTCGTACGCTGTACGGTACACCGTACGATGAATTCCGGCAACTTCCCCAGGATGCCTGTCGCGGGCGGTAGGACACCGTATGGTCACGGTCGGCGATAGGCGCTCGACGGGAACGGGGTCGCACCTGTGACAATGCCGGGGGAAACTTTGCTGCGCCGTGGCGGCGATCGTGGGAGTGCTCCCCGACGCCGGGAGAACGAGGATGGGCACATGAGCGACTGGACTGCCTTCGGACGGGTGGACGCGGACGGCACCGTGTACGTCAAGACCGCCGAGGGCGAGCGGGTGGTCGGATCCTGGCAGGCGGGAGCGCCCGAGGAGGGGCTGGCCCACTTCGCCCGCCGCTTCGACGACCTGGTGACCGAGGTCAACCTGACGGAGGCGCGGCTCAACTCGGGTGCGGCGGACGCCGGCCACTCGCTGACCACGATCCGCCGGATCCGCGCCTCGCTCGCCGAGGCGCACGTCGTCGGCGACATCGACGCGCTGGCGGCGCGGCTGGACCGGCTCGCCGCCGTCGCCGAGGAGAAGGCCGGCGAGGCCAAGGCCGCCAAGGAGGCCGCCCGGGGCGAGGCGCTGGCGCGCAAGCAGGCGCTGGTGGAGGAGGCGGAGAAGCTGGCCGCCGAGTCGACCGGCTGGAAGACCGCCGGGGACCGGCTCAAGGAGATCCTCGACGAGTGGAAGACCATCCGCGGGGTCGACAAGAAGACCGACGGTGAGCTGTGGAAGCGCTTCGCCGCGGCCCGCGACGGCTTCACCCGCCGCCGGGGCGCCCACTTCGCCTCCCTGGACGCGCAGCGCAAGCAGGCGCAGTCCGCCAAGGAGGAGTTGGTCGCCGAGGCGGAGAAGCTGAAGGACTCCAGCGACTGGGCGGCGACGGCCAACCAGCTCAAGGAGCTGATGAACCAGTGGAAGGCGGCCCCGCGCGCCTCCAAGGAGGCGGAGCAGAAGCTCTGGGAGAGGTTCCGGGCCGCGCAGGACGAGTTCTTCACCCGGCGCAGCGAGGTCTTCTCGGCGCGGGACAACGAGCAGCGGGCCAACCTGGAGCGCAAGCAGGCGCTGCTCGCCGAGGCCGAGGCGCTGGACGTCGACGGCGACCCGAAGGGCGCGCAGGCCAAGCTGCGGGAGATCCAGGCGCAGTGGCACGAGGCCGGCCGGGTGCCCCGCGAGGCGGCCGCCGGGCTGGAGCGCCGGCTGCGCGCGGTCGACGAGAAGGTCCGCGAGGTGATGGACTCGGCCTGGCGGCGGACGACCAAGGAGGACAACCCGCTGCTGGCCCAGATGCGGGCGCAGGTCGCCGAGGCCGAGGAGCGGCTGGCCCGCGCCCAGGCCGCCGGCGACGCCAAGCGGGTCCGCGAGGCCGAGCAGGCGCTGGCCTCGAAGCGGCAGTTCCTCCAGCTCGCCGAGCAGGCCGGCTGAGCTGAGCCACCCGGAAGCCCCCGGTCCGCGCGGACCGGGGGCTTCCGCGCGTCCGGGCATCGACGCCCCCGTGGTTAGCCGGGCCGCCCGGTCGGTTGACGCATCGAGGTGGGCTGATCAGAATGGGCGGCAGAGCCAGGTCCACACCGGCGCGAGGGCACCGACGGCGAACACCGCCGTCGACGGTCGCCGGTGCTCCCGCGAGCGGCCGCCGCCACGTGGCACGTTCCGTCGCGCACTTCCCGCGTACGCCCGGTGAAGCGTGACGGTGGTCCCGTCCCTGGTCTCCGCCCGCGCCGCGCCGCGGCGGCGGGCGTTCGAAGTGGAGCTCGCATGCACCGACGCAGCGCCCTCGGCGGCGCGATCACCGCGCTCGCCACCGCCGCGGCCGGCGTCCTCGTCGCCGCCGCCGTCAGCACCACCCCGGCCGCCGCCGCCCCCGCCGGCACCGGCACCGGCTACCTGCACACCAACGGCAACAAGATCGTCGACAGCACCGGCGCGACGGTACGGATCACCGGCATCAACTGGTTCGGCATGGAGACCGACAACAGGACCTTCCACGGGCTGTGGTCCACCAACCCGTGGCGGGGCCAGATCGACAAGATGGCCAGCCTCGGCTACAACACGCTGCGCATCCCGTACTCGAACGACGCGCTGAAGCCGGGCGCCACGGCCAGCGGCGTCAACGACTTCGTCAACCCGGACCTGGTCGGGCTCTCCCCGTTGCAGATCCTCGACAAGGTCATCGAGTACGCCGGCGGCAAGGGGATGCGGGTCATCCTGGACCGGCACCGCCCGACCTCGGCCGGCCAGTCGGCCCTCTGGTACACCTCGACGGTCTCCGAGGCGACCTGGATCAACGACTGGAAGATGCTCGCCCAGCGGTACGCGGGCAACCCCACCGTGATCGGCGCGGACCTGCACAACGAGCCGCACGCCGAGGGCACCAACCCGGCGGCGACCGGCGCGTGCTGGGGCTGCGGAGACCCGGCGCGGGACTGGCGGCTGGCCGCGGAGCGGGCCGGCAACGCGATCCTGTCGGTGCAGCCGAACTGGCTGATCTTCGTGGAGGGGGTGAGCTGCCCCAGCGGCGGCCTCTCCAACGTGTGGGACAACGACCCGAGCAACGACGAGGACTGCGGCTGGTGGGGCGGCAACCTGACGAGGGCCAAGGACTTCCCGGTCCGGCTGGACGTGCCGAACCGGCTGGTCTACTCGCCGCACGAGTATGCCACCTCGGTCTACGAGCAGGCCTGGTTCAAGAGCCCGGACTTCCCGAACAACCTGCCGGGTATCTGGGACAAGTACTGGGGTTACCTGCACAAGCAGAACATCGCCCCGATCATGATGGGCGAGTTCGGCAGCACCCTGGCCGACCCGCGGGACAAGGTGTGGCTGGAGCGGCTGATGGCGTACACCGGCACGGGCGTCGACGGGATGTCCTTCACCTACTGGTCGTGGAACCCGAACTCCGGTGACACCGGCGGCATCGCGCTCGACGACTGGACCAGCATCAACACCGCCAAGCAGGCCATCCTCCAGCCGTACCTGATCCCGCCGGTCGGCGGCGGGGGCGGCCCCACCGGCACGCCGACCGCGACCCCGACCTCGACGCCGTCGCCCACCGGCGGCTGCGCGGCGGCGTACAAGCAGGTCAACGCCTGGCAGGGCGGTTTCCAGGGCGAACTGACGGTGACCAACACGGGCACCGCGACGGTGAGCCCGTGGCAGGCCACCTGGGCCTGGCCGGCCGGCGTGACCCTGGCCAGCGGCTGGAACGCCACGGTGACCCAGTCCGGCGGCACGGTGACGGCGGCGGCCCCGACCTGGGCGGCCTCGCTGTCGCCGGGGGCGTCGGTGACCGTCGGCTTCACCGCCAACGGCCCGGCCGCCGCGCCGGGCACCGTCAAGCTCAACGGCGCCGCCTGCTGAGCACACCGGCCGGGGCCTCCGCGCGGAGGCCCCGGCCGGTCGCGGGTCAGTGCGCGGCGCAGCCCGTCGTCGACGCGGGCGCCGCGGCCGGCGCGCCGATCGTGGGCAGCCCGAGCAGCACCCCGGGCGTACGCGGGGAGCGTCCCGCCTCGGCCGCGTCGCCGGCCCGGGTGCGCCGGTGCGACAGCGGCTCACCGTCGGCGTTGAGGTGGTGCGGGGCGGCGTACGTGACGGTGGTGTGCACGATGTCGCCGGGACGGATCCGCCCGGCGAGGGAACCGGCGTCGAAGTGCACCAGGCGGCCGTCGCGGGCCCGGCCGGACATCCGTCCGGTGCGCTCGTCCTTGCGCCCCTCGCCGACGGCGACCAGCACCTCGACGGTCTCCCCCACGAGCTTCTTGTTCTCCGCCCAGGTGATCTCCTCGACGCAGGCGATCAGCCGCTCGTAGCGCTCCTGGACGACCTGCTTGGGCAGCTGGCCGTCCATGGTGGCGGCCGGGGTGCCGGGGCGCTTGGAGTACTGGAACGTGAACGCCGAGGAGAACCGGGCCTCGCGGACCACGTCGAGGGTGCGCTCGAAGTCGGCGTCGGTCTCGCCCGGGAAGCCGACGATGATGTCGGTGGTGATCGCCGCGTCCGGCATCGCCGCCCGCACCTTGGAGATGATGCCCAGGTAGCGCTCCGCCCGGTACGAGCGGCGCATGGCCCGCAGCACGTCGTCGGAGCCGGACTGCAGCGGCATGTGCAGCGAGTGGCAGACGTTCGGCGTCTCGGCCATCGCGGCGATCACGTCGTCGGTGAAGTCCTTCGGGTGCGGGCTGGTGAACCGGACGCGCTCCAGCCCGTCGATGTCGCCGCAGGCCCGCAGCAGCTTGCCGAAGGCGAGCCGGTCGCCGAACTCCACGCCGTAGGAGTTGACGTTCTGCCCGAGCAGGGTCACCTCCAGCACGCCCTCGTCGACCAGCGCGCGCACCTCGGAGAGGATGTCGCCGGGGCGGCGGTCCTTCTCCTTGCCGCGCAGGGAGGGCACGATGCAGAACGTGCAGGTGTTGTTGCAGCCGACGGAGATCGACACCCAGCCGGCGTACGTGGACTCGCGCCGGGTGGGCAGCGTCGAGGGGAAGACGTCGAGGGATTCGAGGATCTCCACCTCGGCGGCGGCGTTGTGCCGGGCCCGCTCCAGCAGCACCGGCAGCGACCCGATGTTGTGCGTGCCGAAGACCACGTCCACCCAGGGCGCCCTGCGGACGATCTCGCCGCGGTCCTTCTGGGCCAGGCAGCCGCCGACGGCGATCTGCATCCCCGGGTGCCTGTCCTTGACGGGGCGCAGGTGACCGAGGTTGCCGTAGAGCCGGTTGTCGGCGTTCTCCCGGACCGCGCAGGTGTTGAACACCACCACGTCCGGGTTGTCGTCGGCCTCGGCGGCGCGCACGTAGCCCGCCTGCTCCAGCAGCCCGGAGATGCGCTCGGAGTCGTGCACGTTCATCTGGCAGCCGTACGTGCGCACCTGGTAGGTGCGCGGGCTGCTCGCCGCTGCGGTAGTCATGACCCGCACAGCGTATCCGGGCCGAGAAGACCGAACGAACGAGGAGGAGCCGTGTGCCGGAGCATCAAGACCCTTCGTGAGCCGTACGTCCCCGAGGTGACCCCGGCGGACGTCGAGGCCGCGGCCTTGCAGTACGTCCGGAAGATCTCGGGCTTCCGCAAGCCCGCCGCGCACAACGCCGCGGCCTTCGACGCGGCGGTCGCCGCGGTCGCCGCGGCCACCGCGACCCTGCTGGAGCAGTTGGAGGTACGCGGCGGCCGCTCCGCCGGCCCGGCCCGCTGACCTCCGGCGCCCGGCGCGACCTCGCCCGATCCTGCGCGACAGCGGGCTCGGGCACGAGGTCGCGCCGGGGCCGGCCGGGTCAGGCGGCGGCGAGCGCGGGCAGCACCGAGTCCGGGGCCCAGCGGGAGCGGTGGCACTGCGACCAGCCGCGGCAGCGGGGATCGGCGTCGGTGCAGAGCCGCTGGTTGCCGAGCACCTCGCCGTCGTCGGTCTCCCGGACGTCGAAGTGCACCGGCCGGATCGTCCCGTCGGGGGCGACCAACAGGTGCCGGCCGGCGTCGAGGGTGTCGTCGCGCAGCAGGCAGTTGCGGTCCAGCAGCCGCGCCAGGGCGGCGATGCTGGCGTGCTCGGGCAGCCCGTCGGGCACCCCGTAGCAGTCCACGATCGTGGCGAACTCCCCCGGCGCCTGCCAGACGTCGCAGATCACCGCGTACGCCGGCAGCCGGGCCGGGTCCGCCGCCGCCAGGGGCATCACCACCCGACCGAGCGCCTCGGCCAGTGCCGGGTAGACCTCCACCAGCCGCACCTGGTCGATTCTCCAGTTCCACAGCTCGGTCATGCCGCCTCCTCGCTGTGCTCGTCCCACCGGCCTCCGGATCGGGCCTTACTGACGATGGTGGGGTGCATATGACCTCAGCCGGGGGCAAGTTACCGGTCTGTGACCATTCCGGGCAAAATTTCCTCGGGCGCCATTGCTCCGAGTAGCGGAAAGGTGACAGTTTATCGGGTACGGTGGCCCGCTTCGCGCTCCCCCGCCGGGCCGCGCCGCCGGTTTCCCGGGCCGACCGGCGCCGGCCGCTCCGGGCGCGCCGGCTCCCCGGCCCGCGCCGGTCAGCGCACGACCAGCCGGTGTTCGCCGGGAGGCAGCAGCTCACCCACCACGGTGGCGCCGGGCAGCTCGCCGGCGACCAGCAGACCGCCCGAGGTCTGCGCGTCGGCCAGCAGCAGCCGCTCGTGCTCGGCGACCCGGCCGAAGTCGGTCCACGGCGTGACCCAGTCCAGGTTGCGGCGGCTGCCGCCGCTGACGTGCCCGTCGCGCACCGCCTCCCGCGCGCCGTCCAGGTAGGGCACCCGGGCGGCGTCGATCGCCACCGTCAGCCGGCTCGCCCGGGCCAGTTTGGCGGCGTGCCCGAGCAGGCCGAAGCCGGTCACGTCGGTGCCGCAGCGGACGCCCGCCGCCACCGCCGCCCGCGCGGCGTCCCGGTTGAGGGTGGTCATCGCGGCGACCGCCTCGGGGAAGCTCTCCCCGGTGGTCTTGTGCCGGGTGTTGAGCACCCCGACGCCGAGGGGCTTGGTCAGCGACAGCGGCAGCCCCGGCCGGCCCGCGTCCAGGGTGATCAGCTCCTCGGGGCGGACCACCCCGGTGACGGCGAGCCCGTACTTGGGGCCCTCGTCGTCGACGCTGTGCCCGCCGGCGAGGTGGCAACCGGCGTCCCGGGCCACGTCCTGCCCGCCGCGCAGCACCTCCCGGGCCAGTTCCAGCGGCAGCACGTCGCGCGGCCAGCAGAGCAGGTTGAGCGCGACGAGCGGGGTGCCGCCCATCGCGTAGACGTCGGAGAGGGCATTGGTGGCGGCGATCCGCCCCCAGTCGTACGCGTCGTCGACGACCGGGGTGAAGAAGTCGGCGGTGGTGACCAGGCCGGTGCGCTCGTCGAGCCGGACCACCGCCGCGTCATCGCCGTGGTCCAGCCCGACGAGCAGGTCCGCGGTGCCCGTGGCCGGGCCGAGGCCGGCGACCATCGCCTCCAGCTCACCCGGGGGGATCTTGCAGGCGCATCCGCCGCCGCGGGCGTACCGGGTCAGCCGCACCGGTTCCGTCATCCCCACATGATCTCCACACCGCCCCGGCCGCGCCACCCCGGCGGACCGGTTTCGTGGTCAAAATCCGACTCCCGACCTCGGCTGGAAACGGTGTTACCGCTCCGTGACCAACGGAGTTGCGTTCCGCCACATCCCCCCGCCTACAGTTGCCCACCGGGGGTCATCCGACCCCACGTGACGACAGGGACGGTGGACGACGTGACGACGGGCGAACCGCTCATCGTGCTGAACTCGGTCAACAAGTGGTTCGGGCCGCTGCACGTGCTGGACGACGTCTCACTGTCGGTCGGGCGCGGCGAGGTGGTTGTGGTCATCGGCCCGTCCGGCTCCGGCAAGTCGACGCTCTGCCGCACCATCAACCGGCTGGAGCCGATCACCTCCGGCACCATCACCTTCGACGGGCAGCCGCTGCCAGCCGAGGGCAAGGCGCTGGCGAAGCTGCGCAGCGAGGTCGGCATGGTCTTCCAGTCGTTCAACCTCTTCGCGCACAAGACGATCCTGGAGAACGTCACCCTCGGACCGATCAAGGTCCGCAAGGAGAAGCCGGCGGCGGCGCGCGAGCGCGGCCTGGCCCTGCTGGACCGGGTCGGCATCGCCAACCAGGCCGACAAGTTCCCGGCCCAGCTCTCCGGCGGCCAGCAGCAGCGCGTCGCGATCGCGCGGGCGCTGGCCATGCAGCCCAAGGCGATGCTCTTCGACGAGCCGACCAGCGCGCTCGACCCGGAGATGGTCGGCGAGGTGCTGGACGTGATGACGTCACTGGCCCGCGAGGGCATGACGATGGTCGTGGTGACCCACGAGATGGGCTTCGCCCGGCACGCGGCGAACCGGGTCATCTTCATGGCCGACGGCAAGCTCGTCGAGGACGCCCCGCCGGCCGAGTTCTTTGGCAACCCGCGCAGCGAGCGGGCCAAGGACTTCCTCTCCAAGATCCTCACGCACTAGGCGTCCGTACCCCCGGAGCGCGCCGTCCCCCGGCGGGTTCCGTCGAAGAAGGAGATGAGTATGCGTATCAAGCGCGTGGCGGCGGTCGCCGCGGTCGCCGCCCTCTCGCTCGCCATGACCGCCTGCGGCGGCGACAGCGACAGCGGTTCCGGCGGTTCGTCCGCCAAGGGCATCGTCGGCAAGGCCCAGAGCCAGAAGAAGCTGGTCATCGGCGTCAAGGCCGACCAGCCGGGCCTGGGCCTGCAGACCGGTAGCCAGTACGAGGGCTTCGACATCGAGATCGGCAAGATCATCGCCAAGGGTCTCGGCGTGGACGCGAACAACATCGAGTGGAAGACCACCGTCTCCAACAACCGCGAGCCCTTCATCCAGCAGGGCACCGTCGACCTCGTCGTCGCGACCTACACGATCAACGACGAGCGCAAGAAGAAGGTCAACTTCGCCGGGCCGTACTTCATCGCCGGGCAGGACCTCCTGGTGAAGGCCGACTCGGCGCTGGCCGGGCCGGAGGGCCTCGACGGCAAGACGGTCTGCTCCGTGTCCGGGTCGACCCCGGCCAAGCGGATCCAGACCGACTACCCGAAGGCCAAGCTCCAGCAGTTCGACTCGTACTCGAAGTGCCTGCCGCTGCTGGAGAAGGGCCAGGTCGACGCCGTCACCACCGACGACATCATCCTCGCCGGCTACGCCGCCCAGGACCAGTACGCCGGCAAGTTCAAGGTGGTCGGCAAGACCTTCTCCACCGAGCCCTACGGCATCGGCCTGAAGAAGGACGACAAGGACGGCTGCGAGAAGGTCAACGAGATCCTCAAGGCCGCCGCGGCGGACGGCAGCTACAAGGCCGCCTGGGACGCCACCCTGGGCAAGAGCGGCAAGGCCGCGCCCGAGCTGGACACCACCAAGCTGACCAACTGCGGCAGCGTCTGACAGTTCCGGGGCCGGCATCCGGAAGGATGCCGGCCTCGCCCTGTCCGGACGCCGACGACCTGCCCCGGGAGCCGACGCATGCACGTATTCGCTGACCCGACGAACTTCGACGCCTATCTGTCGGGCTTCCTCTGGATCCTCAAGCTGACCGGTGCCTCGGCAGTGTTCGCGCTGGTGCTCGGCGTGCTGCTGGCCGCGATGCGGGTCTCCCCGGTGCCCGTCCTGCGCGGCTTCGGGGCGGCCTGGGTCAACATCTTCCGCAACACCCCGCTGACCCTGGTCATCTTCTTCTGCTACTTCGGTCTCTTCTCCACGCTGGGGCTGAGCCTGGCGGACGACCTGGACCTGAACAACTACTGGCTCGGGGTCGTGGGCCTGTCGGTCTACACCGCCGCGTTCGTCTGCGAGGCGATCCGCTCGGGCATCAACACGGTGCCCGCCGGCCAGGCCGAGGCCGCCCGCGCAATCGGGCTGACCTTCGCCCAGACCCTGCGGATCGTCGTGCTGCCGCAGGCCGCCCGCTCGGTGGTCGCCCCGCTGGGCAGCATCCTGATCGCGCTCTGCAAGAACGCCACGATCGTCGGCACCATCGGGCTGATGGAGTCCTCCAACGTGATGAAGGACCTCATCAACAGCAACGGTGACGCGGTCATCCCGATCTTCCTGGTCTTCGCCGGCACGTTCGCCGCGCTCCTGATCCCGACCGGCTACTTCTTCGGCTGGCTGGCCAACCGACTGGCGGTGAAGCGCTGATGAGCACCAGCTCCATCCTCTACGACCACCCGGGGCCCCGGGCCAAGGTCCGCAACGCGGTGCTGACCGTCGTCTTCGGCGTCGCCCTGGTCGGCCTGCTCTGGTGGGTGTACGCCAAGTTCGACGAGGCCGGCCAGTGGGAGGGCTACCTCTGGCAGCCCTTCACGCAGACGGCCACCTGGACCCAGTTCATCGGCCCGGGCCTGCGGGCCACCCTCTGGGCGGCGGCCGTCGGCATGGTGCTCTCGCTCGCCTTCGGCATCATCTTCGCGGTCGGCCGGCTCTCCGACCACCGCTGGATCAGCATCCCGGCCGGTGCCGTGGTCGAGTTCTTCCGCGCCGTCCCGCTGCTGCTGATGATCTTCTTCATCTTCTACGGCGTGCCGTTCCTCATCCAGGGGCCGGTGCCGGCGTTCTGGGCCGTGGTGATCGGCCTGACGCTCTACAACGGCTCGGTGCTCGCCGAGGCGTTCCGGGCGGGCATCCGGTCGCTGCCCGGCGGCCAGGCCGAGGCGGCCTACGCGATCGGCATGCGCAAGAGCCAGGTCATGCAGCTCATCCTGATCCCGCAGGCGGCCCGCGCGATGCTGCCGGTGATCGTGAGCCAGCTCGTGGTGCTCCTCAAGGACACCGCGCTCGGCTACATCGTCGCCTACCCCGAGCTGCTCCAGCGCGGCGTCAACGACCTCTCCGCCAACAAGGGGAACGTGGTCGCCGCCGCGATCGTGGTGGCCGCCATCTACATCGTGATCAACTCGCTGCTCACCGCGCTCGCCACCTGGCTCGACCGGCGCAGCAGCCGGCGGGCGTACCGGATCGCGAAGCAGACCGTCCCGGACTCGACGCCGGCCGGCGGGGGCGCGGTGGCCGAGCCCCAGGGCTGAGCCGCACCGCCGCGGCAGGGTCATCCGACCGACGCCGTGCCCGGCCGCGAGGAGCGGCGGGGCACGGCGTCGGCGTTCCAGGGGTGGCTCGACAGCATCGTGGGGTAGCCCGGCCGGAGGCATCGCGGACCTCGCCGCCACCCCGCCGCGCGGTCGAGACGGTCGTCAGCGGGCGATCTCGGTGACCCGCGACTCGCGGACCACGGTGACCCGGATCTGACCCGGGTAGGTCAGCTCCTCCTCGATCTGCTTCGCCACGTCCCGGGCCAGCACGGCGGCGCCGATGTCGTCCACGTCGTCCGGCTTGACCATCACCCGGATCTCCCGGCCCGCCTGCATGGCGAAGACCTTCTCCACGCCGAGCTTGCCCGCCGCGATCTCCTCGATCCGCTCCAGCCGCTTGACGTACGCCTCCAGGCTCTCCCGCCGTGCCCCGGGCCGTCCGCCGGAGCAGGCGTCGGACGCCTGGGTGAGCACGGCCTCGATGGTCTGCGGCGGCACCTCGTTGTGGTGCGCCTCGATGGCGTGGACGACGTCCTCGCTCTCGCCGTACTTGCGGGCCAGGTCGGCGCCGATGATGGCGTGGCTGCCCTCCACCTCGTGGGTGAGCGCCTTGCCGATGTCGTGCAGGAACGCCGAGCGCTTGATGGTCGGCACGTCGAGCCGCAGCTCGGCGGCCATGATGCCGGCGATGTGCGCGGTCTCCACCAGGTGCTTGAGCACGTTCTGCCCGTACGACGTCCGGTAGCGCAGCCGGCCGAGCAGGGTGACCAGCTCCGGGTGGATCTCGGTGATGCCGACCTCGACCAGGGCGTCCTCGGCGGCCCGCTGGCAGAGTTCCTCCACCTCGTGCCGGGCCAGGTCGTAGACCTCCTCGATCCGGTGCGGGTGGATTCGCCCGTCCAGGACCAGCTTCTCCAGGGTCAGCCGGCCGACCTCCCGGCGCACCGGGTCGAAGCAGGAGAGCAGCACCGCCTCGGGGGTGTCGTCGATGATCAGGTTGACGCCGGTGACCGACTCGAAGGCGCGGATGTTGCGGCCCTCCCGGCCGATGATCCGTCCCTTCATCTCGTCGCCGGGCAGGTGCAGGACGCTGACCACGCTCTCCGCGGTCTGCTCGCTGGCGACCCGCTGGATGGCGTCGACGACGATGTGCCGGGCGCGCTGCTCGGCGGTGTTGCGGGCGTCGGATTCGATGTCCCGGACCAGCAGCGCGGCCTCCCGCTTGGCCTGCACCTCGATCGCCTCGATCAGCTCCGCCCGGGCCGTGTCGGCGGTGAGGCCGGCGACCCGCTCCAGCTCCCGGCGCCGCCGCTCCTCCGCCTCGGCCAGCTCCGCCTCCCGCTGGTCGAGCGCGGCCTCGCGGGCGGCCAGGGCCGCGCTGGCGGCGCTGAGCTGCCGCTCCCGCTCGGCGAGGCGCTCCACCTCCTCGGTGTGCAGCCGCTCGCGCTCGTCCATCCGGGCCGCCCGCCGCTCCACCTCGGCGGCCTGCTCCCGGGTGGTGGCGGCGAGCACCGCGACCTCCCGTTCGCCGCTGCGCCGGGCCGTGGCCCGCAGTTGCTCCGCGTCCGCCTCGGCCTGCTTGTGGGCCCGTTCCAGGATGGTGTCGGCCTCGGCCCGGGCGTCGTCGAGCACCCGGCGCGCCTCGGCCCGGGCGGCCTTCGCCTCGGCCTTCGCGGCGGCGGCCTCGGCCCGGGCCGCCGCGGCGGCGGACTTCGCCACGTCGATCGTGCTGTTGGCCTCGTCGGCGGCGCTGCGGAGCGCGGCCAGGGACTGTTCCTGCCGGTCCTTCTCGGCGATGAAGGCGGGATCCTCCGGTGCCGGCGCCGCGCCGAGCCGGCGCACCGTCCGTACGCCGAGCAGCACCGCCCCGAGCACGACCACGGTCAGGACCAGCACCACCACGAGGATCAGCACGTCGAAACCGCTCATGCCGGCGCCCCGCTCCGCCCGATGACCACGGGGCCGGGCCCGACGTTCGGCCCGCTCATGTCGGCACCCCGGTGAACCTGCGCCGCCTCGCCATGGCCGCCTCCCCTGAACGTCGGGACCGCAGCGACGGTGCCGGTGGACACGCACCCTGCGGCTGTGGACGCCCGACCGGAGCGACTGGCCGTGGGTAGGTTTCCGTCGACGGTGCCCACGCGGGGCATCGCCGGCGGCCGGGTGCAGTTGTCGCGTCAGCCTCGGAACGGCCTGTCCGAAGCTGCCGCCAGTGGCCGACGTGTCGACCAAAGTGATGCTGTTCTGTTACGCGATCTATGTTGTGCGCTTAGCCTGCGCTGGTCGGGCAATGTGAGCCTGTATGGCGAGGCTAGGTCTCTCGGGGCGGTCTGGTCAAGAACTCATGATCAAACCCCCCGAACGGAGAGAAGTTGTCACGTCACGGTGCGCTGACTGCACGACGGACACCAGCGGACAAGCCGGGCGGGCTGGGGACCGTCGCGGCACGTCAGCCCTGCTCAGGCCGGGCCGCGCGCCCGGAACGGGGGACGCCGGAGCCCTCGGTCATGTGACGGAACCGTCGGCCGTCGGCGGGTCAGCGGGCGCCGGCGGCCACCGCCGCCGCCACGAGGTCGGCGTTGCCGGGCGCGAACGCCCCGTCGGGCAGCCACAGCGTGTCCTCCAGGCCGATGCGGCTGTGCAGGCCCCGGCGGACCGCCTCGGCGAGGATCGGCCAGGTCGCCGGGCCCTCGGCGTGCAGCAGCACCGGCGGGGCTCCGGCGGCCGGGGACGGCAGCGCGGCGAGCATGTCGGCCGCGTCCGCGAGGGCGGCCTCCGCGTCCTCGGCCATGCACTCGATGAGGATCCGCCCCACCGGCACCTGCCAGCCCTTGTACGCCTCGACCGCGTCGCGCGTCCAGAGCCCCGCCTCCACGAGGACGCCCCGCTCGCGCAGCGCCGCGGCGACCGCCTCCGCGCCGGGCTCGTGCGCGTTGACCGAGGCGAAATCCGGCAACACCGTCCAGGCCCGGACGGCGGCCACCCGGGCGGCCGGGTCCGGCTCGATCCAGGCCCCGGTGCTCACGCCGACCGGCAGACCCGGGCTGGCGGCCCGGATCGCGTCCAGCGCGGCGGCGATCACCGACGGGTGCAGGGACTCGCGGCCGGCGAGGTCCCGCGGGTGCACGTGCACCGCCCCGGCGCCGAGCCCGGCGCAGCGGGCCGCGTCGGCGGCCAGGTCGGCCGGGGTGACCGGCACCGCCGGATGCTCGTCGCGCCCACGACCGCCGTTGAGGCACGCCTTCAGCACGGAACTCTCCCTCCAGTCACGCTCACCCGAGGGAGCGGCTGTCCCGATCCGGGTCGCCCTCGGCGTCGGCGAGTGCGTCGGCGTCGATCTGCTCGGCGAACTCGGCCGCCTCGGCGCTCTGCGCGGCCAGTGCGTCCTTCACCGCCCGGATCGCCACGCCGGGCGGATAGCCCTTACGGGCCAGCATGGCCACCAGGCGCCGGAAGACCGCGTCCGGCTCGCCGCGGGCGGACCGCAGCTTCCGCTCGACCAGGGCGCGGGCGGTCTCGGCCTCGGTCTCCTCGTCCAGCTCGCCGAGCGCCTCGCTGGCGACCTCGCCGTCGACGCCGCGCTGGCGCAGCTCGTTGGCGAGCGCCCGGCGGGCCAGGCCCCGGCCGGCGTGCCGGCTGGACACCCAGGCCCGCGCGAAGGCGGCGTCGTCGATGATGCCGACCTCGTCGTAGCGGTCGAGCACCTCCGCCGAGACCTCCTCGGAGATTCCCCGCTTCGCCAGCGCCCCGGCCAGCTCGGCCCGGGTGCGCGGCCGGACGGCGAGTTGGCGCAGGCAGATCTCCCGCGCCAGCTCCGCCTCGTCGCGGGGCGTGCCGGTGGGCGCCTCGGGGTCGGTCTCCTCGGCGTGACCGCGGCGGTGCCGGCGAGCCCGGGGGGTCGTGGTGCCGTCGCCCGTGCGGGGCGGACTGGCATCCCAGCCCCGCCCCGTGCGGGCGCGTCGTCCTGCCACGGGTCAGCGACCGGTCAGAAGTCGACCGGCGGCAGCTCCGGGCCACCGGCGGCGTCGCCCGCGCCGACCCCGACGCCGAGCTTCTCCAGGATCTTCTTCTCGATCTCGGCGGCCACGTCCGGGTTCTCCTTGAGGAACTCCCGGGCCTTCTCCTTGCCCTGGCCGAGCTGGTCGCCGTCGTAGGTGTACCAGGCGCCGGACTTGCGGATGATCGCCTGCTCGACGCCCACGTCGATCAGCGAGCCCTCGCGGGAGATGCCCTTGCCGTACATGATGTCGAACTCGGCCTGCTTGAACGGCGCGGCGACCTTGTTCTTCACGACCTTGACCCGGGTGCGGTTACCGACCACGTCGGTGCCGTCCTTGAGGCTCTCGATGCGGCGCACGTCGAGCCGGACCGAGGCGTAGAACTTCAGCGCCCGACCACCCGTGGTGGTCTCGGGGCTGCCGAACATCACGCCGATCTTCTCGCGGAGCTGGTTGATGAAGATCGCGGTGGTGCCGGTGTTGTTGAGCACACCGGTGATCTTCCGCAGCGCCTGGCTCATCAGCCGGGCCTGGAGACCCACGTGGCTGTCGCCCATCTCGCCCTCGATCTCGGCGCGCGGCACCAGGGCCGCCACCGAGTCGATCACGATGATGTCGATCGCGCCGGAGCGGACCAGCATGTCGGCGATCTCCAGCGCCTGCTCGCCGGTGTCCGGCTGGGAGACCAGCAGGGCGTCGGTGTCGACGCCGAGGGCCTTCGCGTATTCCGGGTCGAGCGCGTGCTCGGCGTCGACGAAGGCGGCGATGCCGCCGGCCCGCTGGGCGTTGGCCACCGCGTGCAGGGCGACCGTGGTCTTACCGCTGGACTCCGGACCGTAGATCTCGACGACCCGGCCGCGGGGCAGGCCGCCCACGCCGAGCGCCACGTCGAGCGCGATCGAGCCGGTGGGGATCACCGAGGTCTGGATGACGGGCCGCTCCCCCAGCCGCATCACCGAACCCTTGCCGAACTGCTTGTCGATCTGAGCGAGAGCAAGGTCGAGTGCCTTCTCCCGGTCGGGCCCTGCGGCCATGTTTGCCACCCCTGCCTTCGCCGGCGTCTTTCCTGAGCTTCGCGTCACGCGGGACACGCTAGGCGCTGGGTCCGACAGAAAACCAGCCGACCGGCCGTGAGCTGTGGACGAGCACCCCGCTGTGGACAATAGCCGAACAGGTGTACGAGTCGGCAAGCGACACGCGGAAGCGGCGAAATGGCTGCTCAGCGTAGCCGTGCGGGCACCCGGTCGGGATAGGCGGCGCAGACCGCGCGCCACACCACGTGCGCCTGCTCACCCGAGGCGAGCGCCTGCTCGATGGTCCGACCGTCGAGCTGGGAGAGCACCTGGTCGCGGGCGATGCTGGCCGCGTAGGCGGAGCCGAACGCCTCCTCCAGCCGGGACCAGAAGTCGGTCAGCCGCACGTGATCAGTCCTCCTCGTCCGGTGCGCCCGCCGGCACCGGCCGCAACGCTAGCGCCACCAGGGGCACCACCGCGACCGCCGCGAGCAGGGCGAGCACCGGATAACCCGCCACCTCCATGACAAACCCGCTGAGCGCCCCGGCGGCGGCGCCGGCCAGCCCCATGGTCAGGTCGGAGAGCCCCTGGACGCTCGGCCGGATCCCGACCGGCACCGACTCCGACAGCAGGGTGGAGCCGGCCACCATGGTCCCCGACCAGCCCAGGCCGAGCAGGAACAGCCCGATCGAGAGCCGGGTCGTGTGGTGCCCGGCGGTGCCGGCGACCGCGCACGCCACCAGCAGCACCCCGACGCCGCCGAGGATCACCGCCCGGCGGCCGACCCGGTCCGTGAGCCAGCCGGCCACCGGGGCGAGGGCGTACATGCCGGCGATGTGCAGGCTCAGCACGAGGCCGACCACCCGCAGCACGTCGGCGTCGTCGTGCCACTCGTGCAGGCGCACCGGGGTCATCACCATCACCGCGACCATGACCAGGTGCCCGACCGCCACCGCCGCGATGCCGAGCCGGGCGGCCGGGCGCGTGCGTACCACGGACCAGGCGGCCCGCATGCCGGCGGTGCGCCGGCCGGTCGGCGCCGGTGTGGCGACGGCGTCCGGCGGCGGGGTGACGGCGGGCGCGGCGCCGGGCGGGGTGACCGCCGGGGCGGCGGCCGCCGCCAGCCGGCGCGCGGTGAGCAGCGGGTCGGGTCGCAACAGCGCCAGGATCACCCCGGCGGCCAGCGCCAGCGCGACGGCGCTGAACGCGAACGGACCGGCCAGCGTCGGCAGGCCCCAGCCGCTGGTGGTGCGGTCCGCGAGCGCGGCGAAGTTCGGCGCGGCGACCGCGCCGATGGTGGTGGCCCAGACGATCAGCGAGAGCTGGCGGCCCCGGCGCGCCGGCTCGGCGAGGTCCACCGCGGCGTAGCGGGCCTGGAGGTTGGCCGCGCTGCCGCCGCCGAAGAGGAGCATGCCGAGGAAGAGCAGCGGGATCCAGCGGGTGACGGCGGCGAGGACCACCAACCCGCCCCCGGCCGCGCCGGCGAGATAGGCCAGGACCAGGCCGGGCCGCCGACCGTGGCCGGTCATGATCCGGGTGACCGGCACCGCGAGCAGGGCCCCGCCCACCACGGCGGCGCTGCTCACCAGGCCGGCCACGGCGGTACCGGCGATGTCGGCGGCGAGCAGCGCCCCGACCGCGACGCCGACCGTCACCCCGATCCCGCCGACGATCTGGGTGACGAAGAGCAGCCGGAGGGTACGCCGCTGGATCGGCGCGACGTCGGGCGCGGTCAGCGGCGCGACGAGGTCGGTGGCCATCGGCGGCTCCTTCGACGGTAAGGGGCGGGGTGCCGCTCCATCCTTGCGCACCGGCTCCGCCGCCCCGCAGCCGGTTTCGCTACAGGCCGAGACCGCGGCCGATGATCTCCTTCATGATCTCGGTGGTGCCGCCGTAGATCGTCTGCACCCGCCCGTCCAGCCAGGCCTTCGCCACCGGGTACTCCAGCATGTAGCCGTAGCCGCCGTGCAGCTGCACGCAGCGGTCGGCGACCCTGTTCTGCAGCTCGGTGGTCCACCACTTCGCCTTGGCGGCGTCGGTGACCGAGAGCCGGCCGGCGCCGTACTCGGCGACGCAGTGGTTGACGAAGGTGCGCGCGATGGTGACCTCGGTGTCCAGCTCGGCCAGGAGGAAGCGGTTGTGCTGGAACGACCCGATCGGCCGGCCGAACGCCTCCCTGGTGCGGGCGTGGTCGAGGGTGAGCGCGAGCAGCCGCTCGCAGGCGGCCACCGCGGCGACCGCGATGCTGAGCCGCTCCCGGGGCAGGTTGGCCATCAGGTGGTAGAAGCCGTGGTTCTCGGTGCCGACGAGGTTCTCCGCCGGCACCCGGCAGTCGGAGAAGAACAGCTCGGCGGTGTCGTTGGCCCTCAGGCCGACCTTGGCCAGCCGCCGGCCCCGTGCGAAGCCGGGAGTGCCCGCCTCCACCGCGACCAGGCTCACCCCGTGCGCGCCCTGGTCCGGCGCGGTGCGGACGACCACGACCACCAGGTCGGCCAGCTCCCCGTTGGTGATGAAGGTCTTCTGGCCGTTGAGCACCCAGCTGTCGCCGTCGCGGACCGCGCTGGTGCGGATCCCGGCGAGGTCGGAGCCGGCGCCGGGCTCGCTCATCGCGATCGCCGTGACCAGGTCGCCGGAGCAGAAGCCGGGCAGCCAGCGCTTGCGCTGCTCCGCCGTGGTCAGCTCGGTCAGGTACGGCGCCACCACGTCGTTGTGCAGACCGAAGCCGAGCCCGGTGCAGCCGGCGGCGACGATCTCCTCGTCCAGCACCGCGTTGAACCGGAAGTCGCGCTGCCCGCCGCCGCCGTACTCCGGGTCGACGTCCATGCCCAGCAGGCCGGCCGCCCCGGCCCGGCGCCACACCTCGCGGTCGACGATCCCGTCGGCCTCCCAGCGCTCGTGGTGGGGTACGGCCTCCCGGCTCAGGAACTCACGGCACAGCGCGCGGAAGTCCTCGTGGTCGCGCTCGTAGAGATGCTGCTCCATGGCGGCCAGTGTGGCACCGCCCGCCTGCCCAGGGGCCGACAGCTCAGCCGGCGAGGGCGCGGGCGGCCACGGTGAGGTCGGCGACCAGCCCGTCGTACGCCTTGTCCTGGTCGTCGGCGCGGAGCACGGCGGACGGGTGGATGGTGGCCAGCAGCCGGGCCGGCGGCGCGTCGGCGACGGTGCCCTTCGCGTCCACGGGCACCCGCTGGAAGTCCTCCGGGTGCTGGGCCGACGCCGGCCAGGGCAGCAGCTCGCCGCGCTGCCGGGTGACCCGGAACGTCGGGCCGAGCAGCGCCTTGGCCGCGGTCGCGCCGAGCACCACGACGATCTCCGGGCGCAGCTGGGCGAACTCGGCCACCAGCCAGGGCCGGCAGGCGGTGACGTGCACCCGGTCCGGGGTCTGGTGGATGCGCCGTTTGCCGCGCAGCTCGAACCTGAAGTGCTTCACGGCGTTCGTGAGGTAGATGTGCCCCGGGTCGAGCCCGGCGTCGTCGACCGCCCTGCGCAGCAGCCGGCCGGCCGGGCCGACGAACGGCAGCCCCTTCTGGTCCTCCATGTCGCCGGGCTGCTCGCCGACGAAGACCACCCGGGCGCCGGCGTCGCCGCGGCCGAACACGGTCTGCGACGCGTCCCGGTACAGCTCGCAGCCCCGGCAGCCGGCGGCGGCGGCGCGCAGGTCGTCGAGGGTGTCGGCCTGCGGCGGGATGAACTGCTGCGCGCCCGGCGCGGTTGCGGTCTGCTCGGCCATGGCGACTGTTCTACCCCGCCCGCCGCCGGTCACGCGCGGGGACCCGCCGTAACGCGCGCCGGCGGGCGGGCCGCACGCAGCGGAGCCGCCGCGACGGCCCCGGCGGCCTCATGCGGTGAAGCCGCCGGAGGGCGCGGGACGGACCGCCCGGGCCACCGCCCCGGCCAGCGCCGGGATCTCCGCCTCGTCGAGCGGGCTGACGGTGATCCGCAACCCCGGCGGGCCGGCGATCCGGTAGAGCGCGCCGGGCGCGACCGCCCAGCCGGCGTCGCGCAGGGCGGTCAGCGCGCCGGTCTCGTCGGTCACCGGCAGCCAGACGTTGATGCCGCTGCGGCCGTGGGCGGCGAGCCCGTGGCCGGCGAGCGCGTCGACCAGGGCCGCGCGCCGCCGCTCGTAGCTGGCGGCCGCGTCGTCCACCAGCCGGGCCGTCGCGGGGTCGCGCCACAGCGACAGGACCAGCCGTTGCAGCACGGTGGAGACCCAGCCGGCGCCGATCCGGGCCCGGCCGGCCACCCGGGCCACCGTGGTCTCGTCCCCGACCAGCACGGCCAGCCGCAGGTCGGGCCCGAAGGGCTTGCTCACCGAGCGGACGAAGGCCCACGTCGGGGTCGCCCCGGCGAGCGGGTGCAGCGGCACGCGGGCCAGCTCGGCGGCGTGGTCGTCCTCGATCAGCAGCAGGTCGGACCGGCCGGCGAGCAGGGCACGCAGCTCCTCGGCCCGCCCGGCGGAGACGGCCGCGCCGGTGGGATTCTGCGCCCGGCTGGTCACGATCAGCGCCCGCGCGCCGGCGGCGAGGGCGGCCCGGACGCCGCCGACGAGCGGACCGTCGTCGTCGACCGGCACCCCGATCGGCCGCAGCCCGAGCGCGGCGACCAGGTCGAGCAGGTTGGCCCAGCCCGGGTCCTCGACCGCGACCGCGTCGCCGGGGCGCAGGTGCGCGCCGAGCAGCCGTTCGATGCCGTCCAGCGCGCCGCCGGTGAGGGTCAGCTCCGCCGCCGGCACGCCGTCGGCGGCCAACCGCTCGCGGGCGACCACGGCCAGCTCGGGCAGCACCCCGGCGGTGGCGTAGCCGACGGGCGGCCCGGCGTCGGCGGCGAGGCCGGCCAGGTGCGCGCCCAGCGGCGGCAGCAGCCGCGCGTCCGGCTCGCCCAGGGACAGGTCGCGCAGGCCGGGGGCGGGCGGGCGCAGCGCGGAGCGGCGGGCCGCCACCGGCGGGCGGGGCCGGACCCGGGTGCCGTGTCGGCCGGCGGTCACCACCAGCCCCCGCTGGCGCAGCTCCCGGTAGGCCCGGGCCACGGTGGCCGGGCTGACGGCGAGCTGGGCGGCGAGCGCCCGCACCGCCGGCAGGGGGGCGCCGGGAGCGAGGGCGGCGGCGCGGATGCCCGACTCGATGCTGGCCGAAATCTCGACGGCCGTCGTACCGACGACCTGATAGCGTGCTGACACAAATCGGAGATTGTACTAGAACAAAGGCGGGAGCATGTACGCACGCACCGATCGGACCACCGCCAGCCGCTCCCGGGACCGGATGAGCTACGACGCCGCCGCCGCGCACGCGGTCCTGGACGAGGCGTACCACTGCGCGCTCGCGTTCACCGTCGACGGCGAGCCGCGGGTGCTGCCCACCCTGCACGTACGCATCGGCGACACCCTCTACCTGCACGGCTCGACCGGCAGCCGGCCGCTGCTCGCGGCCCGGGGCGAGGGGCTGCCGGTCAGCGTCGCGGTGACCCTGCTCGACGGCCTCGTCTACGCCCGCTCCCAGTTCCACCACAGCGCCAACTACCGGTCGGTGGTCGCGCACGGCACGGCGCACCTGGTGACCGACGAGCGGGAGAAGGCGCGGATGCTCACCGCACTGGTGGAGAAGGTCGGCGCCGGGCGCAGCGGCGACAGCCGCCCGCCGAGCCGGAGGGAACTGGCCGAGACGGCCGTGCTGGCCCTGCCGCTGCGCGAGGT
Organism: Micromonospora sp. NPDC047670; assembly: GCF_043204915.1. Lineage (NCBI taxonomy): Bacteria > Bacillati > Actinomycetota > Actinomycetes > Micromonosporales > Micromonosporaceae > Micromonospora > Micromonospora sp. NPDC047670. Next base: position 349,635 of record NZ_JBIDDA010000003.1, read on the forward strand.
CTCCGTCCGCGCCCGCACCGGCGGCGTACGCGAGGACGAGGCGGACCGGGCGCTGCCGCACTGGGCCGGGGTGGTGCCCCTGCGGCTCACCGCCGGGCTGCCCGAGCCGGACGCCGGAGTGGGCGCGCCGGTGCCGGCGTACCTGCGGTCGGCCCGCTCGCCGTGGCTCGACCCGGCGGTGCTGCGCGGGGAACACGTGGTGCTGGAGCCGCTCGACCTCACGCACGCCGACGAGCTGTACGCCGCCACCACCGACCCGGAGGTCTGGCGGCACCTGGGCAACGCCCAGCCGGCCGACGCCGCCGCGACGGCCGAGGTGGTCGCCGCCGCGCTCGCCGGGCACCACCGGGGCGAGCGGGTGCCGTGGGTGCAGCGCTGCGCCGTCACCGGCGCGGTCGTCGGCACCACCTCCTACTACGAGGTGGACCCGGAACGCCGGTCGGTGGCGATCGGGTACACCTTCCTCGGCCGGCCGTGGTGGCGTACCGGGATCAACACCGAGGCGAAGCTGCTGCTGCTCACCCGCGCCTTCGACGAGCTGGGCGCGGTGCGGGTGGTCTGGCACACCGACATCCGCAACGAGCGCTCGCAGCGGGCGATCGAGCGCCTCGGCGCGTCCCGCGAGGGGGTGCTGCGGATGCACAAGCAGCGCCCGGACGGCTCGTGGCGGGACACCGTGCAGTATTCGATGACCGTCGACGAGTGGCCGAACGCACAGGTCGCGCTGCGGGAAAGGCTTCGCCGGACGGCACCGTCGGCCCGATGATGACGGGCGTGCTGGGCATCACCGACATCTGGACGTACGTGCTGGGCACCGTGGCGATCATCCTGCTGCCCGGTCCCAACTCCCTCTTCGTGCTCTCCACCGCCGCGCAGCGGGGCGTGGCCGCCGGCTACCGGGCCGCCGGCGGGGTCTTCGTCGGCGACGGGGTGCTGATGTTCCTCTCCGCCGCCGGGGTGGCGTCGCTGCTCAAGGCGTACCCGCCGCTCTTCCTGGTGATCAAGTACGCCGGCGCCGCGTACCTCGGCTATGTGGGGTTGACGATGCTGCGCGGCGCCTGGCGGCGCTGGCGCGACCGCAACGACCCGACCGCGCCGCGGCTCATCGACGCCGCGGAGCCGGCGGCGATGCGCAGCCCGTTCCGCAAGGCGCTGGTGATCAGCCTGCTCAACCCGAAGGCGATCCTGTTCTTCGTCTCGTTCTTCATCCAGTTCGTGGATCCGGGCTACGCGTGGCCGGCGCTGTCGTTCCTGCTGCTCGGGTTGATCGCCCAGGTCACCAGCGCGCTCTACCTGACCGCGCTGATCTTCGCCGGAACGTTCCTGGCGGCCCAGTTCCGCCGGCGCCGCCGCCTCGCCGCGGGCGCCACCACGGGCGTCGCCGCCCTCTTCCTCGGCTTCAGCCTCAAACTGGCCACCGCCACGGTCTGACCCCGCCTCCCCGCGCGCCCCGCGATCCTGCACTCTCCGTCCCCGTCACGGGCGCGGTCGCCCGGTATGCCGGGGCAGGAAGTGCAAGGTCGACGCGGCGGGGGGCGGGGCGGGTCAGGTGCCGTCGCCGCCGCCGGAGCCGCCGATGCCGGCCCCGCCGGCGGTGCCACCGAGCCCGAAGCCGGGGTGCAGGGGCTCGTCCGGCGGGCGGCTGACGTGCGCGGACTCGGAGATGGTGGCGGACCAGTCGGCGTGGGCGGCGGCCGCGGCGTGCCGGTTGATGGCCTCGCGCAGCCAGCCGTCCACCGTCGCGACCCAGTCCCGCCGGTCCGCGCGCACGTGCCAGATCCGGAAGCGGCTGATGCTCTGGTGGGTGATCCCGGCCAGGGCCAGCCGGCGGTCCATCCAGAGGATGACCTCCAGCCCGGCCGGGTTGGCGATGAAGATCAGCTCCAACTCGGTGATCGGCCCGGCGTAGAGCGGGGCCACCCAGAATCCCAGCCGCTGGTGCAGCGGCAGGGTCTGCTCCACCCCCGGCAGCCGGGCGTCGACCAGACCGGCCTGGCGCATGCTGAAGCCCAGCGTGTCCAGGGCCGCCAGGATGTGCGCCTGGGTGGGCAGCGGGTGCACGAAGACCGGCACCATCGCGCCCTGGTCGAGCCGCGGCTCGATCGCCACCTCGGTGCGCAGTCCCATCCGCAGGCTGAGCAGGGGCACCCCGCCGAAGACGGTCACCGGGGTCTCCCACGGCAGCGGGAACTCGAACGGGATCGAGCGGCCCCGCCCGGCCCGCAGCACGAAGCCGTCGGCCACGGTCGCCTGGTGGAACTGCACCAGGCGGCGCGGCGCCTCCGGGTCGTCCGGCTCCGCCGTGGTGACCAGGCCGAGCCGCACGTGCAGCACCGGCACGTCGGCCGAGCCGGCGATGACCGTGACCCGCCCGGGCAGCCGCAGGCCGGGGCGGGTGCTCGGGTTGGCCAGGGCGGTGCGGACGGACAGCCCGGTCCACCCGGACTCCGGCGACACCCCGGTCAACCGCACCCGCACTCCCCCGTCGCATCCGGCCCTCGCGGGCCCGCCCGGAGCGGCGCCACCCGACCAGCCTCGCGGCCCGCCCCAGGGCGGACTCCACGCGCGACCAGCCTCGCGCCCCCGGATCAGCCTCGCGGACCGGGCGGGCGTCCGGGCGGTCTTCGGTGAAGACCGCCCGGACGCCGGCGGCGTCACCTCATGCGTCGGCCGCGCGGCACTGGGTCGGTCTCGTCGTCGAACTCGCCGATGACCTCCTCCAGCAGGTCCTCCAGCGCGACGAAGCCGATCGGCCGGGTCGGCCCGCCGCCGTTGCGCACCAGCGCGAGCTGGGACTGCCGGGCCCGCATCGCCGCCACCGCCTCGGTCACCGTGGCCGAGGCGGGCAGGGTGAAGGCGTTGGTCATCAGGTCACCGGCGGTGGTCGTACGACCCGTGGTGGTGGCCCGCACCGCCTCCCGGACGTGGACGAGGCCGCAGACGTCGCCGTTCGCGTCCAGCACGGCCAGCCGCGACCGGCCGCTGTCCCGGCTGACCTGCTCGATCCGGGTGGCGTCCTCGTCGCGGCGGACCGTCACCATCTGGTGGAACGGCTCCATCACCTGGGCCACCGTGGTGCCCTGCAACTCCAGCATGCTGGTCAGCATCTGGTGCTGCTCGGCGCCGAGCAGCCCGTGCTCGCGGGACTGCTCCAGCAGGATGCGCAGCTCGTCGGGGCCGTGCACCTGGGCGAGCTGGTCCTGCGGGTTGACCTTGACCAGCCGCAGCATCGCGTTGGCCAGGGCGTTCATCAGCGACAGCACCGGCCGGGCGACCCGCGCGAAGGCGCGGAACGGCAGCGCCAGCAGCATCGCCGAGCGCTCCGCGTCGGTGATCGCCCAGGACTTCGGCGCCATCTCGCCGACCACCAGGTGCAGGAAGGTGACCACGCTGAGCGCGAGGATCAGCGCGACGGCGTGGCTGGCGGCGTCCGGCAGCCCGACCGCGTGCAGCAGCGGACTGAGCAGGTGCTCGATCGCCGGCTCCGCGAGCGCGCCGAGCCCCAGGGTGCACAGCGTGATGCCGAGCTGCGCGCCGGCGAGCATCAGCGACAGCTCCCGCACCCCGTCCAGCGCGGCCCGGGCGGCCCGACCGCCGCCGGCGGCCGCCTGCTCCAGCCGGTAGCGCTTGCTGGCCACCAGGGCGAACTCGGCGGCCACGAAGAACCCGTTCAACGCCAGCAGGATCACCGACGTGAACAGCGCGATGCCGGGGCTCACGCCGACACCTCCCCCGGCTCGGCGACCCGCAGCCGGACCGAGTCGGCCACGTGCCGGTCGACGGCCAGCACCTCGACCAGGGCGCGCGGCTCGACCGCGCCGTCGTCGCCGTCGGCGGTCAGGTTGATCTCCAGCCGGTCGCCGACCTCGGGCACCCGGCCCAGCTCCCGCATGACCAGGCCGGAGAGGGTGTCGTACTCTGGGGCCTCGGGCAGGGCGATGCCGGTGCTGTCGGCGACCTCGTCGATGCGCCAGCGGGCCGGCACCACCCAGGAGCCGTCGTCCTGCCGGGCCGGGGCCCGCTCGGGCGGGTCGTCCTCGTCGCGGATCGGGCCGACCAGCTCCTCGGCGATGTCCTCGAGGGTGATCACGCCGGCGAAGCCGCCGTACTCGTCGACCACGCAGGCGAGCTGCCGGTGCCCGGACCGGAGCCGGTCCAGCACCGTCGGCAGCGGCAGCGTCTCCGGCACCAGCAGCGGCGGGCCGGCCACCGCGCTGACCGGGGTGGCCGCGCGGCGCTCCGGGGGCACGCCGAGCACGTCGGCGATGCCGATGACGCCGACCAGGTCGTCGACGCCCTCCGCGCCGCGGACGGGGAAGCGGGACTTCCCGGTGTCCAGCAGCTCGACCACCCGGCTGACCGGCTCGTGCGCGCGAACGGTGTGCACGTCGACGCGGGGCACCATGGCCTCGCCGGCGGTCAGCTCGCGGAAGTCGAGCCCCCGGTCGAGCAGCGTGGACATCTCGGCCGTCAGGTGCCCCTCCTGGCGGGACTCCGCGATGATCTGCTCCAGGTCCTCCGGGGTGGCGCCGCTGGGCAGCTCCTCGATCGGCTCGATGCCGACGCGGCGGAGCAGCCGCACGGCGGCGCGGTCGAAGAGCTTGATCAACGGGCCGGCCACCTTGAGGTACATCAGGGTGGAGCGGCTCAGGGCCCTGGCCAAGGGCTCGGCCCGGGCGATGGCGAGGTTCTTCGGGGCCAGCTCGCCCAGGACCATCTGCACCACCGTCGCGATGAGCAGGGCCAGGGCGACCGAGAGCGGGAGGCTGACCGCCGTGGAGACGCCGGCCACCCCGAGCAGCTCGGCCAGCCCGGCGCCGAGGAACGGCTCGGCGACGTAACCGACCAGCAGGGCGGTGACGGTGATGCCGAGCTGGGCGCCGGAGAGCATGAACGACAGCCGTCCGGTCACCTCGAGGGCCCGGGCGGCGGCCTTGTCGCCGTCGTCGGCGAGCTGCTTGAGCCTGCCCCGGTCGACGGCGACGTAACCGAACTCCTGGGCCACGAAGTAACCGGTGGCGGCGGTGAGAACGATGATGAAGAGAAGACCGAGGACGATCAACACGGGTCGCTCAGGGCTCCCGTGGCCGTCGGGGTCGGGAATCGCCGGGCAGGACCCGGCTCGCTACTGCTGCCCTCCTGGGCAGACGAGTCGATCATGCAGCCATTTTATCCGTGCCGGCTGTACGCCCGCTGAAGGTGCGCCGAAGGCCCCCTGTCGTCCGGTTCACGGCCTGACAGGGGGCCCCGCGCCGGCTCAGCTCTGGGTGATCCGCACGTCGTCCACGGCCGCCTCGACGAGGCTGGCGCCGCTCGCGTCCGCCGCGTCGACGACGATCCGTACGGTCTGTCCGCGCAGGGCCGAGACGTCCACACCGGCGCTCTGCCAGGCCGCCGCCCGGTTGCTCGCGGCCCCGGCCGCGTCCAGCGCCGTGACGGTGCTGCTCCCGACCACCCGCACGCGCAGGTAGTCGGCGCTGCTGGCGTTGTTCAGGTGGGCCAGGTACCAGGAGAATGAGAGGTTGAGCGTGCCGGTCGACGGCAGCGTGATCGCCGGCGACTGGATGGTGCTCACCCCGCCGTCGAGGTCGTACGCCCCCGCGCTGCTGCCGGCGAGCGGCCCGGTGACCAGGGCGTAGCTGCCGCTGACCGTCGTGCCGAGTTGGGTGGTCACACCCGAGCTGCTGGTGGCCGCGGGGTCGCCGCGCTCCCACCCGCCGAGGGTGGCGGTGTCGGTGCCGGCCGGGTTGGCGGTCCACCCGGTCGCGGTCTCGAAGGTGTCGCTCCACACCGTGCTGCCCGGCGGGGTCCCGGCCCCGGCCAACGCCCAGACCGTGTGCGCGATCGCGTCGGCGTTGCGGTCCAGCGCGGTGTCGTTGATGTTGGTGCTGGTGTCGCAGGAGCGGTGGTAGCACGGGTCGAACGCCTGACCGGCCGTGCCGCCCCAGAGCGAGGCGTGGGTGCTGGACTTGATGCCCTCGGCGCCGGTGAAGGTGCCGCCGGCCGGGATGCCGACGCTGATGAACGGCCCGTAGTCGCTGCGGCCGTCGAAGTCGGTGCCCCGGGTCGGCACGCCGATGGAGGTGAAGTACGCCTGGATGGTCTGCTCGATCTGCGCCGAGCCGGCCGGGCCGGGGCCGGAGCCCACGCCGTCGGAGTTGTCGCCGTCGTAGACGAAGTAGCCGGCGTTGGGCGAGCCCACCATGTCGAAGTTCAGGTACTGCTTGATCTTGGTGCGCTCGGTCGACGGCAGGTTGTTCACGTAGTACTGCGAGCCGCGCAACCCCAGCTCCTCGGCCCCCCACCAGCCGAAACGCAGGTGCTTGGTGGGGGTCAGGCCGCTGCGGGCCACCGCGAGCGCGGTCTCCAGGATCGCCGCCGAGCCGGAGCCGTTGTCGTTGATGCCGGGGCCGGCGGAGACGCTGTCCAGGTGCGCCCCCGTCATCACCACCTGGTTCGGGTCGCCGCCGGGCCAGTCGGCGATCAGGTTGTAGCCGGTGGCGCCGTTGTAGGTGAACGACTGCACCACGGTGGTGAACCCGGCCGCGTCGAGCTGTCCCTTGACGTAGTTGACGGAGGCGAGGTAGCCGGGACGGCCGTGTGCCCGGTTGCCGCCGTTGGCGGTGGCGATGGACTGGAACTGGGACAGGTGCGCCTTCACGTTGGCCAGCGGGATGTCCGGCGCCGCGGCGAGCGCCGCCGGCCCGGCGGCCCGGACGGCGGCGGTGGGCGCGGCGGTCGCCGCGGATGCGGTCACGACGGTCGCCGCCGCCACGGCCAGCGCGGCCAGCCAGGCGGAGCGGGGGGTGGGGGGTCTCATGGGTCCTCCGGGGTGGGAGCGGGGTCGGCTCCGCCGGGTGGGCGGTCGCCGATGGACGACTATTGATCGACAGCCATCACTGCGAAAGAGTGCAGCGGGACCGGCCCTCCGGCAATACGCAAGACTCAGAATCGCCGCATTCCCCGAATTGGGACGCCCGCGGGGCCAGCAGCGCACCACCCCGCTCGGGGTGCGCGCGACCGGCGCGCCGCGCCGGCACCCGGCCGGCGGTCGGCGGTCGGCGGTCGGCGGTCGGCGAACTCGTCAGCGGTCGGCGGTCGGCGAACTCGTCGGCGGTCAGCGGTCGGCGAACTCGTCGGCGGTCAGCGGTCGGCGAACTCGTCGGCGTCGAGGAGGCCGGGGTCCACCCGGCCGGTGCGGTAGGCGGCCCGGCCGATCATCTGCGCCGCCACCGGAGCGGTGGCCAGCTGGAAGAGCCCGACCAGCGCCACCATGCCCAGGTCGGCCGGGGTACGCAGCCGCAGCGCCACGCCGAGCAGCAGGAGCAGCACCCCGAGCACCTGCGGCTTGGTGGCCGCGTGCATCCGGTCCAGCGCGTCCGGGAAGCGCAGCACCCCGATCCCGGCGGCGAGGCTCAGCAGCGCGCCGACGACCAGGCAGCCGGCGCCGGCCCAGTCGGCGACCGTACCGAGCATCACGCCTCCTCCCCGTCGCGGACGGCGAAGCGGACCAACGACACCGAGCCGACGAAACCGAGCAGGGAGAGCACCACCAGCACCGGCAGGGTCGTGGCGTGGCGGTTGACCGCCGCCTCGGCGCCGACCGCGCCGACCATGGTGGCGAGCAGCATGTCGGCCGCGACCACGCGGTCGATCAGGGACGGCCCCCGGTAGAGCCGGATCAGCGCGAGCAGCGCGGTCACCGAGAACAGGCCGGTGAGGACGACGGCGAGGAAGGCGGTCACGGTAGGGCTCCCCTGTCGACGGGATCGGTGTCCACCTGGCGCACCTCCGCGGCGGAGCCGACCGCCCGGACGAGCCGCCGCTCGACGGCGAGGATCCGCTCCCGGCTGGCGGTCAGGTCCTGCGGGCCGCGGACGTCGAGCACGTGCACGTAGAGGACGCCGGCGTCCCGGTCCACCTCGATGATCAACGTGCCCGGCACCAACGAGACCGCCTCGGCGGTGAGGGCCAGGTTCAGGTCGGTGCGCACCCGCAGGCGGACCGCGATGATCGCGCCCCGCGGCCGGCAGCCCGGCTGCACGGCGATGCGGGCGACGTGCGCGCTGGCGCTGACCAGCTCGCCGACGAAGCGCACCAGGAAGACCAGCAGCGCCCGGGGCCGCAGCCGGCCGCCGAAGCTGACCGGCGGCAGCGGGAAGAACAGCAGCACCGCCCCGGCCACCAGCATCCCGCCCACCAGGTTGCCCCAGGAGAAGTCGCCCCAGAGCAGGTTCCAGACCAGCACCAGCCAGCCGAGCGCGATCAACTGGTCGCGCCACCGCCCCGCCCGGCCCCGGTGCGGTCCGACCGGTTCGCGGTTCACGAGGCGCCGCCGGGCAGCACGGAGCGGATGTACGGGGTACGCGCGCGCAGGTCGCCGGCCGCGTCGGCGGTGACGTCGAAGAGCGGCCCGGCGACGACGGTCAGCGCCAGCCCGAGCGCCACCAGCGCGACCGTCGCGCCGACCATCAGCCCCGGCAGCCGGACCACCGGCTCGGCGGTGGCCAGCCGGGGGGCGCGCCAGAAGGCGATGTTCCACACCCGCGAGGCCACGTAGAGGGTGAGCAGGCTGGTCAGCGTCCCCGCCGCGACCAGCGCGCCGGGCAGCGGCCCGCCGGCCGCCACCCCGGCCTGGAGCAGGCCGAGCTTGCCGAGGAACCCGGAAAACGGCGGCACTCCGGCGAGGTTCATGGCCGGCACGAAGAAGAGCACCGCGAGCAGCGGCGCCACCCGGGCCAGCCCGCCGAGCCTGCGCAGGTCGGTGCTGCCGGCCCGCTCCTCGACCAGCCCGGCGACCAGGAACAGCGTGGTCTGGATGGTGATGTGGTGCACCACGTAGAAGATCGCGCCGGACAGCCCGGCCACGGTGCTCAGCGCCACCCCGAAGATCATGTAGCCGATGTGGCTGACCAGCGTGAACGAGAAGAGCCGCTTCATGTCGGACTGGGCCACCGCGCCGAGGACGCCGACCACCATGGTCAGGCCGGCCACCACCATCAGCAGCCCGGCGACCTGGCCGTCGGGGAAGAGCAGCGTCTCGGTCCGGATGATCGCGTAGACGCCGACCTTGGTGAGCAGGCCGGCGAAGACCGCCGTGACCGGAGCCGGCGCGGTCGGGTAGCTGTCCGGCAGCCAGGCCGAGAGCGGGAAGACCGCCGCCTTGACCCCGAAGGCGAGCAGCAGCATCAGCTCCAGACTCAGCCGTACGCCGTCCGGCAGCGCGTCGAGCCGGTGGGCGAGCTGGGCCATGTTCAGCGTGCCGGTGGCCGCGTACACCAGGCCCACCGCGGTGAGGAACAGCATCGAGGAGAGGAGGCTGACCACCACGTACGTCGAGCCCGTGCGGATCCGCGCCTCGGTGCCGCCGAGGGTGATCAGCACGAAGCTCGCGGCCAGCAGGATCTCGAAGCCGACGAAGAGGTTGAACAGGTCGCCCGCGAGGAACGCGTTCGTCACGCCGGCGGTCAGCACCAGATAGGTGGGGTGGTAGATGGTCACCGGGACGGTCTCGCCGAAGTCCGCCTGGCCCTGGCCGACCGAGTAGAGCAGCACGCAGAGGGTCACCGCCGAGGAGACCACCAGCATCAGCGCGGCCAACTGGTCGGCGACCAGCACGATGCCCACCGGCGCCGGCCACCCGCCGACCTGCGCCACCACCGGCCCGTGCCGGTACGCCTGCACGAGCAGCAGCGCCGCCACCACCAGCGTGGCGGCGAGGCAGGTCACGCTGACGGCCCGTTGCAGGTGGGGCCACCGGGCCAGCAGCAGGGTCAACGCCGCCCCCAGCAGCGGCACCACCACCGGCAGCGGCACGAGCGCGCTCACCGGGCGGCCCGTTCCGCGTACCCGGTCATCCGGGACCGTCCCCGGGCCGGAGCCGGCGCGGCAGCTCGGGGTCGACCTGCTCGGGGTCGGCGTCGGGGCCCTCGCCGCCGAGGTCGGCCGCGACGGCCGCCTCGTTGCGCTCTGCCGCCCGCCTGATCTGCCGGTCCTCGATGTCGTCGGGCACCTCGTCGTCGCCGGTCAGATACCAGCTTCGGTAGCTCACGGCCAGCAGGAACGCGGTCAGCCCGAAGGTGATCACGATGGCGGTGAGGATCATGGCCTGGGGCAGCGCGTCGCTCAGCCGGCCGGCGGGCGCGACGCCGACCACCGGCGCGGCGCCCGCCCGCCCGCCCGTCAGGATGAGCGCGTTGACCCCGTTGCCGAGCAGGATGACCCCGAGCAGGATTCGGGTCAGGCTGCGTTCCAGCAGCAGCGTGACCCCGCAGCCGACCAGCACCCCGACGGCGATGACCAGCACCAGGGTCGGCCCCTCCACGCCCGGCCTCACGGCCGCTCCCCTCCCCGGTCGACGCGCAGCCCGCCGGCGGAGCTGCCGGCCGCCTCGATGTGCCGGTCCACCTCGGCGCCGAGGCTGCGCAGGATGTCCAGCACCAGCCCGATCACCACGAGGTAGACCCCGACGTCGAAGAAGAGGGAGGTGACCAGGTAGAAGTCGCCGATCAGCGGCAGCCACAGGTCGACCCGGGCGCTCTCGAGCACCGACCCGCCCGCGAGCAGCGGGATCACCCCGGTGCCGATCGAGACGAGGAGGCCGGCACCGAGCACCGTGCCGGCGCCCACCGGGGCCGCCTCGGCCAGTTCGTCACGGCCGCCGGCGAGGTAGCGCACGACGAGCGCCAGGCTCGCCACCAGGCCGCCGGCGAAGCCGCCGCCCGGCGCGTTGTGGCCGGAGAAGAGCAGGAACAGGGAGAAGACCACCACGGTGTGGAAGATCAGCCGGGTGACCACCTCCAGCACGATGGAGCGGTGCCGCTCGTGCAGGGTCACGCCGCCGCGCAGCCAGACCGGGCGGCCCGGCCGGCGCGCCCGGCCCGACGGCTCCGGCCGGCGCGGCCGCGGCCCGGTCCGGGACCGCTGGAAGACCAGGCTGGCCACGCCGGTCGCGGCCACCACCAGGACCGCCAGCTCTCCCATCGTGTCCCAGGCCCGGATGTCGACCAGGGTCACGTTGACCACGTTGCGGCCGTACCCCTGGGTGACGGCCAGGTCGGGGAACGCCTCGGAGATGGTCGGCGCCCGGCGGGCCGCCGCGGCGGTCAGCGCCAACCCGGCCGCCACCACACCGGCGGCCAGGCCGATCGCCCGGCGCAGCCAGCGGCGCCGGCGCGGGCGGGCCGAGAACCGCTGGGGCAGCCGGCGCAGCACCAGCACGAACACCGCGATGGTGGCGGTCTCGACGAGGAACTGGGTCAGGGCCAGGTCCGGCGCGCCGTAGAGCACGAAGAGCATCGCACTGCCGTAGCCGGTCACCCCGACCAGCAGCATCGCCGTCAGCCGCCGGCGGGCACCCACCGCGAGCAGCGCCGCCACGGCGACCACGGCCACCACGACGACCTGCAGCGGGGTGTCCCACAGGTCGATCCGGTCCTGCCACGGGCGGGTGGCCAGCACCGCCCCGCCGGGCAGCACGACGAGCGCGAGCAGGATGGCCCCGAGGTACTGCGGGAGCGAGCCCCGCTGGGTGACGCCGGTGACCTCGATGGCCAGCCGGTCGAACCGGCCGATGACCCACTCGTACCCCTGGTTGCCGCCGATCGGGACGTGCAGCCGGGCCAGCGCCGGGGCGAGCGGGCCGCGCAGCGCGTGCAGCGCCGCGCCGCCGGCCACGGCGAGGGCGGAGAGGCCCAGCGCGGGGCTGGGGCCGTGCCACAGCGCCAGGTGCCCGCCGACCGCGCCGAACAGCTCGGCGTACGGGCTGAGCAGGGCGTCGAGGATCCCGGCGGCGGGGCCGGCGACCAGCCCGAGGACGGCCAGGAGGGCCGGCGGGGCGAGCAGCGGCGCGGCGATGCGGCCCACGCCGGTCGGTGCCACGCCGGGCCGGGTGGCGAACGCGCCCCAGACGAACCGGGCGCTGTAGGCGACGGTGAGCGCGGTGCCGGCCACCAGCACGGCGAGCACGGCGGGCCGGTCGGTGAAGGCGGCCAGCACGGCGTCCTTGGCGACGAAGCCGACCAGCGGCGGCAGGCCGGCCATCGACGCGGCGGCGAGCACCGCGACGGTGGCCAGCAGCGGCGCCCGCCGGCCCAGGCCGGACAGTTCCCGCAGGTCGCGGGTGCCGGCGCCGTGGTCGACGATGCCGACGACGAGGAACAGCGCCGCCTTGAACAGGGCGTGGGCCAGCAGCATGGCCGCGCCGGCCAGCGCGGCGTCCGGGGTGCCCGCCCCGACGACCACCGCGAGCAGGCCGAGCTGGCTGACCGTGCCGTACGCCAGCAGCAGCTTCAGGTCGGTCTGCCGCAGCGCCGCCCAGCCGCCGGTGAGCATGGTCGCGAGGCCGGCGACGAGCACCACCGGGCGCCACGGGCCGACGGCCGCCAGCACCGGGGCGAGCAGCCCGATCAGGTAGACGCCGGCCTTCACCATCGCGGCGGCGTGCAGGTACGCGCTCACCGGCGTGGGCGCCGCCATCGCCACCGGCAGCCAGGAGTTGAACGGCAGCACCGCCGACTTGGACAGCGCCCCGGTCAGGATCAGCAGCACCGCCGTGACCAGGTACGCCCCGCCGGGCAGCGGACCGGCGGCGATCTCCGACCACCGGTAGCTGCCGGCGTGCTCGCCGAGCATGATGAACCCGACCAGCATGGCCAGCCCGCCGAGCGTGGTCACGATCAGCGCCTGGGCGGCCGCCCACCGGCTCGCGCGCCGCTCCGTGCTGTGCCCGATCAGCAGGTACGAGAAGATCGTCGTCAGCTCCCAGCAGACGTAGAGCAGCAGCAGGTCGTCGGCGAGGACCAGGCCGAGCATCGCCCCGGCGAAGGCCACCAGCACCGCGGCGAACCGGGCCAGCCCGACCGACCCGGGGCCGAAGTAGCGGGCGCTGTAGACGAGGACGAGCGCGCCGACGCCGCCGACCAGCAGGGTCATCAGCCAGGACAGGGTGGTCAGCCGCAGCGCCAGGTCGAGCCCGAGCTGCCGGATCCACGGGTACGTCTCGACCACCGCCCCGCCGTCGCGGACGGCGGGCGTGCGGGCCAGCGCCCAGCCGAAGGCGGCGGCCGGCGCCAGCGCGAGCGGGTAACAGGCGCGCGGACCCCACCACCGCACCAGCAGCGGCGCCACGAGGGCCGCCACGAGGTGGAGGATCAGCAGTACGAGCACCCGCACTCCCGGTCGAGGTGGCAGCGGCGCGCGCCGGAGGTGGGCCGGCACCTAGGTGCGATCAGACGCCAGATGACTGCCCGCCGGGCCGTTTTGCCGGAATTCGTCCGATCCGTGCGCCGACCGCCTCTCGCCGGAGCCGGGTGCCGCGGTCGGCCCCACCACGGCCGCCCCGGTCATCGCGCCCGCGGTGCGGCGCGGTCAGCCGACGGCGACGTCGCCGGCGGGGACGGCGGTCTCCCGGGCCGGGCGCTCCCGGCGGACCTCCACCAGCAGGTCGGGGCGGCCGAGCTGGAGCACGACCTTGTTGACCACCCGCTGGGCGGCGGCGAGCGACCGCACCGACAGCAGCCGGCCCCGGCTCTCCCGGCGCAGCACGAAGTAGTGCACCGCGGCGCGGACCTGGCCCCGGTCGGCGGCGCTGGCCTGGGCGGTGGAGACGACCAGCTCCCGCAGCGCCGCGGCGAGCCGCTCGGCCAGCTCCAGCTCCGGGCCGGCCAGTCCGGCGCGGAGGGCGGCGAGGTGACTGTCGACCTTGCGGATGAGCACGTCGGTGCCGGGCTCGAAGCTCCGCTGCTCGACGGTCATCCGATCCCCTCCACCCCGGCCGACTCCGAGTGAAGTTACTTTATGTTGCGTGCCGCAAGCAAGCAGTTAAGTAAGACTTAACGCAATCAACGGCACAACCATCGCGTATGAACCAGGACCGGACACAGTAAGCGTCCGCCGGCGGCCGGATGTCACACCGCCGGGGCAGGATGGACGGCGTGACGGATGCGATGGCGGGTTTCGGCGCGGCCACCCGGGAATGGTTCTCCGCCGCCTTCGCCGCGCCCACCGCCGCCCAGGTCGGCGCCTGGGGCTCGGTCGCCGCCGGCCGAAACGCGCTGGTGGTGGCGCCGACCGGCTCCGGCAAGACCCTCGCGGCCTTCCTCTGGTCGCTCGACCGGCTGGCCCGCGAGCCGGCCCCGGCCGACCGGCGGCACCGGTGCCGGGTGCTCTACGTCAGCCCGCTCAAGGCGCTCGCGGTCGACGTCGAGCGCAACCTGCGCGCCCCCCTCGCCGGGATCCGGCAGGCCGCCACCCGGCTCGGCATCGCCCCGCCGGAGATCACCGTGGGGATGCGCACCGGCGACACCCCGGCCGACGAGCGGCGCGCGTTCGCCCGCACCCCGCCGGACATCCTCATCACCACGCCCGAGTCGCTGTTCCTGCTGCTCACCTCCGCCGCCCGTGACTCCCTGCGCGGCGTCGAGACGGTGATCGTCGACGAGGTGCACGCGGTGGCCGGCACCAAGCGCGGGGCACACCTCGCGCTCTCCCTGGAGCGCCTCGACGAGTTGCTGCCCGCTCCGGCGCAGCGGATCGGGCTGTCCGCCACGGTCCGCCCGGTCGACGCGTGTGCCCGCTTCCTCGGCGGCGCCCGGCCCGTCGACGTCGTCGCGCCGCCCACGGCCAAGACGATCGAGGTCAGCGTCCAGGTGCCGGTGCAGGACATGACCCGCCTCGACGAGCAGGAGCCGCCGGAGGACGACCTCGGCGGGCCCGGCCGGCGCCGGGCGTCGATCTGGCCGGCGGTGGAGGAGCGCGTCTTCTCGCTGATCCGGGCCCACCGCTCGACCATCGTCTTCACCAACTCGCGGCGCTCCGCCGAGCGGCTCTGCGCACGGTTGAACGAGCTGGCCGCCGAGGAACCGGCCGGCCCCGACGTCGGCGGGGACGACCGGGCCGCGCCGGCCCAGGGCGCCGGCACGTGGGGCGACGGCGCCGCCGGTCCGGGCACGGGCGCGCGGGGCGGTCCCGCCGGTCCGGGCCGCCGCACGCCGGCGGAGATGATGGCCCAGGCCGGCAGGGTGGCCGGCGCGCCGCCGGTGATCGCCCGCGCCCACCACGGCAGCGTCTCCCGCGAGGAGCGCAAGCACATCGAGGAGGCGCTCAAGTCCGGCCAGTTGCCCGCCGTGGTGGCCACCTCCAGCCTGGAGCTGGGCATCGACATGGGCGCGGTCGACCTGGTGGTGCAGATCGAGGCCCCGCCCAGCGTGGCCGCCGGGCTGCAGCGGGTGGGCCGGGCCGGGCACCAGGTCGGCGCGGTCTCCCGGGGCGTGGTCTTCCCCAAGCACCGGGGCGACCTGCTCTCCTGCACGGTGGTGGCCGAGCGGATGGGCGACGGCGCCATCGAGGAGCTGCACTACCCGCGCAACCCGCTCGACGTGCTGGCCCAGCAGGTCGTCGCCATGGTCGCGCTGGAGCCGTGGCACGTCGGCGACCTGGCCGTCGTGGTCCGCCGGGCGGCGCCCTTCGCCGAGCTGCCCGACTCGGCGCTGCACGCCGTGCTCGACATGCTTTCCGGCCGCTACCCGTCCACCGCGTTCGCCGAGCTGCGGCCCCGGCTCGTCTGGGACCGCGCCACGGACACGCTCACCGGCCGGCCCGGCGCGCAGCGCCTCGCGGTGACCAGCGGCGGCACCATCCCCGACCGGGGGCTCTTCGGCGTCTTCCTGGCCGGCGCCGAACGGGCCGCCCGGGTCGGCGAGCTGGACGAGGAGATGGTCTACGAGTCGCGCGTCGGCGACGTGTTCCTGCTCGGCTCCTCGTCCTGGCGCATCGAGGAGATCACCCCCGACCGGGTGCTGGTCTCCCCGGCCCCCGGGCAGGCGGCGAAGATGCCGTTCTGGAAGGGCGACCAGCTCGGCCGCCCCGTCGAGCTGGGCCGGGCCATCGGGGCCCGGGTGCGCGCCCTGCTGCGGCAGGACGACGAGGCCGCCCTCGCCGCGCTGCGGGCCGGCGGGCTCGACGACTGGGCCGCCGGCAACCTGATGGCCTACCTGCGCGAGCAACGGGCCGCCACCCGGTCCCTGCCCGACGACCGCACCGTGGTGGTCGAGCGGTTCCGCGACGAGCTGGGCGACTGGCGGCTGGCCGTACACAGCGTGCTGGGCGCCCGGGTCAACGGGCCCTGGGCGCTGGCGATCGGCCGCCGCCTCGCCGAGCGCTACGGGGTGGACGCCCAGGTGATGCCGTCCGACGACGGCATCGTCGTCCGCCTGCCGGACACCGCCGACGAGCCGCCGGGCGCCGACGTGGTGGTCTTCGAGCCGGAGGAGATCGCCCAGCTGGTCGAGGAGTCGGTCGGCACGTCCGCGCTGTTCGCGTCCCGGTTCCGGGAGTGCGCGGCCCGGTCGCTGCTGCTGCCCCGCCGTGACCCGCGCCGCCGCCAGCCGCTGTGGCAGCAGCGCCAGAGGGCCGCCCAACTTCTCGACGTCGCCCGCGAGTACGCCGACTTCCCGGTCACCCTGGAGGCCGCCCGGGAGTGCCTCCAGGACGTCTTCGACCAGCCCGCGCTGGCCGAGCTGATGCGCGACCTCGCCGCCCGCAAGGTGCGCCTGGTCGAGGTGGAGACGGCCCAGCCGTCGCCGTTCGCCCGGTCGCTGCTGTTCGGCTACGTCGGGGCCTTCCTCTACGAGGGCGACGCCCCGCTGGCCGAGCGCCGGGCCGCCGCGCTGGCGCTGGACTCGGCCCTGCTCGGCGAGCTGCTCGGCCGCGTCGACCTGCGCGAGCTGCTCGACCCCGCGGTGCTGGCCGAGACCGAGCGGCAGCTGCGCTGGCTGACCGAGCAGCGCCGCCCGCACGACGCGGAGGACGTGGTCGAGCTGCTCCGCGTCGTCGGCGACCTGTCCGAGGCGGAGCTGGCCGAGCGGGGCGCGCCCGCGGAGTGGCTGACCGAGCTGGCGGCCGCCCGCCGGGTGCTGCGGGTGCGCGTCGCCGGCGAGGAGCGCTGGGTGGGTGTCGAGGACGCGGCCCGGCTGCGCGACGCCCTCGGCGTGGCCCTGCCGGTCGGGGTCGCAGAGGCGTACCTCGCCCCGGTCGCCGACCCGCTGGCGGACCTGGTCGCCCGCTACGCGCGTACGCACGGCCCGTTCGCGGCCAGCACCTGCGCCGCCCGGTTCGGGCTCGGGGTGGCCGTGGTGGAGCAGGCGCTGCGCCGGCTCGGCGCCACGGGGCGGGTCGTCTCCGGCGAGTTCACGCCCGACACGGCAGGCACCCAGTGGTGCGACGCGGAGGTGCTGCGCCTGCTGCGCCGCCGCTCGCTCGCCGCGCTGCGCCGGGAAATCGAGCCGGTGCCGCCCCGCGCGCTGGCCGCGTTCCTGCCCCGCTGGCAGCAGGTCGGCTCGTCGGCGCGCGGCGTGGAGGCGCTGGCCGCCGCGATCGAGCAGTTGCAGGGGGCGGCGGTGCCGGCGTCGGCGCTGGAGCGCCTCGTGCTGCCCGGCCGGGTCGCCGACTATTCCCCCGCCCAGCTCGACGAGCTGTGCGCCAGCGGCGAGGTGCTGTGGGCGGGCTCCGGAGCGATCTCCGGCGGGGACGGCTGGGTCACCCTCGCGTACGCGGACGCCGCGCCGCTGCTGCTGCCCCCACCCGACGAGGCACTGACCCGCACCCCGCTGCACGACGCGGTGCTGGACGCCCTCGGCGACGGGCAGGCGCTGTTCTTCCGGTCGCTGTCCGACAGGGTGGGCTCGACCGACGACGCCGCGTTGACCGCCGCCCTCTGGGACCTGGTCTGGGCCGGCCACCTCACCAACGACACCCTGGCTCCGCTGCGGGCGGTGCTCGGCGGCGGCGGGGCGCACCGGTCCCGCCCGGCCGCGCCGCGCACCCGCTACCGCCGCCCGGGGCGGGTGGCCCTGCCGACCCGCGGCGGCCCGCCGACCGTCGCCGGCCGCTGGTCACGCCTGCCGGAGCGCGACACCGACCCGACACGCCGGGCCGCGGCCCTGGCCGACGTGCTGCTCGAACGGCACGGCGTGGTGACCCGCGGGGCGGTCGTGGCCGAGCAGGTGGCCGGCGGCTTCGCCGCGGTCTATCCGGTGCTCTCCGCGCTGGAGGAGCGCGGCGCCGCCCGCCGGGGCTACTTCGTCGAGGGCCTGGGCGCGGCGCAGTTCGCGGTGCCGGGCGCGGTGGACCGGATCCGGGCGCTGGCGGAGCCGGCCGACGGCGGGCGGGGGCGCGGCGGGCCGGCCCTGGTGCTCGCCGCGACGGACCCGGCCAACCCGTACGGCGCGGCGCTGCCGTGGCCGGAACGGGTGGTCGACTCGGGCGACGGGGCCGCCCCGGCGACCGGGCACCGGGCGGGGCGCAAGGCCGGAGCCTTGGTGGTGCTGGTCGCCGGCGACCTGGTGCTCTATGTCGAGCGCGGCGGGCGGACCATCCTCTCCTTCACCGACGACGCGGACACGCTGGCGGCGGCCGGCAAGGCGCTCGCCGACGCGGTGCACTCCGGGGCGCTGGGGGCGATGTCGGTGGAGCGGGCCGACGGCGAGGCGGTGCGGTCCTCGCCGCTGCGCGACGCGCTCACCGCCGCCGGCTTCCGGGCCACCCCGCGCGGCCTGCGCCTGCGCGGCTGAACCGCTCGCGCCCAGCACGCCCGGGCCGCTGCCGGACGTGGTACGCCTGCCGGCTGAACCGCTCGCGCCCAGCACGCCCGGGCCGCTGCCGGACGTGGCGCCGGCGCAGAACGCGCCTCGGTGGGGCTCCCCGGTGGAGTGGTCTCCGCGTCCGACGCCGGATGGGCCGGCGGGGTTGCCGGGCCCGCGCGTCAGCGCAGTCCGGTGAGGACCTTCTCGTACCTGGCGCGCTCGGCCACGGGCGTCCTCGCCTCCAGGTAGTTGAGCACCACGGCGCCGCGCCGGAAGGACTGACCGCCCCAGGTCTCCGCGACGTCGCTGGCGCTCGACTCGTCGGGGAAGACGTAGACGGTGACGGCGTCGGTGGCGATCAGCTCGGAGCAGCCCAGGCCGAGCCCGTCGGGCCCGCAGTCGACCGACCGGTCCCGCGGGTTCGGCACCCTCAGCCCGGCGGCCTTGAACGCGTCGACGACCTGCCGCGCGCCGGGCGTCCCGGTCGGCCGGACGGGCAACTCCACCGGGGGCGTGGTGGCGGGGCGGCGTTCGGTGCCGCCGGGGCTCGGCCTGGCCGGGCCCGCCCCGGTCGGCGGGGCGGCGGGCGTGGTGGCCGTCCCGGGCACCCCGGTGGGGCCCGACGGGGCGCCGGCGGCCGGGGCCGACGCCGAGGCGGCCGGGGACGCGGCGCGCGGGGCGTCCTCCGCGTCGTCCCCGCAGGCGGCGGTGAGGGCGGCGGCGATCACGAGCACCGCGACGGCGGGCAGGCTCCGGTTGGTCACCCCTGGCAGTCTGCCCAACCCGGTCCCACCCCGGCCAGTGGCCGGTCGGCCAGTGCCCTGTCCCATATCCGCCAGCGCCCGGTCGACCCGGAATCCCGGTGCCCGCCCGCAGCGGCGGCGGTACGATCCCGACCCGGTCGACGAGAGGAGCCGACGATGACCGGGGTGGCCGTCCGCCCGGCCCGGACCAGCGACCGCGCCGCGATCGACGCGCTGCACGAACGCGAGTGGGGCGGCCCGTACGTCGTCGCCCACGACACCCGCTACGACCTGCGTACGCTGCCCACGCTGGTGGCGGTCGACGGCGCCGGCGCGGTGGTCGGGGCGCTGGCCCACCACGGCGACGGCGACGGGCTGGAGGTCGTCAGCGTCGTCGCGGCGACGCCCGGCGGGGGCGCCGGCACGGCGCTGCTGGCGGCCGCCGCGGACGTGGCCCGGGTTGAGGGCCACGCCCGGATGTGGCTCGTCACCACCAACGACAACCTGCGGGCACTGCGGTTCTACCAGCGGCGCGGGCTGCGGCTGGTGGGTGTGGACCGGGGCGCGGTGGACCGGGCCCGCAGGCTGAAGCCGGCCATCCCCGTCGTCGGCGAGGACGGCATCCCGTTGCACGACGAGCTGATCCTGGAGCTGCGGCTCGCCGCCGACGGCTAACCTGCCGGGCATGGACCGCACCCCCTGGATCTCGCTGACCACCGACTACGGTCTCGCCGACGGCTTCGTGGCCGCCTGCCACGGGGTGATCGCCCGACTGGCGCCGGCCGCCCGGGTGATCGACGTGACCCACCTGGTCCCGCCGGCCGACGTGCGCCGGGGCGCGGCGGTGCTGGCGCAGGCCGTGCCCCACCTGCCCGAGGGCGTGCACGTGGCGGTGGTAGACCCCGGCGTCGGCACCACCCGCCGGGGCGTCGCGCTGGCCGCGCCGCGCGGGCTGCTGGTGGGACCGGACAACGGCCTGCTCCTCGACGCCGCCGAGGCGCTGGGCGGGGTGACCGCGGCCGTCGAGCTGAGCGCGCCGGACTGGCTCGCGCCCGAGGTCTCCAGCACGTTCCACGGCCGGGACGTCTTCGCGCCGGTGGCCGCGCGGCTGGCGCTCGGGGCGCCGCTGGCCGGGGCCGGCCCGGCCGTCGACCCGGAAACGCTCGTCCGGCTGCCGGCGCCGGTGGTCCGGTCGGAGGCGGCCGGGTTCACCGCCGAGGTGCTGACCGTGGACCACTTCGGCAACGTGCAACTGGCCGCGCCGGCCGACCTGCTGGCGCCACTGCCGGCCCGGGTGCGGGTGCGGCCGGACTTCGAGCCGGGAGCCGGGCGCGCGGCCGTGCACGGCCGCACCTTCGGCGACGCCCCGGCGGGCGGGCTGGTGGTGCACGCCGACTCGGCCGGCCTGGTCGCGGTGGCGGTCAACGGCGGCCGGGCGGTCGATCTGCTCACGGTGGCGCCGGGCGACCTGCTGCGGGTCGCCGCCGGCTGACCGTCGGGCCGGAGCCGGCCCCGGCCCGACGGGAAGGCGCGGGTCAGCAGGGCGGAACCGTGCCGCCGTAGACCGCCGAGACGTACGCGTGGCTGACGTACTGCCCGGCGGCGAGGCGGTTCCACCGGCTGGTGGTGCGGTACGGGCCGGCGACGGTCTGCCCGGTCACGTAGCACTGGATGGGCACGTTGGCGTACCGGGCGGCCAGCCCGCGCGCCGCGTACGCCGTGCCCGCGCCGGCGCGGATGTTGAGCGGGCCGTCGCCGACCACGCCGCGCGGGCCCGCCCCGGTCCACAGGTACGCCACGTCGACCCAGGCGTTGGTGCTCAGCTGCAGCCCGTCCCAGAAGGTGCCGTCGGCCAGGTCGATGCCGGCCGGGTTCAACACCACCCGGCCGAACTGGTCCCGCCCGCCGTGGTAGCCGTACTGGTAGGCGGCCTGCGCCTGCGGCCGGCCCCGCGGGAGGTCCTTCCAGTTCTCCCGCACCGCGCTCAGGTTCCAGTAGTCGTCCCGCGTGTTCCAGGGGCCGACGTCCCAGACCGGGGCGTACTCGCAGCGGCTCCCGCTCGTGGTGCACACCCGGACGGTGTAGTCGCCGGTGTTCGGCGGGGCCAGGCCGCGCCGGGAGGGCAGCGCCACGAAGTGGTCGCGGGGGACGATGGTGTGCCCGTTGGCGGTCAGCTCGCCGACCAGGCCGACCCGGGTCGCGTACACCCGGTAGGTGAGGCCGGGGGTGGCGGCGGTGACGGCGGCGGCGGTGTCGGCGGTGTCGGCGGTGAGGCGCAGGGCGCGCACCTCGACGGTGGCGCCGGACCGGCGCGTCCCGAGCACCAGCCGGGCCTGCACCCGGCTCACCGGGCGGTCGAAGACGGCTCCGTCGGTGGCGTCGCGCCACTCGGTCCAGCCGCCCGTCCGCCAGCCCCGCACCTGGGCCTCCACGGTCGCGCCGGCGGCGGCCCGGGCGGTGATCTCGGCGCGGACCCGGGTGGCGGGCCGGGCCAGGGTGCGCGGCGCGGCGAGGAACGTCCCCTCGGTGGCCGCGCTGCGGGGCGGGCGGGCGGCCACCGGGCGGGGGTCGGCCAGGCGGAGCCCGGCTCGGGTGTGCCGGACGTTGACGTCGTCACCGTCGACGCGGGAGAGGTCGGTGGTCCACCGCTCGCCGCCTCCGGCGGCGAGCGCGGGGGCCGGGGCGGGCAGGACGGCGGCGGCGAGGACGGCGGTCAGGAGGGCGGCGGGGAAACGACGTCGCGGCATCTTCATGGGCATTCTCCTCAGAACTCCCTGATCCTGCTCTTGTCGGGAGATCAATGGGAACCTCACTACAAATAGCGACACATGCGAATACCGCTCGGGCGAGGGAGGATGGACGGGTGCCCGAAGGCGACACCGTCTGGAACACCGCCCGCGTCCTGCACCGCGCGCTGGCGGGCGCCCGCCTGACCGGCAGCGACTTCCGCGTGCCACAGCTCGCCGCGACCGACCTCGCCGGCTGGACGGTGCGGGAGTCGGCCAGCCGGGGCAAGCACCTGCTGCTCCGCCTCGTCGCCCCGCCGGGCCAGGCGCCGGGAAGCGGCGCACCGGCGACGGACGCCGCGCCGGGAAGCGGCGCACCGGCGACGGACGCCGCGCCGGGAAGCGGCCCACCGGCGACGGGCGGCCCGCCGGGAGGCGACGCCGACGGCCCGGACGGCGGCGGGGCGCGCTGGACGCTGCACTCGCACCTGCGGATGGAGGGCGCGTGGCGGGCGTACGCCCCGGGGGAACGCTGGACGGCCCGGCCGGCGCACCTGATCCGGGTGGTGCTGCGCACCCCCCAGGCGGTGGCCGTCGGCTACCACCTGCACGAGCTGGCGCTGGTGCCCACCGCCGAGGAGGACGCGCTGGTCGGCCACCTCGGCCCCGACCTGCTCGGCGCGGACTGGGACCCGGACGAGGCGGTGCGCCGGCTGACCGCCCACCCGGACGCCACCATCGGCGAGGCACTGCTGGACCAGCGCAACCTGGCCGGCGTCGGCAACCTCTACAAGTGCGAGATCCTCTTCCTGCGCGGCGTCTCGCCGTGGACGCCGGTGCGCGCGGTGCCGGACCTCGCCGGCGTGGTCGCGCTGGCGCAGCGGCTGCTCGCGGCCAACCGGGGCCGCTGGACGCAGAGCACCACCGGGTCGCTGCACCGCGGGCAGACCAGCTACGTCTACGGGCGGCGCGCCCAGCCCTGCCGTCGCTGCGGCACCGCGATCCGCAAGGAGGAGCTGGGCGAGCGGGTCACCTACTGGTGCCCGGTCTGCCAGCCGGAACGCCCGGCCGACTGAGGACGCTCCGGCGCCGGGGCGCGCCGAGGCCCGACCGCCTGCCCGGCACCCGCCCTCGCCCGACCGCCGCCGGGTCGCGCCAGTCGGGCGGGCGCGGGGTGGCTGGCCGGCGAGCCGTCGGCCGGGGCGTCGCCCGCGGGAGCGGCGTGTCGGACGGGACACTCCGCCGCCGGGCCGGGAAGTCGCGTCCCCGCCACAGATACGGACGATTGGGTACTTCCTAACCCCGCCGTCGCGTCGCATGCTGCGGTTGACTCCTCACGCATCGTCAGCGACGCGCGACCGGGCCGCCACGCCGCCGTGGCGACCCACGCGCCCGGACCGGGGAGAGCCATGGACCTGTTCCGCAGACTCCGGATCCCGTGGGCGGAGCGGGCGATGCCCCGCACCGGGGACGACACCGCCGACGGGGCCCGGCCGACGGGGCCCGTCCCCTCGGCGCGCCGCCCGGAGGAGCCGGCCGTGGCGCCGGCCAGCCTCGACCCGGCCGCCGTGCCGCGCTGCTTCGGCCCGGTGCCGAACTACGCCCACAGCCCGCTGCCTGCCGTCGAGGCCGACGGCCGGGTGGTGCCCGGCACCGGCATCCGCAAGTTCGTCGACGCGCTGCCCGGCCTCGGCCCGCTCGGCCGCACCGAGCTGGGCGGGCACCTGCCCGTGGCCGTGCCCGACACCGTCAGCTACCCGGGCTGCGACTACTACGAGATCGTCCTGGAGCAGTACGCGCAGCGGCTGCACCGGGACCTGCCGGCGACCCGGCTGCGTGGCTACCGCCAGCTCAACCTCGGCACGGACGCCAACGGACACAACACCGTCGTGCCGGCCGGGCGCCCCTGGCATCTCGGCCCGGTCATCCTGGCCCGCCGGGGTCGCCCGGTGCGGATCAAGTTCATCAACCAGCTTCCCACCGGCCGGGCCGGGGAACTCTTCCTGCCGGTCGACCCGACCGTCGAGGGCGCGGGGACCGGCCCGCTCGACGGTCCCGCGCCCTACCCGCAGAACCGGGCGGTGCTGCGCCTGGCGGGGGCGCACACCGGGTGGATCAGCGCCGGCAACCCCTGGCAGTGGGTGACCCCGGCCGGCGAGATCACCCCGTACCCGACGGGGATCGGCCTGACCCACGTCCCCGACATGCCGCCGCCCGGCGCGGGCGCCACCACGCTCTACTACCCCAACGAGCAGAGCGGCCGGCTGTGCTGGTTCCACGACAACACGGTCGGCCTGGCCCGGCTGACCGTCTACTCCGGGCAACTCGCGCTCTACCTGCTCACCGACCCGGCCGAGGAGGAACTCGTCGCCGAGGGCGTGCTGCCCGCCGACCAACTGCCCCTGGTGATCGAGGACAAGACCTTCGTGCCGGACGACACCCAGCTCGCCGGGGAGGACCCGACCTGGGACCGGGACCGCTGGGGCGCCCGGGGCAGCCTCTGGCACCCGCACGTCTACCAGCCCCGACAGAACCCGCACCGGGCGGACGGGGCGAACCCGACCGGCCGGTGGGACTACGGCCCGTGGTCGCGTACGGCCGAGGAGGCCGGGCCCCGGGAGCACCGCGGGACGCCGGAGGCCGGCCCGGTGCCGAACCCGCACCACGACCCGGTCGCCGACCCCGACGAGCCGCCGCTGGCGCCCGGCGTGCCGCACCCGTCGGCGGTGCCGGACGCGTTCGGCGACACCATGCTCGTCAACGGGATCGCGTACCCGTACCTGGAGGTCGAGCCGAGGACGTACCGGTTCCGGGTGCTCAACGCCTGCCTGGACCGCGCCCTGAACCTCCAGCTCTACCGGGCCCGCTCCGACGGGCCGATGTGGGACCCGGAGGGCGACCTGGCCGACGCGGAAGCCGGGGAGGTCCCGATGGTGGCGGCGGTGCGCGCGCCGGGCCGCCCGGCGGGCTGGCCCACGGACGGGCGCGACGGCGGGGTGCCGGACCCGCGCGCGGCCGGCCCGGAGCTGGTCCAGATCGGCAACGAGTGCGGCCTGCTCCCCGCGCCGGTGGTCGTGGCGAACCGGCCGGTCGGCTACCGGTACGACCGCCGGGACCCGACCGTGCTCAACGTCGACGGGCACGCGCTGCTGCTCGCCCCCGGCGAGGCGGCCGACGTGCTGGTGGACTTCTCCACCGTGCCGCCGGGCGGCACCCTGATCCTCTACAACGACTGCCCGGCCCCGCTGCCCGGCTTCGACCCGCGCGCCGACCACCACACGGGCGCCCCGGACCGCACCGCCGAGGGCGGCCCGCCGCCGACCCGCCCCGGGTACGGGCCGAACACCCGCACGCTCCTGCAGTTCCGGGTCGCCGGCACCCCGGCGCCGCCGTACGACCTGGCGCGGCTGCGGGACCGGCTCCCCCGCGCGTACGCGGCCAGCCAGCAGCCGCCGATCGTGCCGCAGGCGGCGTACGACGCGGCGTTCGGCACCCGGACCGGCCGGGAGACGGTGGTCCCCGTGCACGCCACCACGGTCAGTTTCGTCCCGACCGCCGGGGCCGCCCCGGTGCTCCTCCCGCTGGCGGACAAGGCGGTGCAGCAGGTCTTCGAGCCGGATCACGGGCGGCTCGTGGGTCGGCTGGGCGTGGGGCACCCGAACGCCGGGCCGCTCTCCCCCGCCACCCTGCCGCTCGGCCCGACCGATCCGGCCACCGAGGTGCTGCACGTGAGCGACCCGGCCGTCGGCGTGGGCGCGCCCGCCGACGGCACCCAGCTGTGGCGGATCCGCGGCAACAGCCGGCAGACCCAGCCGGTGCGCTTCGCCGCCTGCGACGTGCAGGTGGTCAACCGGGTCGGCTGGGACGGCGCGACCCGCCCGCCGCACCCCGCCGAGCGGGGCTGGAAGCAGGTGGTCCGGGTCAACCCGAGGGAGGACGTGATCGTCGCGCTGCGGCCCGTCGCGCCGCCGCTGCCGTTCAAGATCGGCGACAGCGTACGGCTGCTCGACCCGGCCCGGCCGGCCGGCGCCCGGACCGGCTCGACCCCCGTCAGCCCGGTCGACGGCCGGCCGGCGCTGGTGGTGAACCAGCTCGTCAACCTGGGCTGGGAGTACCACTGGCACAGCCAGCTCGCCGGCCACCGCGACCAGGGCATGACCCGGCCGCTGGTGCTGCGGGTCTCCCCGAAGGCGCCGACCGGGCTGACCGCGACCCCGGCCCCGGGCTCGGCGACCGCGCTGCCGGCGATCGCGCTGGCCTGGACGGGCAACGGCAGCCGCCCGGCGGCCACCAGCCACCTGCTCCAGCGGGCCACCGACGCCGCCTTCACGGCGGGCCTCACCGCGATCACCGTGGCGGCGACGGCGACCCGCTACACCGACGCCACCGTCACCCCCGGGGTGACCTACCACTACCGGATCCGGGCGGAGAACGCGGTGAGCTGCTCGACCTGGTCCAACAGCGTGCCGGCGTCGGTACAGCTCGCCGCGCCGGCCGGGCTGACCGCGGCGATCCCGCCGGCCGCGCCGCTGCGGATCGCGCTGCGCTGGACCAACCGCTCCTTCGCCACCGGCATCGACGTGCAGCGGGCCACCAACCCGACCTTCAGCAGCGGGCCGGGCACCACCGCGATCGGGGTGGGCGACAACCACCTCGACGCGGCGGTCGCCCCGGACACCACGTACTACTACCGGGTGCGGACCACCTATCTCGGGGCCGCCTCACCGTGGTCGACGGTGGCCCGGGCGACCACGCCGCCCGCCCCGGGCCTACCCACGGGGATCACCGCCACCGCCACGGCGCCCGGGCCGGACACGGCGACGGTCATCCTCGGCTGGTCGGCGAGCACGCCCACCGGGCCGGGCGCGGGGTTCATCGTCCAGCGGGCGCTGGATCCGGCGTTCAGCCGCGAGGTGGCCACCTTCACCGTCACCGGCCGCGGGTTCACCAACACGGGCCTGGCGCGAGGCGTCACCTACCACTACCGCATCCGGTCGTTCAACGTCGTCGGCAGCTCGCCGTTCACCGGCCCGGTGCCGGTCACCACGCCACCGTGACCGGGGACCGGCGGCGCCGTGACCACGGCACCCCGGCGGCCGCGGCGCGTCGTCGGGACGCGGGCGCGGTGCGGGGCGCCGGTAGCGGTGGGGCCTCGGGCGCGGTGCGGAATTCGGGCAAGGTGCGGAATTCGGGCGCGGTCGAGCGGGCTTGGTCAGGGGGTGCGCAGCGGCGCGTTGACGCCGCGCAGCTCGGCCAGCGCCCCGGCCACCCCGTGCAGCAGGTCGGTGGCCTCGGTCAGGCGGGAGGCGGCCGGGTGGTCGGCGTCGGGGCGCGCGTCCTCCGCGACGTAGCCGGCGGCGGCCACCACCAGCCGCTCGTACGCGGCGACGCCCTGCTCCAGCTGCCCGGTCAGCGCCCGGTGCGCCTCGGCCAGCGGCGGCCGGGCGTCGGGCGGGGCGAGCCGCAGCGCGCGTTCGACGCTCGCCACCCGGCCGGCGAGGTCCCGCAGCGACCGGTCGGCCTCGGCCGCCTCCAGCACGGCGGGCTCGGCCAGCCCGGTCAGCCGGCCGGACATCCCGGCGAGGGTGAGGGCGGCCCGGTCCAGCCGGGCCCACGGCTCGGCGGCGCTGGTGCCGCGCAGCGCCACCCGGGAGCGCACCCGGCGCACCTCGGCCAGCACGCCGGGGCCGGCGGGGAGCCGCTCCACGGCGGCGACCAGCCGGGCGCGGGAGCGCGCGGCGGCCTCGGTGGGGTCGAGCGCCGGCGGCGCCGGCCGGGCGGCCAGGGCGCGCAGGTCGACCCAGCGCCAGGCGGCGAGCACCAGCGCGCCACCCGCTCCGGCCGCCCAGGCCGCGTCGGGTAGTCCGAGCCCGGCGTACGGGGTCAGCACGGCGGCGGCGCCGCCGAGGCCACCGGCCGTGACGCTCCACCGGCGGGCGGACCGCCGCAGCCGTCCCAGCCGCCGGAAGTACCGCGTGCGCTCGTCTGCCACCTCTGCTGCCTCCTCGACCTGACCGCTCAGCCGGCGGCGGTGGTGTCCCCGGTGCCGCGTTCCCGGCCCATGCTGGCCCGGATCTCGTCCAGCCGCGCGGCAGCGGCCGGGTCGGCGGCCGGCGCGGCGGGCTCCGTACGCGCGACGGCCGGACGTTCCTGCTTGCCGCCGAGCTGCTCGCCGGCCATGCTCGACCGGATCTGCTCCAGCCGGGCGGAACCGGCCGAGTCGAGGGTCGCCTTCTGGATCTCCAGCATCCGGCCCTCGACGGAGTTGCCGGCCAGCTCGGCGCGGCCCATCGCGGTGGCGTAGCGCTGCTCGATCCGGTCGCGCACCTCGTCGAGCGAGGGGGTGTTGGCGGGGGCGGTCAGCGCGGACATCGACTCCAGCGAGCGGGCCACGCTCTCCTGCATCTTGGCCTGCTCGAGCTGGCTGAGCAGCTTGGTGCGCTCGGCGAGCTTCTGCTGGAGGATCATGGAGTTGTTCTCGACCGCCCGGCGGGCCTGGGCCGCGGCGCCCAGCGCCTGGTCGTGCAGGGTCTTCAGGTCCTCGGTGGCCTGCTCGGCGGAGACCAGCTGGGTGGCCAGGGTCTGCGCGGACTGCTCGTAGCGGTTGGCCTCGGCCTCGTCGCCCTTCGCGCGCGCCTGGTCGGCGAGGACCAGGGCCTGGCGGGCGTTGGCCTGGAGCCGCTCGACCTCCGACATCTGGCGGGACAGCTTCATCTCCAGCTGACGCTGGTTGCCGATCACGGCGGCGGCCTGCTGGACGAGCGCCTGGTGCTGGCGCTGCGCCTCCTCGATGGCCTGCTGGATCTGCACCTTGGGATCGGCGTGCTCGTCGATCCTGGCGCCGAACAGCGCCATCAGGTACTTCCAACCCTTGACGAACGGGTTCGCCATCTGCGCGGTATCCCCTCAGTAGCGTCGCTCCGCCTGGACCGGACCGGGCGGGACCGGCCGGCTGTGGCGCGGCAGTGACTCCATCGTCCCAGCCGGACGCCACCGGGGCATCCGTACCGGCCAGCGGAGCGAGCGCCGACGCCGTCCGAGATCAACCCTACGCGGCGGTCGCCACAGCGACCACGGACGCGAGCGAGCGGCGGGTCAGGCGGCGCAGACCACGTCGCGGTCGCCCCCGCGGACCCGGGAGGTGCGCAGGGTGGCCTTCAGCGGCGAGTCCTGGCGGACCTGGACGGCGACCTTGCCGTCCGCGCTGACCTGGTGGACGCTCCGGCCGGCGGCCTTGCGCACACCGGCGGCGTCGACCGGCTCGTCGTGCACCGGCACGAGCACGCCCGGCATCTGCTCGGCGAGCGCGACCGTGTCGCTGACCTCGCGCAGCAGCTCGGACAGGCGCGCGCCGAGCGCGTCGCAGATCGCCGCCAGCAGCTCGCTGGACGGCTCCTTCTGGCCGCGTTCGATCTCGGAGAGGTAGCCGAGGCTGACGTTGGCGGCGGAGGAGACCTCGCGCAGGGTGCGGTGCTGCCCCTGCCGGCGCGCCCGCAGTGCGTCACCGATAACCCGGCGTAGCAGGACCATTCGCACCTCCCCTGAGGGACACCACTGTTCCGCACGGCCGGCCGACACGTCGCGCCGGCTCCGACCGTCGGAGCCTTCCCGCAACCGTACCCGTTGCCGGCCCCGCCGACATCCCACCCCGTCTCCCGGATTGCGGTGTCGGGTCACCGCCGCCCGGCACCGGCGGCGTCGGCCCGCCCGCCGTCGACCGCGCCGGAGTCCGCGCCGTGGATCCGCTCGGCGAGCAGCCGCAGCGCCTCGACGACCGCGGCGGAGCGGATGTGGTCACGCCCGCCGTCGAGGTCGAACCGGCGGACGTCGGTACCGTCGGGTCCGGCCACCGCCACGTAGACCAGCCCGACCGGCTTGCCGTCCTGCGGCTCCGGGCCGGCCACCCCGGTCGTGGCCAGGCCCCAGTCGGCCCCGCAGCGCCGCCGCCCGCCCTCGGCGAGGGCCACCGCCACGTCCGGGTCGACCGGCCCCCGGTCGGCCAGCAGGTCGTCCGGCACACCGGCGAGCTGCGACTTCAGCTCGGTGGCGTAGACCACCAGCCCACCCCGGAAGATCCCGCTCACCCCGGCGATCTCCACGATCGAGGCGGCCAGCAGCCCGCCGGTCAGGGACTCGACCGTGGCGAGGGTCTCGTGCCGCTCGGCCAGGCTGTGCACCACGCCCGCCGCCGGGCTTCCCACCGGCCGCGCGCCGTCCGCGTCGCTCTCCATGCCCCAGATCCTTTCCCCGCACCGCAGGCCCTACTCGTCCTCCCCGACCCGAGGTGGTCACGCGGGTGGGGGCACTGGGATCTCCGGAACGCCGTCGGGTGTGGCCGAGGGCGGGTCAGGCGGCCGGACGGCGCAGGCGGAGCGCCTGGGCGACGTAGTCGAAGCCGGTGACCACCGTGACCCCGACGGCCGCGGCCATGATCCACGGGCCGACCGCGGCGAGGGCGTCCGGCATCGGCCACAGGTACCAGGCGATCGCGAGGATCTGGAGCGCAGTCTTGATCTTGCCGCCCCGGCTGGCGGCGATCACCCCGTGCCGGATCACCCAGAAGCGCAGCGCGGTGATGCCCAGCTCGCGGGCGAGGATCACCGCCGTCACCCACCAGGGCAGCCGGTCGTACCAGGACAGCAGCAGCAGCGCGGCGCCGGTGAGCGCCTTGTCGGCGATCGGGTCGGCGACCTTGCCGACCGAGGTGACCAGGGCGAACCGGCGGGCGATCCAGCCGTCGACCAGGTCGGTCGCCGAGGCGACGGCGAAGATCAGGCAGGCGACCATCTGCCAGCCGGCGTGGTGCATCCCCGAGACGACCACGGACACCGCGAAGACCGGTACCAGCACCAACCGCAGCGCGGTGAGCGCGTTGGCCGCGTTCAGCACGGGCACCCGGGCCACCACCGGCGCCGGCGTCGGGTCCGCCGCACCGGTCACCGCCGAGCCCCGCTCCGGCCGCCGCGGCGCACCTGGCACCCCACCACGTGGCTCCCCCGCTCCGTCCGGGCCCGCCGTCACCGTGCCGCGCCGGGCGCAGCCGAGATCATCTCATCCGGGACCGCGACGAGGTCCACCCCTTCGGTGCCCGTCACCGTCGCCCGCACCAGGTCGCCCGGGCGCAGCGCGGCCAGGTCCACCCCGCCGCCGACCGGTGCCACCAGGGTGGTCGAGCCGTCGACCTCGGGGGCCTGGTGGGCCGCCCGCCCCTCGACCACGCCCTCGGAGACGGAATCGACCAGCACCTCGACGGTGGAGCCGAGCCGCTCCTCGGCCCGCTGCGAGCAGAGCTCGTCGGCGAGCGCGCTGAGCTTGTCGTAGCGGCGCTTGACGGTGGCGGCGGAGACCTTGCCGGGCAGCCCGGCGGCCTCCGTGCCGTCCTCGTCGCTGTAGTCGAACACGCCGATCGCGTCGAGCCTCGCCTCGGTCAGGAAACGGACCAGCTCCTGGTAGTCGGCGCGGGTCTCGCCCGGGAAGCCGACGATGAAGTTGCTCCGCGCGCCGGCCTCGGGCGCCAGCGCCCGGGCGCCGGCCAGCAGCTCCAGGAAGCGGTCGGTGGAGCCGAAACGACGCATCCGCCGCAGCACGGGCTCGCTGGAGTGCTGGAACGACAGGTCGAAGTAGGGCGCCACGCCGGGCGTGGTGGCGATCGCCTCGACCAGGCCGGGCCGGGTCTCGGCCGGCTGGAGGTAGCTCGCCCGCACCCGGACGATGCCGTCGATCGCGGCGAGCTGCGGCAGCAGCTTCTCCAGCGCCCGGGGGTCGCCCAGGTCCTTGCCGTAGGAGGTCGAGTTCTCGCTGACCAGCACCAGCTCGCGGACGCCGGTCTTGGCCAGCCACTCCGCCTCGGCGAGCAGCTCGTCCGGGGTACGCGAGACGAAGGCGCCGCGGAACGCGGGGATGGCGCAGAACGCGCAGCGGCGGTCGCAGCCGCTGGCCAGCTTCAGGGAGGCGACCGGGCCGGTGTCGAGCCGACGGCGCAGCACCTGGCGCAGGTGCGCCGGGGTGTGCTCGTCGGTCTCGGTGACGCCCCGCGCCGGGGTGCCGTGGCCGGGCAGCGACACCGCGCTGTCCCGGCGGGAGACCGGGGTCAGCGGGAGCAGCTCGCGGCGGTCCCGGGGGGTGTGCGCGCCGATCCGCTCGCCGGCGACGACGGCGTCCAGCCGGGCGGCGATGTCCGGGTAGTCGTCGAAGCTGAGCACCGCCTGCGCCTCGGGGAGGCTGTCGGCCAGCTCGCGGCCGTACCGCTCGGCCATGCAGCCGGCGGCGACCACCTTCGCGCCGGTGTCGGCGGCGGCCAGCAGGGTCTGGATCGAGTCCTGCTTCGCCTTCTCGACGAAGCCGCAGGTGTTCACGACCACCACGTCGGCGCCCTCGCCGTCGGTGGTGACCTGCCAGCCGTCGGCGTGCAGCCGGGCGGCCAGCTCCTCCGAGTCGACCTCGTTGCGGGCGCAGCCCAGCGTCAGCAGGGCGACGCGGCGGCCGTCGGCGGTAGGGGAGGTGGCAGACACCATCCGAGGGTACCGGGCCGTCCGCGACCCCCACGCACGCCCGCCCGGCGCGCAGGGGCGCCCGGCCGCCGGATGCCGGTGGCGGAGGGGCCCCGACCGACGACCCGTCGCCGGCGGGTGACGGACGCCACGCCGGTCAGACGGTCGCGGCGGCGACCCGGACGAGGCGGTCGAGCAGGAAGACCTCGGTGCCGGCCAGGCCGGTCGAGCAGAAGAGCGAGACCTGGTCCGCGCCGGTCCGGCCCGGCGTCGCGCCGGCCAGCACCGCGCCCAGGTCGCGCAGCCGCCCGGCGTACGACGGCAGGGCCGCGAGCATCGGCGGGTCGTACGCGGCGGCCTGGGCCGGCGAGTCGGTGACCAGCAGGTCCGCCGCGTCCAGCAGGTCCGGGCCGAACTCGTGCCGGTCGACCTGCTTGAAGCCGACCGCGTTGACGTGGGTGCCGGGGGCGAGGTCGGCGGCGTCGAGCACCGGGGTGACGCTGGTGGTGGCGAGCACCACGACGTCGCGGCCGGCCACGGCGGCCCGCGCCGAGTCCACCGCCCGCGCCGGCACGTTCAGCTCGGCGCGGACCCGGGCGGCGAACGCCTCCCGCCGGGCGGCCGAGCGGCTGTGCACGGTCACCTCGCGCAGCGGGCGGACCGCGGCGGCGGCCCAGACCTGGGTCCACGCCTGCCGGCCCGAGCCGATCACGCCCAGGGTGGCGGCGTCCGGGCGGGCCAGGGCGGCCACGGCGGCCCCGCCGAGCCCGCCGGTGCGCCGGGAGCCCAGCTCCTCCCCCACGGCCACCGCCCGCACCGCCCCGGTACGCCCGTCGTGCAGCACCACCACCTGCTCGCTCTGCGGGTGCCCGAAGGTGTCGTACGAGCGGAAGCCGTACCACTCGCCGGTGAGGTGCCCGGCGGTGAGCACCATCCGGCCCCCGTCCAGCGGCGCGGCGGCCCGGGGCGGGGCCACCAGGCGGCCGGCGTGCGCGGCGAGCAGGGCGTCCCGCATCGCCGCCACCGCGGTGGGGGCGTCCAGCGCGGCGGTGACCTCGGCATCGGAGAAGAGCAGCGGCATACACCCATACTGCAAGCTGAAGTTAAGTTGAGGTCAACGGAGGGTGGCCCGCTTCACCCCGCGCGCCGCCCGCCGGTGCTACCGTCGGTCCCGGCGGCCCGAGGGCCGTCCCGGACGAGTCGAGGGCGTACCCGGTCAGGCAAAGACGCCCCGAGGTGAACGACCAACTCGTCCCGGCCCCGGCGGTCCGGGCGCTGACCCAGAGGTGATCTGCCATGGCCTGGATCGTGCTGGTGGTCTCCGGACTCCTGGAGACGGCGTGGGCGATCGCCCTCGACCGCAGCGCCGGCTTCAGCCGGCCCGTCCCGTCGGTGGTCTTCGCGGTGACCCTGGTGCTCAGCATGGTCGGGCTGGCGTACGCGCTGCGCGAGATCCCGGTCGGCACCGGCTACGCCGTCTGGGTCGGCATCGGCGCGGTCGGCACCGCCCTGGTCGGGATGCTCGCGCTGGACGAGCCGGCCAACCTGCCCCGGATCGCCTGCCTGCTGCTGGTGGTCGCCGGCGTCGTCGGCCTGAAGGTCTTCCACTGAGCACCCCTCCGCCCTCCGCATCGGACGGGTGACCGCGTGGACGCTCGGGCGCCGAGGCGTGACGAACGGCCACAGTGGGTAGAGGTCGGCCTGGCAACGCAGGCTCTCACCCACCGGAGGCAGACATGGCCGACATGCACACCACCGCCCGCCCGCGCAGCGGCGCCGCCCGCATCTGCACCATCCTGGGCTTCGTCTTCGCGGTCATCGCGATCCTGTTCCTGCCGCCGCTGTTCGGCCTCGCCGGCCTGATTTTGGGGATCGTCGGAGCCGTGCTCGGCGACAAGCCGCTCGGCTGGTACGCCGCCGTCGCCAGCGTGGCCGGGGCGATCATCGGCATGATCATCGGCGCTGCCCTCTACAACTCCTGACCGCCGCTCCCCCACGCTGACGGGCCCGCCGGAATCCGGCGGGCCCGTCAGCGTCGCCCGGGGCGCGACGCGGCCGGCGGGGTCGCCACCCGGAGCCCCTCGCCCGGCGGCGGCGGGGCGACCTCACTCGTCGTCGCCGCGCAGGCCCGCCAGGACCTCCTCCAGCTCGTCCGGCTTGACCAGCACGTCGCGCGCCTTGGAGCCCTCCGACGGGCCGACCACGCCCCGGGTCTCCATCAGGTCCATCAGCCGCCCCGCCTTCGCGAAGCCGACCCGCAGCTTGCGCTGGAGCATCGAGGTCGAGCCGAACTGCGAGGTGACCACCAGCTCGACCGCCTGCACCAGCAGGTCGAGGTCGTCGCCGATGTCCTCGTCGATCTTCTTCTTGCCGCTGTCCGGCGGGGCGAGCACGTCCGGGCGGAACTCCGGCTCGCGCTGGTCCTTGCAGAACTTCACCACGTCGGCGATCTCGCGCTCGGTCACCCAGGCGCCCTGGATCCGGATCGGCTTCGAGGCGCCCATCGGCAGGAAGAGGCCGTCGCCGCGGCCGAGCAGCTTCTCCGCGCCCGGCTGGTCGAGGATGACCCGGGAGTCGGCCAGCGAGGAGGTGGCGAACGCCAGCCGGGACGGCACGTTCGCCTTGATCAAACCGGTGACCACGTCGACCGAGGGGCGCTGGGTGGCCAGCACCAGGTGGATGCCGGCCGCGCGGGCGAGCTGGGTGATCCGGACGACCGAGTCCTCCACGTCGCGCGGGGCGACCATCATCAGGTCGGCCAGCTCGTCCACGATCACCAGCAGGTACGGGTACGGGCGCATCTCCCGCTCGCTGCCCGGCGGGGCCTTGATCTCGCCGTTGCGCACCTTGCGGTTGAAGTCGTCGATGTGCCGCACCCCGTTGGCCGCGAGGTCGTCGTACCGCATGTCCATCTCGCGGACGACCCACTCCAGCGAGTCGGCCGCCTTCTTCGCGTTGGTCACGATCGGCGTGACCAGGTGCGGGATGCCCTCGTAGCCCGTCATCTCGACCCGCTTCGGGTCGATCAGCAGCAGCCGCACCTCGTCCGGGGTGGCCCGGGTGAGGATGGACACCAGCAGCGAGTTCAGGCAGGACGACTTGCCCGCGCCGGTGGCGCCGGCGATGAGGATGTGCGGCATCTTGGCGAGGTTGGCCACCACGTAGCCGCCCTCGATGTCCTTGCCGAGCGCCACCACCATCGGGTGGTGGTCGCTGGTGGCGGCGCGCGAGCGCAGCACGTCGCCGAGCGCCACGTTCTCCGGGTCGGTGTTCGGGATCTCCACGCCGACCGCGCTCTTGCCCGGGATGGGGCTGAGGATCCGCACGTCCGGGGACTTCACCGCGTACGCGATGTTGCGGGAGAGCTGGGTGATGCGCTCGACCTTGACGCCCGGTCCCAGCTCCACCTCGTAGCGGGTGACCGTCGGCCCCCGGGTGAAGCCGGTGACGGCGGCGTCCACGTCGAACTGCTCGAAGACGCCGGTCAGCGCGGCGATGACCTCGTCGTTGGCCTTGCTCCGGGTCTTCGGCGCCGCGCCGCCGCTGAGCATGTTCGCCGGCGGCAGCGTGTAGTCGCCGGCCAGCCCGGTCAGCGCGAGCTGCTCGGCCCGCGTCGGGGCCGGCGAGTGCTCCGGCGGGTCGACGGGCCGGCGGCTGGCCGGCACCTTGCCGGGCGGCTTGCGGGGCAGCACGAGAGTCTCCTGGAGGTCCACCCCGTCCAGGTCGTCGTCGAACTCCCCCGGGTCGAGCGGCGGCGGCGCCGCCCGCTTCGCCGGGCGCTTGCGGGCGGGCTTGGCGGGCGCCTCGTCCGTCTCCTCGGCTGCCGGCGGGGCGACGAGGGTGCCGGCCAGCAGGCCGAGCCGCTCCGGGACCTTGTTGATCGGCGTCGCGGTGACCACCAGCAGGCCGAAGACCAGCAGCAGGATCAGCAGCGGCACGGCCACCCAGGCGGTGACCGCCCGTTCCAGCAGGCTGCCCACGCCCGCGCCGACCAGGCCGCCCGCGAAGTCGCGCTGGACCGCGTCGACCGGGGCCTGTCCGATGTGCAGCATCGCGGCCGTGGCGACCAGCATCGAGCCCCAGCCGACGAGCCCCCGGCCGCGGTGCTCCGGGTCGGCGGGCTCCCGCATGAGCCGCCAGGCCCCGATCATCAGCAGCACCGGCACCACGATGGCGATCGCGCCGAGGAAGAGCCGGACGGTGTCGGCGAGCTGCTCGCCGACCGGGCCGGCACCGGAGAACCAGATGGCCACGGCGCTGAGCAGGGCGAGGCCGAAGACCAGCAGCCCCGCGCCGTCGCGGCGGTGCTCCGGGTCGAGCCCGCGGGCCGAGGCGGCCTGCCGGCCGGCGGCGCGGAAGGCCCAGCCGACGCCGTGCGCCAACCCCATCCACAGTGCGCCGACCGCGCGCCCGACGAGGAGCCCCGGCCCCGGCCGCGCCGCGGGTCGCCGCCGGGGGGTCGCCCGGGCGGTCTTCTTCGCCGGTTGACGGGCACGGCTGTTCGTGGTGCCACGCGGCGACGCGCCGCGCCGCCGGCTCGCCTGAGAGGTACGGCCCGCCATAGCATCAACTTAACGGCGCGACCCGGCAGATCGCCGCTTTTCCGGGTCGTGTCCGCGCGTCGCAGCGCGGACCCCGCCGCCTCACGTGATATCTGCCTCAGAAGGGATGCCCCATGGCGTCGCCGGGAATCGAGGACGGTCCGGACGGCCCCCTGGCCGGACACCCGGGGGCGCTGCGACCGCTGACCGGCGAACTGATCGCCGCCGTGCTGCACAGCCGGGGGTACGCGGTCCAGGTCGACGCGGACGGTGACCTGGTCGGCCGTTGGGCCGACAGCCTGATCTGGTTCCTGCGGCCGGGCGCCGCCGGCGAGCTGCTCCAGGTGCGCACCCTCGCCGCGCCGACGTTCCCCATCGAGTACGTCCCGGCGCTGCACGCCTTCTGCAACGCCTGGAACCACGACCGGCTCTGGCCGAAGGCGTTCGTGCACGTGGAGGACGACGGACGGGCCCGGGTCTGCGGCGAGGTCATCACCGACCTGGAGCGCGGCGTGACCCCGCACCAGCTCGACCAGCTGCTCGACTGCGGCATCGCCACCGGCTGCCAGCTCGCCACCGAGGTCGCCCGGCTGCCCGGCGGGGTCGTGGCGTGACGGGCCGGGGCGGGGAACCGGCCGGCCGCGGGCCGGACCCGTTCGGGCTGTCCGCCCGGTGGGGCGGGCGGCGGCGCGGGGGCGGCCACCGCGATCCGGCGCTGGCCGAGGCGCTCGCCGACGCCCGCGACGCGCCCGACGGCGAGGCCAGGAGCGCGGAACTGGAACGGATCGCCGCCCACGCCGACGCCACCGGCGACGACCGGTCGGCCGTCCAGGCCCGGTTCGCGCTGATCGAGGCGTACCTGCTGCACGGGGAGCGGTGGCGGCTGGTCGAGCCGGTGCGCCGCTGCCTCGCCGCCGTCGACCGCCGCCCCGACCTGCTGCCCGACGCGGACGCCGAGCTGCTGCCGCGCTACCAGCGCCACGCCGTGGAGGCCCTGCTCGGCAGCCCCCGGGTCGGGCTGGACCAGGCCCGCGCCATGCTCGACGACCTCGCCGCCCGGGCCGGGTCGGGTCCGGACGTGGCGGTGCTCGCCGAGCTGCGCTGCCGGATCGCCGACCATCTCGGCGACGAGCCCGCCGCGCGGGAGTGGTTCGCCCGGTGGTCGACGGCCGGGGCGGGACCGGCCGGCGGCTGCCCGGGCTGCGCGCCGGCCCGGCGGGCGGAGCTGCTCGCCGGGTGGGGCGACGACCGGGCCGCGCTGGACGCGCTGGAGGACGCGCCGGACGACGCGGGAGGCTGCACCGAGCAGCCCGAACGCACGCTGGCCGCCGGGCTGCTGCCCTGGTTGCGGGCCGGGCAGCCGGAGCGGGCGGCCGAGGCGCACGTGCGGGCGTACCGGCGGCACCGGCGGGAACAGGCCGCCTTCCCGTACCTCGCCGCGCACCTGCGGTGGTGTGCGCTGGGCGGGCACCCCGCGCGAGGGCTGGACATCCTCGCCGAGCAGCTGCCCCGGCTGGACCGGCCGCACGACGAGCTGTCCGCGATGGAGTTCGCCGCCGCCGGCGCCCTGGTCTGCGCGCTCGCCGTCGAGGCGGGGCTGGGCGGGCGGACGGTGCACCGGCCCGGATCCGGGGCACGGCCGGCCGCCGACCTCGACGTGGCCGCGCTCGGCACCGTCCTGCTCGGGCTGGCCAACGGGCTGGCCGGCAGCTTCGACGCCCGCAACGGCACCGGCCACCAGTCCGGGCGGATCGCGTCCTGGCTCGCCGAACGGCCGCTCGCCGCACCGGTGCCGCTGCCACCCGACGACGACCCGGGTGACGACCCGGGCGATCCGCCCGACGACGGCGCACCGGCCGACGGGGAGCCGCGCCCGCTGACCCTGGAGATGATCACCGCCGCCCTCGACCGGCGCGGGGACCGCTACGCCGTGGACGCCGGCGGCACCGTGGTCGGCCGGTGGGGCGAGGCGCTGATCCAGTTCCGCCGGGCCGGCGAGCGGGGCGAGATCCTCCGGGCGCGCTCGGTGGCGAGCCGCCGGCTGCCGGCCGACCGGCTCGCCGAGGCGTACGCGTTCTGCAACGCCTGGAACCACGACCGGCTGCTGCCCAAGGCGTACGTGCACGACCTCGGGGGCGAGCTGGTGCTGGCCGGCGACGTCAGCACCGACCTGGCGCACGGGGTGGCCCCGGCCCAGCTCACGGTCCTGCTCGACGCGGCCGTCGACACCGGCGTCGCGTACGCCGACGCGGTGGCCGCGCTGCCCTGACCGTGAGCATGGCGGCGGCCCGCCGATGGGGTCCGAAACCCGCCAGACGATCTCCTTCCGCCCTGGTGGACTGGTGCCCATGACGACGACGCACCAACAGCACGCCGCCCAGCTCCTGCACTCCCTGCACCGCGCCGGATCCCCGCTCGTCCTGCCCAACGCCTGGGACGCGGCCAGCGCCCGGATCGTGGCCGACTGCGGCGCGGCGGCGGTCGCCACCACCAGCGCCGGCGTCTCGTGGAGCCTGGGCGCCCCGGACGGCGACGAACTGGACCGGGAGCGCGCCCTGGCGGTGATCGCCCGCGTCGCCGCGGCCGTCACCGTCCCGGTCACCGCCGACATCGAGAGCGGGTACGCGGCCGACCCGGCCGGGGTCGCCAGCACCGTGACCGGGGTGCTTGCCGCCGGCGCGGTCGGCGTGAACATCGAGGACGCCCCGCCGGCGGGGACGGACCCGCTGCGCCCGGTCGACGAGCAGTGCGCCCGGATCCGGGCCGCCCGGGAGGCCGCCGACGCGGCGGGGGTGCGGCTCTTCGTCAACGCCCGCACCGACGTGTTCCTGCGGGCGGTGGGCGACCCGGCGGACCGGCTGGCGGAGACGCTGCGCCGCGCGGCGGCGTACCGGGCGGCGGGCGCGGACGGGATCTTCGTGCCGGGGGTGGCGGACGCCGAGACCATCGGGGCGCTGGTCGCCGGGATCGACGGCCCGGTCAACGTGCTCACCGGGCCGGGTGGGCTCCCCGTCGCCACGCTGGCCGGGCTGGGGGTGGCCCGGGTCAGCCTCGGCTCGGCGCTCGCCGAGGCCGCGTACGGGCTGGTCCGCCGGGCCGCCACGGAGGCGCTGCGCTCCGGGTCGTACGACTCGCTGGCCGACGCGATGGGCTACGGCGAGCTGAACGCGCTGCTGACCTGAGCCGGCCCGGCCCCGCGTCTCCGCCGCCGCCCGCCGGGACCGGCAGTGCCCGGCCGGCGGCGCGTTCGCGGGGCCGCGCCGCCGGGCCGGGCCCCGCGCCCCACGATCGCGCCGCCAGGTGCGAGGGCGGGCCGCGCTGTCCGGCATTCGACACCGCGCAACCCGGCTCCCCGGTCAGGTGTGGTCTCTGCGTCACCCGCACCTATCCCGGGAGTAGCCGATGATCACCCACCCGCTGCGCACCGGCGCCGCCGTCGCCGTCGCCCTGCTGGCCCTGCCCGCCCTCGCCCCGCCCGCGTCGGCGCACGCCCCCGCGCCGAGCCCGACCGCCACGCCGGCCGCCGGGACACCGACCGTCATCGCCCGGGCGGACCACGTGTTCCTCAAGGGCGACCCGTGGCACCCGTCGGGGTCCATGGAGGTCGCTGTCACCAACATGGGCACGGCGGCGGCGAGGGGGTCCTTCGTGCTGCGCCTGCCGGCCGGGGTCGGCGTCACCTCGGGCGGGGACTGCCGCGCCGACGCCGCGGCGGCCCGCACGTGGGTCTGCGGCGGGACGGAGCTGCCGGCCGGCGGCCGACGGACGTACCGGCTGCGGCTCACGGCGACGGCCGCCGAGCCGGTCTTCGGTGTGCAGGTGTGGGGATCGGTGGCCGGCCGGGACGCCGCCGGTGTCACCGACCGGCCCACCGACTTCCGGATCAACTGGCCGGACCGCACGACCCTGCGGCTGCGGGCCACCGCCACGCCGATCGTCGACGGGAAGGTGACGCTCACGGCCCGGGTGACCAACACCGGCGCCTTCTCGATCGGCGGCTACGCGCTGAACGTGGTCACCCCCGACGGCGTGCGGGTCACCGCGCCCGCCTGCTCGGACAGCGGCCGGATGGCCGGCGTGGGCTGCGAGATCCCGCGCCCCGACGTGCTCGGGGAGGACGCCACGGACACCGTGCGGGTGCGACTGTCGGTGAGCGGCGACGCGCCGACCGTCCGGCTGTACCTCGCCCCCACCAACCGCTA
Organism: Micromonospora sp. NPDC047670; assembly: GCF_043204915.1. NCBI lineage: Bacteria > Bacillati > Actinomycetota > Actinomycetes > Micromonosporales > Micromonosporaceae > Micromonospora > Micromonospora sp. NPDC047670. The sequence continues at coordinate 390,918 of NZ_JBIDDA010000003.1, forward strand.
CACCAACGAGGACACCTCGATCACCCTGCGGCTCGCGGCGGACGGCGGCGCCACCGCTTCCCCGTCGGCCGACCCGTCCCGTACGGCCACGCCGACGACGTCCGCCACCGGCGGGACCGAGCTGCCCCGCACCGGGCCGGCCGGCGCCGCGTACGCCTTGGCCGGCGCGGCCCTGCTGGCCCTCGGGGCCGGTCTGCTGCTGCTCCGCCGCCGCCTCGTCGGGGGCTGATCGGGCGGCCTGGGCCGGTCGCCGACGTGCACGGGGATGTCGGCGACCGGCCCGTCGCGGCCCGACGGGCTAGGCCGTCGGCGGTCACCGGGTCAGGTCGTTCGCGGCGAGGATCTCGTCGCGCGGCTGGAAGGACGCGCCCGGCCCCGGACGCGGCGACGCCCGCCGGCACCCGAGGGTGCGGGCGGGCGTCGCGGTGGCGCCGTCAGACCTCGACGACGGTGGGCACGATCATGGGCCGGCGCCGGTACGCGTCGTTCACCCACCGCCCCACGGTGCGCCGGACGATCTGCTGGAGCTGGTGCGGGTCGGTGATGCCGTCGGAGGCGGCCCGGTTCAGGGCCTCGGTGACCAGCGGGATCACCGGGCTGAACGCCTCCGGGTCCTCCGAGAAGCCCTTCGCCGAGAGGGTCGGACCGCCCACCACCTTGCCGGTCACGGAGTCGACGACCACCGTGGTGGCGATGAAGCCGCCGTCGCCGAGGATCCGCCGCTCGGTGAGCAGCGACTCGCTGACGTCGCCGACGGCCAGGCCGTCGACGTAGACGTAGCGGCTCTTCACGTGCCCGACGAGGCTGGCCCGGCCCTCGACGAGGTCGACGACGTCGCCGTCCTCGCAGAGCACCACCCGGTCCGGGGCGACACCGGACTCGATGCCGAGGCGGGCGTGCGCGCGCAGGTGTCGCCACTCGCCGTGCACCGGCATCAGGTTGCTCGGGCGGACCACGTTGAGCAGGTAGAGCAGCTCGCCGGCGGGGGCGTGACCGGAGACGTGCACCTTGGCGACGTCCTTGTGCACGACCACCGCGCCGGCCCGGGCCAACCTGTTGATCACCCGGTAGACCGAGGTCTCGTTGCCCGGCACCAGCGACGAGGCGAGCACCACCGTGTCGCCGGGGGCGATGGTGATGTGCCGGTGGTCGCCGCTGGCCATCCGGCCGAGGGCGCTCATCGGCTCGCCCTGGGAGCCGGTGGACATCAGCACGATCTGCTCGGGCGGCATCGTGGTCGCCTCTTCCAGCCCGACGACCAGCCCCGCCGGGATGTTGAGCAGCCCGAGGTCGCGGGCGATACCCATGTTGCGGACCATCGACCGGCCGATCAGGGCGACCTTGCGGCCGTGCTCGGCGGCGGAGTCGAAGACCTGCTGCACCCGATGCACGTGCGAGGCGAACGAGGCGACGATGATCCGGCCGCGCGCCTTCGCGAAGATCGAGTCGAGCACCGGCCCGATCTCCCGCTCGGGGGTGACGAAGCCGGGGATCTCCGCGTTGGTGGAGTCCGAGAGCAGCAGGTCCACGCCCTCGGCGCCGAGCCGGGCGAAGCCGGCCAGGTCGGTTATCCGGCCGTCCAGCGGGAGCTGGTCCATCTTGAAGTCGCCGGTGTGCAGCACCAGGCCGGCCGGGGTGCGGATGGCCACCGCGAGCGCGTCGGGGATCGAGTGGTTGACCGCGAAGAACTCGCACTCGAACGGGCCGAGCCGCTCCCGGCCGCCCTCCCGCACCGTCAGCGTGTACGGCTGGATCCGCCGCTCGGCGAGCTTCGCCTCGACCAGGGCCAGGGTGAACTGCGAGCCCACCAGCGGAATGTCGGGTTTGTGGGCGAGCAGGTAGGGCACCGCGCCGATGTGGTCCTCGTGGCCGTGGGTGAGCACGATGGCCTGCACGTCGTCGAGCCGGTCCAGGATCGGGCCGAAGTCGGGCAGGATCAGGTCGACGCCGGGCTGCTCCACGTCCGGGAACAGCACCCCGCAGTCGACGACGAGCAGCTTGCCGTCGTACTCGAAGACGGTCATGTTCCGACCGATGGCGCCGAGCCCGCCGAGCGGGATGATCCGCAGCCCACCCTCCGGCAGCGGCGGGGGCAGTTCCGCCTCGATGTGCGCCTCGGTCACGCGTCCACCTCATTCTGCGGCGCCGTCACCCGGCGCCCGTCGTATCGTTCGGTCATTCGGGAAGTTCCAGGCCCGCCGCCGCGCAGTCGGCGCGGAGCTGGGCGATCTCGTCGTCGGTCGCGTCGACCAGCGGCGGGCGCACCGGCCCGGCCGGCATCCCGGCCGCCGCCAGGCCCGCCTTCACCAGGATCACGCCCTGGGTACGGAAGATGCCGGTGAACAGCGGCAGCAGCCGCCGGTGCAGGTCCAACGCGGTGGTGTTGTCGCCCGCGTCGTGCGCCTCGATCATCCGCTTGGTGAGCGCGCCGGTGAAGTGGGTCGAGGTGCCGACCACGCCGACGGCGCCCACGGCAAGCGCGGGCAGGGTGAGCGAGTCCTCGCCGCTGTAGAAGGCGAGGTTCGTCCGGCTGGTGACCCAGCTGGTGGCGGTCAGGTCGCCCTTGGCGTCCTTCACGGCGACGAAACGGCCGTGCTCGGCCAGCCGCACCATCGTCTCCGTGTCGATCGGCACGCCGGAGCGGTGCGGGATGTCGTAGAGCATCACCGGCAGGCCGGTGGCGTCCGCGACGGCGGTGAAGTGGCGCAGTAGGCCGCTCTGCGGCGGCTTGTTGTAGTAGGGGGTGACCACGAGCAGGCCGTGCGCGCCGGCCTTCTCCGCGGCGGCGGCCAGCTCGATGGTGTGCCGGGTGTCGTTGGTGCCGACCCCGGCCACGACCTTGGCGCGGTCGCCGACCGCCTCCACCACGGCCCGGATCAGGTGCTCCTTCTCCGCGTCGGTGGTGGTCGGCGACTCGCCGGTGGTGCCGTTGACCACCAGCGCGTCGTTGCCCTGCTCGTCGACCAGGTGACTGGCGAGGCGCGCGGCGCCGTCGAGGTCGAGCGAGCCGTCGGCGGTGAACGGGGTCACCATGGCCGTGAGCACTCGCCCGAAGGGGCGGGACACCGTCCGGGCGGGGGTGTCAGGGTGGTCGTGCGTCATGCCACCAACCTAGCGGACGTCCACCGGCACCCCGCCGGGGAAGGGCCCAGGACTCACTCCCCGTGCGGGGTGGCGGCCACCTCGGTGCCGTCGGGCAGGGTCGAGATGACGAAGTCGGCGAAGACGTTCGGGGCGACCCCCTGGAGCTGCCGCAGGCACTCCACCGCGAGCTCGCGGATCTCCACGTCGGCGGACTCGGTGGCACGCATGGCGATGAAGTGCCGCCAGGCCCGGTAGTTGCCGGTGACCACGATCCTGGTCTCGGTGGCGTTGGGCAGCACGGCGCGGGCCGCCTGGCGGGCCTGCTTGCGCCGTAGGGTGGCGTTCTCCACGTCCGCGAAGCGCTGCTCCAGCCCCTCCAGCAACTCGTTGTACGCGCGCACGCTCGCCTCGGCGGCCTCCACGAACTTCTTGTGCAGCTCCGGGTCCTCGGCGATCACCCGAGGCTCGACCATGGCGGCGTCCCGCTCCGGCACGTACCGCTGGGAGAGCTGGGAGTACGAGAAGTGCCGGTGGCGGATCAGCTCGTGGGTGAACGAGCGGGACACCCCGCTGAAGTAGAAGCTGACCGAGCCGTGCTCCAGCACCGAGAGGTGCCCGACCTCCAGGATGTGCGCGAGGTAGCCGGCGTTGGTGGCCGTGGCCGGGTTGGGCTTCTTCCAGCTCTGGTAGCAGGCGCGCCCGGCGAACTCGGCGAGGGCCTGGCCACCCTCCGCGTCGGTCGACCACGGCACGTCGTCCGGGGCCTCGAAGTGGGTCCACGCGATGAGCTTGACCTGGGGCTGCACCATGTCCGGCATTCCTGGGACTTTAGTGGCGTCGACCCGGGTCGCCCAAGCCAGGCTCGCCCGGTGCAACGTCGATCACCCGGCGGCGATGCCGAGCGACGCGGCGCGCGCCCCCGTTCCGCCGTCGGACGTCGCAGCCGGAGCACGGCCCGGACGGCACCGCCTCCGGCGCGCTGTCGAGCTGAGTCGTCTACGACATCGCTGGGCGGGGACGACTCGCGGGACGCCGGCGACTCCCGGGACGCCGGCGACTCCCGGGACGCCGGCCAGCCCGTTGGTGCCCGTGGCGCGCACCGGTCGGCCGCACCGGTCGACCTGCCCGACCGGCGGGTCCGCGCGACCGCGACGCCGCGCTCGCGCACCCGGACGACCTTCGGCGACCCCTGGCATACGCACCACGCCGGGCAGGGGCTCCGGAAGCGTGATGTCGTGAACGACTCAGCTCGACAGGGCGCGCGTGGTGCCCGGCCGGCGACGCGGGCACGGCGACCGGCTCACGCGACCAGGACGCACGTGACGCCCGGCCCGGCCGGCGAGCGGGCACCGCGACCGGCCCAGGCGACAAGGACGCACGTGACGCCCGGCCCGGCCGGCGACGCGGGCACCGCCCCAGGCTCGGTCAGACGTAGAGGGAGGTGAACGGGGCCCAGGGGAGGTTGCGCAACACCGAGAAGGCCAGCCAGGCGACGAGGAAGCCGCCGATCATCTTCGAACTGAGCCGCAGCTCGGGCAGGCGCCAACCGAACGCCTGCTTCCCCGCCCACGCGACGAAGAGGTAGGCCAGGAAGGGCAGCGCGAAGACGAAGAGGAAGTGGTGCCGGGCGGCGGCCGGCAGGTCGGCGTGCAGCACGTACCAGAGCGCGCGGGTGCCGCCGCAGCCCGGGCAGTCCAGCCCCGTGGTCAGCTTGAGCAGGCAGGTCGGCGCGGCGTCCGGCGCGGCGCGGGTGGGGTCGCTGAGCAGCGCGTAGCCGATGCCGGCGGCGACGCAGCCGAGCGCGGCCAGCGGCACCGCCCAGCGCGGCGAGCGGTCGTAGAGGCGGACGACGAAGCGGGTGAGCCGGTCCGGCTCGGGCACCGGGTAGGGCGGCACCTGACCCGCCGGCCACGCAGCGGGGTGCCCGGCCTGCCCACCGTCGGGCGGGACCGCCTGCCATGCCTGGGGCGGCGCGTCGACCCCGCCGCTCTGCGGATGCGGCTGGGGGGCCGGTCCGTCAACGCTCGTCACGTCGCTCACCGTACACCGGCCACGCCCACCAGCGCGGCGGCCAGCGGCGCGGCCAGGTCGCCGGCGGCGGGCGGCGCCACCGAGTCCAGGCCCAGCCAGCCGGCGAGGCGGTGCAGCTCGGCGGCGAGCGCCAGCGCGGTCTCACCCGGATCGGCCCCCGGCTCGAGCCAGGCCGCCGGCACCAGCAGCACGCCGGCCTTCCGGTCGGCCTTCAGGTCGACCCGGGCGGTGAACCGCTCCCCCTGTAGGAAGGGCAGCACGTAGTAGCCGTAGACCCGCTGCGGCGCCGGCACGTAGATCTCGATGCGGTAGCTGAAGTCGAAGAGCCGCTCGGTGCGGGCCCGCTCCCAGACCAGCGGGTCGAACGGGCTCACCAGGGTGTTGCGGCGCACCCAGCGGGGCAACCGCGCTCCGGCGTGCAGCCAGGCGGGCTGCCGCCAGCCCTGCACCGCGACCGGCAGCAGCTCGCCCGCCTCCGCCAGCTCGGCGATCGCGTGCCGGGCGCCGGCCACGGGCAGCCGGAAGTAGTCGCGCAGCTCCGGCTCCGCGGCCACGCCGAGCGACCGCGCGGCGATCGCCACCAGCGTGCGGTACGCCTCGGCGTCGGTCGGCGTGGGCGCGTCCAGCACGGCGGCGGGCAGCACCCGCTCCGGCAGGTCGTAGCGACGGGCGAACGAGGTGGTGCGCTCGGCGGCGGTCACCTCGCCGGCCCAGAAGAGGAACTCCAGTGCCCGCTTCACCGCCGACCAGTTCCACCCCCAGTTGCCGGTCTCCCGGGGCGCGTCGTGCTCGATCTCGGCGGCGGTGAGCGGCCCCCGGGCGGCCACCTCGTCGCGGACCCAGGCGACCAGACCGGGCTGCTCCTCGGCGATCCGGCGCATCCCGCCCCAGGACTCCGAGTGGGCCCGGGCCATCCGCCAGCGCAGCGCCGGATGCAGCCCGACGGGGACCAGCGACGCCTCGTGCCCCCAGTATTCGAACAGCTCCCGGGGGCGGCGGTAGGCGGCGGAGTCGAGCAGCGAGGTCGGGTAGGGCCCGAGGCGGCTGTAGAGCGGCAGGTAGTGCGCGCGTTGCAGCACGTTGACCGAGTCCATCTGGATCAGCCCGACCCGGTCCAGCACCCGGCGCAGGTGCCGACGGGTGGGCACGCCGGTGGGCGGGGGGTCGGCGTAGCCCTGGGCGGCGAGCGCCACCCGACGGGCCTGGGCGAGCGAGAGCGATTCCGGTGCGGCCATCGTCGGGCACCCTAATCCACGCGTACGACACCCGGAGCGGACGCTGGACCGATCGCCCGCCGGGGCATAGAACGGACGCATGCTCACGATCCGGCGCGAGGAACCCGAGGACGCCGAGGCGGTCGCCCGGGTGCACATCCACGGGTGGCAGTCCGGCTACGCCGGGATCATGCCCGACGAGGTGCTGCGGCGGCTCAACGTCGCGGCGTGGGCGCAGCGCCGCCGGGACCTCGGCACCGCCGACCCGGAGCACCCGTTCACCACCCTGCTCGCGGAGGCCGACGGGACGCTGGCCGGGTTCACCACGTTCGGTCCGTACCGCAACAACCAGGACCGGGGCGACCTCGACCCCGCGCACGGCGAGGTGCTGGCGATGTACGTCGAGCCGGCGCGCTGGGGCGACGGCACGGCGCGGGCGCTGCTGGCGGCGGCCCGCGCCGGGCTGGCGGCGCGGGGCTGGTCCGACTACCGGCTCTGGGTGCTGGCGGAGAACCACCGGGCCCGCCGGTTCTACGAGCGGGCCGGGCTGTCACCGGACGGTGAGCGGTCGACCTACCCGGTGCCGCTGGCCGGCGGGCGCCCGCCGGTCGGGCTCGTCGAGCTGCGGTACGCCGGACGCCTCGGTGGCTGACCCGGCCGGCGTCGCCCGACGGCGGCTGGTCCGGCCGCCGTCGCCCAGGCGGCGGATGGGCAGGAACGCCAGCAGCGCCAGGCTGATCCAGACGTAGGTGTTGCTGCCGAGGAAGCCGTCGACCCCGCTGAAGTCCTTCTCCCAGGCCCAGACGATCCGGCTGATCAGGAAGCCGTACCCGACGATCGCGGCGCCCAGCAGCACGCGGCGCCGGCGGCCGCCGGCGGGCGCGGCCATGCCGTTGTCCACCAGCAGGATCAGCGCGGGCAGCAGCCAGACCAGGTGGTGCACCCAGGTGACGGGGCTGACCAGGCACATCACCGCGCCGGTCAGCGCCAGGCCGGCCGCCTCGTCGCCGGCGGCCACGGCGGCGCGGGAGCGCCAGGCCCACAGCGCCAGCGCGGCGAGCACCAGCGCCAGCCAGGCCAGGGTGCTCGGGTGCTCCGGGTTCAGCCGGGCCACCACCCCGCGCAGCGACTGGTTGGAGACGAACGCCAGCTCGCCCACCCGGCCGGTGTTCCACAGCGCCTCGGTCCAGAACTCCCGCGACGCGTCGGGGAAGAGCGCGGCGGCCAGCAGCGTCGCGCCGGCCGCGGCGGCCATCGAGGTGACCGCGGCCCGCCAGCGGCGGGTGACCAGCAGGTAGACGATGAAGATGCCCGGGGTCAGCTTGATCGCGGTGGCCAGGCCGACGCCGACGCCGGCCCAGCGACTGCCGGCCGGCAGCAGCCGCAGCAGGTCGACCGCGACCAGGAAGAGCAGCAGCATGTTGACCTGGCCGAAGTTGACCGTCTCGCGCATCGGCTCGTACGCGGCGGCCAGGCAGAGCGCCACGGCGAGGGCGAACCAGCGGGTCCAGCCGGCCCGGCGGGAGATCGGGTCGACCAGCCACCAGAACAGCACGGCGGTGACCACCACGCTGGCGGCCACGCTCACCGCTATCGCCGCCGACCAGGGCAGGTACGCCATCGGCAGCATGACCAGGGCGGCGAAGGGCGGATAGGTGAAGCCGTACTGGGTGCCGGGCTTGAGGAAGTCGTAGATCTCCCCGCCGTCGTGCACCCACCAGGTCAGCGCGCCGTAGTAGACCTTGAGGTCGAAGAAGCCGTGCCGGACGGCCGCGACGGACAGGAACGCGGTCACCGCCACGGCGAGCGCGACCACGCCGACGACCTGCTGAACCGTCCGTCGGGGACCCTGCGCCACCGTCGCCTCCCTCGCCCTGCGTAGGCTTCCGTCCCATGGCTCTCGGGTACGTCCGCCCGGCGCGTCCGGAAGACGCCGGCGAGATCGCACGCATCCAGCTCGCGACCTGGCGGGTCGCCTATCGCCGGATCCTGCCCCGGCACGTGCTCGACAACCTGGACGAGGCGTGGCTCGCCCGGCGGTGGAGCGCGGCGGTGCAGGAGCCGCCCTCCGGGACGCACCGGGTGCTGGTCGCCGTCGAACAGGCCGAGCAATCGTATCTGGTGGGGTTCGCCGCCTCCGGTCCGGCCGATGCCGAGGCCCTCGCCCCCGGCGAGCCGGCCGAGGCGCTCGGGCCGGACGTGGCCGCCGTGACCGACCTGTTGGTGGAGCCGCGGTGGGGGCGGCGCGGGCACGGCAGCCGGCTGCTCGCCGCGACCGTCGACCTGTGGCGCGCCGACGGGTTCGTCCGGGCGGTGGCCTGGGCCTTCGACGGCGACGAGGCGACCCGCAAGTTCCTCACCAGCACCGGCTGGGAGCCCGACGGCGCGGCCCGCGCCCTGGACGTCGACGACATGCTCGTCCCGCAGGTGCGCCTGCACGTGGCGGTGCCGACGGAGGCGGACCCGGCGGACGCGACGCCCGCGGAGGCGACGCTCCCGGACGCCCCGCCCGCCGGGTCGGTGCCGTCGCCGGCGGCCCCCACGGACTGACGACACGTCCCGCCTGGCCCGGATCGCCGGACACTGTCGGAGGCGTCGCCTACGGTGGCCCCATGACCGCAGCGACGGCGACCGGCGGGGCGGGCGTGACCCACGGCGGCGAGACCGGCCGCGACCCCGACGGTGCCGCCGCCCCGGCCCACCCGGCGCTCGAGGAGCACCGGGTCGAGCTGACCGGCTACTGCTACCGGATGCTCGGTTCGATCTTCGACGCCGAGGACGCGGTGCAGGAGACGCTGCTGCGCGCCTGGCGCGGGCGGGACGACTTCCAGGCCCGCTCCTCCACCCGCACCTGGCTCTACCGCATCGCCACCAACGTCTGCCTCGACCAGCTGCGGGGGCGCGCCCGGCGGGCCCTGCCGATGGAGTTCGGCGGGCCGGCCGAACCCGTCCCCGCCGCGCTGGGCGCGGCGGCGCCCGACCGTTGGGTGGGGCCCGCCCCCGACGCGGCGGTGCTGCCGGCCGGCGACCCGGCGGCGGTGGCCGAGGCCCGCGAGTCGGTCCGGCTGGCGTTCGTCGCCGCGCTGCAGCACCTGCCGCCCCGGCAGCGGGCCGTGCTGCTCCTGCGCGACGTGCTGCGCTGGCGGGCCGACGAGACCGCGGAGTTGGTCGGCGCCTCGGTCGCCGCCGTGAACAGCGCCCTCCAGCGGGCCCGGGCGACGATGGCCGCCTGCGACGACCGGCCGGGCACCCCGCTCGACCCGCGACAGCGCGACCTGCTCGACCGCTACGTCGCCAGCTTCGAGCGCTACGACATCGACTCGCTCGTCGCGTTGCTGCGGGAGGACGCGGTGCAGAGCATGCCGCCGTTCCCGCTGTGGCTGCGCGGCCCCGGCGACATCCGGCGGTGGATGCTCGGCCCCGGCGCCGGGTGCCGCGGCTCGCGGCTGGTCCCGGTGCCGGCCAACGGCGGCACGGCCCTGGGTCACTACCGCCCCGACCCGGCGGGCGGCCACCGGCCGTTCGGCATCCACCTGTTGGAGGCGTCGGCGGGGCGGATCGTCCGGCTCACCCACTTCCTCACGCCGGAACTCTTCCCGGTGTTCGGGCTGCCGGCGCGCCTCGGTCCCGGGCCCGGCGTCCCCGACTTCGGGCCTGCGCGGCGATGAGTTCCGGCGGGCCGCGCCGTCCACCCCTGCGTACGCCACGACAAGGAGGAAAGGCATGTTCACGGACACGAAGGCGATGAGCAGCTTCGCGGTGGACGACATCGACCGGGCGCAACGGTTCTACGCCGACACGCTCGGCCTGCGGGTGTCGCGGGACGACGCGATGGGCGGCCTGTTGACGCTGCACGTCGCCGGCGACCGGGACATCCTGGTCTACCCGAAGGAGGACCACACCCCGGCGACCTACACGGTGCTCAACTTCCCGGTCGACGACATCGACCGGGCCGTCGACGAGCTGGCCGGGCGCGGGGTGCGGTTCGAGCGCTACCCCGGCATGCCGCAGGACGAGAAGGGCGTCATGCGCGACAACGGGCCGTCGATCGCCTGGTTCACCGACCCGGCCGGCAACATCCTGTCGGTGCTGCAGGACTAGGCCGGGACGGCCGGGCGCAGCTCGGCGACCAGCTCGTCGTCCTCCATCGTGCCTGTGGGGGCGAAGCCGAGGCTGGTGTAGAGCCGGGCGGCCGAGGCGTTGTCGGGGTGGTAGGAGAGCCGGACGGGGTGACCGCCGTCCTGGTCGGCGAGCCAGGCGGCGAGGGCGCGCACGGCCGCCCGCCCGACGCCCCGGCACTGCTCGGCCGCGTCGATCACCATGCCGCCGATCCAGCGCGAGCCGTCGTCGTCCACGCCCCACATGACGTGCCCGGCCACGGTCTCGTCCGCGTACACGGCGAGCGAGTTCCAGACGTCGGAACGCATGGTGAGCAGCAGGTAGCGGGCAGCCAGCGCCGGCACCCAGGCGCGCTGGTCGTCGCGGGGGGCGACGTCGGCCACGGCTCGCCAGTTGTCGTCGTCCACCGGGCGCAGGGTGACCCGGCGGCCCGCCCGGTCGAGGAGTCCAGAGTCGATCATCCGGGCAGCCTAGGGGGCGTCCGGCCCGCGCGCGACGGTATTCCTCCGTCAGTCGAGCAGGGCGTCCAGGCCGACCGTCAGCCCGGGCCGGGTGCGGACCGCGCGGACGGCCAGCAGCACGCCGGGCATGAACGACGCCCGGTCGTACGAGTCGTGCCGGATGGTCAGCGTCTCGCCGACGGTGCCGAAGAGCACCTCCTGGTGGGCGACGAGGCCGGTGGCGCGCACGGCGTGCACGCGTACCCCCTCGATGTCGGCGCCCCGGGCGCCGGCGACCTCGTCCTTGGTCGCGTCCGGCGCCGGGGCGAGCCCGGCCTCGGCGCGGGCCGCGGCGATCAGCCGCGCGGTGTGCGTGGCGGTGCCGCTGGGCGCGTCCAGCTTGCGGGGGTGGTGCTGCTCGACGATCTCGACCGACTCGAAGTGCCGGGCCGCGCGGGCGGCGAACTGCATCATCAGCACCGCGCCGATGCCGAAGTTGGGGGCGATCACCACACCCACCCCGGGCTTGCGGGCCAGCCAGCCGCGCACCCGCTCCAGCCGCTGCTCGGTGAAGCCGGTGGTGCCGACGACCGCGCTGATGCCCTGGTCGATGCACCAGTGCAGGTTGTCCATGACGACGTCCGGGGTGGTGAAGTCGACGACCACCTCGGCCCCGGCGTCGGAGGCGTTGAACAGCCAGTCACCCTGGTCGACCATGGCCACCAGTTCCATGTCGGCGGCGGCGTCCACGGCCTTGCACACCTCGACGCCCATCCGGCCCCGGGCACCCAGCACGCCGACCCGGATCGGCTCGGCCGCGCTCTTCTCCTGCTCGTCAGTCACGGGGCACAACCTATCCCAATCGGGACGCCCGCACCCCGCCGGACCGGCACGTGCCGGGGTCGCCGCCGCACCGGTCACCGCCGCCCCTCGGCGGTGGGTGCGCCCCCGCCCCTCGGCGGTGGTGCGCCCCGACGCCGCGGGCGCACGAGACAGGGTCCGGGGCGGGCCGGAGTCGTGGAACGTCCGGGAGCCGGTGCCGCGCGGGCGGCCGCCGGGCCGGGTGCCCTGCGGACGGTCAGCGGACGGAGAAGTCGTCCTTGCCGAACGGGCCGACCACGGCCAGCGACATCGGCCGGCTCAGCAGCTCGGCGGCCAGGGTGTTCACGTCGGCCACGGAGACCGCGTCGACCCGGCTGAGCAGCTCGTCGACCGGCATCAGGTCGCCGTAGAGCAGCTCGCCCTTGGCCAGCCGGCTCATCCGCGAGCCCGTGTCCTCCAGGCCCAGCACGAAGGAGCCCTTGCTCATCCCCTTGCCCCGGGCCACCTCGGCCTCGGTCAGCCCGTCGGCGGCCGCCCGGGCCAGCTCCGCCCGGGTCAGCTCCAGCACCTCGTCGACCTTGCCCGGCGCGCAGCCGGCGTAGACGGCGAAGAGGCCGCTGTCGGCGTACTGGCTGGCGTAGGAGTAGACCGAGTAGGCGAGGCCGCGCTGCTCGCGGATTTCCTGGAACAGCCGGCTCGACATGCCGCCGCCGAGGACGTTGTTGAGCACGCCGAGGGCGAAGCGGCGCTCGTCGAGCCGGTCGATGCCGGGGCAGCCGAGGATGACGTGCGCCTGCTCGGTCTCCTTCGGCTCCACCAGGGTGGTGGCGGGCTTCGTGCGTACCGCCGGGGTGGCCGACCGGTGCGGCGCCGGCGTCGCGGGGTCGGTGTCCAGCGGGGTGCCGCGCAGCGCCTGGCGGACCAGCTTGACGACGGCGGCGTGGTCCAGGTTGCCGGCGGCGGCGATGACGATCTGCGGGGCGGTGTAGCGGCGGCGGTAGAAGCCCTGGATCTGCCGCCGGGTCATCGGGGTGACCGTCTCCTCGGTGCCGGAGATCAGCCGCCCCAGGGGGTGGTCGCCGTAGACCGCCCGGGCGAAGAGGTCGTGTACCTCGTCGCCGGGCTCGTCGTCGTGCATGGCGATCTCTTCGAGGATCACGCCCCGCTCGGTCTCCACGTCGGCCGGGTTCAGCACCGAGTCGGCGACGAGGTCGCACATCACGTCGATGGCCAGCGGCAGGTCCTCGTCCAGCACGCGGGCGTAGTAGCAGGTGTATTCCTTGGTGGTGAAGGCGTTGGTCTCACCGCCCACCGCCTCGATCTCCGAGGAGATGTCCAGCGCGCTGCGCTTGTTGGTGCCCTTGAAGAGCAGGTGCTCCAGGAAGTGCGCGGCGCCGGCCTGCGGGCCGGTCTCGTCCCGGGAGCCCACCGCGACCCAGATGCCGAACGACACGCTGCGCATCGCCGGGATCGCCTCGGTGAGCACGCGCAGGCCGCTGGGCAGCACGGTACGGCGTACCGTGCCGCCCAGCGGATCGTCGCTGATCGTCCGGGTCACCGCCCGGGAGGCGCCGCCGGAGCGGGCCGCCCCGGCGCCCCGGAAGGACGCCCCCGGGGAGCCCGGGAACGACGCCACCCCCCGTCGATCCGGCGGAAACGGCGCGGAGGCGGCCCGAGTCACGTGTTGCTCCCAGATCGACGAGGGGTGGGTGGTGCGATGGGTGCGGTGCGTCAGCTGTGCCGGGTCCGGCGGCGCGGACGCTCGCCGCCCTCGCCACCACCCTCGCCGCCGCCCTGGCTGCGCTCGCCGCCGCCCTGGCCGCGCTCGCCGCCGCCCGGACCACGGGCGCCCCGGTCGCCGCCGCGCTCGCGGTCACCGCGGTCGCGCGGGCCCCGGTCGCCGCGATCCCGGCTGGCCGGACGCTCGCCACCGGCGGCCTCGCCCGCGGCGGGCGCCTCGGCGCCCTCCGGGCGGACCTTGTCCAGGTAGATCTTGCCGCGGGCGTCGATGTCCGCGATCTCGACCTCGACCTTGTCGCCGACGTTGAGGAAGTCCTCGACCTTCTCGACCCGCTTGCCGTCGCCCACCTTGGAGATGTGCAGCAGGCCGTCGCGGCCCGGCAGCAGCGAGACGAACGCGCCGAACGCGGCCGTCTTGACCACCGTGCCGAGGAACTTGTCCCCGACCTTCGGCAGCGTCGGGTTGGCGATGGCGTTGATCCGCTCGACGGCGGCCTGGGCCGACGGCCCGTTGGTCGCGCCGACGTAGATCGTGCCGTCGTCCTCGATGGAGATCTCGGCGCCGGTCTCGTCCTGGATGGCGTTGATGGTCTGGCCCTTCGGGCCGATCACCATGCCGATCTTGTCGACCGGGATCTTGACCGTGGTGACGCGCGGCGCGTAGTCCGACATCTCGGCCGGGGCCTCGATCGCCCGCTGCATCACGTCGAGGATGGTCTGCCGGGCCTCGTGCGCCTGCTGGAGCGCGGCGGCCAGCACGTCCGACGGGATGCCGTCGAGCTTGGTGTCGAGCTGCAGCGCGGTGACGAAGTCCCGGGTGCCGGCGACCTTGAAGTCCATGTCACCGAACGCGTCCTCGGCGCCGAGGATGTCGGTCAGCGTCACGTACTGGGTCTTGCCGTCGACCTCGTCGGAGATGAGGCCCATGGCGATGCCGGCGACCGGCGCCTTCAGCGGCACACCGGCGCTGAGCAGGCCCAGCGTGGAAGCGCAGACCGAGCCCATCGAGGTGGAGCCGTTGGAGCCGAGCGCCTCGGAGACCTGCCGGATGGCGTACGGGAACTCCTCGCGCGTCGGCAGCACCGGGATCAGCGCCCGCTCGGCGAGCGCGCCGTGGCCGATCTCGCGCCGCTTCGGCGAGCCGACCCGGCCGGTCTCACCGGTCGAGTACGGCGGGAAGTTGTAGTTGTGCATGTAGCGCTTGGACTTCTCCGGGGAGAGGGTGTCCAGCGACTGCTCCATGCGCAGCATGTTCAGCGTGGTGACGCCCAGGATCTGCGTCTCGCCCCGCTCGAACAGCGCCGAGCCGTGCACGCGCGGCAGCACGCCGACCTCGGCGGTCAGCGGACGGATGTCGCGCGGGCCCCGGCCGTCGATGCGGACCTGCTCGCGCAGCACCCGGTTGCGCACCTCGGACTTGGTCAGCGACCGGAAGGCGGCGCTGAGCTCCTTCTCCCGGCCCTCGAAGCGCGGGCCGAGCTCCTCGGCGACCTTGGCCTTGACCCGGTCCAGGGCCTCCTCGCGGTCGGCCTTGCCGGCGATCTTCAGGGCCTCGGCCACCTCGGCGCGGACCAGGTCGGCGACCGCGTCGTACGCGTCGTCCTGGTAGTCGAGGAAGACCGGGAACTCGGCGACCGGCTTGGCGGCCACCTCGGCCAGCTCGCTCTGCGCCCGGCACAGCTCGCGGATGGCCGGCTTGGCGGCCTCCAGGCCGCTCGCCACGACCTCCTCGGTCGGGGCGGGGGCGCCGCCGGCGACCAGCGCCACGGTGTGCTCGGTGGCCTCGGCCTCGACCATCATGATCGCGACGTCGCCGTCGGCCAGGGCGCGGCCGGCGACCACCATGTCGAAGGTGGCCCGGGACAGCTCCTCGTGGGTCGGGAAGGCGACCCACTGGCCGTCGACGTGCGCCATCCGGGTCGCCCCGATCGGGCCGGAGAACGGCAGGCCGGACAGCTTGGTCGACATCGACGCGGCGTTGATCGCCACCACGTCGTAGGGGTGCTGCGGGTCGAGCGCGAGGATGGTCTCGACGACCTGGACCTCGTTGCGCAGGCCCTTGACGAACGACGGGCGCAGCGGCCGGTCGATCAGCCGGCAGGTGAGGATCGCGTCCTCGCTGGGGCGGCCCTCGCGGCGGAAGAACGAGCCGGGGATCCGGCCCGCGGCGTACATCCGCTCCTCGACGTCGACGGTCAGCGGGAAGAAGTCGAACTGCTCCTTCGGCTGCTTGCCGGCGGTGGTGGCGGAGAGGACGACCGTCTCGCCGAGCTGGGCGATGACGGAGCCGGCGGCCTGGCGGGCCAGGCGGCCGGTGGAGAAGGTGATCTCACGGGTGCCGAAGGACCCGTTGTCGATCACGGCGGTGCGGGATTCGGTGCCGAGGTTGGTCTCGGTCATGGTGCTGTCGTGCTCCTTCGCATCGGGGGCCCACGACGCGGGGAGCTGCTCAGACGGCCGGTCTTCGATCGAAGCGCCCGGGTGGCCGGCGAGATGCCGGGGTGCCCGGGGGCCACTACCGGAGACCGGTACGCTGACCGGCTCCCTGTCGGGTGGTCGCACGGCCCGTTTCTTCAGTGGTACCGGATCGGGGGAGCGGCCGCAGGCCACTCCCCCGTCACGTCACCGGCGCAGACCGAGCCGCTCGATGAGCGACCGGTAGCGGTTGATGTCCTTCTTCTGGACGTAGTTGAGCAGCCGACGGCGACGGCCGACCAGCAGCAGCAGCCCGCGGCGGCTGTGGTGGTCGTGCTTGTGCACCTTCAGGTGCTCGGTGAGCTCGGCGATCCGCTTGGTGAGGACCGCGACCTGCACCTCCGGCGAACCGGTGTCGCCCTCGGCGGTCGCGTACTCCGCGCGGATCTTTGCCTTGGCTTCCTGGTCGAGCGCCATGTTCTCCCTGTTTCGTGGGTTGTTCGATGGTGTCCGTCGGATCGGTCAGGAGACCGGAAACGGACCGGTACCTCGCACCCGCGGCGTCGTGCAGGCACGCGAGGCCCCACGTCGGTCAGCCGACGTCCCCGCCAGACTACCAGCACGGCCGGGCGGCGGCCGGTCAAGGGCCGCGACGCGGTCAGCCGAGGGCCCGCCGGGTGCGCTCCACGTCCTGCTCGATCTGGGCGATCAGCGGCTCGATCGCGTCGTAGCGGATCTGCCCGCGCAGGTGCGCCACGAAGTCCAGCGCCAGCCGCTCGCCGTAGAGGTCGCCGGAGAAGTCCAGCACGTACGCCTCCACCCGCCGCTCCCGGCCGGAGAAGGTCGGGTTGGTGCCGACCGACACCGCCGCCGCCAGCGGTTCGGCGTTGCCCCGGCGCACCAGCCGGGCCGCGTAGACGCCGTCGGCGGGCACCGCCGCGTACCGGTGGCAGAGCAGGTTGGCGGTGGGGAAGCCCAGCTCACGGCCGCGCTGGTCGCCGCGGACCACCACGCCCTCCAGCCGGTGCGGGCGGCCGAGCGCGGCGGCGGCGGCCCCGACGTCCCCCGCGTCGACGCAGGAGCGGATGTACGTGGAGGAGAAGACCGTGCCCGCCTCGGCGACCAGCGGCGCCCCCTCGACGCCGAAGCCGAAGGTGCGGCCCAGCCGCTCCAGCAGCGCCACGTCGCCGGCGGCCTTGTGCCCGAAGCGGAAGTTGTCCCCCACCACCACCAGGGCGGCGTGCAGGTGCTCGACCAGGACGTCGTGCACGAACGCCTCGGCGGGCAGCCGGGAGAACTCCGGGGTGAACGGCACCACGCACAGCACGTCCACGCCGAGCGCCTCGATCAGCTCGGCCTTGCGGGCGGGCTCGGTGAGCACCGCCGGGTGCGAGCCGGGCCGGACCACCTCGGCCGGGTGCGGGTCGAAGGTCACCACCACCGACTGCACGCCCAGTTCCCGGGCCCGGGTCACGGCGTGCCCGATGGTCGCCTGGTGCCCCTTGTGCACGCCGTCGAAGACACCGATGGTGACGACCGACCGCCCCCAGCCACCGGGCGCCGCGTCGTACCCCCGCCACCGCTGCATTGCGCTCCTTCCCTGCCTCTCCGGCGGGCCGCGCCGGCCGCCGGTCCCACGATCCGCCCCGCCGTCAGGCGGGGGCGAGCACGATCTCCGCGCGGGCCCGGCCGTCCCGCTCGCTGACGATAGCGATCAGCCCGCCGTCGGGGCCGAAGACCGCGTAGGGCCCGGCGATCCCGGCCGGGTCGAGCGGCCCGCCGTGGGAGAGCACCTTCGCCTCGTCGGCGCCCGCGTCGCGCCGCGGAAAGAACCGGTCGGCCGCCGCGGCCAGCGGCAGGTTCACCACCTCGGGGGCGCGCCCCTCCAGCTCGTCGAGGGTGGCGGCCTCCGCGAGGGCGAAGTTGCCGACGGCGGTACGGCGCAGCGCCGTCAGGTGCCCGCCCACCCCGAGCGCCAGGCCCGCGTCCCGGGCGATGGCCCGGATGTACGTCCCGGAGGAGCAGGTGACGTCGATGTCCACGTCCACCACGTCGGGCTGGTCCCGGCGCACGGCGAGCAGGTCCAGCCGGGAGACGGTGACCCGGCGGGCGGGCAGCTCGACGCTCTCCCCCTCGCGGACCCGCTTGTACGCCCGCTGCCCGTCGATCTTGATGGCGCTGACCGCGCTCGGCACCTGGTCGATGTCGCCGGTCAGCGCGGCCAGGGCCGCCCGGATCGCCTCGTCGGTGACCTGCCCGGCCGGGGTGGTGGCGATGACGTCACCCTCGGCGTCGTCGGTGACGGTGGCCTGGCCGAGCCGGACGGTGGCCGTGTAGCTCTTGTGCGCGCCGATCACGTAGGTGAGCAGGCGGGTTGCCCGCCCGACCCCGATCACCAGCACGCCGGTGGCCATCGGGTCGAGGGTGCCGCCGTGCCCCACCCGGCGGGTCCGCGCCAACCGGCGGATCCGCGCCACCACGTCGTGCGACGTCATGCCGCCGGGCTTGTCGACCACGATCAGACCGTCTGCGCTCACGACACCCAAGCCTGCCAGACCGGGTCGGACGCCCCGTCGCCGCCGTACGGGGTCGGGTGGACGGCCGGCCCGGCGTCCGCCGGTCGGACAACGTTGCCGCCCGGGGGCCGGACGGGACCCCGCCGGGGCGGACGGGGTGCGAAGATCATGCGCCCCTCCGCGTACCCACCATCCTGGACAGCCGAATGAGCACCGAGCCGCGACCGAGCGACCCGACCCCACCCTTCGACCCGTACGCCCAGTCCGAGGAGCCGATCCGCGTCCCGTCCTGGATGCGCGAGCCGGAGGCGGACCGCGAGCTGACCCGCTCGGAGCGGTTACGGCTGGGCTGGGCGAAGCACAGCGGAAAGCTGCTGGGCGGCTTCGCCGCCCTGGTGACGCTGTCGCTCCTCGCGGTGCTGGGCACCATCGGATCCGGCCTCTACGAGCGGGTCCGCGACAACAAGCCCATCCTGCCCGAGCGCCGGGCCGCTCCCGGCCCGGTCCGTCCCACCGACGCCGACGGCAACTCGGTGAGCCCGTGGGCGGCTACCCCGGCGGAGCCGTACGCCGCCGGGAAGGACGCCATCGTCCTGCCGCCGGCGAAGGCGGCCGCGCCGTTCACCGTGAAGCAGGTCACCCAGGGTCTGGCGAAGGTTCGGCAGGCGCTCGTCGAGGGGCGCGTCGACAGGTCGATGCTGGTGGTCAACGACCCGGAGCCCTTCCTCGGGCTGATCGCGCCGGACAACCGGGACGAAGTCCGGCGCGACCTGGCCGACGGCGCGGCGCTGAACTACGTCACCCGGGTGGACGACAAGGCCGACCCGCGGCTGGACAACGCCGACACGGTGCGCGCGCGGGGCACCGTCACCTACCGGGCGACCACCGACCCCGACGGCATCCGGGTGCTGGAGATCACCACCAGCTTCATCTGGGTCTACCACTTCGACCTCTGGCGGGCGCAGGAGTACCCGCCGGGGGCGGAGCTGGTCACCGTACGCGACGAGGTGGTCTGGCACGTCCCGCACCCCGACGACGTCCGGTCCTCGTCCCGCGGGTTGTGGGTGCACGAGGCGGCGAGCACCCTCTACAACGCCGACTGCGCCGGGATCAAGCGGGGGTTCCTGGCCCTCGCCCCCGAGGAGCCGCTACGCAGCCGGCCCTCGGCACGGCCGACCGGCGACGTCTACGACCCGGGCTGGCGGCCGGGCGACGGCGAGAGCTGCTGACGCGCAGCGCCGGGAGCACCCCGCAGGGGCGTGGTCAGCGCACCGCGCCGACCACGGCCCAGGCCCCGGAGCGCAGCCGCAGCAGCAGAGCGACCAACCGGATCACGACGAACAGCGTGAGCCCGGCCCAGATGCCGCCGAGGCCGAGGTCGAGCCCGTACGCCAGCCAGATGGCGGGCAGGAAGCCGCCGAGGGCGGCCACGATGGTCAGGTTGCGCAGGTAACGGACGTCCCCGGCGCCGATCAGCACGCCGTCGAGGGCGAACACGACGCCGGCCAGCGGCTGCATCGCCACGAACCACGGCCAGGCGAGCATCGCCTGGTCGCGTACCTGCGGATCGGAGCTGAACAAGCCGGGGACCACGCCGGCGCCGGCGGCGATGAGCACGGCGAACGCCACGCCGCAGGCGCCACCGAGCAGCCCGATCCGGCGGGCGAGGGCCCGCGCCCCGGCGTCGTCGCCGGCGCCGAGCGCGGCGCCGATCAGCGACTGGGCGGCGATGGCGAGCGCGTCGAGCACCAGCGCGGTGAAGAACCACAGTTGCAGGGCGATCTGGTGGGCGCCCACGGCGGCGGCGCCGAAGCGCGCGGCCACGGCGGTGGCGGAGAGGAAGCTGGCCTGGAACGCGACGCCACGGATCAGCAGGTCCCGGCTGAGCACCAGTTGCTGCCCGATCAGCCGCGGCCGGGGCCGCAGCGACACCCGCTCGGCGACCAGCGCACCGGCGAAGAGCAGGCCGGACACGGTCTGGGCGACCGCGTTGGCCACCGCGGAGCCGACCAGGCCCAGCCCGGCCGGATAGACCAGCAGGGGGCAGAGCACGGCGGAGAGCAGGTTCGGGCCGAGCACGAACGCCAGCGGGCGACGGGTGTCCTGCACGCCGCGCAGCCAGCCGTTGCCGGCGGCGGCGAGCAGCAGGCCCGGGGCGCCGAGCGCCGCGACCCGCAGCCACTGCGCGGCGGCGTCGGCCACCTCGCCCGGCCCGCCGGCGAGCGTACGCGCCAGCGCCCCACCGCCCACCTGCATGCCGACCGCGACCAGCACACCCACCCCGAGGGCCAGCCACGAGGACTGCACGCCCTCGGCGACGGCTGACGCGCGGTCGCCGGCCCCGAAGCGTCGGGCCGACCGTCCCGTGGTGCCGTACGCGACCACGGTGCCGAGCCAGGCGACGAGCGTCAACACCGTCCCGCCGACGGCGAGGGCGGCCAGCGGCACCCGGCCGAGGTGCCCCACCACCGCCGTGTCCACGAGCACGTAGAGCGGTTCGGCGGCCAGCACCACGAGCGCCGGCAGGGCGAGCGCGGCGATCCGGCGGGCGGCGGCCCGGGAATCGGAAACGGTGGACTGACTCATCGCCGCCGATCATGGCACGCCCGGCGTAAGGATCGCAAGATGAGTTACCGCTTACCGCACCGTGACCGGCGCGAATGACTTCCGACAACGGGTCGTACCCGTCGACGCTGTGGAACTGATGTCGCAGACGACTCAACCCGGGCAGACACCGGCGGCCGGCCCGGCGACGCGGGCCCAACCCATGCCGGGCGGCGGGCGGCGGACGGCGCGGCGGCGGACGGCGCGGCGGCGGGCGGCGGACGGCGCGGCGGCGGGCGGCGGGCGGCGGGCGGCGGGCGGCGGGCGGCGGGCGGCGGGCGGCGGGCGGATCTTGGCAGGAAAGTGCCCCTGGTGGGGCCGTCGGGTACCAAGATCGGCAGGACGGCGGCGATTTCCGGCCGTCAGGCCGTTCGAGGCGGTTCGCCGTCCAGCTCGACGGGTCGCCACCGGCTACGTGGCGTCGTCAGTGGGGGCGGCCGGGCTACGCGTGGTGCCGGTCGGATGGATCAGCGCGAGGTCGAGCCGGCGCGCGCGGGTCGCGCGGGAGAGGGACTCCTGCCGACGCCCGGATCGGCCGTCACCAGGGACCGGCGCGCAGGAAAGGTGGCGGCTCGGGCGCAGGGCCGCCACCCGAGGCCCGACGCCGGCCGGCCGGGCGGCGATGCTGTCGGCGTAACCCCGCTCCGGGGCGCGATGCCGGCTCATTGCCGCGCGGGCGACAACGCTACGGGCGTGAAACCCCAATCGGGACGACTCCCTCTCGGGCCAGGCGGGCGGTGACGCTGTCGGCGTGGGACGCCGGCCGCGTCACCGCCGGGCGGCCTGGGTCACTGACGGGTGTCCATCGACGTCTGCAGCGCGCGGCGCATCTGCTCGCGGGCCTCGTCGGTGGTCTCGGGCTTGGGCTTGTTCGGCATGGTGGTCCCCTTCCAGGGCATGGGCCACCGACTCGACGGCGGCCCGCACGGGCGGCGTGCTGAGCGCCCGGCAGCGGTCCGGGGTCACCGGAGCGGCTGGTGGGCAGCGTGAGCCCGGGTCGATCGACCCTGGAGGGAGGTGTTGCCGGGTGTGGCCGCACCGCCCACGGCCAGCGCCGCCACACGACGCCGGCCGATTCCCAAGCTATCGTTCAGGTCCACATGCTGCCCACGGTTCCCGCGATCTGGACTCACGTTGGCCGCTCGGGCCGGGGCGGCCCGCGAGACGGGGGATGCGGGGGCGGCGATCAGCGGGCCAGGAAGTGCCAGCCGAGCCACCACCAGAAGCCGAAGAGACCGATCCGGCCGACCGGCACCGAGCCCACCTCGTAGCGCATCACGTACGCGCAGACCTCGCCGAGGGTCGGGATCCGGGATCCCTCGCGCCGGGCCGCCCACTCGACGGCGGCGAAGAGCACCAGGGCCGCCAGGAAGCCGCCGATCGCCAACGCCCGCATCATCGCCGCACCAACCCCCAGAACGCCGACAGCCAGGCCAGCCAGGCCGCCGAGCGGACCAGCCGGTCCTCCAGCAGCGGATCGGCCAACCGGGAGAAGGTGGGGAAGTCGTCCCCCACCGCCAGCACGAACGTGGCCCCCTCGAAGACCCCGAAGACCACCACCGGCAGGGCCCACCAGGCCGCCGGGGCGCCGAGCCGGCGCGGGGCGGGTCGCCGGGGCACCCGGTTGCTCAGGCCCAGCCAGATGAGTACGCCGCCGGTGCCGACGGTCCAGAGGTTGGCCTCCGTCGAGAACGACGCGAACCGGCCGCCGACCAGCGAGAGGCAGACAAGCACCGGCACGGTGACGACGGGACGGTCCCAGGCGCGGGGCGCCTCGACGGTGAGCTCGTGGGGCTGCTCCATCCCGCGATTCTCCCCGTACTCGCCGGGCCCCGGAAGACGGACACCCCCCGGAGCTGACCCTGATCTTCGGTCGCCGGGGGTCGGCTCAGCGCCGGCCGGTCTCCGTCAGCGCGCCGTCGAGCTCCGCGCGGATCCGGCCGACGACCTCGTCGACGGTCCCGCGTCCGGTGAAGCCGGCGGCGAAGCGGTGCCCGCCGCCGCCCAGCGCGACCGCCACCCGGCTGACGTCCACCGCGCCCTTGCTGCGCATGGACACCGCCCAGTCGCCGTTCGCGGTCTGCTTGACCACGCAGCTCACGTCGGCCTCCGCGGTGCACCGGACCGAGTCGATCAGCGCCTCCAGCACGTACGCCCGCTGGTCGTGCCGGGCCAGGTCGTCCTGGGTGGCGTACGTCCAGACCAGGCCGTGTCCGGCGGCCGCGGCCGGCTCCAGGCACGCGCGGCCGAGCACCTCGCCGAAGAGACGCACGGCGCCGAACGGCCGGGTGTCGAAGATCCGCCGGGAGATGTCGCCGGGGCGGATGCCGGTGGCGAGCAGGCGCGCCGCGAGCTGGTGCACGGCCGGGGTGGTCGCCTCGAACCGGAACGAGCCGGTGTCCGTGCTCAGTGCGACGTAGAGGCACTCCGCGATCGCCGCGTCCAGCGCGACGCCGAGCCGGGCGAGGAGCCCTTCGGCGACCACGGAGGTGGCCGCCGCGTGCGGGTCCACCAGGTTGACCCGACCGAAACGGGTGTTCGAGGCGTGGTGGTCGAGCACGAGCACGCCGCCGGCGGTGTCCAGCCGGTCGACCAGCTCGCCGAGCCGGGACTCGCCGGCCGCGTCGAAGCAGATCACCAGGTCCGGGTCCGGATATGCCTCGGTCGCCGGCACCAGCAGGTCGAGCCCGGGCAGTTCGCGGAACGGCTCGGGCACCTCCGGCGGGCCGGGGAAGGTCGCCTGCATCCGGCGTACGCCCAGCCGACGCAGCCCGAGCCCGAAGCCGAGCATGCTGCCCAGCGCGTCCCCGTCCGGGTTGACATGACAGATCAACAGCACCCGCCCGTCCGGCGGCAGGGCCCGCACCGCCGCGACGGCAGCCGCCCAGTCCGCCTCGGCCGGGCCGGATTCGGCCGGTGGCGTCGCCTCCGCGAGGGCGCCACCGGCCGGCCCGCCGGCGGGCTCGGTCACCGCCGGTCCCCGCCCCGGGGCTGGGTCTCGTCCTCGTCCTCGTCGTGCGCCTCGTCGTCGGCGTCCTCGTCCAGCCGGTACGGCTGGGGCTCGCCCGCGTACTCGGCCCTGGCGGCGAGCCGCTGCACCTCGGCGTCGGCGCTGCGCGCCTGGGCGAGCAGGTCGTCGATGTGCTTGACCTGGTCCTGCACGTCGTCGAGGACGAAGGTCAGGGTCGGCGAGTGCCGCAGCCCCAGGGCCTTGCCGACCGTGCTGCGCAGCATGCCCTTGGCGCTCTCCAGCGCCGCGGCGGTGCCGGACTGGGCCGCCGCGTCGCCGAGCACCGTGTAGAAGACGGTCGCGTCGCGCAGGTCGGCGGTGATCCGGGCGTCGGTGATGGTGATCATGCCGAGCCGGGGGTCCTTGATCTGGCTCCGCACCACCGACGCGACCAGTTCACGCACCCGCTCCGCGTGCCGGCGTACCTTGGCCGGATCCGACATATCGCCACCTCCACGGCGTCCTGCTCCCAGCCGTCACCGGTGACGCGGAGCGCCCCGGAGCCGGCCGGCCAACATCTCGAACACTACCCGCGCGGCAACTGCCGCCGCGCGCCGCCGGCATGCGCCGGCCCGGTCACGACAGCCCCCGGCGTACCCTCGCCGACCGGCGTCGTCACCACCCGCCGGACGCGCGCGACCGCGCCGCCCGGCCGCGTCGGTACGTCCCGGACGCGGGCGTGCGGGACGCGGTCCGTCGCCACGTCCCGCGCGTCGCCCGGTCAGTCCTCCTCGCCGTAGAGCCGCCGGCGCACCGAGAGCAGCTCGGTCTCCGGCCGGCCGGCCACCAGGCGCTCGCAGGAGTCCAGCACCTCGCGCACGTGGGACGCCTCGGCGGCCACCACGGCCACGGCAATCTCCGCCCGACCGTGCAGGTCGAGCGCCCCGACCTCGGCGGCCGAGACCTCGAATCGGCGCAGCGCCGCCACGATCGGGCGTACGTATGATCTCTTGGCCTTGAGCGACCGGGAGTCGCCCGGCAGCAGCAGGTCGAAGACCGCGGTTCCGGTGAACATCGCCCCGGACGATACCCGGCCGTCCCCCCACATGATCAAGGGGTTTACGCCTTTCGGCGTAAACCCCTCGATCAGTGGTTCACCGGATCAGGCGCGAGCCTTCTCCCGCATCTCGAAGGTCTCGATGATGTCGCCGACCTGGACGTTGTTGTAACCACCCAGGGTCAGACCACACTCGAAGCCCTCGCGCACCTCCGTGGCGTCGTCCTTGAACCGCTTGAGCGAGCTGATGGTGAGGTTGTCCGCCACCACCGACCCGTCCCGCAGCAGGCGCGCCTTGGCGTTGCGCCGGATGATGCCCGACCGGACGATGCAACCGGAGATGTTGCCGATCTTGGACGAGCGGAAGACGTCGCGGATCTCCGCGGTGCCCAGCTCGACCTCCTCGTACTCCGGCTTGAGCAGCCCCTTGAGCGCGGCGTCGATCTCCTCGATGGCCTGGTAGATGACGGTGTAGTACCGGATCTCCACGCCCTCGCGGTCGGCCATCTCGCGGACCTTGTTGGCGGCCCGCACGTTGAAGCCGATGATCGTGACCGCCTCGGACGAGGCGCTCGCGAGCATGACGTCGCTCTCGGTGATCGCACCCACGCCCCGGTGGATGATCCTGAGCTGGACCTCCTCCGGGATGTCGAGGTTGAACAGCGCGTCCTCGAGGGCCTCCACGGAACCGGAGACGTCGCCCTTGAGCACCAGGTTGAGCGAGGTCTTCTCGCCCTCCTTGAGCTGCTCCATGAGCGTCTCGAGGGTGGCCCGGCCACGGGAGTTGGCAAACGCCGCCGCCCGCCGCCGTGCCTGCCGCTGCTCGGCGATCTGGCGCACCGTGCGGTCGTCCTCGGCCGCCAGGAAGGTGTCACCCGCACCCGGCACCGCGGTCAGACCGAGCACCAGGACCGGACGGGCCGGACCCGCCTCGGCGACCTGGTTGCCGTTCTCGTCGAGCATCGCCCGGACCCGGCCGTGCGCCCCGCCGGCGACGATCGAGTCGCCCGCCCGCAGGGTGCCCTTCTGCACCAGCACCGTCGCCACCGCGCCGCGGCCCTTGTCCAGGTGCGCCTCGATGGCCACACCCTGCGCCGGCCCGTCGATCGGAGCGGTCAGCTCCAGCGACGCGTCGGCGGTCAGCAGGACCGCCTCGAGCAGGTCGTCGATGCCGATACCGGGCTTCGCCGCCACGTTGACGAACATCGTGTCGCCGCCGTACTCCTCGGCGACCAGCCCGTACTCGGTCAGCTGCTGGCGGACCTTGTCCGGGTTGGCCTCCGGCTTGTCGACCTTGTTGACCGCTACCACGATCGGCACGTCGGCCGCCTTGGCGTGGTTCAACGCCTCGATCGTCTGCGGCATGACGCCGTCGTCGGCCGCCACCACCAGCACCACGATGTCCGTCACCTGGGCACCACGGGCACGCATGGCGGTGAACGCCTCGTGACCCGGGGTGTCGATGAAGGTCACCGCCCGGTCCTCGCCCTCGTGCGGGACGTGGACCTGGTAGGCGCCGATGTGCTGGGTGATGCCACCCGCCTCGCCGGCCACGACGTTCGCCTTGCGGATCGCGTCGAGCAGCTTGGTCTTACCGTGGTCGACGTGACCCATGACGGTCACCACCGGCGCACGGCTGACCAGGCGGTCCTCCGCGACCTCGGCGTCGAGGTCGATGTTGAACTGCGCGAGCAGCTCGCGGTCCTCGTCCTCCGGGCTGACGATCTGCACCTCGAACCCGAGGTGCTCACCCAGCAGCAGCAGGGTGTCGTCGGAGCACGACTGGGTCGCGGTGACCATCTCGCCCAGGTTGAACATCTCCTGGACCAGCGAACCCGGGTTGGCGTTGATCTTGTCGGCGAAGTCCGACAGCGAGGCGCCACGGGAGAGCCTGATGACCTGACCCTGACCCCGGGGGGCACCCGAGCTCATGGTCGGGGCCGACAGGTTGTCGAACTCCTGTCTGCGCTGCTTCTTGGACTTGCGACCACGGGTCGGCCGGCCGCCCGGACGCCCGAAGGCACCCGCGGCGCCGCCGCCACGGCCACGACCGCCGCCACCGGGACGACCACCGCCACCGGCCGGGGCACCCGGACGGAAACCGCCGCCGGGAGCACCGCCGCCGCCACCGGGGCCACCACGGTAGCCACCGCCACCGCCGCCGCCACCGGGGCCACCGCGGAAGCCACCGCCACCGCCGCCGCCACCGGGACCGCCGCGGAAGCCACCGCCACCGCCGCCGGGACGGCCCGCGCCGCCACCGGGGCCGCCACGCCCGGCACCGGGACCGCCGGGGCGACCGGTGGTGGGCCGCTGGCTCGGCATGGAGGCCGGGCTGGGCCGCGGCGGCATGGAGGCCGGGCTCGGCCGCGGCGGCATGCCCGCCGGGCTGGGCCGGGGGCCGCCGGCACCGGCGGCCGGGGGCCGCTGCTGCTGACCGCCCTGGATGCCGAACGGGTTGTTGCCGGCGCCGCGCGCCGGCGGACGACCGCCCGGCCGGGCACCCGGGCCCGGCTGCGGACCGCCGGGACGACCCGCGGCCGGGGAACCCGGACGGGGCGGCACGGCGTTCGGGCCGGGACGCGGACCCGGACGGGGACCGCCCTCGGTCGGGGGCTCCCGTCGGACGTTCTCCCGCTGCTGCTGGCGGGCGGCCTGCGCGGCCTTGACCGCGGCCTCCTGCTCAGCCTTCAGCGCGGCGGCACGCGCCTCGGCGGCCGCCACCTCGATGTCGTGGGCACTCGCCGGCTTGGCGACCGGCGCCGCGGGCTGCGGCGGACCGGGCACCGGGCCCTTGGGCTTCGGGCCGGGGGTCGGCGCGGCCGGCCGCCGGGGCGGCATGGGCTTGGCCGACACCCGGGGCCCACCGGGGGCCGGGGAGGGCGTCGGGGTCGGGGCCGGGGCCGGTGCGGCCGCCGGCGGGGCGGCCGGCGCCGGCGATCCGGCGGATGCGACGAATGCGCTGCGCAGCCGTCGGGCGACGGGCGCCTCGACGGTGCTGGACGCGGACTTCACGAACTCGCCCATCTCCTTGAGCTTGGCGAGAACGGTCTTGCTTTCGACCCCGAGCTCTTTTGCAAGCTCGTGTACGCGGGCCTTACCTGCCACTGCACTCCTCACTCCGAGGTCGTGCGGGCAGCACCCGCAGCGACCTCACTCGTGCACTTGAAGCCTGGTCATTTCAGGGACTTCATCGTGTGCTCATGTCGGTCGTCCTACCCTGCTAGCGACCCTCGCCCGGTCGGGCTGACCGGACGTAGTGGTTGGCGCATCGACGTGCTCCGCGAGCTCACCGTGGTCGAGGACCCCGGTGACGCGCAGCGCCCGCCCGAAGGCGCGTCGCCGCACCGCTTGCGCGAAGCAGGCCGGATCCGGGTGCATGTTCGCTCCCCGACCCGGCAGCCTGCGGGCCGGATCGGACCGAAGGCTGTGACCAGCCTCGTCACCGACCGCGACGATCCGCAGTAACTCGCTGGCCGGCGCACGACGCCGGCAGCCCACACAGGTGCGCTCCGGCAGCGCGCGTCGTACCACTGGAGAAAGTCTACCCCTAGGCGCCCGAGATCGCGCCGCCCGGCTCCCGGACGTGATCAGCCCCGCCCCGGCCGGTCGCGCCGGCCTGCTCCGCGTCGGACCGGATGTCGATCCGCCAACCGGTCAGCCGGGCGGCAAGCCGGGCATTCTGCCCCTCCCGGCCGATGGCGAGGGATAGCTGGAAGTCCGGGACGGTGACCCGGGCCGTCCGGCTGGCCAGGTCGACCACCTCGACCCGCAGCGCCTTGGCCGGGGACAGGGCGTTGCCGACGAAGGTCGCCGGGTCGTCCGACCAGTCGATGATGTCGATCTTCTCGCCGTGCAGCTCGCTCATCACCGCGCGGACCCGCTGGCCCATCGGGCCGATGCAGGCGCCCTTGGCGTTCACGCCCTGCGTCGTGGAGCGGACCGCGATCTTCGTGCGGTGACCCGCCTCACGCGCGATCGCGCCGATCTCGACCGTGCCGTCGGCGATCTCCGGCACCTCGAGCGCGAAGAGCTTCTTGACCAGCGCCGGATGGGAGCGGGAGAGGGTGATCTGCGGACCGCGCATCCCCTTGGCCACGTGCACCACCACGCAGCGGATCCGCTCGCCGTGCGCGTACCGCTCGCCGGGCACCTGCTCCGACTGCGGCAGGACGCCCTCCAGCTTGCCCAGGTCGACGCTGACGATGCCCTTCTCGGCCCGCGCCTCGTGCGCCTGCACCACGCCGGTGACCAGGTCGCCGTCGCGGCCGACGTACTCGCCGAAGTGCACCTCGTCGGT
Source organism: Micromonospora sp. NPDC047670 (assembly GCF_043204915.1). Lineage (NCBI taxonomy): Bacteria > Bacillati > Actinomycetota > Actinomycetes > Micromonosporales > Micromonosporaceae > Micromonospora > Micromonospora sp. NPDC047670. The sequence goes on from NZ_JBIDDA010000003.1 coordinate 420,210, forward strand.
GGCCTCCCGCAGCCGCTGGAGGATCACCTGCTTGGCGGTCATGGCGGCGATCCGACCGAAGTCGTGCGGGGTGTCGTCCCACTCCCGCACCACGGTGCCGTCGTCGTCCAGCTCCTGCGCGTAGACCAGGGCCGCGCCGGACTTGCGGTCGATCTCCACCCGGGCGTGCGGCTCCGCACCCTCGGTGTGCCGGTACGCGGTCAGCAGCGCGGTCTCGATCGCCGCGAGGATCGTGTCGAACGGGATCTCCCGCTCGCGCTCGAGTGCGCGCAGCGCCGCGAGGTCGATGTTCACCTCTCCTCGTCCTCCACATCATCTTCGTCGTCGAAGTCGTCGGTGTCGTCCATGTCGTCGGGTTCGTCCGTCTCCTCGATCTCGTCGAGGCGGTGGAACTCGACCTGCACCCGGCCGGGGCCGAGCTCGGGGTAGGCCCACGCGGCGCGGCCGGTGTCGGTCTCCAGCACCACGCGCTCGTCGTCGGCCTCGACCACCCGGCCGGTGACCTGCCGGTCACCCACGGGCTGTTCGGCGCGCTGCCCGGGCAGGGCGCCCGCGCCGCGCGCGGTCACCTTGACCAACCGCCCGACGTTGCGCCGCCAGTGCCGCGGCAGGGTCAGCGGCCGGTCCACGCCCGGGGAGCTGACCTCCAGCTGGTATTCCCCGGCGACGATGTCGCCGCCGGCCTCCTCGGCCGCGTCGAGGGCCGCGGAGACGGCCCGGGAGACCTCGGCGACGGCGTCCAGGTTGATCCCGCCGTCGGCGTCCACGATCACCCGCACCACGTGTCGGCGGCCGGCCCGGGAGACGGAGAGGTCCTCCAGGTCGTAGCCGGCGCCGGCGACCACCGGCTCGATGACCTCACGCAGCCGGGCCCGCCGGGCGGCGAGGTCGCCGCGCGGGCCGCCGGCGCGTTCCCCGCCCCGGGGGGCGTCGGCGCGCCGGGGTCTGCCCGCCGGACCCGTCGACCTCGTGGCACGGCCACGCTGCGTCATCTCCGCACCCTTCTCGTGATCGACGGCGGCCCGATCGGTCGCCATGCCGGCACGCCACCGGGGCTGACGCGCCGGTGGCTGCGCAGAGCGTAACGCGCCTGCCGGGCGCGGGACCGGGCGGCGCACCGACGCCGGTGGCCCACGTACGACCGGTCATGGTGTTGACTTGTCCGGTGGCGACGGGCAGAACGACGCAACACGGCAGAGCAACCGGGCATTCCCGGCGAACGGTGCTGCGCGCCGGGGCACTCCTGGCACTCGGCGGCGCGGCGGCGCCGCTGACCGGCTGTGATCTTCTCGACCGCGACGCCGATCCCACCCCGGGCCCCGACCCACTCACGCCGCTGCTCGACGAGGCGCTCCGGCTCGCCGCCGGGCACCGCGACGCCGCCGCGGCGCATCCCGCGCTGGCCGGCCTGCTCACCCCGATCGCCGAGGCGCACGGGGCACACGCGGCCGAACTGGCCCGGGTGATCGGCGTGCCGCCGCCCTCGGCACCCGCCGCGGCCACCCCCGCCCCGGCGGGCGACCCGGCCGCGGCGCGGGCCGCGCTGCGCGAGCGCGAGCGCGCCGGTCGGGAGACGGCGACCAGGGCCTGCGCGGCGGCGCCGGCGGAGCGGGCCGCGCTGCTCGCCTCGATCGTCGCCGCCCGGGCCACGCACGTGGAGGCGCTGAAGTGACCGCACCGACACCGTCCGGGCCGGCCGGGGCGCTCGGCGCCGCGCTCACCGCCGAGTACGCGGCGATCTGGGCCTACGGTCCCATCGGGGTGCGCCTCACCGGCGCGGCCCGCAGCGCCGCCCGGGAGGCGGAGGCCGCGCACCGGCGCCGCCGCGACGACCTGGTGGTGCAGCTGAGCGCGGGCGGCGGCCCCGTCCCGCCGGACCGGGCGGGCTACGCCCTGCCGTTCCCGGTGACCGACCGGGCGAGCGCGTTGCGGCTGGCCGTCGAGGTGGAGGAGCGTACGGCGGCGTTCTGGCGCGCGGCGGTGGCGGCCACCACCGGCGCCGACCGGGACAAGGCGCTGGCCGCCCTGGTCGAGTACGCCCTGCGGGCGACCCGCTGGCGGCGGACGGCCGGGATCACCCCGCTGACCGTGCCGTTCCCCGGCCGGCCCGCCTGACCGCTGCTCCCGAGGGTCACGCTCCGGTTGCGGCCCGCATACCAGGTATGCATACTCCCTTCACATGTCCATCCGTCACGGGCTGCTCGCCCTGCTCGAACGCGGCCAGATGTACGGCTACCAGCTCCGCGCCGCGTTCGAGGAGTCGACCGGCTCGACCTGGCCGCTGAACATCGGGCAGGTCTACACCACCCTGTCCCGTCTGGAGCGGGACGGGCTGGTCCGCTCGCTTCCCGAGAGCGAGGCCGGGCAGCGCCCGTACGAGATCACCGACGCCGGACGGGCGGACCTGGCGCTGTGGTTCGCCACCCCGATCAGTCGCTCCGACCGCCCCCGCGACGAGCTGGCGATCAAGCTGGCCCTCGCGTTGACCACCCCCGGCGTCGACGTGCGGTCGGTGGTGCAGACCCAGCGCAGCGCGACCATGCGCACGTTGCAGGAGTTGACCCGGCTGAAGTACGCCAGCGACCGCCCGGAGGACCTGCCGTGGCGGCTGGTGCTGGACGCCATGCTCTTCCAGACCGAGGCCGAGGTCCGCTGGCTGGACCACTGCGAGACCAGCCTGGTGCGCTACCGTCCGGCGGAGCCCGGCCGGCTGCCGACGACGCCCACCGGGGCGGTGGACCGGGCGGACGAGGAGGCGCGACGGTGAACGCGGGCGGCGGACCGGCGGGCGGGAGCCCGGCCACGGCCGTGCTCGACGTACGCGACGTGCACCGCACCCACGGCACCGGGCCGGCGGCCGTGCACGCGCTGCGCGGGGTGAGCCTCGCCGTCCACCCGGGCGAACTCGTGGCGGTGATGGGGCCCTCCGGCTCCGGGAAGTCGACCCTGCTGGCCCTCGCCGGCGGGTTGGACGGCCCGACGGCCGGCGAGGTGTACGTGGAGGGCGAGCCGCTCGGCGCGCTGGACCGGCGCCGCCTCGCCCAGGTGCGTCGCCGCCGGATCGGCTACATCTTCCAGGACCTCAACCTGCTCGGCAGCCTCACCGCCGTGGAGAACGTCGCGCTTCCCCTGGAGCTCGACGGGACCGGCGTCCGGCGGGCCCGCCGGCTGGCGCTGGACGCGCTGGCCGAGGTGGGCCTGCCCGAGCTGGGCGACCGGTTCCCCGACCAGCTCTCGGGCGGCCAGCAGCAGCGGGTGGCGATCGCCCGCGCGCTGGTCGGCGAGCGGCGGCTGGTGCTCGCCGACGAGCCGACCGGGGCGCTGGACTCGCAGACCGGCGAGGCGGTGCTGCACCTGCTGCGCCGGCGGGTCGACGCGGGGGCCGCCGCGGTCCTGGTCACCCACGAGGCGCGGCACGCCGCCTGGGCCGACCGGGTGGTCTTCCTCCGCGACGGGACGCTGGTCGACTCGACCGCCCCGCTGGGCAGCGTGGAGCAGCTGTTGAGCGGCAGCGGTCGGTGACGGCGGGCCGGGGCGGCCGGCTCGCCGGCGCCGTCGGCTCCTGGTGGGCGGCGCTGCGGATCGCCCGGCGGGAGGCCCGCCGGGCGCGGGGGCGTACGGCGCTGGTGCTCGCGATGATCACGCTGCCGGTGCTGGTGCTGACCTTCACCGCCGTGAGCTGGGACATGGCCGAGCTGACCCGGGCCGAGCGGAACGGGCGCCAGCTCGGCGTCGCCGACGCGGAGCTGCTCTGGGTGGCGCGGGGCCCGGTCTTCCAGGACGCCTGGGGTGAGGGCTGGGGGTCCACCGAGGACGACCCGCTCCCGACCGGACCGGTCACCGCCGGGCAGGTGACCGCCCTGCTGCCGGCGGGGAGCCGGGCGATCCCGCTGCGCCGGTGGGTCTCGTTCGACGCCCGCGTCGGCGACCGGGTCAAGGACGGCTTCAACGGGCGCGCCGTGGACCTCGCCGACCCGCTCGGCCGTGGGCTGGTCCGGTTCCGCTCGGGCCGGGCGCCGGCCGGGCCGGACGAGATCGCGGTGAGCCCGGCGGCGCTGCGCCGCCTCGACGTCCGCCCCGGCGGCACCGTCACCTCCGGCGACGGCTCCCGCTCGTGGCGCGTGGTCGGGGTCGTCGAGTACCCCGACGACCTGGGCCCGGTGGTGACGCTGCACCCGGCGGCCCCGAGCCCGGCGGACCCCGAGCCCGAGACGAGCTGGCTGGTCGACCTGCCCGGCGCCGTCGACGAGGACACGTTCGGCCGGCTCAACGAACACGGCCTGGTGGTACGCGCCCGCACCCCGGCCCCGCCGTCGAACGCCGGATCGGTGCCGCCCCCCGACGGCTCCCGGGTGGACGTCGAGGGGATGAGCGTCTCGGTGCTCGTCGGCGGGCTGGGGCTGCTGGAGGTGGTGCTGCTCGTCGGGCCGGCCTTCGCGGTCGGCGTACGCCGGCGGCGGCGGGATCTCGCGCTGATCGCCGTGGCCGGCGGGGACGACGCCCACCTGCGCCGGATCGTGCTGGCCGACGGCGTGGTGCTGGGCGCCCTCGGAGCCGCCGCCGGGGTGTCGCTCGGCATCGCCGCCGCGTTCGCCGGCCGGCCGCTGGTGGAGCAGCACCTCTACGGGGCGCGCTTCGGCGGGTACCGCTGCTGGCCGGAGGCCCTCGCGGCGATCGCCGCCGTCGCGGTGCTGGCCGGGGTGCTGGCCGCGCTGGCCCCGGCCTGGACGGCCGCCCGGCAGGACGTGGTGGCGGGGCTGGCCGGCCGCCGCACCCCGCCGGCGCACCGGCGGCGCTGGCTGACGGCGGGGGTCGCCCTGGTCGTCGGCGGTGCCGGGGTGGCCGCGCTCGGCGCCGCCCGGACGGCGCCGACGGTGATCCTCACCGGCCTGGTCCTCGGCGAGCTGGGACTGGTCTTCGCCACCCCGACGCTGGTCGGCCTGCTCGCCCGGCTCGGCCGGTCGCTGCCGCTGGCCCCGCGGATCGCCCTGCGCGACGCCAGCCGCAACCGGTCCTCGACCGCACCGGCGATCTCCGCCGTGATGGCGGCGGTCGCCGGCAGCGTCGGCGTCGGCGCCTACCTGGCCAGCGACCAGACCCGGTCGGCCGCCGCGTACGAGCCGAGCCTCCCGCCCGGCACCGTGCTGGTGACCCTGCCCGACCGGGCGGACCGGGCCGGGCCGGTTCTGGACCAGATCGCCGGGCCGGCCCGCGAGCATCTGGGGGCCCGGACGGTCGCGCCACTGGTCGACGCCGGGTGCGCGACCGCCACCGGACCCTGTTCGGTCTCGCCGGTGCTGCCGCCCGAGCGGGCCTGCCCCTGGCAGCCGCACGACGGGCTCAGTGAGTCCGACCGGCGGCGGGCCCGCGCCGACGCCCGTTGCCGCGGCGGCCCCGACGACCGCCTCGGCCCGTTCTTCCAGGCGGTGGTGGACGACGGCGCGGCGCTGCCGGTCCTCACCGGCGCCGGTCCCGCCGACGTCGCCGCCGCCACCGCCGCGCTGCGGGCCGGTGGCGTGGTGGTCACCGATCCGCGCTACGTGGTGGCCGGCCGGGTCGACATCGTGGTGTCCCGCCCCGGGCCGGAGGGGCCCGTCCCGTCCCCGCCCACCACGATCGACGCGTACGCGTTCCACACCGGCCTGGGCGTGCGGCAACTGCTGGTCTCCCCCCGGGCGGCCGACCGGCTCGGGCTGACCGCCCGCCCGCTCGGCTGGGCGGTCGCCGCCGACGGGGTGCCCGACGAGGACCGGCAGGACAGGTTCCGCGCCGCCCTGCGACCGCTCGGGGCGCAGGTGGAGGTCGAGTCGGGCGGCCCGACCGGCGACGACCGCCCGGCGCTGTTCCTGCTGGCCGCCGCGGCGGGGATGATCACCTTGGGCGCCGCCGGCATCGCCACCGGGCTGGCGGCGGCCGAGGGGCGCGCCGACCTGTCCACCCTGGCCGCGGTCGGCGCCGGTCCGGGCCTGCGCCGGCTGCTCTCGCTCTGCCAGGCGGGGGTGATCGCCGTACTGGGCTCGGCGCTCGGCATCGCCGCCGGCCTCGGCTCGGCCGTGATCATCCTGACCGCCCTCAACCGCCGGTACGCCGGCACGTGGCCGGTCCAGGACCCGTACCCGGTGGTGGTCCCGTGGACCACGCTCGGCGTCCTGGTGCTGGTACCGCTGGTCGCGATGCTCGGCGCGGGGTTCTTCACCCGGTCCCGGCTGCCGGTCGAGCGACGCCTCGACTGACCGCCCGGGAACGGGCACACTGGTGCCCGTGCCCGTCCTGGGAGCCCTCACCCGCCGCGTCGGTCACCACCGCTGGTTCGGCGCCGCCGCCCGCCTGCTCGTCCCCGCCGACCGGGTGGTCGGGCGCCTCACCCGGGGTCGGGTGGTCGCGCTGGGCCTCGTCCCGTCGCTGGTCGTCACCACCACCGGCCGGCGCTCCGGCAAGCCGCGCAGCAACCCGCTGCTGTACGTGCCCGACGGCGACGCGTACGTGGTGGTCGGCACCAACTTCGGCCAGGCCCGCCAGCCGAGCTGGGCGTTGAACCTGCTCGCCGACCCGGCGGCCGAGGTGGCGGTGAAGGGCCGCCGCGTCCCGGTGCGCGCCGAGGTCGCCACCGGCGCCGAACGGGAGCGGCTGTGGCGCCTCCTGGTCGAGGAGTGGCCGGCCTACGAGGCGTACGTCCGGCGGGCCGGCGGCCGCGAGATCCTCGTCTTCCGGCTGGTTTCCGACGGGCGCGGCGTGCCGGGCGGGTCGGGCGGGCGCGACTAGGGTGAGGTGGTGACCCGCGTCGACGGCGGCCCGCCGGCCGGGTCGCGACGGGCGGCCCGGTTGCGAGGGCGTGAGGTGGTCGGCGTGGACGTGGACGGCGGAGCCGCCGACGGCGACGTGCGCCCGGACGATCCACGGTGGGCGGTGGCCGAGCGGGTCTCCGACGCCGCCCGCCGGCGCTTCCCGGCCGGCGTGCTCGCCGTGGCGGTGCACGGCCCGCTCGCGCACGGCGACGACGACGGCGGCGGGGACGGCGAGGTCGGGCTGCTGGTGGTGACCTACCGACCCGGCGGCGGCCCGCCCCCGGCGACCCGGCGGGTCGACGGCGTGCTGGTCGACCTGACCGTGGCCGGCGCGGACGACTACCTGCGCCAGGCCCGGGTGATCTCCCCGCTCTGGCCGCTGACCGCCGACCGGTACGTGAGCACCCGGGCGCTGCACGACCCGACCGACTGGCTGCGCACGCTGCGCGACGCCCACCTGGGCCGGCTGGCGCGGGCCCGGCCGGCCGAGTTCAGCACGGCCGCCCGGCAGGCGTGGTACAGGGGCAGCGCGGCGCACGCCCGGGCCGCCCGGCTGGCCGAGTGGTACGAGACCGACCAGGCCCTGCTGATGCTCGGCGAGGCGCGGCTGGCGGCGGCCATGGTGCACGGCCTGCTCAGCCGCACCTACTTCCGCGACCCTGGGGACGCGGTGCGGCGCACCGGCCTGGCCGGCGCGGACATGACCGAGGTGGGCGGGGTGCTGGCCCGCCAGGCGGAGGAGCTGGCCGCCCGGGGCCGCCCGGTCGACGGCACGGTCGACGACCTCCTCGACGGCTGAGGACGGACCGGCCCTTCTCCCGGCGGCGTCCCCCGGGCCACGAGTGAGCCTGCGAAGGGTGATCACGAACGGACGGGCGGCTTGCGCTAAGCATACCGCGTATGCATACTCCGTATCCATGTCCTTTCGCCGCTGCCTCCCGGGCCTGCTCGCGTGTGAGCCGACGTCCGCCGACCCACTCCGCTCCGCCTTCGACGACACAGCGCCCTTCCACCGCGCCCCCACCGGCGAGAGCGCGGCGGCCGTCCGATGAACGTCCTGGAGATACGCGAGGCGCGCCGGGTGCACGGCGCTGGCGACACCTCGGTCACCGCACTGAGCGGCGTCAGCCTCTCCGTACGGCCCGGCGAACTGGTCGCGGTCATGGGCTCGTCCGGGTCCGGCAAGTCCACGCTGCTCAACCTGGCCGGCGGTCTGGACCGTCCGACCGGCGGCGAGGTGTGGGTGGAGGGCGCCCGCCTCGACACGCTGAACGGCCAGCGGCTCGCCGCGCTGCGCCGCCGTGCGGTGGGTTACGTGTTCCAACACCTCAACCTGCTGCCGAGTCTCACCGCCGTCGAGAACGTCGCGCTACCGCTGGAACTGGACGGTGAAGGCATCCGCCGGGCACGCCGCCAGGCCGTGGCCGTGATGGAGGAGGTCGGCGTGGCCGACCTCGGTCAGCGGTTCCCCGACGAACTCTCCGGCGGGCAGCAGCAGCGGGTGGCGATCGCCCGCGCACTGGTCGGGCACCGGCGGCTGGTGCTCGCCGACGAGCCGACCGGGGCGCTCGACTCGCAGACCGGGGAGGCGGTGCTCCGGGTACTGCGCTCCCGCGTCGACGCGGGGGCTGCCGCCGTGCTGGTCACCCACGAGGCACGGCACGCCGCCTGGGCGGACCGGGTGGTGTTCCTCCGTGACGGGGCGGTGGTCGACACCTCCGGCCCGCTCGGCCGGCCCGAACATATGCTGGGGGAGTTCTGATGAGACGACAGTCCGGCACGCTCGCCTCCTGGCGGACCGCCCTCCGTCTCGCCCGACGCGAGACGCGGCGGGCCAAGGGTCGCAGCGCACTGGTGGCGGCGCTGATCATGCTGCCGGTGACGGCACTCAGCTTCGCCGCCGTCACCTACGACATGTTCCGGCTCACCCCCACCGAGCGGGCGGAGCGCACGCTGGGTCAGGCGGACCTGAAGCTCACCTGGATGTCACGGAATCCCCCCGGGCAGTCCGAGCTGAACAGCGTCCTGCCAGCGGGCAGCCGGTCCCTCCCCGTCGGGCAGGGACCGACGTCGTGGAAGACCGTCAGCGGCGTCGGGGAGGTCGAGACCCACTGGCTCGATCTGACCGACCCGCTCACCGACGGCATGGTCGAGCTGCGCAGCGGCCGTGCGCCCAGCGGCGAGACCGAGTTGGCCGCCAGCGAGCCGGCCCTGCTCCGCCTGGGCACGACCGTCGGTGGGACGGTGACCGTCGCCGACGGGTCCCGGCGGTACACCGTGGTGGGTGTCGTCGAGATCCCCGGCAACCTGCGCGAAGTCGTCGTGCTGCCGTCGGCGGCGATGCCCGGCCCGGCGAGCACCTGGCTGGTCGACACCCCGGGCCCGGTCACCCTGGAACAGGTGGAACAGCTCCAGTCGGGCCCGAGGCCGTTCCAGGCGACGTCGCGCGCGCTCACCCTGGATTCCCCGCCCTCGCTGCGGGAGCCGACCCGCGTGAACGCCGACACGATCAGCGCCGGCACCCTGATCGCCGGACTCGGCGCGCTGGAGGTCGTCCTGCTGGCCGGGCCGGCGTTCGCGATCGGCGCCCGGCGCCGGTCGCGCGAACTCGGCCTGGTCGCGGCCAACGGCGGCAACCCGGCCCACCTGCGTCGGATCGTCCTCGCCGACGGCGTGGTGCTGGGGCTGGCCGGCGCCGCGGCCGGCGTCGCACTCGGTGTGACCCTGGCCGTCCTCGGGCGCCCGCTGGTGGAGGAACACCTGGCCCACGTGCGGGCGGGCGGCCACCGCTTCCACCCTGTGGCCCTGCTGGCCGTCGCCGGGCTGGCCGTGCTGACGGCGATGGCCGCGGCCCTGATCCCGGCGCACACCGCCGCCAGACGCAGCGTCGTCGCGGCGCTGGCCGGACGGCGGGGCGCGACCCGCTCCCGCCGCCGCTGGGTGGTCACCGGAGTGGCGGTGACCCTCGCCGGCGCCGGGCTCACCGCCTACGCCGTCCCGCGGGTGTCGACCAACCTGATCCTCGCCGGGCTGTTGCTGATCCAGGTCGGCCTGGTGTTCTGCACGCCCGGCGTGGTCGGTCAGGTCGCCCGGGTCGGTCGTCACCTGCCGCCGGCCCTCCGGATCGCGCTGCGGGACGCCAGCCGCAACCGGGCGGCCGCCGCACCGGCGATCTCCGCCGTGATGGCCGCCGTCGCCGGCACCGTCTGCCTCGGCGTGTACGTCGCCAGCAACGACGCCCGGCAGGCCGCCTCGATCGTGCCGGCGCTGCCCGAGGGCACGGTGTCCGTCACCCACGACGGCGGCTCGGCCGCCCCCGTGCCGCTGCGGCGGATCACGGCCCTCGCCACCACGCTCCTCTCGACCAGCACGGTCGTCGAGGTCCGCGGGCTGGCCTGCCCGGCGGGCACCGGGTCGCCCGACTCCTGCGGAGTGACGGTGGAACGGCCGGAACGACAGTTGTGCCCCTACCCCGGCGGCGCCTCCCCGGACGACCAGCGTCGCGCGCGGAACGACCCACGCTGCGACAGGCGCCTCCCCAAGATCTCCGGCCGGTACCTCGGCGTCCTGGTCGACGACGGGACGGCGCTGCCGCTGCTCACCGGAGCGCGGGGCGAGGACCTGGCGAAGGCGACCGCCACGCTGCGGGCCGGCGGCGTGGTCGTCACCGACCCGCTGGACGTGGCGGACGGCACCGTCACGGTGCAGACGCTGCTGCCGCTCGGGCCGCAGGGGAAGGGGAAGGGACGGGCAACCCCGCGCACGGCTCTTCCGGCGTACGTCCTGACCACGGGGCTGGACGTGCCACGGACGATCCTGTCGCCGGCCGCGACGGCGCGCGTCGGGCTCGACGTACGGCAGCGGGGTTTCGTGGTGAGTCCCCGGGAGGTCCCGGACATCGCCCGGGCGGACGCCTTCGCCGCCGCCGTGCAGGAGGTCTCGCTGGGGCTGCGGGTCGAGGTGCAACGCCCTCCGCAGGACTCGTCGAACTCGCTGCTGCTCGTCATGGCCGTCGCGGCCGGGCTGGTCACCCTCGGGGCCACCGGGATCGCGACCGGTCTCACGGCCGCCGACAGCCGGCCGGACCTGTCGACCCTGGCCGCCGTCGGCGCGAGCCCGCGCATCCGCCGGGTCCTGTCGCTGAGCCAGTCCGGTGTGATCGCCGGCCTGGGCTCCCTGTTCGGCCTCGTCGCCGGTCTCGGGTCGGTCCTCGCCGTCCTCGCTGCCATCAACCAGGGCTACGCCCGTTCCTGGCCCGTGCAGGACCCCTACCCGATCGTCGTCCCGTGGTCGGTCCTCGGCGTGCTGGTCGTGGTGCCGCTGGTCGCCATGCTCGGCGCCGGGCTGTTGGTCAGGTCCCGCCTGCCGGTCGAACGCCGCGCCGGCTAGCTTCCGCCCCGTCGGTAATGGGTCGGTGCGGGGCCGAAGCCGCTACGGCGGCGGCCTCGCCCGGCCCGTGACCGGCGCCGGCCAGGTCGCGCCCGCCTGGCGTGCGACCGCGGCTCAGCCGGTGGCGCCCTGGACGCCGATGAAGGCACCGATGAGGTAGGTGGCGCCGGCCGCCGCGGCGCCCAGCAGGAGCTGGCGCAGGCCGGCGGACCACCAGGCCCGGGCGGTGAACCGGGCGACCACCGCCCCTGCCGCGAAGAGCCCCAGCCCGCCGACGGCCAGCGCCAGCCAGAGGCTGGTCGAGCCGAACAGGTAGGTCAGCAGCGGCACCAGCGCCCCGACGGAGAAGAACAGGAACGACGAGATCGCCGCCGCCCACGGGCTGGGCTGGTCGTCGGGGTCGACACCGAGCTCCTCCCGGACGTGCACCCGCAGGGCCTCCTCCGGGTTGCGCCGCACGGCCTCGGCGACCTGCATGGCGAGGTCGTGCGGCAGGCCCCGCGCGACCCACGCCTGGGCCAGCTCGCGCGCCTCGGCCTCGGGGTGCCGCTCCAACTCGCGGCGTTCCTTGGCCACCTCGGCCGCGACCTGCTCGTTGGCCGAACGGACGCTGGTGTACTCCCCCAGCCCCATCGAGATGGCGCCGGCCACCAGGCCGGCCACGCCGGTCAACACGACGCTGCGGGGCGACACCCCGCCGCCACCGACGCCCGCGATCAGGGCGATGTTGGTGACCAGACCGTCCATCGCGCCGAAGACGGCGGGCCGCAGCCAGCCGCCGGACACGTCCGCGTGGTGCGCCTCGCGCAGGGCCGCCGGGGTGTCCGTCACGGCAGGGTGAGGATCTCGTGGCCGTCCTCGGTCACCACGATGGTGTGCTCGAACTGTGCCGTCCACTTACGGTCCTTGGTGACGACCGTCCAGCCGTCGTCCCACATGTCGTACTGGTGGGTGCCGAGGGTGATCATCGGCTCGATCGTGAACGTCATCCCCGGCTCCATCACGTCGGTGGGGCGAGGGCTGTCGTAGTGCGGCACGTAGAGCCCGCTGTGGAAGGACTCGCCGATGCCGTGGCCGGTGAAGTCGCGCACCACGCCGTAGCCGAAGCGCTTCGCGTACGACTCGATGACCCGGCCGATCACGTTGATCTGGCGGCCCGGGGCGACGGCGCGGATGCCGCGCATCATCGCCTCGTGGGTCCGCTCGACCAGCAGTCGCGCCTCCTCGCCGACCTCGCCGACGCAGAATGTGGCGTCCGTGTCGCCGTGCACCCCGTTGATGTACGCGGTGACGTCGACGTTGATGATGTCGCCGTCCTGCAGCACCGTCGAGTCGGGGATGCCGTGGCAGATCACCTCGTTGAGGCTGGTGCAGCAGGACTTGGGGAAGCCCTTGTAGCCCAGCGTCGACGGGTAGGCGCCGTGGTCGCAGAGGAACTCGTGCACGACCCGGTCGATCTCGTCGGTGGTCACGCCGGGCTTGCAGTGCTCGCCGGCGAGCTGGGTGGCCTGCGCGGCGAGCCGACCGGCGATCCGCATCTTCTCGATGGTCTCCGGGGTCTGCACGTGCGAGCCGCGCCACTCCTGGGGACGCTTCTTGCCCACGTACTCCGGGCGGACGATGTGGGCGGGCACGGGCCGCCACGGGGAGAGCGTGCCTGGGGTCAGCGGCGGGCGGACGGTCATGGCCCCAAGCCTATCGCCGGGCGGGCGGGTGACCCCCGCCACCGCCCGCCCGGCCCGGTTGTTGCCGTGCCCGGGGCGCTGTGCCATTGTGGCTGCGTGGATCAAGGGGACGGCGCGCCTCCCGTCTTCTCCGCCAGCGCGGAGACCGACGGCGGTCACCTCCGCGTCGTGGTGACCGGCGAGGTCGACATGGCCACCGCCGACACCATGGTCCAGACGGTGCTGCGGGAGCCGGCCGAGCGGGTGACGCTCGACCTGCGGGAGGTCACCTTCTTCGACTCGGCGGCCATCCACGCCGTGGTCCGGCTGGCCCAGCAGTTCCCCGACACCCTCGCCGTGCTGCCCTCGCGGCAGGTCCGCCGGGTGCTGGACATCTCCGGCCTGGGCGACCAGGGCTGGCTCCGCCCGGCCTGACCGGCCGCTGCCGGGCGCGCTCAGTCCGCCAGCCGCCGGCGCAGCGTCACTTCCGTCCCATCTGCGGCACGCGTGACCGACAGCTCCCCCAGCGCCTTGATGAGGGACAGCCCCCGCCCGCGGAACCCCGACCCGGACGACTCCCGCCACCGGCCGCTGTCGCGCACCCTGGCCACCACGGTGCGGTCCTCGATGGTCACCTCGACGCTGATCGTCGGCTCCGCCGGGTCGACGGGGTGCTCGATGGCGTTGGCGGCCGCCTCGGAGACGGCGACGGTCAGATCGAACAGGTCGGTCTCGCCGACGGAGTGCGCGACGAGGAAGTCCTCCAGCCGCTTGCGCAGCACGCTGAGCCGGGTCGGGTCGGCGGGCAGCCGCAGCGCGAGGCGGTTCAGCTCCGCGGCCTCCAGGGCGAGCACCGCGACGTCGTCACGCAGCGGCCGCCCGGCGATCCGCGCCACCACGGCGTCGACCAGGTCGGCGACGTGCCGGCCGGGCAACGCCGCGTCGCTGCGGAGCCGGGCCAGCGCCGCGTCGATGTCGAGCTCCCGGTCCTCGATCAGCCCGTCGGTGTAGAGCAGCAGCCGGCTGCCCGGAGCCAGCGTTCCCTCGACTGTCCGGTAGGACGTGTCCGGGATCGCCCCGACGGGCGGCCCGAGCGCCCGGTCGTGCAGGAACTCCACGTCGCCTCCCCGGATCAGCAGGGGTGAGGGGTGACCGGCGCTGGCGTACCGCAGCCGGCCGGTGCGGGGGCTGAACCAGAGGCAGACGACGGTGGCGAAGGAGCGGCTCTCCGTCGTCCCGACCAGCCGGTTGAGCCGGGTCAGCGACTCGCCGGGGTCGAAGCCCTCCAGCACGTACGCCCGCAGCGCGTTGCGGAGCTGGCCCATCGCCGCGGCCGCGCGGACACCCTTGCCGACCACGTCGCCGATGGCCAGCACCAGATCCTCCTCGCCCAGCGAGATGACGTCGTACCAGTCGCCGCCGACCTCCACGTCGGCGCTGCCGGGCAGGTAGCGGCTGGCGACCAGGGCCCCCGGCAACTGGGGCAGGGACCGGGGCAGCAGGCTGTGCTGCAGGGTGGTGGCGATGCGGTGCTCGGCCTCGTAGAGCCGGGCGTTCTCCAGCCGCACGCCGACGAGCCGGGCGAGCTGGGTGAGGGCGGCCTCGTCGGTGTCGGCGCCGTCGCCCGCCGGGCGCCAGACCCGCAGCTCGCCGAGCTGCTCGCCGGTGGTGCCGGTGAGCGGCAGCACGAAGGACGGCTCGATCGGGGCCACCCCGCCACCGTCGGCCGCGAAGCGCATCCCGGTGGCCGAGACCACCACCCGGGCGGCCTCGGCGAGGCTCACCGCGTGCCGCGCGGCGACCTGGAGCACGTCGGCCGTGGAGCGGGCCGTGTTGACCGCGACCGCCGCGTCCGCCAGGGCGCGCAGCCCACGGATGATCTGGCCACGGAGCTGACCCAGCTCGACGTTGGCGCGGACCCGGGCGATCAGCTCCTGCCCGGAGAAGGGTTTGGTGAGGTAGTCGTCGGCGCCTACCGAGAGCCCGGCGACCGCCTCGGCCGAGCCGGCGCGGGCGGAGAGCAGCACGATCGGCACGTGCCGGGTGCGCCGGTCCGCGCGCAGCGCGGCGACCAGCCCGAAGCCGTCCAGCCGGGGCATCATCACGTCGGTCAGGATGAGGTCGAACGAGCCGTCGACGGCCAGCCGCAGCGCCTCCACGCCGTCGGCGACCGCGACCACCTCCCACGACGGGGCGAGCAGCCGGGTGACGTGTTCGCGCAGGTCGGCGTTGTCGTCGGCGACCAGGATCCGGCCGGCGGCGCCGGAGCGGGCCATCCGCGTCGCGCCCTGCCCGGCGGCGTCGGCCCAGAGCGCGGTCTCCGCGACGTAGAGGTCGGCCTGGGCAAACTCGACCTGCGCCGCGGGGGCGGCGTCCGCGACTCGCTCGGACGGCAGGTGCCCGGTGCCGAACGGGACGGTCACCGTGAAGGTGCTGCCCTCGTCGACGCGGCTGCTGGCGGCCACCTGGCCGCCGTGCATCTCGACCAGCTCGCGGACCAGGGCCAGCCCGATCCCGGTGCCCTCGTGGGTGCGCGAGCGCACCCCCGGCACCCGGTGGAACCGCTCGAAGACCTGCGGCAGTTCCTCGGGCACGATGCCGACGCCGGTGTCGGAGACCTCCAGCCGGGCGGCGCCCTCGACCGCGCGGATCCGCACCCGGATCTCGCCGTCGAAGGTGAACTTCACCGCGTTGGAGACGAGGTTGAGGACGATCTTCTCCCACATGTCCCGGTCCACGAAGACCGGCGCCGGCAGCGGCGGGCAGTCCACCACCAGGCGCAGCCCGGCCCGCTCGGTCACCGAGCGGAAGGTGCTGGCCAGTCGGGAGGTGTAGTCGGCCAGGTCGGTGGGCTGGTAGTGGGCGGCCAGCCGGCCGGCCTCCAGCCGGGAGAAGTCGAGCACCGTGTTGACCAGCTTGAGCAGCCGCAGCGCGTTGCGGTGCATCATGGTGAGCCGGTCCGTGTACGTCGCGGGCAGCGCAGGGTCGGCGAGCAGGTCCTCCAGCGGGCCGAGCACCAGGGTCAGCGGGGTGCGAAACTCGTGGCTGATGTTGGCGAAGAAACTGGTCTTGGCCCGGTCCAGGGCGGCCAGCTCGACGGCGCGGGCACGCTCGTGCTCGTACGCCAGTTGCGTGCCGACGGCCCGGGACATCTGGGCGGCGACCAGGTCGAAGAAGTCGCGGTACTCGTCGGTGAGCGGCAGCCGGCGGGCTACACCGACGACCAGCGCCCCGACGGTCTCGTTCGCGGCGGTGAGCGGCAGCACCAGCGCCCGCTCGGTCGCGTCGGCCGGGACGCGGGCGAGCAGGTCCGTCACGGCCACGGTGGTGGCGCCGACGGCGGCGAGTTCGGCGAGCCGCGCCGGGGGCGGCGCGACGAGCCTCTCGGCGTCGACTCCGCTGCACCCGGTCAGCGCGAGGCCGCCGTCCTCGCCGGGCAGGTACACCAGGGCGAACGGCACGTCCGAGCGGTGGCGGTCGAGCACCGCCGCGGCGGTCCGGCCGAGTTCGGCGGTGCCACCCACCTCGGCCAGCTCGCTGCCCAGCTCGGCCAGCAGCCGCAGCCGGCGCTCCCCGAGCACCCGGCCGGTGGTCTCGTTGACGATGCAGAAGATGCCGTCCACGGTGCCGGCGGCGCCGAGGATCGGGTCGTACGAGACGTCGAAGTACGTCTCCTCCAGAAAGCCGTGCCGGTCGAGCGGAAAGGGGTGGTTCTCGGCGCGGTACGACCGGCCGTCGCGCCGGACGCCCTCCAACAGCGGCCCGAGCACGTCCCAGGTCTCCACCCAGTGCTCGCGGGCCGGCTGGCCGAGCACGTCCGGGTGCTTGCCGCCGATGGTCGGCCGGTAGGCGTCGTTGTAGAAGGCGAGCTCCTCCTCGCCCCAGAACATGACGATCTGGGCGCTGGAGGCGAGCATCATGCCGACCGCCGCGCAGAGCGCGGAGGGCCAACGGTCCGGGCTGCCCAGCGGGGTGGCGGACCAGTCGAACGAGCGCATCCGCTCGCCCATCTCGCCGCCGGCGGCGAAGGCCGCGGCGAGCACCGGGGGGATCTCCGCCCGGGCGCGGTCGGACGAGTACCCCTCGTCCACGCCCCTCTGGGCCGAGCTCATGCAGCCTCCCGCGCCGGCCGTCCCCGCTTCGGCCCGATGATCCATCCGGCCGTGCCCCGCTCTGTACCCCGACGGACCAGCAACGTAACGCATCCCGCGCCCGTGGCGCTGTTTACGTCCGCCCATCCGGTCGTCGACTGCCCGACAGCCCCGCCGCGGCCGGCCCCGGGCGGGCCGGCCGGCCGCCCGGAACCCGGCCACCACAAGGCCCTCGGTCCCGTCTACGGGACTACCCGGCGCCGGTCCGGGCCACTCGCCCGCCGACTGTGATATCGGCGACACCCGCCGCCGGCCGCGTCCTCCACAACGGAGGAACCCGCTCACAACGGGGTGACGTACGCGCCCGTGATGCCGCCGTCGACCACGAACTGCGCGGCCGTCATGAAGGAGGCGTCGTCGCTGGCGAGGAAGGCCACGGCGGCGGCGATCTCCTCCGGCCTGCCGAACCGCCCCATGGGCACGTGCACCAGCCGGCGGGCCGCGCGCTCCGGGTCGGCGGCGAAGAGCTCCAGCAGCAGCGGGGTGGCGACCGGGCCCGGGCAGAGCGCGTTGACCCGGATGCCCTCCCGGGCGAACTGCACGCCCAGCTCCCGGGTCATCGCCAGCACCCCGCCCTTGCTCGCCGTGTACGCGATCTGCGAGGTGGCCGCCCCCATCAGCGCCACGAACGACGCGGTGTTGATGATCGACCCGCGGCCCTGCCGGCGCATGTGCGGGATGACGTACTTGCAGCAGAGGTAGACGCTGGTCGTGTTGACCCGCAGCACCCGCTCCCACGCGTCCAGGCCCGTCTCCAGGATGGAGTCGTCCTCCGGCGGGGAGATGCCGGCGTTGTTGAACGCGACGTCGATCCGCCCGTGCCGCGCGGCCACCCCGTCGAAGAGGTCGCGCACGGCCGCCTCGTCGGCGACGTCCGCGGCGACGAACTCGCCGCCGACCTCCTCGGCGGCCCGCTTGCCGGCCTCCGGGTCGACGTCCACGCAGACCACCCGCGCCCCCTCTGCGGCGAACCGCCGCGCGGTGGCCAGCCCGATCCCGCTGCCCGCTCCGGTGACCACGGCCACCCGGTCCTCAAGACGACCCTGCACGCGCCTCACTCCTCCGTTGCGATGAACACGTTCTTGACGTCGGTGAAGGCGTGCAGCGCGTCCGGACCCAGCTCGCGCCCCAGCCCGGAGCGCTTCATCCCGCCGAACGGCGTCCAGTAGCGCACCGAGGAGTGCGAGTTGACGCTCAGGTTGCCCGCCTCGACCGCCCGCGCCACCCGGAGGGCGCGTCCGACGTCGCGGGTCCAGATGGAGCCGGAGAGGCCGTACTCGGTGTCGTTGGCGAGCCGCACCGCGTCGGCCTCGTCGTCGAACGGGAGCACCGAGACGACCGGGCCGAAGATCTCCTCCCGCCAGTGCCGGTCCGCCGACGAGTGGGCGAGCAGCACCGTCGGGGCGTACCAGAAGCCGGGGCCGTCGGGGCGGGATCCGGTGAACGCGACCTCCGCGCCGTCGACGTAGCCGGCCACCCGGTCCCGCTGCCCGGCGGAGATCAGCGGGCCCATCTCGGCGGTCTCCCGGGCCGGGTCCTCCACCCGCAGCGCGCGCACCGCCGGTTCGAGCAGCTCCAGGAACCGGTCGTACGCCGGCCGCTCGACCAGGGTCCGGGACCGGGCGCAGCAGTCCTGCCCGGCGTTGTCGAAGACGGCGTACGGCGCGGTCGCCGCCGCCCGCTCCAGGTCGGCGTCGGCGAACACCAGGTTGGCGCTCTTGCCGCCCAGCTCCAGCGTCACCCGCTTCACCTGCGCCGCGCAACCGGCCATGATCCGGGTGCCGACCTCGGTGGAGCCGGTGAAGCAGACCTTGCGGACCGCGGGGTGGGTGACGAACCGCTCCCCCACCACGGACCCGGCGCCCGGCAGCACCGTGAACACGTCCGCGGGCAGTCCCGCCTCGCGGGCCAGCTCGGCCAGGCGCAGCGCGGTCAGCGGGGTCAGCTCGGCGGGCTTGAGCACCACCGTGTTGCCGGCGGCCAGCGCCGGCGCGAAGCCCCAGGCGGCGATCGGCATGGGGAAGTTCCACGGCACGATCACCCCGACCACGCCGAGCGGCTCGTGGAACGTCACGTCCAGCCCACCCGGCACCGGGATCTGCCGCCCGCTCAGCCGCTCCGGCGCGCCCGCGTAGTAGTCGAGGACGTCCCGGACGTTGCCCGCCTCCCAACGCGCGTTGCCGACGGTGTGCCCGGAGTTGCGCACCTCCAGCCCGGCCAGCTCCGCCAGGTGCGCGTCCACCGCCGCCGCGAACCGGCGCAGCAGCCGCGCCCGGTCCCCCGGCGCCACCGCCCGCCACGTCTCGAACGCCGCCGCCGCCCGCGCGACGGCCGCGTCGGTCTCGGCCAGCGAGGTCGCCGCCACCGTGCCCACGACCTCCCCGGTGGCGGGGTTGAGCACGCTCGTCACGTCGCCCCGCGCGCGGTCAGAGGCGTTCGAAGCCACGGAACAGCTCCCAGTCCGTCACGGCGGCGTCGAAGGCGGCCAGCTCGACCCGCGCCTGGTTGGCGTAGTGGGCCGCCACCTCCTCGCCGAAGGCATCCCGGGCCAGGGCGGAGGACTCCCACAGGTCGAGGGCGTCGCGCAGCGTGGCGGGCACCCGCTCGGCCCGCGGGTCGTCGTACGCGTTGCCGGTGCACTCCTCCCCCAGCTCCAGCCCGCGCTCGATGCCGTGCACGGCGCCGGCGACCAGCGCCGCGATGGCCAGGTACGGGTTCACGTCCGCCCCCGGCACCCGGTTCTCCACCCGCATGCCCTGCCCGTGCCCGACCAGGCGCAGGGCGCAGGTGCGGTTGTCCGTGCCCCAGCGCAGCGCGGTCGGGGCGAACGACCCGGGCTGGTAGCGCTTGTACGAGTTGATGTTCGGGGCGAACATCAGGCTGAACTCGCGCATGGTGGCCAGCAGCCCCGCCAGCACGCGCTGCCCGGTCACCGACAGCCGCGCCGGCCCGTCGCCCAGCATCGCCGACCGGCCGGCGGCGTCGCGCAGCGAGAAGTGGATGTGGCAGGAGTTGCCCTCCCGCTCGTTCGGCTTGGCCATGAAGGTGATCGACATGCCCTCCTGGGCGGCGATCTCCTTCGCTCCGTTCTTGTAGATGACGTGGTGGTCGGCGCAGGCCACCGCCTCGTCGTAGCGGAAGGCGATCTCGTGCTGGCCGAGGTTGCACTCGCCCTTCGCGCTCTCCGGGGTCAGCCCCGCCCCTGCCATCTCCCGCCGGATGCGGCGCAGCAGCGGCTCCACCCGGGCGGTGCCGAGCAGGGAGTAGTCCACGTTGTACTGGTTGGCGGGGGTCAGCTCCCGGTAGCCGCGCCGCCAGGCGTCCTCGTAGGAGTCGCGGAACAGCACGAACTCCAGCTCCGTGCCGGCGTACGCGGTCAGCCGGTGCGTCGCCAGCCGCTCCAGCTGCCGGCGCAGGATCTGCCGGGGCGAGGCGATCACCGGCCCCGTCCCGTCCAGCCAGGCCAGGTCGGCCAGGAGCAGGGCGCTGCCCGGCTGCCAGGGCACGCGGCGCAGCGTGTCGAAGTCCGGCACCAACGCGAAGTCGCCGTAGCCGCGTTCCCAACTCGACATCGCGTAGCCGTCGACGGTGTTCATGTCGACGTCGACGGCGAGCAGGTAGTTGCACCCCTCGCTGCCGTGCGCGACCACCTGGTCGAGGAAGTAGGGCGCGTGGAACCGCTTGCCCTGCAACCGGCCCTGCATGTCCACCAGGGCGAGCACCACGGTGTCGATCTCGCCGTCGGCGATGGCGACCCGCAGTTGTTCCAGCGTGAGCGGAGCTTTCCTCATCGGCGGGCCTCCATCACCAAGGTCTACTGGCTAACCGGTTGACCGTCAATGCCCTGCCCGGCGTCCCGGCAACCGCCTCCGGACGCCCGGGGTCGCCGGCGGGGCCCTGTCGGGCCTGCCCGCCCACCGGGCCGGAACGCGCCGTGCGCCACCGGGCGACCGGGCAAATTGCGTTGCCGGCCCGGCCCGCGCGCCGCATGCTTGAGCCTGTGACCAGGCCCGATCGCGACGGGCCACCGCCGGGCGCTCGGACCGCCCCGGCACCGCGGCGGCGCGGGGCACGTCACCTCTCTCTCACCCGTACGGCGATGCGCCGTACCCGACGCCCGCCCCGCGCCGCCGCCCCATCACAGCGTCAGGCCAGCAGCAGCCCGGCGACCCAGATCGCCGCGACGAGCAGGCCGGCGAGGAACTCGACCAGCATGGACAGGCCGGCGGCCGCCACCGCCTGCTTCGTCGCCGGCCAGGCCAGCCGGGAGTCGCCCAGCCGCAGCCGCTCCGCCGCCCACACCCCGCCGACGAAGCCGAGCACCAGCCCGACCACGGGAACGACGAAGAACCCGACCAGCCCCAGCACCCCGCCGGCGAGCAGCGAGGACGTGGGCACCCCGGTGCGTTTCAGGTTGCGGCCCGGCCAGGCGTACTTGACGACCGTGCCGCCGGCGACGACCACGGTGGCGGCGGCGAGCACCGCCCAGCGTCCGGCCCCCGCGCCGCCGAAGAGCGCCCAGACCAGCACCCCGCCCCAGCAGAGCGGCAACGCCGGCAGGCCGGGCACCACCACGCCGGCCAGCCCGGCGAGGATGGCCAGCCCGGCGAGCACGGCGACGGCCGCCTCGGTGTCCGTGAGGCTCATGCCGCGGCCCCGTGCCCGCCGCCGCGCAACCGCGCGGTGATCTCCGCCGCCGGCGCCGGCGGGCCGAAGAACCGCCCCTGCCCGGTGTCGCAGCGCAACGCCCGCAGCCGCTCGGCCTGCACCCCGGTCTCCACCGCCTCGGCGGTGACCCAGAGTTCCAGCGCGTGCGCCAGCCGCACCAGCGCGTCCACGATCCGCTCGTCCCGGTGGTCGGCGGTCGCCTCCGGGCCGTCGCCCCGGATCCCCTCGACGAACGGCCCGGCCAGCTTCAGGCAGTGGATCGGCAACCGGCGCAGGTACGCCAGGTTGGAGTAGCCGGTGCCGAAGTCGTCGATCGCCAGCCGTACGCCGAGCGCGGCCAGCCGGTGCAGCGACCGCAGCGGCTCCCCGGCGGTGCCCATCACCGCGCTCTCGGTCAACTCCAGTTGCAGCAGGTCCGCCGGGAGCCCGGTGGAGGCCAGCGCGTCGGCGACGGTCTCCACGATGCCCGGGTCGTCGGCCTGCCGGGCGGCCAGGTTGACGCTGACCACCAGGCGGGCGGCGGGGAACTCGCGCCGCCACGCCTCCGCGTCCCGGCAGGCCCGCCGCAGCACCCACTCGCCGAGCCGGACGATCAGGCCGGTCTCCTCGGCCAACCCGATGAACCGGTCCGGCCCGATCAGCCCCAGCTCCGGGTGCTGCCAGCGGACCAGCGCCTCCACGGCCAGCATCGAGCCCTCCAGCAGGGACACGATCGGCTGGTAGTGCAGCACGAACTCGCCCCGGTCCAGGGCCGCCGGCAGGCCCGCGGCCAGCGCGGAACGGGCGATGTCCCGGGCGCCGCGCTCCGGGTCGTAGACCGCCCACCGGCCGCGGCCCTCCGCCTTCGCCCAGTAGAGCGTGGTGTCGGCGGCCTTCATCAGCTCCGACGCGCTCGTCCTGCCGACCGGGCACTCGACGATGCCGACGCTCGCCGACACGGCGAGCTGCTGCTCACCGATCCGGACCGGGGCGGAGACCGCGGCCAGGGCCGCCTCGGCGACGGCCACGGCGTCGTCGATGCCGGTGCCGTCGTCGACCAGGATGACGAACTCGTCCCCGCCCATCCGCGCGACCAGGTGGCCGCGGCCGGCGACGCACTCGGCGAGCCGCCGGGCGATCACCACGAGCAGCCGGTCGCCGAGGTCGTGGCCGAGGCTGTCGTTGACCGCCTTGAAGCCGTCCAGGTCGAGGAAGCAGACCCCGACGCGGTGGTCCGCGTCGGCCCGTTCGAAGACCCGGCCCAGCGTCTCGAAGAACAGGGTCCGGTTGGGCAGGCCGGTGAGCGGGTCGTGCAACGCCTGGAAGCGGAGCCGCTGCTGGAGCTCGTACCGCTCGGTGATGTCCTCGATCATGGCGACGGTGAACCGGGGCCGGCCGTCGTCGTGCCGGATCAGGGAGACGGACAGGTCGGTCCAGACCACGCTGCCGTCCTTGCGGTAGTAGCGCTTCTCCACCCGGGCGCGGTCGTGCTTGCCCTCGATCAGCTCCTGGTAGAGCTCCCACATCCCGGCCGCGTCGTCCGGGTGGAAAAGCGACGCCACGTTGATCTGCCGCAGCTCCTCGATGGAGTAGCCGAGCATGTCCGCGAACGCCTGGTTGACGTCGATGATCTTCCCGTCGATGCCGGCGATGCCGATGCCCGTGGCGGCTCCGACGAAGACCGCCCGGAACCGCGCCTCGCTGTCGCGCAGCGCCTGCTCCACCTCGTCGCGCGCCTGCCACGCGGAGCGGGCGATCCGCTCCTGCTGGGCGAAGGTGCGGTCGCGCAGGGCGCGGGCGAATCCGGCGGCGAGGCCACCCTGCAACGCCGCGACCCGTCGCCCGGCCTCGTCGCGGTGCGCGAGGCCGGGCAGCACCTCGGCGAGGAAGCGCTCGCCGACGGCCTGCACCGACCAGTCGAGCACCCGCGGCTCGGTCAGGTGCTCCTCGACCAGCGCGCGCCCGACCTGCTCCGCCGGCAGGGCCGAGAAGGGCTCGGCGAGTACGGCCTGGGCCAGCCGGACGGTGTGCGCGTACAGCAGCCGCTCGGTCTCGGCCGCGCTGAGCGGCACGAAACCGAGCCGGCGCACCGCGCGCGACCACTCGGTCGCGTAGCGCAGCGCGCCCGACCGGCTGAGGTCGTCGCCGCCGGGCTCCGGGACGGCGGCCATGGGCTCAGTCGGTCGGCCGGTCGTACCGGGCGACGCCGCCGAAGGCGCCGAACCGCTCCGGCTGCTCGTCCACGTCGGACGGCGAGTCCGGACGCCAGAGCGGCATGTGCACCACACCCGGCTCCAGGAGCGTCCAGTCTCCGAAGAAACCGGTGATCTCGGCCCGGGAGCGCAGCGTGATCTCGGTGTCGGTACGCGCCGAGAGGCGCTGCGCGTCGAGCATCTCCTGCGGCTGGTCCTCGAAGGTGGAGTGCGAGATGACCAGGTAGCTGCCCGGGGCCGCGGCGCCCCGCAGGGTGGCCAGGATGTCGCCGGGGCGGGCGGCGTCGGGGATGAAGTGGACCACCCCGGCGAGCAGGATGCCCAGCGGCCGGCCGAAGTCGAGCAGCCCCAGGTCGCGGGCCTCGGTCAGGATCCGCTCCGGCTCCCGCAGGTCGGCGTGGATCACCCCGGTCAGTTCGTTGCCGGCGAGCAGCTCGCGGCTGTGTGCCACGGCGACCGGGTCGATGTCGACGTAGACGACCCGCGCCTTCGGGTTGGCCGTCTGCGCGACCTCGTGCACGTTGCCGACGGTCGGGATGCCGGAGCCGATGTCGAGGAACTGGTCGATGCCGTCGTCGAGCAGCTCGCGCACCGCCCGACGCAGGAACTCGCGGCCGGCGCGCATGGTGGCCGCCAGGTTGGGGGTCATGCTGGCGATCTGCTCGGCGAGCTGCCGGTCGATCTCGAAGTTGTGCGCCCCGCCGAGGAAGTAGTCGTACACCCGGGCCGCGCTCGGCCGGGAGAGGTCGATCTCGGCGGGTAGTCCGTCCGGCATCTGCACTGCTGCACCCCTGTGTCGTCGCCGCGGTGCGGGAGGGGCCCGTGTCGGCGTGCCGGGGGCACGCCGGGCACCGGCCGACCCGCGGGTCGTGTGGTGCTGACCACTCTAGGCCGCGAACTCCCGGCTCCGGGAGATCCCATGACCCACTTCGTCGGCACGTCGGAGTGCGCGTCACGGACCGGACACGCAGCGCGAAACCGGGCGGACGACGGCACCCGCTCCGGACGGACGCGGCGCGCGCACGGATCGCACGAAGCCGGACGGGCACAGCGGGCGCGAGGATCGCACGAAGCCGCGCGGACGGCGGCCCGGGACGGGCCGGCCGCCCCGGGTCAGCCGGCGGACTCCAGCAGCAGCGAGATGCCCTGGCCCACGCCGACGCACATGGTGGCGAGGGCCCGCCGGCCGCCCCGGCGGCGCAGCTCCAGCGCGGCGGTCAACGCCAGCCGGGCGCCGCTCGCGCCGAGCGGGTGCCCGAGCGCGATCGCCCCGCCGTTCGGGTTGACGTGCTCGGCGTCGGTGGGCAGGCCCAGCTCGCGCAGCACCGCGACGGACTGCGCGGCGAACGCCTCGTTCAGCTCGATCACGTCGACCGCGTCGAGGCCGACGCCGAGCCGGTCGAGCAGCTTCCGGGTGGCGGGCACCGGCCCGACGCCCATCACCCGCGGCGGTACGCCGGCCGCGGCGGCGCCGGCGACCCGGGCCAGCGGGGTGAGGTGGTAGCGGGCCACGGCCGCCTCCGAGGCGACCAGCAGCGCCACCGCGCCGTCGTTGACGCCCGAGGAGTTGCCGGCGGTCACCGTGCCGCCCTCGCGGAACGGGGTGGGCAGCGCGGCGAGCTTCTCCAGCGACGTCTCCCGGGGGTGCTCGTCGACCTCGACGAGCTTCGTCTCGCGCCGCCCCGCCGGCACGGTCACCGGCACGATCTCCTCGGCGAACCGGCCGTCCGCCTGCGCCTTCGCGGCCCGCTGCTGCGACCGGTACGCGAACCCGTCCTGCTCGGCGCGGCCGACGCCGTACTCGGCGGCGACGTTCTCCGCGGTCTCCGGCATGGAGTCGATGCCCCAGTGCTTCTTCATCAGCGGGTTGACCAGCCGCCAGCCGATGGTGGTGTCGTAGACCTCGGCGGTGCGGGAGTACGGGGTCGTCGCCTTCGGCATCACGAACGGGGCGCGGCTCATGCTCTCCACCCCACCGGCCACGACGAGGTCGGCCTCGCCGGCCACGATGGACCGGGCCGCCGTGGCCAGGGCGTCCAGGCCGGAGCCGCAGAGCCGGTTGACGGTGCTGCCGGGCACCTCCTCGGGCAGGCCACCGAGCAGCGCCGCCATCCGGGCCACGTTGCGGTTGTCCTCGCCGGCCTGGTTGGCGCAGCCCAGGATCACGTCGTCCACCCGCGCCCAGTCCACGGACGGGTGCCGGGCGACCAGCTCGCGGATGACGTGCGCGGCCAGGTCGTCGGGGCGGACGCCGGCGAGGGCGCCGCCGTATCGGCCGATCGGGGTGCGGACACCGGCCACCAGGTATGCCACGGTCATCAGCGCGATCCTTCGGGGGGTGGGAAGGGGCGGGCGGTTCCGGGTCACGGGGACGCCCGGCAGCCAGGATATCCGCGCGCGCAGCGGATAGGTTGACGGCATGGCCCGGGCCCAGTTCAGCGCAGAGACCAGCGGTGGCGGCGAGTTCGTCCGCCAGCCCAACCGGTTCACCGGTCGGGTCACCCCCCACTCGACCTCCCCGGCCGGCGGCGGCCCCGACGGGCAGGGCCGCTGGCCGCTGGAGCCGGGCCGCTACCGGCTGATCTGGTGCCGGGCCTGCCCGTGGGCGCACCGGGCCCGGATCGTCCGGAACCTGCTCGGCCTGCAGGACGCGATCTCGCTCGGCACGGTCGACCCGATCCGCGACGAGCGGGGCTGGCGGTTCAGCCTCGACCCGGACGGGTTCGACCCGGTGCTCGGCATCGGCTTCCTCTCCGAGGCGTACCTGGCCACCGACCCCGACTACACCGGGCGGGTCACCGTGCCGGCCCTGGTCGACACCCGCACCGGGCGGGTGGTCACCAACGACTACCCGCAGCTCACCCTCGACCTCTCCACCGAGTGGCGCAGCCTCCACTCACCGGGCGCGCCGGACCTCTACCCGGTCGAGCTGCGCCCCGAGATGGACGCGCTGATGGCGGAGATCCACCGGGACGTCAACAACGGCGTCTACCGGTGCGGCTTCGCCACCTCCCAGTCGGCGTACGAGGAGGCGTTCACGGCGCTGTTCGCGCGGCTCGACGCGCTGTCGGAGCGACTGGCGGGCCGGCGCTACCTGATGGGCGACGCGATCACCGAGGCCGACGTGCGGCTCTTCACCACCCTGGTCCGCTTCGACGTGGCGTACCACGGGCACTTCAAGTGCAACCGGCAGAAGCTCACCGAGATGCCGGTGCTCTGGGCGTACGCGCGGGACCTGTTCCAGACGCCGGGCTTCGGCGAGACGGTCGACTTCGACCACATCAAGCGGCACTACTACGGCACCCACGCGGCGATCAACCCGACGGGCATCGTCCCGCTCGGCCCCGACACCTCCGGCTGGACCACGCCGCACGGGCGTGGCTGAGCCGCGCCGGGCCGGCCCGACCACCACCCCGGGCGGGCCCGCGCCCCGCCGCGCCGCCCCGACCGCCACCTGGCGCCGGGCCGCCGCGTCGGCCGCGGTCGGCTGCATCGCCGCGGGCGCGGCGGCGGTGACCGTCGCCGTGGTCGCCGGTCCGGGTCCGGGCCTGACCGGGTACGTCAGCGAGGCGGGCGTCACCGACAGCGCGTACGCCCCGGCGTACCGGATCGGGGTCTTCGCCCTCGCCGCGGCGCTGCTGCTGCTCGCGGCGGCGCTGCGGGCGGGGCTGCGGGTCGCGGCCGCGTTGCTCGCCGCCGGGAGCGTCCTCACCCTGGTCTCGGGCGCGGTGACGTGCAGCGAGGGCTGCCCGCTGCCGCCGTTCGAGCGGGCCACGGCGGCCGATCTGGTGCACGGCGGGGCGAGCATCGTCGCGGTGGCCTCGGTGGTCCTCGCGATGCTGGCGATCGCCCTCACGCCCGGGGCCGACCGGTCGCTGCGCCGGCTGGGCGCCGGGGCGGCCGCGGCGGCGCTGCCGCTGGCCGGGGCGGTGGGGCTGGCGATGCTCACGGTCGGCCGGGGCACCCTGGTCGGGGTGCTGGAGCGGCTGCTGCTCCTTGTGGCCCTCCTCTGGGCCGCCGCCACCGCCACCGCCGTCGCCCTGCGGCGGTGAGGAAGGGCACCTCGCTGACGCCTCCGGTGGCGGGCGGGCCCCCTTCCCCACTCCCGCTGTAAGGAGCGTCACCGGAGTCGATACTTCCGGCCGGCCGGCCAGGGCGTTAGCCTCGGCGAGCGATGACCAACGTCTGGCACCTCACCGTTCGCCTGTATGTCGACCTCCGACTGCAGGCCAGCGGCGTCTGTCCGGCGCAGCCGCTCTCCTGACGCTGCCCCGTTCGACCTCCAGACCCTGGGACACATCCTCATGGCTTCCGCCCTGCGCAAGATCCCCTTCTCCGTGCAGATCCTGCTCGGCCTCGTCCTCGGCGTGGCGCTCGGCTTCCTCGCCCGCGCCAACGACCTCAGCTGGCTCACCAGCACCCTCGACACGGTCGGCGGCCTCTTCGTCCAGCTACTCAAGCTGGCCGTGCCGCCGCTGGTCTTCACCGCCATCGTCGTCAGCGTCGTCAGCCTGCGGGGGGTGGCCAACGCCGCCCGGCTCGCGCTGAAGACCCTGCTCTGGTTCGGCGTCACCGCGCTGATCGCGGTGAGCGTCGGCATCGGGCTCGGCCTGCTCACCGACCCCGGTCGCGGCGTCACCCTGGACACCGCGGCCGCCGCCGCCCCGAAGAAGACCGGCTCCTGGACCGACTTCCTCACCGGCATCGTGCCGACCAACCCGGTCGGCGCGTTCGTCGACGGCAACGTGCTCCAGATCGTCTTCCTGGCCCTCGTCGTCGGCGCCGCGGCGCTGCTGGTCGGCGAGGCCGCGGAGCCGTTCGTGGCGCTCAACCGCGCACTGCTGGAGATCGTCCAGAAGGCGCTCTGGTGGGTCATCCGGCTCGCCCCGATCGGCACGCTCGGCCTGATCGGCAACGCCGTCGCCTCGTACGGCTGGGATCTGGTGGCGCCGCTCGCGAAGTTCACCACCGCCGTCTACGTCGGCTGCGCGATCGTGCTGTTCGTGGTCTACCCGCTGCTGCTGGTGGCCGCCGGCCGGCTCAACCCGCTGCGCTTCTTCGCCGGCGCCTGGCCCGCGATCGAGCTGGCCTTCGTCTCCCGCTCCTCGGTGGGCACGATGCCGGTGACCCAGCGCTCGGTCGAGCGGCTCGGCGTCCCCCGCGAGTACGCCTCGTTCGCGGTGCCGTTCGGCGCGACCACGAAGATGGACGGCTGCGCCGCGATCTACCCGGCGCTGGCGGCGATCTTCGTCGCCCAGGTCTTCGGGGTGGACCTCGGGGTCACCGACTACCTGCTGATCGCCTTCGTCTCGGTGGTCGGCTCGGCCGCCACCGCCGGCCTGACCGGCGCGATCGTGATGCTCACGCTGACCCTGAGCACGCTGGGCCTGCCGCTGGCCGGCGCCGGCCTGCTGCTGGCGATCGACCCGATCCTCGACATGATCCGCACCGCCACCAACGTGGCCGGCCAGGCGCTGGTACCCACCATCGTCGCGGCCCGCGAGGGCACGCTGGACCGGACCGCGTACGACTCGGCCGGCCGGCGCGCGCCGCTCGCCCCGGCGGACGCGGACGCCGACGCCCGGTCCCGCCGGCCGGAGGACCTGAGCCCCGTCCCGGCCTGAGCACCCCGTCCCGGCCTGAGCACCCCGTCCCGGCCGACGTCCGAGGCGCCCCGGATCCGCCCCGGCAGGTCGCCGACCGCGCCGGGCCGCCCACCCCGACGGACCGGGGAGGGCCCCTCCCACGAGGGGTCCTCCCCGGTGTCCCGGAGAGGATGACGACATGAGTGCGCTCTTCACGCCACTGGCCCTGCGCGCGGCGACCCTGCCCAACCGGATCGCCCTGGCGCCGATGTGCCAGTACACCGCCGGCCCGGACGGCCTGCCCACCGACTGGCACCTGGTGCACCTGGGCGCGCGGGCGGTCGGCGGCGCGGGCCTGGTGATGACCGAGGCCACCGCGGTGGTGCCCGAGGGGCGGATCAGCCCGCAGGACACCGGGCTCTGGTCCGGCGCCCACGTCGACGCCTGGCGGCCGGTGACCTCGTTCGTCGCGGCGCACGGCGCGGTGCCCGCGGTGCAGCTCGCGCACGCCGGGTTCAAGGCGTCGACGTACCGGCCGTGGGCGCCACGGCGCGGCGGGGTGCCCGACGCGGAGGGCGGGTGGACCCCGGTCGGTCCGGGTTCGACGCCGTTCGTGCCCGACTACCGGGTGCCGGAAGCACTGGACGAGGTCGGGATCGCCGGCGTCGTCGAGGCGTTCGCGGCGGCGGCCGGGCGCGCGGTCGACGCCGGATTCGCCGCCGTGGAGATCCACGCCGCGCACGGCTACCTGCTGCACGAGTTCCTCTCGCCGCTGACCAACCACCGGCGGGACGCCTGGGGCGGGGACCGGGCCGGGCGGATGCGGCTGACCCTGGAGGTGGCCCGCGCGGTGCGTGCGGCGGTCGGCGAGGACGTGCCCGTGCTGACCCGGATCTCGGCCACGGACTGGGAGCCCGAGGGCTGGACGGTCGAGGACAGCGTGGTGCTCGCCGGCGAGCTGGCCCGCGCCGGCGTCGACCTCGTCGACTGCTCCTCCGGCGGCGCGTCGGCCACCGCGACGGTCCCCGTCGGCCCGGGCTACCAGGTGCCGCTGTCCGCCCGCGTGCGCCGCGAGGCGGGCGTGGCCACCGGCGCGGTCGGCCTGATCGTGGAGCCGGAGCAGGCGGAGGCGGTCGTCGCCGCCGGCGACGCCGACCTGGTCCTGCTCGGGCGCGAGCTGCTGCGCGACCCGTACTGGCCGCACCGCGCCGCCGCCAAGCTCGGCGCCACCGCCGCGTGGCCCGCCCAGTACCTCCGCGCCGTCTGACCGGTCCCGGGCCGCTCCCCTCCTCGCCGGTCGTCAGGTCGGCGGCGCTCGTCGCGCATCGCCGCCGACCTCGGGATCGACGTCCCCGACCCCGGTAGCGGGGTCGGGGCGCCGACCACGCCCCGGTCAGCCGGCCAGGTGGGACCAGCGGGGTTCCAGCTCGCGCCAGGGGCCCTGGGCGGCGACCGTGCCGGCGCGGAGCACCACGACGTGGTCGGCCCGGACCAGGGCCGCCCGCTTCGAGGTCGAGCCCACCACCGTCACCCCGTGCTCGCGCAGGGCCTGCCAGAGCGCCAGCTCCGTGGTGACGTCCAGCGCCGAGGACACGTCGTCGGCCACCAGCAGCTCCGTACGCGGCGCGAGCGCCCGGGCCAGCGCGAGCCGCTGGAGCTGCCCGCCGGAGAGCCGGGTGCCCTTGTGCCCGATGAGCAGTCCCAACCCGCCCCCGGCCGCCGCCAGGTCGTGGTCGAGCTGGGCGGTCGACACCGCCGCGGCGGCGTCCACCTGGTGGCCGAGGGTGATGTTGTCGGCCACCGTGCCGGAGAGCACCCGGGGCAACTGGCCGACGTAACCCACCTGGTTGGGGCGCAGGAACAGCTCCGGCTCGGTGACCGGCTCGCCGTTCCAGGTCAGCAGGCCCGTGTGCGGCGCGATGCCGGCGAGCGCCCGCAGCAGCGACGACTTGCCCGAGCCGACCGGCCCGACGACCAGCACCAGCTGGCCGCGTTCCACCGTCAGGTCGACGTCGCGGACGGCCACCGTCCCGTCGGTGTGCCGGACGCCGAAGCCGGTCAGCTCCAGCCGACGCAGCGGGCGCCGGGGTGGCACGTCCGGCGCCGGCGCGGTCCCCGCGCCCAGGTCCACGTCCGGCACCGCCGCCGAGTACGCCCGCACCCCGGTCATCGCCACCGTCCGCCGCGTCCACACCCGCGCCGAGGGGATCTGCGAGATCAGCGACGCCGTCGTCCAGGCGAACCAGCGGGCCGCCGCCAGGGTGGCGACCACGACGAGGGTGGCCCCGGCCGACAGCTGGCCAGCCAGGAACAGCGCCCACGCGCCGATCGGCAGCAGGCCGCTGACCAGCGACGGGGTGGACCGCGACCACACCTGCACCGCGATCTCCCGGCGCTGCCGGTCGCTGCGGACCACGTCGAGGTCGGCCAGGTGGGCCAGCACCGGCCGGGTGGCGCCGGCGAGTTTCACCGTACGGGCGGCCGACAGCGTGGAGACCAGCGCGGTGGCGAACGCGGCCCGGGCCGCCACGGTGGCCCGCGCGGAACGCTCCAGCCGCGGCCCGAACAGCGTCGCGACCAGCCCGGAGACCACCATCGTCCCGGCGAAGAACAGCCCCGGCACGACGCTGCCGGTCACGACCGTCATCGCGGCCAGCAGCATGAGCGAGATCCCCTGGTCGCTCACGTTGTCGGCGAGCTGCACCACCCGCTCGGTGTCGCCGCCCTGGGCCACCACCTCGGCGGGGGTGTGCCCGCTGACGCGGCGCGGGCCGGTCTGCCCGTGCACCAGCCGCAGGCTGATCCGCAGCATCTGCCGCACCCACCACTGCGGGAACCGGTAGCCGGTGAACCAGTGCACCGGCACGGTGACCAGCAGGGCGGCGACGATCCCCAGCGCCGGCAGCCAGGGCTCCCCGGCGCCGTCGACCAGGTCGGCCCAGAGCCAGGGCAGCACCGGCCCGTCCAACCCGAGGATCACCAGCAGCACGAACAGCGACAGCGAGGCCAGCCCGTACCGGGGGTCGTTGACGCACAGCCGCAGGACCTCGCGCAGCTCCCGCAGGCCCCGCAGCCCCCGCGGCGGCGTCGGGGTCGCCACCGCGGGCCCTCCCGGTGCCGCCGGCGGCCCTTCGCCGTCGCGCACGGCCGGCCCTCCGTCGCCGTCGCGCACGGCGGGCGGTCCGGCCGCCGGCTCGACCGTGCCCGGCTCGGTGGACGGCCACGGGTCCGGCGAGCCGGTCAGCAGGTCCGCACCGCCGGTCCTGGCCCCCGACCCGGCGTGCGCGTACGCGGTGGCGTGGCTGGTGGCGAGCAGGTCGGCGAAGCGTTCCGACTCCCGCAGCGGCCCCGCCTCGACCACCGCCCCGTCGGCCATCACCACCACCTCGTCGCAGCGACGCACGGACGACAGGCGGTGCGCGATGACGATGCCGATCCGGTCGCGCAGCAGCCGCTCGGTGGCCTGCTGCACCCGCGCCTCGGTGACGGGGTCGAGGCGGGCGGTGGCCTCGTCGAGGATCACCACATGCGGGTCGCGCACCAGGATCCGGGCGAAGGCGACCAGTTGCTCCTGCCCGGCCGAGAGCACGTGCCCGCCCTCGCCGAGCCGGGTCTCCAGGCCGTCGGGCAGCTCGGCGATCCAGCCCGCCAGGCCCAACTCGTGCAGCGCCCGGGCGGCGGCGTCGCGCAGCTCCGGCTCGAACAGCGCGACGTTCTCGGCGAGGGTGCCGGCGAGGATCTCGGTGCGCTGGGGCACCACGGCGATCCACCGGCGCAACTGCTCGACGTCGAGGTCGCGCAGGTCGCGCCCGGCCAGGAAGACCGTCCCCGGCGGCACGTCGACGGCCCGGGTGAGCACCTTGGCGAGGGTGGACTTGCCGGAGCCGGTCCGGCCGACCAGGGCGTACGAGCGGCCCCGGCTGAAGATCAGGTTCACGTCGCGCAGCGCGGGGCCACGCCCGCCGTCCGCCTCGGCGCTCGGGTAGCGGAAGGTGAGGCCGCGGACCAGCAGGTCGCCCTCGGTCGGAGCCTCCCCGCCCACGGGCTCCTGCGGGGAGCTGGCCAGCAGTTGCACCCGGCCCCACGCGCCGAGGGCGTACTGGAGTTCGGGGACCATCCGGCTGACGTGCTCGACGGTCATGCCGAACCCGATCACGAGCAGCCAGACCGCGGTGAGCCGGGCGCCGTCGATCCGGCCGGTGACCAGCGCCCACGCGCCGCCGAGCACCACGGCGGCGATCGCCGTCACGCTGGCGCCGGCGGCCACCGTGGTGACCCGGGCCGACATCCGCCACACCCGCACACCCCGGTCGAGCACCTCGGCCGCCCGCCGGGCGTAGAGGCGCAGCACGTACGGCCGGGCCAGGCTGGTCCGCACGTCGTCCTGGCCGTGGACGGCCTCCTCCATGACGGCGGCCAGGTCGGACCAGGCCTCCTCCTCGGCCATCCGGGCGGGGGCGATCCGCGCGGTGGGCCGGCGCAGCCCGACCGCGAGCAGCACGGTGAGCAGCAGCATCCCGACGCCGGCCGGCCACCAGACCGCGAGGGCGACGACCGTCGAGAGCAGGCCCGTGGCCAGCCCCTGCGCGAGCCGTACGCCCTGGCTGCGCACGGCGGCGGCGACCTGGTAGACGTCGCCGTCGATGCGGTCGAGCAGCTCGCCGACGGGGGTGGTCTCCAGGGTGGGCAGGTCCTGCCCGAGCGCCACCCGGCACAGCCGGCGGCGCACGTCGGCGGACCAGTCGGCGGTCAGCCCGGCCATCAGCAGGCTGACCACGAGGTCGCTGAGCACGGCGGCGACCAGCGCCACGGCGAGCAGCGCGAAGAACCCGCCCGCGCGGTGCACCAGGACCGGACCGGCCAGCGCGGCCGCGGCGGACTGGCCGCCGGCGCCGAGCACGATCAGGCAGGTCACCACCGCCATACGGCGGGGCGAGGTGCCCCACAGGTCCCGGAGCAGACGCATCAGAGTCCCTTCGGCAAGGCGGTGGGGAGAGCAACCAGCCTGCTCGGTGGGGGTGTCCGCTTCAACCCATTTACGGCCGCCCGCGCACGCGGGCGGCCGGATCAGGTTCGGGCGACCCGGCGGACGATGCCGAGCAGCGCCTCCTCGACGTCCTCGATCGGCCGGTCCGGCTGGAAGACCAGCCAGTCCACCGCCACCACGAGCCCGACGCCGAAGAGCGCGGACGAGGCGGTCCGCACGTCCAGGTCCTCGGGCAGGTCGCCGGCGGCCACCCCGGACCGGACGGTCTCGGCGATGACCTCGATCGCCTCGCCGCGCAGCAGCCGCAGCGTCTGCTGCCACTCCCGGTTCGTCCGCCACATCTCCGAGAGCAGGAGCTGCGCGAAGGCCCGGTACCGGCGGATGTACTCCAGCTCGGCGCGCACCAGCGCGGCCAGCGCCTCGCGGGGCGGCAGCCCGGCCACGGCGGCCCGGAACTCGGCGGTGAGCAGGCCGATCCCGTGCCGGAGCAGCTCCTCGAAGAGCACCGTCTTGGACTCGAAGTTGTAGTAGACGGTGCCCTTGGCCACCCCGGCGCGGCCCGCGATGTCGTCCACGGTGGTGGCCGAGAAGCCCTGCTCGGCGATGAGCTCCACGGCCGCCTCGAAGAGGCGCTGGCGGGTGTCCTCCCGCCGCCGCGACCGTCCGTCCGTCACTGGCCCTCCCCGTCCGCGCGCCCGACCCGCCAGCATCCTCACATGGACAGCTCGGGGTGCAGCGTGGCCGGGGTCAGGCGGCGCGCCCGGCGGGCGGCGGCCACGGTGAGCGCGAGCGCCGCCGCGCCGAAGCCGGCGAGCACCAGCGCCCCGGTGACCACCGGGCCGGCCGCACCGCCGTTGACGGTGTGCCGCAGGGCCGTGACCACGTAGGTCATCGGCAGCCAGGGGTGGATCGCCTGGAAGAAGCCCGGCGAGGTCTGCACCGGGTAGGTGCCGCCGGACGAGGTGAGCTGGAGCATCAGCAGGGCCAGCGCGGCGAGCCGGCCGGCCGGGCCGAGCAGCGCGCCGAGCCACTGCACGATCGCGGTGAAGGCGAGCGAGGCCAGCGCGAGCAGGCCGAGGGTGGCCGCCGGGCGCGCCGGGGCCAGGTCGAGCGCCAGGGTCACCACCGCGAAGAGCACCCCGGCCTGGGCCAGCCCGATCGCCGCGGCGGGCAGCCAGCCCGCCAGCGCCACCCGCCAGGCGGGCGCGCCGGACATCACGTGCCGTCGGTTGACCGGCCGCAGCAGCATGTACGTGATCATCGCGCCGACCCAGAGGGCCAGCCCGAGGAAGTACGGGGCGAAGCCCACGCCGTACGCGCCGGCGGGGTTGCGTGCGGTGCGGTCCAGCGACACCGGGTCGCCGAGGACGGCGGCGCGGGCATCCGCGTCGGCGTACCCCGGGAGCTTGTCCTTCCCCGCGGTCAGGCCGTCGGCCAGGTCGCCGGCGCCACCGCCCAGCCGGGTCAGGCCGGCCGCGAGGTCGCCGGCGCCGCTCTCCAGCCGGGTCAGGCCGTCGGCGAGCCGCTCGCCGCCGGTGCTGAGCCGGTGCAGCCCACCGTCGAGTTCCCGGGCGCCGGTGGCCAGCCGGAACAGCCCGCCGCGCAGCTCGGCGGCACCGGTGGCCGCCGTGCCGAGGCCGTCGCGCAGCTTGGCGCTGCCCTCGGCGAGGGTGCCCAGCCCGGTGGCCAGCTCGTTCACCTTCGCCTTCGCGGCGGCGACGTCGTCGGCCAGGTGGGGTGCCGCTGCGGCGATCTCGCGGGCGGTGGCGGCGACCTTGGTCATCCGGTTCCGCAGGGTGGTCAGATCGGCGTCGTCCAGCGTGCCGGCCACCGCGCGGGCCGCCTCGACCGCCGCCTTCGCGGCCGTACGCGCGGCCACCACGCTGGGGTCGTCGGCGAGTTCGGGGTGCGCGGCGACCAGCGCGTCGAGGCGGTCGCGGACCCGCTCGGCCTGGGTGACCGCCTCCTGCGCCCGCCGGGGCAGGGCGTCCAGCCCGTCGGCGAGCGCCTGTGCCCCCTCGGCGATCGCCGTGGCCGACTCCTCGATCCGCTTCGCGTTGTCCCGCAGCACCGGCTCGATCCGGCCGGCCGCACCGTTGACCCTGTCCGCCACCGCGCGGGTCTGCGTGGCCGCGCGGGCGGTGCCGTCGGCGAGCTGCACCGCCCCGGTACGCAGTTCGCCGAGCCCGGCGGCGAGCTCGTCGGCGCCCTTCGCGGTCTTGTCGAGGCCCGCCGAGAGGCTGCCCGCCCCGGCCGCGGAGGCGTCCAGCCCGTCGGCGACCTCACCGGCGCCGTCCTGCGACGAGCCCAACCCGTCGGCGATCCGGCCCGCGCCGGCCACGGAGGAGTCGAGCCCGTCGGCGATCTTCGCGGCCCCGTCGGCCGCCCGGCCGGTCTCGGCCTTGGCGTCGGTGAAGCCCACCAGCATCTTCTCGAAGTAGTTCCCGGCGGCGCTCCGCGCGGCGGCGGCCCGGATCTCGCTGAACGCCGTGCGGGCCAGCAGCCCGGAGAGGTAGTTGGTGGCGTCGTCGTTGACCACCCGCAGCTCCCCCCGGCGGGCCGGCCGGTCGGGTTCGGGGCTCGCCGCCAGGGTGGCGGAGAAGTCCTCCGGGATGGCGAAGACCAGGTGGTAGCGGCCGCTGCGCAGGCCGGCGGCGGCGTCCCGCGCGTCGGTGACGTGCCAGCCGAAGACCCGCCGGTCGAGCAGCTCGTCGGTGAGGTCCTGCCCGGCGTGCACGACGGTGCCGTCGCTGGCGGTGGCGGGGCGGTCGGCGTTGACCAGCGCCACCGGGATGCGGTCCAGCTTGGCGTACGGGTCCCAGAAGGCGTAGAGGTAGAGCGCCCCGTAGAGCAGCGGGATGACGGTGAGCACGGCGAGCGCGGCGCGGGGCAGCCGACCCCGGGTCAGCCGGCGCAGTTCGAACCGGGCGAGTCGGAAGACGCTCATCGGGCCACCTCGGCGGTCTCGGTCGGATCGGTCCCGGCACCCGGGCCGCCCTCGGCGGGCGGCCCGGCCACCGCCGGGTCGGGGGGCGACGGCACGGGCGGCGCCTCCGCCGGGTCGGGGGGCGACGGCACGGACGGCGGGTTCCCGAGGCGGTGCACGATCGCCGGGCTGTCCGGCTCGACGGCGCGGGCGCTGGCGACCACGGCGTAGCCCTGGTCGGCCAGGCGGGCGAGCGTCGCCCAGAGCCAGGCGCGTTCCGGGGCGTCGGATCCGGCGTCCACGTCGTCGGCGACGATCAGCCGGGGCCCGGCCAGGGTGGCCAGGACGAGACCGAGCACCTGCCGTTGCAGCGGGGTGAGGTCGCGACCCCGGGTGTCCGGGGCGAAGGGGGCGTCCCCGGTGAGACCGGCCCCGGCGACGGCGGC
The DNA here is from genome assembly GCF_043204915.1 of Micromonospora sp. NPDC047670. Taxonomy (NCBI): domain Bacteria; kingdom Bacillati; phylum Actinomycetota; class Actinomycetes; order Micromonosporales; family Micromonosporaceae; genus Micromonospora; species Micromonospora sp. NPDC047670. The sequence continues at coordinate 458,003 of NZ_JBIDDA010000003.1, forward strand.
GGCGAAGGCGTCCCGCCGGTACGCCCGCCGGGCCCGCAGCGCGGCGAGCGGCACCAGCTGCCGCCGGCGGCTGGGCACCGGCCCGAGCAGCAGCAGCCGCTCCCGGACGTGCTCGGCGACGGTCAGCGCGGGGTCGGGCTCGTGCACCCCGGCGACCTGCCCCAGCGCGGCCGGGCCGTACCGGGCCAGCCGCCCCTCGCTGGTGGGGAAGCGGCCCGCCAGCGCCAACAGCAGCGAGGTGCGCCCGCTGCCGGGTGGCCCCGTCACCGCGTGCAGCTCGCCCGCGGCGGCGGTCAGGTCGACGTCCCGGAACACCCAACCGCGCCGGGTCCGCAGCCCCAGCCCGCGCGCTTCGACGACCACCATCCGCTCCGGCCCACCTTCTTAGACTGACTGGTCAGTGCAAAAACATGCTCAGCCTAGTCCCGGTCGTTCGGCTCGTCACTTCGCGGCAGGGTGATCCCGGCCATGCCCGACGACGCACGGCGACCACGGTCGGTCCGGACAGGACGGCGCCGCTCCCCGCCGTCCGGGCGGCGGCGCTCGCGACGGCGGGCCGTGGAGACGGGGTGGGTCAGAAGAGCACGGTGGCGAGCGTGCCGACCGGGCGGAAGCCGCAGCGCTCGTAGACCCGGCGGGCCGGGGTGTTGAAGTCGTTGACGTAGAGGCTCACCGTCGGGGCGACCCGCAGCAGCGCGTCGCGCACCACGGCCGCCATCGCCGTCGTCGCGATGCCTCGGCCCCGCCACTCGGGGGCCACCCAGACCCCCTGCACCTGGGCGGTCCGGCGGGTCACCACCGCCAGCTCGGCCTTGAACACCACCTGGCCGTCGACGAAGCGCGCGTACGCCCGCCCGGCCCGGACCAGCTCGGTCACCCGCCGCCGGTAGCCGCGACCGCCGTCGTCGACGAGCGGCGAGACGCCCACCTCCTCGGTGTACATGGCCACCGCCGCCGGGAAGAGCCGGTCGATCTCCCCGCCGCGCACCCGCCGCACCTCCGGGTCCGCCGGCAGCGTCGGCAGCGCGTCGGTGGCCAGCAACGGCTGGTTCGGGCGTACGTCGCGAGCCGGCCCCCAGACGTCGGAGAGCCGGTCCCAGAGGCCGAGCACCGCGTCGGCCCGGCCCACGATCGACGAGCAGAGCCGTTCCTCGCCGGCGAGCAGGTCGGCGTACGCGGCGACGGCCGGCTCGGTGGCGAGCACCGGGGTGAGGTTGCCGCCGAGCCAGCAGACCGACTCCAGGTTGCGGCGGGTGCCGTAGCCCAGCACCCGGCCCTCGGCGCGCCACCAGGCCAGCCCGCGCGCGGCGACCCGCTCGGCGACCTGCGCGCCCGCGAACGGGTCGAGGTCGAGCAGCCGCTCGACAGCGCGGCGCTCCGACTCTCCGAGTTGCCGTACCGGCACCGTCAGCACGGATACCAGCCTGCCAGATCCGCCCCCCGCCGCGCCGGGCGAGTGACGCAAGGGACTACGACACCGGCACGGGGTCGGCAGCGGGCGCGGCGAACCGGTTGCGGGCGGCCCAGCCGACGACCCCGGGCACCATGGCGCCGAGCGACAGGAACAGGGCGCCGAGCAGCAGCCACCCCGGCACGCCCCAGCCGACGGCCAGCGTGGTGACCACCACCGGCGCCACCATCTTGCCCAGCTCGTAGCCCATGCTGTATGCGCCCTGGTACTGCCCGTGCGCGTCCTCCGGCGCCAGCCCGAAGGAGATCCCCCAGCCGGCGGCGGAGTGCCACAGCTCCCCGACCACGTGCGCGAGCGCGCCGCCGACCAGCAGCGCGACGGCGACGCCCGTGGAGCGCCCGCCGCTGGCCGCGAAGAGGACGCAGGCCGCGGCGATGGCGAGGCCGGCGCGCCGGGCCGCCCGTGCCGCCCCGGCGAGGCTCTCCGTGCCGCGCGCAGCACGGACCTGGAAGAGCACCACCACCACGGTGTTGACCAGCATCAGGCCGGAGATCAACCAGGCCGGCGCCCGGGTGTGCCCGACGATCCAGAGCGGCAGGGCGATGTTGAGCAGCCCGAAGTGCATCGACATGAGCCCGTCGAGCACGGTGAACGCCAGGAACGGCCGGTCCCGCAGCGCGACGAGTCGAGGGCCGTGCGCGGGGGCGGGCACCGGCGGGAGGTACGGCAGCCGGGTGAAGACGGCGGCGGCGAGCAGGTAGGTCACCGCGGCGGTGAGAATCAGCGCCTCGTACGCCGCCCGGGTGTCGGCGGCGATCGCGAAGCCGGCGAGCACCGCGCCCACCGAGATCCCGACGTTGGTGGTGGCCCGCAGGTAGGCGCGGGTGCGGACCCGCTGGTCGGCCGGAACGGAACCGGCGATGAGCGCGCCCTTGGCGCCCCGGTCGGCGGCGTCGGCGATCGCGGTTGCCGCTCCGACGGCGAGGAACGCGGGAAGCGACCCGACGGCCAGCAGGGCGGTGGTCAGGACGCCGCTGGCCACCAGCGCCACGATCTGGGTGGCCCGGGGGCCGAGCCGGTCGGCCAGGTATCCGGCCGGGGCGCTGGCCAGCAGGCCGACCAGGGCCGCAACGGTCAGCCCGAGCCCGACCTCGGTGGCGCTCAGGCCGGCCGAGCGGGTGAGGAAGAGCGCGCTGGCCACCAGCCAGAGACCGCGCCCGACCGTGCGGACGAGGGTGCCGAGGGTGAGGGTCCGGGCCGGGCCCGGCTCAGGAAGGAGTCGCACCCCGAGACCCTAGCAAGACGTACGTACGGTTTGCATTGTCGTCCCGCCATTCGGCCCCGGCTACGACGAAGGGGTGGCCGCTCCGCGCCGGAGCGGCCACCCCTTCGGTGGCGTGGGCCCGCCTGCCGGCGGGACGGAGGAGATCAGTGCACGGTGACGGTCGCCCCCGGGAGCAGGCCGCGCAGCTCCTCGGGCAGCTCGGCGCCCATCTCGTCGGCGATGCGCAGCGCCTCCTCGATCAGCGTCTCCACGATCTGCGCCTCCGGCACGGTCTTGACGACCTTGCCCTTGACGAAGATCTGGCCCTTGCCGTTGCCGGAGGCCACCCCCAGGTCGGCCTCGCGGGCCTCGCCCGGGCCGTTCACGACGCAGCCCATCACGGCGACCCGCAGCGGCACCGGCAGCCCCTCCAGGCCGGCGGTGACCTCCTCGGCGAGCTTGTAGACGTCGACCTGCGCGCGGCCGCACGACGGGCAGGAGACGATCTCCAGGCCGCGCTCGCGCAGCCCGAGCGACTCCAGGATCGCGGCGCCGACCTTGATCTCCTCCACGGGCGGGGCCGACAGCGAGACCCGGATGGTGTCGCCGATCCCCTCGGCCAGCAGCGCGCCGAAGGCGACCGCCGACTTGATCGTGCCCTGGAACGCCGGGCCGGCCTCGGTGACGCCCAGGTGCAGCGGGTAGTCGCACTTCTCGGCGAGCAGCCGGTAGGCCCGGATCATCACCACCGGGTCGTTGTGCTTCACCGAGATCTTGATGTCGCGGAAGCCGTGCTCCTCGAACAGCGAGCACTCCCACAGCGCCGACTCGACCAGCGCCTCGGCGGTGGCCTTGCCGTACTTGGCGAGCAGCCGCTTGTCCAGCGAGCCGGCGTTCACGCCGATCCGGATCGGCACGCCCGCGTCGCCGGCCGCCTTGGCGATCTCCTTGACCTTGTCGTCGAACTGGCGGATGTTGCCCGGGTTCACCCGGACCGCCGCGCAGCCGGCGTCGATCGCGGCGAAGACGTACTTCGGCTGGAAGTGGATGTCGGCGATGACCGGGATCTGCGACTTCTTCGCGATCGCCGGCAGCGCCTCGACGTCGTCCTGGGACGGCACCGCGACCCGGACGATCTGGCAGCCGGACGCGGTCAGCTCGGCGATCTGCTGGAGGGTGGCGTTGACGTCGGCCGTGAGGGTGGTGGTCATCGACTGCACGGAGACCGGCGCACCCCCACCGACCGGCACGGAGCCGACCATGATCTGGCGGCTGGCCCGGCGCGGGGCGAGCGGTGGGGGCGGCACGGCGGGGATGCCGAGGCTGACAGCGGTCACTGAGGCACTCACCTTGAGAAGAGCGTGATCGGGTTGACGACGTCCGCCGTGATGGTCAGCAGCGTGAACGCGCCGCCGATCAGGATCACCGCGTACGTGAAGGGCATGAGCTTGAGGTAGTCGACGCGGCCCGGGTCGGCGCGGCCGATCCGGGCGTAGAGCCAGGAGCGGGCCCGCTCGAACCAGGCGATGGCGATGTGCCCGCCGTCCAGCGGCAGCAGCGGCAGCAGGTTGAACACGCCGATGAAGAAGTTCAGCGAGACGAAGAGCATGAAGAACAGCAGCCAGGCGTTGTTCTCCACCGCCTCACCGCCGAGCCGGCTCGCGCCGACCACGCTGATCGGGGTGTCCATGTCCCGCTCGCCGCCGGTGATCGCGGTCCACAGGGCGGGGACCTTCTGCGGGATGCGCTTCATCGCCTCGAAGGTGTTGACCGCCATGTCCCCGGTGAAGTCGGCGGTCGCGCCGAACGCGCCGACCGGCCCGTACGTCACCCGGGTGGGAGTGCTGGGGACGAGACCGACGCCGAGCGCGGCGACGGTGGCGACCTGCCCCTGCGGGTCGTCCAGCGGCGGACGCTGGGTCTGCGCGAGCACCGCGCTCGCGGTGCCCGGCTGGCCGTCCCGGACGTACGCGATCTGCGCCGTGTCGCCCGGCTTGAGGGCGCGCAGCGTGGTGAGCAGTTGGCCGTAGTCGTTGATCGGCGTGCCGTTGATGGCGGTGATCCGGTCGCCGTCGCGCAGCTGCGCCTGGGCGGCGGGGCTGGCGGGGTCGGTGGTCGTGCACTCCCGCAGGGTGTTCTCCGGCACCACGCAGTCCGAGAGCTGGATGACCGCCGGCTCCTTGCGGATCTCGGCCTCGGTGCTCGGGAAGTCGGGGTTGGGCAGGCCGGCGGTGACCGCGATCACCCAGAGCGTGACCAGGGCCAGCGCGAAGTGGGTGATCGAACCGGCGGACATCACGATCGTCCGCTTCCACACCGGGTAACGCCACATCGCCCGCGGCTCGTCCGCCGGGTCGACGTCGTCGTCCTGCGGCGTCATGCCGACGATCTTGCAGAAGCCGCCGAGCGGGATGCCCTTGACGCCGTACTCGGTCTCACCCCGCCTGAACGACCAGAGCGTGGGACCGAAGCCGACGAAGTAGCGGGTGACCTTCATGCCGAATGCCTTGGCGGTGAGCATGTGCCCCGCCTCGTGCAGGCTCACCGAGATGAGGATCGCGAGGGCGAAGAGCACCACCCCGAGCAGGTACGCCATCAAGCTCCTTCCACCGAACCCGCGATGATGATCTCCTGCGCGTGCGCGCGCGCCCACGACTCCGCCGCGAGCACGTCCTCGACGGTACCTGGTTCGTCGAAGTCGGGAGCGTCCTCCAACACCCGCTGAAGGGTGTCGACGATGCCGAGGAAGGGCAGCCGGCCGGCCACGAACGCGGCCACGCACTCCTCGTTCGCCGCGTTGTAGATCGCCGGCCGGCAGCGCCCGGCCTCGCCGGCGGCCTTGGCCAGCGCCACCGCCGGGAACGCCTCGTCGTCCAGCGGCGCGAACTCCCAGGTGTGCGCCGCCGTCCAGTCGACCGCGGCGGCGGCGCCGCCGACCCGGTCCGGCCAGCCGATGCCCAGCGCGATCGGCAGCCGCATGTCGGGCGGGCTGGCCTGGGCGAGGGTGGAGCCGTCCACGAACTCGACCATGGAGTGGATCACCGACTGCGGGTGCACCATCACGGTGATGTCGGCGTACGGCACGTCGAACAGCTCGTGTGCCTCGATCACCTCCAGCGCCTTGTTGACCATCGTGGCCGAGTTGATCGTGACCACCGGCCCCATGTTCCAGGTCGGGTGGGCCAGCGCCTGCTCGGGCGTGACCCCGGTCAGCTCGTCGCGTCGCCTGCCCCGGAACGGGCCACCGCTGGCGGTGACGACCAGCCGGCGCACCTCGCCGCGGGCGCCGCCGCGCAGGCACTGGGCGAGGGCCGAGTGCTCCGAGTCGACGGGGACGATCTGCCCCGGCCGGGTCACCGCGGCCTTGACGAGGGGGCCGCCGGCGACGAGGGACTCCTTGTTGGCCAGGGCGAGGGTACGCCCGGCGCGCAGCGCGGCCAGGGTCGGCGCGAGCCCGAGCGAGCCCACGACCCCGTTGAGCACGACGTCGCAGGGCCAGTGCGCCAGCTCGGTCATCGCGTCCGGGCCGGCCACGATCTTGGGCAGCCTGAAGTCGCCGGTGGCCCAGCCGCGCCGGCTCGCCTCGGCGTAGAAGGCGAGCTGGAGGTCCTGCGCGGCGGACGCCTTCGCCACGCCCACCGCCTCCACCCCGAGTTCGAGGGCCTGGGCGGCGAGCAGTTCGACGTTGCCGCCGCCGGCGCCGAGCGCGACCACCCGGAACCGGTCGGGGTTGCGCCGGACGATGTCGACGGCCTGTGTGCCGACCGAGCCGGTGGAGCCGAGCAGGACGAGATCGCGTGGGGACGTCACGGGGGCCATTCTTCCCCAGCGCCGCTGGGCGCCCGGCGCCGGCTCGGGCGCGAAAGCCGCCCGGGTCATCCCGGCTCGCCCGGCGGCGGAACATCCTGGTCGGTCCAGCCGGTCACCGCAGCCCGCGCCGCGGGGGACCGCACACCGGGCCCGGCACGAAGCCGGCCGGGCGAGCCACCACCGACGCGCCGGCAGTTGTCGGCCCCGACCGGGCCCGCCGCCCCGCTCAGGCGGCGTCGACGGGGCCGGTCAGCACGAAGGTCTCCACCTCCTCGCCGCCGTACCAGTCCGTGCGGCGGCCGACGTGGGTCATGCCGAGCCGGCGCGCCACCGCCATCGACGCCTCGTTGCCGGGCGCCACGACCGCGTAGACCTCCCGGGTGCCGGCGGCGAGTTCCCGCGCCACCACGGCCCGGGCCGCCTCGGTGGCGAACCCGCGGCCCTGGGAGTCGGGGTGCAGGTGCCAGCCCACCTCGATGTCCTCGGTCGGCACGCCCTCGTCGCGGCCCGGCAGCGGCTTGAGCAGCACCGTGCCGGCCACCACGCCGGTGTCGCGGACCTCGATCGCCCAGGTGCCGTAGCGACCGCCGTGCCCCGCGTGCCGCTGCCGCCACGTCGCGAGCCGGTCGGCGGCCTGGGCCGGGTCGGCCAGGGGCAGGCCGGGCGCGGCCAGCCACCGGGTGACCTCCGGTCGGGAGTAGATGTCGAAGATCCTGGCCAGATCGGCCGGGTCGGCGGTCCACTCCCGCACGACCAGGCGCTCCGTGGTGAGGACGGTCATGCGTGGCGATCCTAGTGAGCGCCGCCGTCCGGGGGGCGACGGCGAACAGCGTCGAGGCGAACGTGCCGGCGAGGATCAGACCCGCTGCGGCCGCGGAAGGTCCGCCGTGGTGGTCCGGGTCGGTACCGGTGGGTGCCGTGTCGATGCCACCCGGCGGGCTTTACGCCAGCCGGACCGCGGGCGGGTTCGCGAGTGGCGCGTCCACCGGCGGGGAAAGGGAACCCGATGGGCGGCGGATGGCGACGGGCGAAGCGGATCACCAGCGCCGCGTTCCGTCCGCTGCGCGGCCGGGACCTGTCGCTACACGCCGCCGCCATCACCTTCTACGGTGCGATCGCCGTGGTGCCGGTGGCGCTGCTGGCGATCTGGCTGACCGCGCTGCTGGCGGGAGCCGACCGGGTCAGCCGGCTCACGTCGTACGCCGTCCGCACGCTGCCGGACGAGATCGGCACACCGCACGCGGTGGCCGCGCTGGTCGAGGCCGGGGTGGGGTTGACCCCGCTGCTCGCGCTGGCCTCGTTGCTGCCGGCGTCGCTGTACGGCGAGGGGCTGCGCCGGGCCTTCGTCTCCGTCGCCGGCCTGCGCGGCAACGAGTCGCTGGTGGGCTGGCGGGGTCGGTTGCTGCTGCTGCCGCTGCTCGCCCCGGCCCCGGCACTGCTGCTGTCGATCCTGCTGGCCCTGCCGACCACCACCGGGCTGGTCCGCCAGGGCGGCTGGCTCGGCGCGCTCGGCGTGGTGCTCTCCTTCCTGGGCGTGTGGCTGGTGCTCACCCCGGTGCTGCTGTGGGTGTTCCGGGTGGTGGGCCCGGCGTCGCCGGACTGGCTCTCCGCGCTGGGCGTCGGGTCGTTCACCGCGGCGAACCTCTCCGGCTTCCTGCACGGGTTCGTGCTCTTCGCCTCGCTCCCGATCGACCTGGGCGCGCCGTTCGGCGGCTTCGACGAGATCGGCGCCGGCGTGGCGGTGCTGCTCTGGCTCTACCTCTTCCACGTGATCGTGCTGGCCGGCTACTCCGCCACCCTCGCCCTGTCCCGCTGGCGCGCGGCGCGCGGCGCGGCCACCGGGTGAGCCGAGCGGGAGGTCCGCGACGGGCGCGGACCTCCCGAACGACCGCGGCGGCGCCGGTCAGCGGGTGAGGGCGGGCTCGCGGGGCGACGGCTCCGGGTCCGCGGTCTCGCGGATGCCGTAGCGGCGGTAGACCCGGCCGAGCGGGCCCGGGGCCCACCAGTTCCAGCGGCCCAGCAGCCGCATGGTGGCCGGCACCAGCAGCGCCCGGACCAGCGTCGCGTCCACCAGGATCGCCACGATCATGCCGATCCCGATGAGCTTGATGTACGCCATCGCGCCGCTGGCGAAGCCGGCGACCACGATGATCAGCAGCAGCGCGGCGGCGGTGATGATCCGGCCGGTGTGCTGGAGCCCGGCGGCCACCGAGGCCGTGTTGTCCCCGCTGCGGTCCCACTCCTCGCGCACGCGGGAGAGCAGGAACACCTCGTAGTCGGTCGCCAGCCCGAAGAGCACGGCGAGCATGAGGATCGGGTTGCTGGGCTCGATGAACCCGGTCGGAGTGAACCCGAGCAGGTCGGCGAAGTGCCCGTCCTGGAAGATCCATACCACCACGCCGAACGAGGCGCCGATCGACACCATGTTCATGAGCACCGCCTTGACCGGCAGCACCACGGAGCCGAAGGCGAGGAAGAGCAGCACCAGGGTCGCGGCGGCCATCAGCAGGGCCATCCAGGGCAGCCGGTCGCCGAGGCTGTCCAGCAGGTCCCGGTCGGCGCCGGGCCGGCCTCCGACGAGCACCTCCGCGCCGGCGGGGGCGGGCAGGTCGCGCAGCGTCCGGACCACGTCCTGCGCGACGTCGCCGGTCGGCTCGCCCGGGTAGGTCACCGTCAGCAGCGTCGACGCGCCCCGGCTGGCCGCCACCTGCACGCCGGTCACGCCGGGCACGGCGGCCACCCGGTCGGCGAAGGGCTGCACCTGCGCCGGGGACGCACCGGACACGAGCACGTCGATCGGCGCGACCGTACCGCCGGGGAACTCCGCGGCGATCCGCTCGGAGACGACCCGGGGCGCGGCGTCCGCGGGCAGCACCCGCTCGTCGAACCCGCCGAAGGTGATCCGCAGGAACGGCGCGGCGAGCACCAGGAGCAGCAGGGTCACCGCGACCAGGTAGCGCACCGGGCGGCGCATCACGCTCCGCGCGATCCGGGCCCAGGCGCCGCCCGTCTCCCCCGCCGCCGGCCGCCCGGCCCGCGTGCGTCGCCGCCACGGCAGCGGTACGCGCAGCGCGTCGATGCGGTGGCCGAGCACCGCGAGCAGGGCCGGCAGCACGGTCAGCGCCGCCAGCATGGCCACCAGCACGGCGGCCATGCCCCCGAGTCCCATCGAGCGCAGGAACGCCTGCGGGAAGATCAGCAGGCTGGCCATGGCGAGCGCGATGGTGAGGCCGGAGACCAGCACCGTCCGCCCGGCGGTCGCCATGGTGCGGCGGATCGCGGCGGGCGTGTCGTGCCCGGCGGCCAACTCCTCGCGGAACCGGCTCACCACGAAGAGGGCGTAGTCGACCGCCATACCGAGGCCGATCAGGGTGATGACGTTGACGGCGAAGATCGACACGTCGGTGACGAGGTTGACCAGCCGGACGGCGACGAACGCGCCGAGGACGGCCAGCCCGCCGATCAGCAGCGGGGTGGACGCGGCCACCAGCCCGCCGAAGATCAGCACGAGCAGCACCAGCAGGACCGGCATGGAGAGGATCTCCGCCCGGGTGATGTCCTCGGTGGTCTGCCGGTTCGCCTCGTGCAGGAACGCGACCGCGCCGCCGACCTCGGTCCGTACGCCGGGCGCCGTCAGGGCCGGGCGCAGGTCCTCGTACGCGGCGGTCTTGCCGTCCTCGTCGGCGGCCCGGAGCTGGACCAGCGCGTAGGTGGCCCGGCGGTCGGTGGACAGCAGCGCGGGTGCCTGCGTGTCGTACCAGGTGGTGACGCTGCTGACCTCGGGGTGCCCGCGCAGGCCGGTAACGGTGGCCGTGACCGGGTCGCGGAAGGTCGCCTGCTCGACGGTCGCCCCGTCGCTGCTCCAGAGCACGACCAGGTCGGCGCCCTGCGGCCCCAGCTCGGCGGTGATCCGTTCGGCGGCGCGGCTCGACTCGCTCGCCGGGTCGTCGTAGCCGCCGCCGGTCAACTGCCCGAAGACCCCGGTCCCCCAGGTCGACCCGACCGCGACGACCACCAGGGCGGCGGCCAGCACCGCCCAGCGCAGCCGCACCACCGCGTGTCCCCACCAGGCGAACATTCGCCTCTCCCTCCGCCGACGGCTAAGCTGTGACCATCGCTCATTAAAGTGAACGCCGTTAACTATGGCAACGGGGTTCGCTTTGGTCAAGGGAGTTAGCCGAATGACCGCACCGTCCCGACGCGAACGCCTGCGCACGGCGACCGTCGCCGAGATCAAGGACGCGGCACGGCGGCTGTTGGTGACCGGTGGGGTCGAGGCGATCTCGCTGCGGGCCATCGCCCGGGACATGGGCATGACGGCACCGGCCATCTACCGCTACTTCCCCAGCCTGGAGGCGCTGGTCGCGGCGCTCGCGGGGGACCTCTACGACGAGCTGCGCGGGCGGCTGGAGGCGGCCCGGGACGACGCCGGGGCCGAGCCGGTCGATCAGCTCCTGGCCATGTGCCGCGCGTTCCGCGCCTGGGCGGTGGCCCATTCCGCCGAGTTCGGGCTGATCTTCGGCGCCCGGGTCCCCGGGCTGGACGCCTTCGTCGACGACTGCGTCGACCCCGACCATCCGGGCGCCCGGTTCGGGGCGGTCTTCGTGCAACCCGTCATCGACCTCTGGCGCCGGTCCCCCTTCCCCACCCCGCCCGTCGAGCTGCTCCAGCAACACCTCGGCGGGCGGCTGGAACCGCTGCGGCTCAGCCACGGCGAGGTGCCGATCGAGGTCGCGTACGCCTTCCTCTCCGGCTGGACCCGCCTCTACGGCCTGGTCGCCATGGAGGTCTTCGGCCAGCTCAGCTGGGCGGTCACCGAGGCCGAGGCGCTGTTCGAGTTGGAGCTGACGGCGTTCACCGCCCAACTGTCCGGCGGGCGCCCCGGCGAGGTCTCCGCCCCGCCCTCCCCGAAGGGCTGACCGGCGGCGTCGGCGGGCACTAGGCTCCCGCGGCATGAGCGACGAGCTGCCGACCCGGGCCGACGTGGTGATCGTCGGGTCCGGGCACAACGGTCTGGTGTCCGCGATCATGCTCGCCCGTGCCGGGCTCGACGTGCTGGTGCTGGAGGCCGCCGAGGTGATCGGCGGGGCCACCCGGACGGAGAACCCCTTCCCGAAGGTGCCGGGCCTGCGCCACTCCACCGGGTCCTACCTGCTCGGGCTGATGCCGCCGGAGCTGCTCGCGACGCTCGACGTCCGCATCCCGGTGCTGCGCCGCGACCCGCACTACTTCCTGCCCACCCCCGGCCCGGAGGGCTCGCCCTACCTCCTCTTCGGCAGCGACGCGGCGGGCACCCGGGCGCAGCTCGCGGAGTTCTTCTCCCCCGCCGACGTGGCCGCCGACGACGCGCTCCAGGCCGAGTTGGCCGCCCTGCGCGCCGACCTCGCCCCGGCCTGGCTGGCCGAGCCGCTGCCGGTCGAGGAGACCGCCGAGCGCCACGTCCGACCGGCGCTGCGGCAGGTCTTCGTCGACCTGGTGCGGGGCTCGGTCGCCGACCACCTCGCCCGCTTCGACTTCCGATCCGAGCTGCTGGTCAGCATGTACGCGGTGACCGACGGCCTGTCCGGGCTGAACGCCGGTCCCGACGACCCGGGCACCGGCCACAACTTCCTCGTGCACAACATGTGCCGGCTGCCCGGCTCCGACGGCACCTGGATGATCGCCGAGGGCGGGATGGGCACCGTGTCCCGCACCTTCGCCGGGGCCGCCCGGGCCGCCGGCGCGACGATCCGCACCGGCACGCCGGTCCGCGCGATCACCCTCGACGGCGGCGCGGCCAGCGGCGTGGTCCTCGCCGACGGACGGGAGGTCGCCGCCCGGGTGGTGCTCGGCGCCTGCGACCCGTACCGGCTGATGGACCTGCTGCCCGAGGGCGCGCTCCCGGCGCCGCTGAGCGAGCGGATGGCGGCGGTCCGCCGCCCCGGCACCACCCTCAAGCTCAACCTGGCGCTGACCGGCCTGCCCCGCTTCTCCTGCCTGCCGGCGGACGCGCCGAGCCCGTTCGGGTCGACCATCCACCTGCTGCCCGGTTCGGACTCCCTGCTGGGCGGGGGCGGCGAATCGCCGATGGCGGCGCTGCGCGCGATGTGGGCGGACGTCCAGGCGGGCCGGCTGCCCGAGGAGCCGACGATCGAGTGGTACCTGCACACCACCGTCGACCCGTCGCTGTCGGACGGCCGCGGCCACCACTCCTCGGCGCTCTTCGTCCAGTCGGTGCCCTACCAGCCGGCCGGCACCACGTGGGACGAGGCGCTGCCCGGATACGTCGAGCGGCTGGTCGGGATCTGCGAGCGGTACGCACCGGGCACGGCTGACCTGATCGCCGACGCGGTGCCGCTGCCCCCGCCCGGCATCGAGGCGCACTTCGGCATCACCGGCGGGCACATCCACCACGTCGACAACACCGTCTCGTTCACCGACCGCATGCCGTACGCCACCGGCATCGACGGCGTGTACGCCGGCGGCGCCGGCTGCCACCCCGCCGGCAGCGTCATCGGCGCCGCCGGCCACAACGCGGCCCGCCGCATCCTCGCCGACCTGGCCCCCTGACCCCCTTCCCGCCGCCCGCCCTCCGTCCCGCCGGCGCGGCGGTCCTGCACCTCTGGTCCTCCGTTCGCGGCTCTTGCGCATCCGCCGGGGCGGAAGGTGCACGATCGCGCGTCAGGTGGGGGTGGAGGAGGGCAGGTCGCCCGGGCCGCGGACGAGGTAGACGCCGACCAGCAGGAGGTAGAGGCAGAGGCTGAGGACCGGGTCGACGAAGACGAAGGCGAACGCGACCAGGTAGAGCACCGGGCCGAGCAGGAAGCGCAACGCGACGGCTCGGGCCAGCCGGGGATCCAGGTCGGGGTGCAGCAGTCGGCGACGCCGCGCCCACCACCAGCTCAGGTTGAAGAAGAGCGCCTCGCCGAGCACGGCGCCGACGTAGAGGGCCGCGGTCAGCCGCTGGTCGGCCACGCTCCCGCGCAGGTTGTCCGCGAGCAGGTCGGCGGTGAACGGGATCGCCGCGACGAAGAGCAGCAGGAGCAGGTTGAGCACCAGCAGCATCTGGTCGACCCGCACGACGTAGCGCCACATGTTGTGGTGGGTCAGCCAGACCTGGCCGACGATCGCGAAGGTGATCACGTACGCGAGGTAGGCGGGCCACTCGTGCCCCAGCGCCTCGGCGAGCCCGCGCCCGGACGGCACCTCGCCGAGTTGCAGCAGCTCGACCGCCATCAGCGTGAGCACGATCGCGATGACCGCGTCGCTGAACGCCTCCACCCGCGAGGCGTCCCGCGCCATCTCCCGGTCCCGCCCGTACCGGTACCCCGGCTCTTCGCGACCCCCCACCCCGCCCACTCCCGCCCGTTCCACGATCGAGTCGCGGCTCCCCGGCGCGCCCCGGTCAGGGGCGACAGGCGGGGCGCCACACCTGCATGGTCGCGAAGTCGGGGCGGGGCGGGGCGGGTTTGGGGCAGGCCGTGCGGGTCAGCTCGCGGACTCGCCGGCGGGGGCGGGGGTCGCGGCGTCGACGCGGTGGGCGCGGATCTTGTGCCCGACGCTGGTCAGGCAGCGGCCGCTGGCCAGGTCGAACCTCCAGCCGTGCAGCTGGCAGGTGAGCTGGTCCCCGTCGACGATGCCGAAACGCGTCAGGTCCGCCTTCAGGTGGGGGCAGCGCCGCTGCACCACCCAGTCGCCGAGGGTGATGTCCTCGGCGTCGCTGGTCCGCTCGTGCTCGTCGTACCAGCCCTCGGCGTACTGGAGCCGTTCCGTGGAGAGGCACTTGAAGAACGCGTAGACGAACTCGTTGTACTGGCCGATCCGGGCGGCGGAGAAGCGGCAGGAGAGGAAGAGCGAGTTGACCCAGTCCACCTCGCCGATGTGCAGCAGGTGCTCGATCAGCGCCCGCTCGGTGCGGAACCGGTAGCGGACCTTCTCGTCGGCGTACGGCCGGACCTGCTTGCCCGGGAAGTCCACCACGATCGACTCGATCGTCTCGCCGCCCGAGTCGTCGGTGCCGACCAGGTCGAAGCGGACCGGGCCGCCGACCCCCTTGGCCAGGTAGATCGACTCCTCCAGCAGCGGCTCGATGCGACGCTGCATCTCCTTGAGCACGTCCACCTCGGGGTGCCGCCAGGACGCCTTCTCCGCCTCGATGACCGGCCGCTTGCGCTCCCGCATCTCCGCCAGGTGCGCGACCTTGTTCGCGAAGAACTCCTCCACCGGCACCGGGTGGGTGGTCTCGCAGGTCTCCGTGGTGATCTCGGCGACGCTGCCCGGCAGCAGCACGACGCCGTTGGTGCCGCCGACCTTCGCGTACTCCGCCAGGAAGACCGACTGGTCGGGGAAGATGTTGCCCTCGTCGCCGTGGATGTCGTTGAACTGCCACAGCTCGTCGTCGAGGAAGCACGGCGGGCCCGCGATCGGGAAGACGTGGTCGGCCTTCAGATCGTCGATGTAGCGCCAGGTCCGGTCGAACTGCCGGTCCCGCTTCTGCTTCCCGAACGCCGTCTTCGCCGCCTGCGGCAGCTCGTACACCATCGGGTACCAGATCGCGCCGGAGAACTGGAGCATGTGCGCGTGCACGTGGCCCAGCTCCGCGAACGCGCTCAGGTCGGTGGGGCGGGCGTCGTTCTGGTTGAGCAGCCGGACCCCGTCGTACTCCACCCACAGCGACGAGTCGCCGATCGGGCCGTCGGTCGGGCTGGTCAGCGCCTGGATCATGACCTTGAGGCCGCCGTCCAGCTCCACGACCTGCTCGTTCGGCGCCTTCAGGAACTTCGTGAAGCCCAGCTCCCGCAGCTCGTCCTCCATCTCCGAGGTGGGGAACGCGGGCAGCAGCACGGTCGCCTTCTTCGACACGAAGCGCTTCAGGTGCGCGGCGTCGAAGTGGTCCCGGTGCAGGTGGGAGACGTAGAGGTAGTCGACGTCACCGAGGGTCTCCCAGTCGAGCAGGGAATTGTCCGGGAACGGGAACCACGACGCGAAATAGGCCGGGTTGACCCACGGGTCGCACAGGATGCTGCCCGCGGCCGTGTCGATCCGCATGCTGGCATGTCCCGTACCGGTCACTCGCACCGCAGTTCCCCCTCGAAGACAAACAAAGGTGTACGTCGGAAACGCTACCGGAGGGAGTCTGGCGACCGCCCCGCGACGCCGGTAGTGCCGCCCGGCCCGCCTCGGCCGGGACCTTGGGCCCGCGCCCGCCGCGTACGCCGTGCCGGCCGTCGGCACGGATCGTGCGGTCCGCCCCGTCCGGGCGGACCCAGCGCCGAGCCTGGCACGGGGCGTGCCAGACTAACCGGAGATCCGATCGCGAGGGAAGGACCGACAGTGGCAGGAAGCGAGCCGGTAACGTCGCCAGACCAGCACAAGCCGGGACACCGCAAGTCCGGGCGGATCGGCGCGGTGCTCTCCGCGCTGGTGCTGCTGGCGATGCTCTGCGGCAACCACGAGGGCAGGGTCGAGAACATCTGGCTGATCGGCCTGGCCGTGCTGCTGCTGGTCATCGTCATCGGCGACGCCGTGCTGCGGCGCAACGGCCTGCGGTCCTGACCGCACCCCCGTCAGCCGGCGTCGAGCCGGTCCGCGCGCCGGAGGTGACACGCACGAGGGCCCGCCCCCGACCGGGGAGCGGGCCCTCGTCGTACGTCGGTCAGCGGCCGAACAGGATGTCCTGCACGTCCTTGAGCGCGGCGTCGACCTCGGCCTCGAAGTAGCCGCCGGGCACCAGCCCGAAGCGCAGCGTGTCCAACTCCTTCGGGTTCACCGGCATCGGGTTGCGCCCCTGCATGCCGCCGAGCAGGCTCTCGAAGAACCGGTCGACCTGGTCCGGGTCGTACCCGCTGCCGAAGCGACGCACCTGGAAGCTGCGGCGGATCTGGTCGACGCGGTAGAGGTCGCTGCCGGGCGGGCCGGCCATCGGCGGGCCGGCCGTGGGCGGCGGGCCACCGGCCGGCGGGCCGGCCATCGGGGGCGGGCCGGCCATCGGCGCCGGGCCGCCGTAGCCCTGCTGCGAGGGCGGGCCGGCCGGGCCCCGACCGCGCATGTCGCGCAGTTCCCGCTCGGGCATCCGGATCTCGGCGGTCATGTCGGCGCGGCCGTGCCGACCGGCCTCGAAGCCGTCGAAGCGCGGCTCGTCGCCGTAGCCACCGGGGCCGTCGCCGTAACCACCGGGGCGGTCGCCGTAACCACCGGGGCCGTCACCGTAGCCACCCGGGCCGTCGCCGTAACCACCGGGGCCGTCACCGTAGCCGCCGGGGCCGGCGGGCAGGCCGCGCGGCGGCGGGCCGCCGTGGCCCATCGGGGCGCCCGGACCCATCGGGCCGGGGCCGCCCGGGCCGCGGGGCGGCTCGTAGCCGCCGCGCGGGCCGTCGTAGCCACCGGCGAAGGCGCCGGTCGGCTCGTCGTAGCGGCCGTAGCGGTCGGCGGGCGGGCCGCCGGCCTGCGCGGGCATCGCCCGGGGCGGCATGGGCTGGGGGACGGGGGACATGCCGCGGTCGTCGCGCACCGGCGGACCCATCCGATCCGGCGGACCCATCCGATCCGGCGGACCCATCCGATCCGGCGGACCCATCCGATCCGGGGGGCCCATCCGGTCCGGCGGGCCGAGCCGGTCGCCCGTCCGGGGGTCACCGCCGCGGCCACCGACGCCGCCGCGTTCCTCCAGCTCGGCCAGCTGCCGCTCGACCCGGTCGAGGTGCAGGTCGACCTGCCACTCGTCGTAGCCGTTGAAGCGGACCCGGAAGACGACGTCGTGGACCTCCTGGGAGGCCACGGGCGCGCCGACCGGCTGACCGGCGAGGGTCGCCTCGACCCGGTCCAGGAAGGCGTCGACCTCGTCGACCTTGTATCCCCGGCGGAGCGCCTTACGCCGGAAACGCTGACCCTGACTCGCCACTATGTCTCCTGGTCTCGTTCGCTACGCCCGGTCACGCAGTCTCCCCGGTCCGGTCGGTGTCCCTGTTGTCGACGGCGGCGGCGAGCTGCCCACACGCTCCGTCGATCTCGCGACCCCGGGTGTCCCGCACCGTCGTCGACACCCCGGCCTCGCGCAACCGCCGGACGAACTCCCGCTCGACCGGCTTCGGGCTGGCGTCCCAGCGGCTGCCCGGCGTCGGGTTGAGCGGGATGAGGTTCACGTGGGCCAGCTTCCCGGCCAGCAGCCGCCCGAGCAGATCGGCTCTCCACGGCTGGTCGTTCACGTCCTTGATCATCGCGTACTCGATCGACACGCGCCGCCCCGTCCGTGCCGCGTAGTCCCACGCCGCGTCCAGCACCTCGGACACCTTCCAGCGCTGGTTGACGGGCACCAGTTCGTCGCGCAGCCCATCATCGGGGGCGTGCAGCGACAGCGCAAGGGTCACCGAGAGGTCTTCGCTGGCCAGTCGGCGGATGGCCGGCACCAGGCCGACCGTGGAGACGGTGATGTGGCGCTGCGACAGCCCGAGCCCCTCGGGGGCCGGGGCGACCAGCCGGCGGATGGCGGCGATCACGCGGGAGTAGTTGGCCAGCGGCTCGCCCATGCCCATGAAGACCACGTGCGACAGGCGCGGCGGGGAGCCCGCCACCGCGCCGGAGGCGGCCACGCCGGCCAGGTAGACCGCCTGGTCGACGATCTCGGCGGTGGACAGGTTGCGGGTCAGCCCGGCCTGGCCGGTGGCGCAGAACGGGCAGGCCATGCCGCAGCCGGCCTGGCTGGAGATGCAGACGGTGACCCGGTCCGGATAGCCCATCAGCACGCTCTCCACCAGCGAGCCGTCGTGCAGCCGCCAGAGCGCCTTGCGGGTCGCGCCGTCGTCGCAGGCCAGCTCGCGGACCGGGGTGAGCAGCCGCGGCAGGAGCCGGTCGGCAAGCTTCTCCCGGGCGGCGGCCGGCAGGTCGGTCATCTGCGCCGGGTCGCGCACCAGGCGGCCGAAGTAGTGGGTGGAGACCTGCTTGGCCCGGAACGCCGGCTCCCCCAGCTCGGTGACCAGCGCGCGGCGGCCGGCGAGGTCGAGGTCGGCGAGGTGCCGGGGAGGCATCGCGGGTCGGCGCCCGGGGGCGTCGGGGTCTGCGGGGATCAGGGGCAGGCTCGTCATGGCGGGTCCAGTCTGTCACGCCGGACGGCCGACGCACCTGTCCGGAGGTGCCGAATCGCCCCCCACCGCCCGGACGGGGCCGCCGGCGCCGGGTGATTCACGCCTCACTCCAGCACCGGGACGAAGACCGCCAGCAGCAGGTACGCGGTCGGCAGCGCGAAGAGGATCGAGTCGAGCCGGTCCATCAGGCCGCCGTGCCCGGGGAGCAGGTTGCTCATGTCCTTGACGCCGAGGTCCCGCTTGATCATGGACTCGGCGAGGTCGCCGAGGACGGCCGCGCCGGAGACCGCCAGCCCGAAGAGCGCGCCCCACCACGGGGCCACGTCGAAGAGCAGCCAGAGCAGCAGGGCGCTGCCCAGCGCCGCAGCGGTGACCGAGCCGCCGAAGCCCTCCCAGGACTTTTTCGGGCTCACCGAGGGGGCCATCGGGTGCTTGCCGAAGGAGACGCCGGCCGCGTACCCGCCGGTGTCGGAGAGCACCACCGCGACCAGGGTCGCCAGCACTCGCAGGTGGCCGTCCTCCGGCACCGCCGCCAGCAGCGCGGCGAACCCGCCGAGGAACGGCACGTACACGGCGATCAGGGTGGCCGCGGTCAGGTCGCGCTGGAAGCCGCGCGGCCCGTCACCGAGCCGCCAGACCATCGTCCCGAGCACGGTGACCAGCAGACCGAGACTGAGCGCGTCGGGGCCGGCGAACCAGGCCAGCCCGACGGTGAGCACCCCGCCGGCGATCAGCGGCACCAGCGGCGGGTGGGCGCCGCTGCGGCGCACCGCCCGGGCCATCTCCCAGCTGCCGACCGCCACCGCCCCGGCCACCACCAGCAGGAAGGCCGGCCGGTAGAAGAACAGCGGAACCACGATCAGCGCGCCGAGCGCCACGCCGACCGCGACGGCGGCCGGCAGGTTGCGCCCGGCCCGGCTCGGCGCGGGCTGCTGGGTCGGGGGCCGGTCGGCGCTGGCCCGGCGCCGACCGCGCTGCCGCCGGCCCGGGGGTCGCGCGGGCTCCGGCTCGGGCTCGACGTCGCGCACCGGTTCCAGTTGGGTCGTCGGGTGTTCGGAGTCGTCGGGGTGGTGCCCGTTCGTCCCGGCCGGGCGGTCGTACGGGGCACGGTCCGCGCCGGCCGGCTCCGGTCGGGCGTCGACCGGCGGGCGGGGGCGGGTGTGCGGCTCGGCGTACATGTCAGGGGCGGAGCCGGGTCGGCGGTGCCACGAGCCGGGCTCGATCTCGGGCTCGGGCCAGGGCAGGGCGGGGGCGGGACGGTCGGGGCGGTCCCAGCCGCGGGGCTCGGTGCTGCCGTAGGGGTCGAGGTGGGACATCAGGCACCGAGGGGGCCCGGCGCGAGGTCCACCATATGACGCACAACCACAACCATTCCCCTACCCGCGCGACTGTTCCGTCCGGTTGACCCGCCCGACGGCCGGCCGATTCCCACCATTCACCGCAGGGTGCCGGGAATCGTGCCGAGCCTACTGCACCCACCGCTCCCCCACGCCGGACCGTGTCCCGCCGCCGCTCCCGGAGGGCTGGCGCAACGACGGTGGCACCGGACTCCGCCGCCCGGATGCGGGCGGCGGCGCCGGTGCCACGGTGTCGTCGTCGCCGGTGGTGGCCGGCGTACGGCCTCAGACCTCGAGGAGCTCGTTCTCCTTGTGCTTCACCAGCTCGTCGACGGCGGCGACGAAGCGCTGGGTCAGGTCGTCGAGCTCCTTCTCCGCGCGCCGGCCCTCGTCCTCGCCGACCTCGCCGTCCTTGACGAGGCGGTCGAGCTCCTCCTTGCCCTTGCGGCGGATGTTGCGGATGGCCACCTTGGCCTCCTCACCCTTGTGCCGGGCGACCTTGATCATGTCGCGGCGGCGCTCCTCGGTCATCTGCGGGAGCAGGATGCGCAGCTGGTTGCCCTCGTTGTTCGGGTTGGCGCCGAGGTCGGAGTCGCGGATCGCCTTCTCCATGGCGTTGATCTGCGAGTTGTCGTACGGCTTGATGATCACCATGCGCGGCTCGGGAACGCCGATGGACGCCATCTGGGGCAGCGGGGTGGGGCTGCCGTAGTAGTCAATGATGATCTTGGAGAACATGGCGGCGTTGGCGCGACCGGTGCGGATCGCGCCGAACTCCTCCTTGGCGTGCTCGATGGCACGCTCCATCTTCTCCTCGGCCTCGAGGAGGGTGTCGTCGATCACCGGTCTCCTCGCCTCCTTCTGTGCTCGTCGTGGGCTTGTCGTGTCGGAGGAACCGCTGAGGGCGGGTCAGGCGACCGCTCAGGCGGTGATCAGGGTGCCGATCTTGTCGCCACCCACGGCCCGGATGATGGTGTCGTCGCCCTGCGCGCCGAAGACCAGCATCGGCAGGCCGTTCTCCATGCACAGGCTGAACGCGGCGGCGTCCGCCACCCGCAGGTTGCGGCGCAGCACCTCGGAGAAGGTGATCGAGTCGAACTTGCTGGCGGTCGGGTCGACCCGCGGGTCGGCGGTGTAGACGCCGTCCACGCCGTTCTTGCTCATCAGGACCACGTCGGCGCGGATCTCCAGGGCGCGCTGGGCGGCCACCGTGTCGGTGGAGAAGTACGGCATGCCGGCGCCCGCGCCGAAGATCACCACGCGGCCCTTCTCCAGGTGCCGGATCGCGCGCAGCGGGATGTAGGGCTCGGCGACCTGGGCCATCGTGATCGCGCTCTGCACGCGCGTCTCGATGCCCTCCTTCTCCAGGAAGTCCTGCAGCGCGAGGCAGTTCATCACGGTGCCGAGCATGCCCATGTAGTCGGCACGGGCCCGGTCCATGCCGCGCTTCTGCAGCTCCGCGCCGCGGAAGAAGTTCCCGCCGCCCACCACCACCGAGACCTGCACCCCGCGGCGCACCACGGTGGCGATCTGCCGCGCGATGGCCTGCACGACGTCCGGGTCCACCCCGATCGCGCCCCCGCCGAACACCTCGCCGGAGAGCTTCAGCACCACCCGCCGGGCCCGGCCGGGGGGCGGCGCCGTCGGATCGTCCGCCGCCAGACTCCGGTCACTCACAACCTGCGTCATCCGCCCCGCCCTTCCCCATGCGCACGTCCCGTACGCCGCGTACCGCGAAACTGCCGTAGCCGACCCTATGTGACGAGGAGGCCGCGGTGCCTGTCACGTACACCCGCGGCCTCCTCGTCGACGTTTCCTGCCCGCGGGCGCTCAGCGCGCCCCGGGGGCGGCTCAGGCCTGGCCGACCTCGAACCGGACGAAGCGGGTGACCTCGATGCCGGCCTCGGCCAGCATCTGCTTCACCGTCTTCTTGTTGTCGGCGACCGACGCCTGCTCGACGAGGACGTAGTCCTTGAAGAAGGCGTTCACCCGACCCTCGACGATCTTCGGCAGCGCCGCCTCGGGCTTGTTCTCCTCGCGGGCGGTCTGCTCGGCGATGCGCCGCTCGGACTCGACGACGTCGGCCGGCACCTCGTCACGGGTGAGGTACTTCGGCCGCATCGCGGCGATCTGCATGGCGACGGCGCGCGCGTCGGCGTCGCCGGCCTCGTCGGTCTTGCCGGCGTACTGCACCAGCACGCCGACCGCCGGGGGCAGGTCCTGGCTCTTGCGGTGCAGGTAGACGGCGGTGGTGCCGTCGAGCTTGGCGAACCGGTTGAGGACCAGCTTCTCGCCGATCTTGGCGGACTGCTCCTGGATCAGGTCGGCGACCGTCTTGCCGTCCAGCTCGGTGGCGAGCAGCTCCTCGGCGGTGCCGACGCCGCTGCGCTCGCCGTGCTCGACCAGCCGCTGGGCCAGCTCGATGAAGGCGTCGGTCTTGGCGACGAAGTCGGTCTCGCAGTTGAGCTCGAGCAGCGCCTGGCCGGAGTGGGCGATCAGACCGTTGGCGGCCGTACGGCCGGCCCGCTTGCCGACGTCCTTGGCGCCCTTGACGCGCAGGATCTCGACGGCCTTGTCGAAGTCGCCCTCGGCCTCGGTCAGCGCCTTCTTGCAGTCCATCATGCCGGCGCCGGTGAGGTCGCGGAGCTTCTTGACGTCCGCGGCGGTGAAGTTGGACATGGCTCTCTCTTCGGTGTTGAGACTGCGGGTGGGTTGGTCCTGGTGCCGGTTACCCGGATCCGGGCGCGACGTGCCCGGCGTACCTGCCGCTTCCCCGCCGTCCGGAGGACGAACGGCGGGGAAGCGGCGGCGCGGTCACTCCGCGGCGACGGCCGCCGGCTGCTCGGCCGGCTGCGCCGGCTGCTCGGCCGGCTGTGCCTGCTGCTCGTCGGCCTTCTTCGGCTCCTCGAGCAGCTCGCGCTCCCACTCGGCCAGCGGCTCGTCGGAGGCCACCCCCGGCTCGGGCTTCTCGTCGGTGCCCCGACGACGGCCGGAGCGGGCGATCAGACCGTCGGCGACGGCCGCGGCCACGACCTTGGTCAGCAGCTCCGCCGAGCGGATCGCGTCGTCGTTGCCCGGGATCGGGAAGTCGACCTCGTCCGGGTCGCAGTTGGTGTCGAGCACCGCGATCACCGGGATGCCCAGCTTGCGGGCCTCGTCGACGGCGATGTGCTCCTTCTTGGTGTCGACCACCCAGATCGCGGCCGGGAGCTTCTGCATGTCCCGCAGACCGCCGAGGGTGCGGGTCAGCTTGATCTTCTCGCGGGAGAGCTGCAGGGTCTCCTTCTTGGTGTACCCGGCGGCCGTGCCGCTCAGGTCACCCAGGGCCTCCAGCTCCTTCATCCGCTGCAGCCGCTTGTACACCGTCTGGAAGTTGGTCAGCATGCCGCCGAGCCAGCGGTGGTTGACGTACGGCTGGCCGACCCGGGTCGCCTGCTCGGCGATGGCCTCCTGGGCCTGCTTCTTGGTGCCGACGAAGAGGATGCTGCCACCCTCGGCGACGGTCCCGCGCACGAACTCGTAGGCCTTCTCGATGTAGTCGAGGGTCTGGCGCAGGTCGATGATGTAGATACCGTTGCGCTCGGTGAAGATGAAGCGCTTCATCTTCGGGTTCCAGCGCCGGGTCTGGTGCCCGAAGTGGACACCGCTCTCCAGCAGCTGACGCATGGTCACGACGGCCATGGTGGGGGTACTCCTTGCGGTCCCTGGTTGTCGCGCCCGGCCGGCGGCCGGGCGTCCTGGCGCCCGGTCGCCGGCCATGACGGGCCCGACCAAGATCGGGACCAGGGAGGCCGTCGCCCCACGACGACTCGTGGAGAGGGCGCGCGAGGTCGACCGCACGAGGCGGTCGCCAGTCGACCAGTGTACGCCCCTTCCCCGTCGCCGACGCCTGGGGTGGGGGGAACGGGTCGGAACGCCCATTTCCGGCATGTGGCGGAACCGCGCCCCACGATCCGCCGCCCGGTCCGCCCGGCCCCCGCTGCCGGCCGCCGGCCGCCGGCCCCGCGCGCCGGGTCCGCCCGGGACCCGCGACCGGGGCGCGCGGGCGGCGGGTCCGCCGGGGCCGCTCGCCGGCCCGGCCGGCGTCAGCCGACCGCGAGGGCGGCGGCGACGAAGAGCACCAGGCCCACGGTCAGGTACGCCGTCGGCGGCCGCAGCCAGCCCCGACTCCCCTCCGCCAGCGACAACCCGCCGGTGCGCAGCCCGTACAGGCCGATCGCGAAGATCGGCAGACCGCAGACCAGGAAGGTGCCCACCACGACGTGGGCGGCCGACACCGGATCGCCGGTCACGCCGTCGAGCAGGACCCGCAGCGCGGGAACCTCGAACACCGCGACCAGCACGGTGAAGAGCGCGGCCAGGGCGGGCCGGCGGGTGCGGTAGACCCCGTCGCCGGCCGGCGGGGTCGGGTGCGGGCCGACCACCGGCGGATAGACCGGCACCTCCCCCGGCGGGAGGTCACCACGGGGGCCGATCGGCGGCATCGGCCCGGTGGGCATCTCCAGCGGATTCGGCGCACCGGCCACCCGGTCGGGCGCGACAACCGGCATCTCCACCGGCCGCGCGGCCTCGGCCGCCCGCTGCGGCTCGACGATGGGATAGCCGGAGAGCGGGGCAGGGCGGGTCGGCTCGGCAGCCCGCTCGACGGGGCCCGCCCCGGCCAGCGCGTCGGCCGACGACGTCGACACCGCGTCCCGGGACTCCCTCGCCTCCCGCGCCGCGCGCCGCCCCGGGCGGTCGGCGGGCAGCTCGCCGGAGACCTCCGGGTCCGCTTCGGGGCGCCGCAGGCGGCTTGCCCGGTATCCCCCGGTCTCAGGCGGTTCGCCGCCGACCGGCGGCGCCGCGGCGAACCGCCCCGAGTCGCCCTCGGCGCCACCGAATCGCCCGGACGTCGGCTCGACCGCCGCGAACCGCCCGGACGTCGGCTCGACCGCGGCGAACCGGCCCGAGTCCGGCTCGACCGCCGCCAACCGGCCCGAGTCCTCGGGGCCGCCGAAGCGGCCCCGGTCGGCGTCGAGGGCGGCGAAGCGGCCGGAGTCGGGCTCGGTCGTCGCGCCGAAGCGTCCCGGCTCACCGCGCCGGCCGGCCGCGGGCTCGCCGTAGCGACCATCCTCGGCGGCGCGGCGCTGCTCCGGGGCGCTCGGGTCGTCGTCCCGGTACCGGGTTTCGGCCGCACCGCGCCAGTCCCGCTCCGCGTAGCCACGGTCGCGGTCAGCCGGATACCAACCCGACTCCTGATCTTCGGCAAAGCTCCGTCGTCCGTCCACGTCCGGCACCGTATGCGACGGGCTCCAGGGACGCCATTCGCCCCACGGGCACCTGCCCCGGCCGAGCGGCCGACCACCGCGGATGGACGGTCGGGGCCGGCGAGCCGCGAGCCGGTCCGGCCCCGCGATGAGCTGCGCGCGCGCAGCTCGTTCGCGCGACGGCCCGAGGCGTACGCCGGATCGCTCCACACGAGCGTCGGCCGTCGGCACGCAGTTCCCCGAGAGGCGCGGGGGTCGCCGGCCCCGGTCCCGGTGCGCCGGCGGTCCGCATAGCACACCGCAGGCATGATCGTCCGCTCGTCCACAACCCGGTTGCCCGTCCACAGGCCGGCGGCGCGGGGCGGCGGACCCCGGTGCGGCCGGGCACGGTTCCGGACATGACGAAGCGGAACCAGGCGGTCGGCGCGTACGGCGAGCGGTGCGCCGTCCGGCACCTGATCGGGGCGGGGCTGCGGCCCGTCGCCCGGAACTGGCGCTGTCCGGCGGGGGAGATCGACATCATCGCCTGGGACGGGCCGGTGCTCGCCTTCTGCGAGGTGAAGACCCGCCGCACGGACGAGTTCGGCGCGCCGGCCGAGGCCGTCGTACCGGCCAAGGCCCGCCGGCTGCGCGGGCTCGCCGCCCGGTGGCTGGCCGACACCGGCACCACCGCCGACGAGGTGCGCTTCGACGTGATCTCCGTACGCCTCACCGGCGCCGGCGCCGCCCGGGTCGAGCACCTCAAGGGCGCGTTCTGAGATGGGCGGGCACGGCGGACGGGTCTGCGGGCGCGACGCCCGCCGGCCACACCCCTGCGCCCGGAGACGCCAGACCGGGGCGAGCGGGCGCGGCGGGCGGGCCGGCGTAACCGGGCCACCCGGCGCCGGCCGGACACGGGAGGCCGGCGGGAGCGGGCGCGGCGGGACGGGCGGAGCCAGCCCGAGCGGCGCCGGCCTCGGGCGGGTGGCGGCGTGAGCTACGCCAAGGTCCTCTGCGTGGGCCTGGTCGGTGTGACCGGGCACCTGGTGGAGGTCGAGGCCGACCTGGCGGCCGGGCTGCCGGCCGTGGTCATCTCGGGGCTGCCGGACACGGCCCTGCACGAGGCCCGGGACCGGGTCCGCGCGGCGGTGGTCAACTCCGGCCAGCGGTGGCCCAACCGCCGGATCACGCTCAACCTGCTGCCGGCCGACCTGCCGAAGTTCGGCTCGGCGTTCGACCTGGCGATCGCGGCGGCCCTGCTGGGCGGCTCGGGTGAGCTGCCGCTGCTGCCGCTGGACCGCGTGGTGGTCCTCGGCGAGCTGGGCCTCGACGGCACGGTCCGGCCGGTGCGCGGCGTGCTGCCGATGGTCGCCGCGGCCGCCCGGGCCGGCGTCGAACGGGTGATCGTCCCGGCCGGCAACGCCGCCGAGGCGGCGGTCGTCCCCGGAATCCGGGTCCGGGCGGTGGACACGTTGCACCGGCTGGTCAGCTTCGTCCGCGACGGCACGCCCCTGATCGAGCCGGAGGCGGGCGGCCCCGCCCCGGCGGGCGACGGGCCGGACCTGGCCGAGGTCGCCGGGCAGGGGCTGGGCCGGCGGGCGTTGGAGGTGGCCGCGGCGGGCGGGCACCACCTGGCGCTGCTCGGGCCGCCGGGGGCCGGCAAGACCATGCTCGCCGAGCGCCTCCCGTCCATCCTGCCCGAGCTCGACGACGAGGCCGCGCTGGAGGTCACCGCCCTGCACTCGATCGCCGGGCTGCTCCCGCCGGGCGGCCGGCTGCTGCGCCGCCCGCCGTTCCAGGCGCCGCATCACACGGCCACGGTGCCGTCGCTGGTCGGCGGCGGCTCGGGACTGGCCCGTCCCGGCGCGGTCTCGCTCGCCCACCGGGGGGTGCTCTTCCTCGACGAGGCGCCCGAGTTCAGCCGGGGCGCCCTGGAGGCGCTGCGCCAGCCGCTCGAGAACGGCCGGGTGCGGCTGGCCCGCAGCCGTGGCGGCGCCGAATACCCGGCCCGCACCCAACTGGTACTGGCGGCCAACCCGTGCCCCTGCGCCAAGCCGGCCGGGGACGCGTACTGCGAGTGCCCGCCGCAGGCCCGCCGGCGCTATCTCAGTCGGCTCTCCGGCCCGCTGCTGGACCGGATCGACGTGCAGGTGAAGCTGCCGCCCGTGCGGGCGGCGGAGCTGATGGAGGCCACCGTGGACAGCGAGTCGTCCGCCACCGTCGCCCGGCGGGTGGCGGCCGCCCGGGAGGCCGCGGCCGCGCGCTGGGCGGTCCTCGGCCGCCGGCTCAACGCCGAGATACCCGGCCCGCACCTGCGTCGACCGCCCTGGCGGCTGCCCGGGCCGGACACGGCCGAGCTGCGGGCGCGACTGGACTCCGGGTCGCTCTCCGCCCGGGGCTTCGACCGCGTCATCCGCCTGGCCTGGACGATCGCGGACCTCGACGGTCGGGACCGGCCCGACCGGGACGACGTCCGCGAGGCCATTCAACTGAGAACGGGGGACGGCACGTGAGCACGGACGAGGAGACGCTGGCCCGGGTGGCGCTGACCTGGCTCGCCGAGCCCGGCACCCGGTCGGTACACCGGCTGGTCGACCGGCTCGGCCCGGTGGGGACGCTCGACCTGCTGCTCGACGGGGGCGCGCCGGACGAGACGTTGCGGGCCACGGTGGCGGCGCGTACCGCCGCCGGAGACGCGCGGGCGGTCGCGGCCGAGGCGCTGGCCCGCGCGGACCGGCTCGGGGCCCGCATCGTCGTCCCCGGCGACGACGAGTGGCCCGCCCGGGTCGACCAGTTGCGCGAGCTGCGACTGCCCGGCGCGTACCGCCGGGTGGACACCGAGACCGCGCCCCCGCTCTGCTTCTGGGTGCGCGGCTCGTCGCCGCTCGCGGAGGCATTCGACCGCTCGGTCGCGGTCGTCGGCGCCCGGGCCGCCAGCGGGTACGGCACGCACGTCGCCACCGAACTCGGCTACGGGCTCGCCGACCGGGACTGGACCGTCGTCTCCGGGGGTGCCTTCGGCATCGACGCGGCGGCCCACCGCGGCGCGTTGAACGCCGGCGGCGTCACCGTCGCCGTGCTCGCCTGCGGCGTGGACCGCCCCTACCCGATGGGCAACGCGGCGCTGTTCGACCGGATCGCCGACACCGGGCTACTGGTCAGCGAGTGGATGCCGGGGGCCGAGCCGCTCCGTCCCCGGTTCCTCGTCCGCAACCGGGTGATCGCGGCGGGCACCCTCGGCACCGTCCTGGTCGAGGCGGCGGCGCGCAGCGGCGCGACCCAGACCACGCACCGGGCGCTCGCCCTGGCGAAGCCCGGGATGGTGGTGCCGGGCCCGGTCACGTCGGCGATGTCGGTGGGCGCGCACGAGTTGTTGCGCGAGTACCCGAAGGCCCGGCTGGTCACCGGGGTCGCGCACGTGCTGGAGGAGGTCGGGCGGATCGGCGAGCTGGCGCCGGTGCCGCGCGGTCCGCAGCGGCCGGTCGACCTGCTCGACGACGATGCCAGGTCGATCGTCGAGGTGCTGCCCCGCCGGGGCGCGGTGGGGGTGGACTTCCTCGCCGCCCGGGCCGGCGTCGCCGTCCGCACGGCTCTGCGGAAACTGTCCATGCTGGAGGAGCTGGCCCTGGTGGTCCGCCGCGAGGACGGGTACGCCCTCGCGCCGCCGGGTGGCACGGGTCGGACCGGCCGGGGCCGACACGGCCACGACCAGCCGACCCACGCCGGCGAGGAGGGCCGGCGCTGAGGCGCGGCCCGGTCAGTCCCCCTCAAAGCGGATCTCCATCTCGCGGTCCTGCCGGCAGTGCCGCGCCAGGAGGTCCAGCCGGCGAACATGCGTCACCTCGGGCGCCGTCCGGGCCACCTCGGCGAGGCAGCGCAGCTCGGCGAGGAGCTGCGGGGCCCGGTCGGCGGGGAGCACCAGCTCGCCGACCGGGTCCACCCGGTCCAGCAGCGGGGTTTGCCCGCCGCCACGGACCCGCTGGACGAGATCGAGCAGCACGTCGTCGGGATCGGGCAGCACCTCGGCCGGCACGAGGCGACGCCGGCCGGGGCCCGCCCCGACCACCCGGTAGAGGACGACGTCCACTCCCATGTCCGGCCCCCCTCCGTCGAGCCCGGTCCGTCGCGCGGTGACCACGGCCTGGACTCACACCCGTTGGTACGACAAGTCTGCGCGCATCGACCCTCGTAATCCATCACCCAGGGCCGGGAGGCCGCGGAGCGAAGTGCTGCCGCCCATCCCGGTTGACCCCCAGGCGCGCGCCGGGGATCCAGGCCGGTCAACGGCGCAGCACCGACCAGAGATCCGAACCGGCCGACAGCGCAGCACCGACCAGAGGCCCGGGCGGGCCGGCGGCGCAGGGCCGGGCCCGGGCCGGCCGGACGGTGCCCACGCCCGGCTCGTCCGGCTCGACGAGCGGGCGACCGGTGACAGCTTTGTCCGGCGTCGGCACCGCCTCCGGGTGGTCTCGTCGGCGTCGACCGGCTCCCGACGCGTGCCGGCCGAGTTCACGCCCCGGCAGCCGGCGCCGTGCCGGGGCAGCCCGTCGACCGTAGGCTGGGCCTGTGCCAGCCGAGGACCCGCCATCGCCGGCCCCCGTGGGGATCGCGCCTGGACGACCGCGTCGCGCACCATGCCGGCGGCTGACCTCGGGGGCCCCGCGGTGAGCCGGGAGTCGACCGGCACGCGGGCGATGCACGAGGCGCTCCCGGCGGCGATGCGCGAGGCGGTGGACGACTTCGCCGGACACCTGGCCGGGGTGCGCAACCGGTCCGCGCACACCGTCCGGGCGTACGTCGGCGACGTGGTGTCGCTGCTGGACCACGCGCGGCGGATGGGCTGCGCCGAGCTGGCGGAGCTGGACCTCACCATGCTGCGCAGTTGGCTGGCGAAGCAGCGGACGACGGGCGCCGCGCGGACGTCGCTCGCCCGCCGGGCGGCCTCGGCACGGGCGTTCAGCGCCTGGGCGCACCGCGGCGGACTGCTCCCCACCGACGTGGCGGGCGCGCTGGCCAGCCCTCGCGCGCACCGGGACCTGCCGAGCGTGCTCCGTGCCGACCAGGCGGCCGCGCTGGTCGAGGCCCCCGGACGCCCGGGCACGACGGCGGCGCCGAACGCCGGCGGTGGTGCACCGCCCGCAGGCCCGGTCGACGCCCTCGAACCGGCGGCCGTCGCTCCGGTGGGCCGGAACGCGGCGGACGGCACCGCCGGGGCCGGCACGGCGGACGAAGCCGGCGAGGTCCGCACGGGGGACGGAGCGGCCGAGGCGGTGCTGCTGCGGGACCGGGCGCTGCTGGAGCTGCTCTACGGCACGGGCGTACGGATCAGCGAGGCGTGCGGCCTCGATGTCGCCGACGTCGACCACGCGCGGCGGGTCGTGCGGGTGTTCGGCAAGGGCGGCCGCGAGCGGGCGGTTCCGTACGGGGTGCCGGCGCAGCGGGCGCTCGACGAGTGGCTGCGACACGGCCGACCCATGCTGGCCGGGCCGCGCTCCCGTGATGCGCTGTTGCTCGGCGCTCGCGGCGGGCGGCTCAACCCGACGACGGCCCGGCGGATCGTGGGCGGGTACGCCGAGGCCGCCGGCCTGCCCCCGGTCAGCCCGCACGGGCTGCGGCACTCGGCGGCGACCCACCTGCTCGAGGGCGGCGCCGACCTACGGGCGGTGCAGGAGTTGCTGGGGCACTCGTCCCTCGCCAGCACGCAGATCTACACCCACGTCTCGGTGGAGCGGCTCCGCGCCGCCTATCGCCAGGCCCACCCCCGGGCCTGACCGGTCGGGTCCGGGCACCCGATCGCTCCGCCGCGCTCGGCCACCGCGTGCAGCACCCGGTGCACGTCGGCGCGGAGTTGCCCGTCGGCGGCGGTCGGCCAGCGCAGTTCGACGGGGGCGTCCATGACCCGCGGTCTCCCGGGATCGAGGGCGGCCGACCGGCACGGACACCCGGCGGGAACGGCGACCGGAGATCCACCGGCCGCTACGATCATCGGGTGAGCGTCCCGCAGCCGCCCGAACCGATCGCGGCAGCCCGCCTGCTCTTCTCCCTCGACCCGGCGGTCAGCCACCTCAACCACGGCTCGTTCGGCGCGGTGCCGGTCGCGGCGCAGCGGGCACAGCAGCGGCTGCGCGACGAGATGGAGGCCAACCCGCTGCGCTTCTTCACGCAGGGTCTGGTCGACCGGATCACCCACACCCGCCGCCACCTGGCCGGTTTCCTGGGCGCCGACCCGGACGGCACCGCCCTGGTGCCGAACGCCACCACCGGCGTGGCGGTGGTGCTCCAGTCGCTCGGCCTGCGCCCCGGCGACGAGGTGCTCACCACCGACCACGGCTACGGCGCGGTCGGCCTCTCCATCGCCCGCGAGTGCCGCCGCACGGGGGCGGTCACCCGGGCGTTGCACGTGCCGCTGGCCGCCACCGACGAGGAGGTCGTCGAGATCGTCCGCGCGGGGCTGCGCCCCGGCCGGACCCGGTTGCTCGTGGTGGACCAGCTCACCTCGGCCACCGCCCGGCTCCTCCCGGTCGCCGCCGTCGTCGGGGTGGCCCGGGAGCACGGGATACCGGTCCTGGTCGACGCCGCGCACGCTCCGGGGATGCTGCCGACCCCGGTCGGGAGCATCGGCGCCGACTTCTGGGTGGGCAACCTGCACAAGTGGGCGTACGCGCCGCGCGGCACCGCCGCGCTGGTGGTCGCGCCGCCGTGGCGGGAGCGCATCGAGCCGCTGGTCGTCTCGTGGGAGCAGGAGGCAGGCTTCCCCGGCCGGGTCGAGTGGGCGGCGACGCAGGACTACACGGGCTGGCTGGCCGCGCCGGTGGGCCTGTTCACGCTGCGCAGCCTCGGCGTCGACCGGGTGCGCGGGCACAACGCCGCGCTGGCGGCGTACGGCCAACGGGTGGTCGGGGACGCGCTGGGGGTGGCCCCCGCCGACCTGCCGGACCCCGGCGGGCCCGGGGTCGCCATGCGGATCATCCCGCTGCCGGCCGGCCTGGGCACCACCTTCGACGCGGCGCGGGCGCTGCGGGAACGGATCGCCGAGCGGCTCGCCACGGAGGTGGCGGTCATGACCTGGAACGGGCGCGGCTGGCTACGGCTCTGCGCCCAGGTCTACAACACCGCCGACGAGTACGAGCGGCTCTCGGTGCGGCTCCCCCCGCTGCTCGCCCAGCGCTGAGTGCCACCCGGTCGCCGGCGCCGGACCGGACACCGACGCCCAACCGGGACCGGGCACCAGTCCGGCCACCGACACCCGACCGGGACCGGGCGCCAGCCCGGCCACCGGCACCGGGCCGGCCACCGACGTCGGGCCGGGCCCGGCGCCGTCGAGCGGCAGCAGCCGCACCGCGCCGAGGCCGAGCAGCGCCAGTGGGTCGAGGTAGTCGGTGCCGCGCCGCAGCCCCCAGTGCAGGCAGGCCAGGACGGGACAGCCGGGATGGCCGGCGACCAGGCCGCCCAGTGGCGCCCCGGCGGCGAGCCGCTCGCCGGGGCGGACCGCGGGCGACACCGGCTCGTAGGTGGTCCGCAGGCCGCCGACATGCCCGACGGTGACGACCGGGCGGCCGGCGACCATGCCGGCGAAGAGCACCGTGCCGGCGCCGGCCGACCGCACGGTGGCCCCCGGCACGGCGGCCAGGTCGACGCCCCGGTGGCCGGGCAACCACGGCTGCGGCGGCGGGTCGAACCGGCGCACGGGCCGGGGCACGCCGTCGAGCGGCCACCGGAACCGCGCCGCCCCGGGCGCCGGGGCCGCGAACGTCGGGGCCGCCGGCAGCAGCTCCCCGGTCGCCGGCGCTCCGGACACGCCCACGACGTCGGCGACGGGCGTCCCGACCGGCACCGGGGCGGGCACGGCGGCCGGCCCGAGGGACAACGGGGCGGCGCAGAGCGCGGCGACGGCGGTGCGGGTGACTGGTCGCATGGGTCGCAGCCTGCTCGGCGACCGTCCGGCCCCGCCGCCCCGGCACCCGCCCCTGTGGACGGCGTAGCCTCCTGTGGACAGCCGCCGGAACACGACCCGATCTGCTATGTGCCGGGCCCGCCGCTCGTCGCCGGCACCGACCGCGCAGGGCATCCCGGCGGCGTGATGACGCCTAGGCTGGGCCGGTGACGCGGGACTGGTACGCCTGGCACGACGACTACGAGGACGCGGGGTCGGCGCTGTCCCGCCGGCTCGCCGAGGTGCGGCGGCGGATCGGTGAGGCGCTCGACGCGGCCCCGCCCGGCCCGCTGCGGGCGGTCAGCCTGTGTGCCGGGCAGGGACGCGACCTGATCCCCGTGCTGGCGACCCACCCCCGTCGCACCGAGGTGACGGCCCGGTTGGTGGAGCTGGATCCCCGCAACGCGGAGGTGGCCCGGTCGGCCGCCCGCGCGGCGGGCCTGTCGTCGGTGGAGGTGGTGGTCGGCGACGCCGCGCGCACCGACGCGTACGCGGATCTCGTCCCGGCCGACCTGGTGCTGGTCTGCGGGGTGTTCGGCAACATCAGCGAGGCGGACATCCGCGCCACGGTGCGGCACTGCGCGGCGCTCTGCGCGACCGGCGGCAGGGTGTTCTGGACCCGGCACCGGCAGAGCCCCGATCTGGTGCCGACCATCTGCGAGTGGTTCGCCGAGGAGGGCTTCGCGGCGGTTTCGGTGAGCAGCCCGGCGGACGGCGTGGGCGTGGGGGTGCACCGGTTCCTCGGCGAGCCCCGTCCGCTGCCGGCCGGGGTGACGATGTTCGAGTTCGTCGCCTGAGGACGTCCCGCCGCCTCCCCCACACCGCGCGGACGGCGGTCGGAACCGGCGAGGCGGCGACCGGGGCCGGCGGGGCCCGGCGTGCCGGTGCCCCGGATCGAGCCGCGGGCGCTGATCCGGCCGCCGGGCCTCCCCGGCCCCGTGTCCCGCGCCCTGCTGGGTTGTGCACGTTGGACGGTCGGGCCGGGTCGGGCCACGGCGCCGGGTGCCCGATCAGGGCCCGGAAACGGGACGAAACGAGGGCCGCGTGGCGGGTGGGGGCGCCGGCAGGGGGGCGTGCGTCCGGTGGTCGGGCCACCGGGCGGAACCTGGGCGGCGGGTCAGCCGCCGAAGCCGGAGTCGGCGGGGAGGGAGATGTCCGGCTTCTCCAACTCCTCGACGTTGACGTCCTTGAAGGTCATCACCCGGACGTTCTTCACGAACCGGGCGGGACGGTACATGTCCCACACCCAGGCGTCGTGCATCTCCACCTCGAAGTAGACCTCGCCGTCGGAGTTGCGCACGTGCAGGTCCACCTGGTTGGCCAGGTAGAACCGGCGCTCGGTCTCCACCACGTAGGAGAACTGGCGGACAATGTCGCGGTACTCCCGGTAGAGCTGCAGCTCCATCTCGGTCTCGTACTTCTCGAGATCTTCCGCGCTCATCGCACTCCGCCTTCCATGACCACATCTTCCCCCACCGACGCTGGAGGCCGAGGCTGCTCGCCCAACGCCACGCCGACGGTACCCCCTGGCGCGCAAGAGCGCTCCATCGGCTCGTCCAGGCTTGCGCCCACCGGGCGGCGGGCCCGGGGCGGGGCGCCGTCCCGGCCGGACACCGTCGCCACGTTGACGTACGAGAACCGGTGCTCCCGGCACGGCCCGCGCTCGCGCAGCGCCGCGCTGTGCTCCGGCGTGATGTAACCCTTGTGCTCGGCGAACCCGTAGCCGGGGAACGTTCCGTCCAGCTCGACCATGATCCGGTCCCGGGTGACCTTGGCGAGCACGCTCGCCGCCGCCACGCAGGCGGCCACCCGGTCCCCCTTCCACACCGCCAGCCCCGGCACGTCGAGGCCGTCCACCCCGAAGCCGTCGGTCAGCACGTACTCGGGCCGGGTGGCGAGCGAGGCCAGGGCGCGGCGCATCGCGGCCAGGTTGCACACGTGCAGGCCCCGCTCGTCGACCTCCTCCGCCGGGATGACCACCACCGAGTACGCCAGGGCGCGGGCGACGACCTCGTCGTAGACCCGCTCCCGGCTGGCCGGGGTGAGCAGCTTCGAGTCGGCCAGCCCGTCGATCTCGCCCCGCCGTCCCTCGGGCAGGATCGCGGCGGCGGCGACCAGCGGCCCGGCACACGCGCCCCGCCCCGCCTCGTCGGCGCCGGCGACATGCCGGAAACCGCGGCGCTGCAACGCGCGCTCCAGCGCGTAGAGCCCACCCTCGCGGCGCACCACCGTGCGCGGCGGCGTCAGCACGGCACACCTCCGTCGGCCGTCGGCGCCTCGGCCAGCGCCCGGGTCAGCACCGCCGGCAGGTCCGGCGGGTAGTAGCGCTCGCCGGTGGTCGCCAGCTCGTCCAGCGGCCACCACCGGTGCGCGGCGACGCTGGCCCGCTCGACCTCGCTGAAGCCGGCGGTGTCGACCTCGTGATCCGTCACCCGCACCAGGAAGAACTCCTGCTCCTGCCGGTACCAGACGCCGTCGAACGGGAACTCGGTCAGGTCACGGTGCACCGGCGCGCCGAATGCCGCGGCCGGCAGCCGCAGCCCGGTCTCCTCGGCCAGTTCCCGCGCGGCGCCCTCGGCGTACGTCTCGCCCGGGTCCAGCCCGCCACCGGGGGTGAACCACCAGCGGCCGTGCTCGGGACGGGCCGGGTCGGAGCCGCTGAACAGCAGCACCCGACCCGCCGCGTCGACGAGCAGGACGCGCGCCGCGCGCCGAGGGGTGTAGTCGGTCACCGCACCAGCCTGCCAGACGCCGCCGACAACGCCCACGCCCGGCGACCCCCTACGGCTCGGGGATGCCCTCGAACTGCTTGGGGACGCTCAGCCAGGTGGCCCGGTCGACCGGCCAGAAGACCGTGAAGGCCCGCCCGACGACCTCGTCCTCGGGGATCGTGGCCGCGGTGATGTCCTGCCCGGACTGCTGCCAGTGCTGCAACGAGTCGCCCGACGCCTCGCGGTGGTCGCCCATCACCCAGAGCCGGCCCTCCGGGACGGTGATGTCGAACTCCTCGCCGGCCTTGTCACCGGGGAAGATGTACGGCTCGTCCAACGACTTGCCGTTGATCACCAGCCGCTCCTGCGGGTCGCAGCAGACCACGTGGTCGCCGCCGACGCCGATGACCCGCTTGATGAAGTCCTCGCCGTCGGGGTTGCTGCTCCACTCCAGGGGCGCCCTGAAGACGATGACCTCGCCCCGGTGCGGCGACCGGAAGTCGTAGACCAGCTTGTTGACCAGCACCCGATCGTCGATCTGGAGCGTGTTCTCCATCGACGGGGAGGGGATGAAGAAGGTCTGCAGCACGAAGGCTCGCACCAGCACCGCGACCAGGATCGCCACGCCCAGGAGGATGGGCAGCTCCTTCCAGAAGGAACTGCGCGGCTTGTCGGTCTGCTCGTCAATCACGGAAGGAGCCTACGTTGCCCGGCTGGACGCCACCGTCCGGAACGCGCGAGAACGGCGAGCGCGGCCGCGACCGGGACGAGGAGCACCACACCGCCGCCCGGCGTGGGCCGGACCGGGGGTGGGGCCCCGGTGGAGGCCGCGGGCGGATCGGCGATGTCGTCGAAGGTGGCCGGCACCGACAGCGCGCTCCACCGCGACGACGGCCAGACCACGGTGAAGGCCCGGCCCACCACGTTGTCGATCGGCACCGGCCCCTGGCAGCGGGCGTCCTGGGAGACCAGCCGGTGGTCGCCCATCACGAAGATCTGGCCGGGCGGGACCACGACCTCCTCGAAGCGCCGGGACCGGCACTCGCGGGGGTTGGGCGGTACGTCGAGCGGCGAGTCCCTGATCACGTACGACGACTCGTCGAGCGGCGTGCCGTTGACCAGCACCCGCCCCTGCGCGTCGCAGCACTTCACCCGGTCGCCGGGCAGCGCGATGACCCGCTTGATGAAGTCCTTCTCGCCGGGGCGGCTGACGCCGACCAGGTCGCCGACCGTCCGGCTGAGCTTGCCCACGAAGCCGGGCTCCGGCTGCTCGTCGACCTGCGGGGCCCACCGGTCGGTGCCCCGGAAGACGACCACCTCGCCCCGCACCGGGTCGCGTACGTCGTAGACGACCTTGTTGACCAGGACCCGGTCACCGACGAGGAGGGTGTCCTCCATCGAGCCGGAGGGGATGAAGAACGCCTGGAGCAGGAAGGTGCGGATCAGCACCGCGAGGCAGAACGCGACGACCAGCAGCAGCGGCAGCTCCTGCCAGAGCGGCATCTGCCGGCGGGGCCGCCGCGCCCGGCGGCGCCAGGGGTCGACGGCGCCGTCCTCGTCCAGCGTCTGCACCACGCAACTCTCCGGTCAGCAGATAAGACAACTACCGCCCGGGAGCCTCGTCGAGGCCCCCCGGGCGGTAGTGGACGTCTCCCCGCCGTGCTGGCGGGACGTCGCCCGGCTGCGCCCGTACGACCAGGGTAGTGCGGTCCGGCCGGTACGACACACGCGCAGCTCGGGCGGCGTGGCGAGCGTGAGGTCAGCTCGGCTGCTTCTCGCGCTTCTCCTTGATCTTGGCCTTCTTGCCCCGCAGCTCGCGCAGGTAGTAGAGCTTGGCGCGACGGACGTCACCGCGGGTCACGACCTCGATCCGGTCGATGGCCGGGCTGTTGATCGGGTAGGTGCGCTCGACGCCGACACCGAAGCTGATCTTGCGGACCGAGAAGGTCTCGCGCAGACCGTCACCCTGGCGGCGGATGACGACGCCCTGGAAGATCTGGACACGGGACCGGTTGCCCTCGACGACCCGGGCGTGCACCTTGACGGTGTCACCGGCACGGAAGTCGGGGAGGTCGGTCCGCTTCGACTGGGCGTCAAGGGCGTCCAGGATGTTCATCGCTGCGTCCTCGTGAGGCTCACGGCGCACCGTCAATCGGTGCGCGGATGGGTGATTCTGATCCCCGGGTGCGGTCGGTGACCCGGTCGCGGTCGAGGATCCTCGCAGCCGGCCGCGGCGCGGCCGGTTGCGGCAACCCCCCTACTTTGCCACATCCCCCGGCGGCACCTGAAATCCGGCCCGGTCCAGCGCGGCGACGTCCCGTTTGTCCAGGTGCTCCGGGTCGAGCGCGGCGAACATGTCCGGGCGGCGCCGGGCGGTGCGGGTCAGCGCCTCGTCCCGCCGCCAGCGCGCGATCCGCCCGTGGTCGCCGGAGCGGAGCACCTCCGGCACCTCCAGCCCGCGCCAGGTCGCCGGCTTCGTGTACATGGGGGCCTCCAGCAGCCCGTGGGCGTGCGACTCCTCGTCCAGCGAGCCCGCGTTGCCGAGCACCCCGGGCAGCAGCCGGGTGACCGCCTCCAGGATCACCAGGACGGCGACCTCCCCGCCGAAGAGGACGTAGTCGCCGAGGGAGACCTCGGTCACCGGCATCCGGGTGGCGGCGTGGTCGAGGACCCGCTGGTCGATGCCCTCGTACCGGCCGCAGGCGAAGAGCAGGTGCGGCTCGGCGGCCAGCTCGTGCGCCATCGCCTGGGTGAAGGGGGCGCCGGTCGGCGCGGGCACCACCAGCCGGGGCGGGGTCACCTCCGCCGGGGCGAGGGCGTCGAGCGCCTCGCCCCACGGCTCCGGCCGCATCACCATGCCGGGCCCGCCGCCGTACGGCGTGTCGTCGACCGTGCGGTGCACGTCGTGGGTCCAGGTCCGCAGGTCGTGCACGGCCAGCCGCAGCGTGCCGTTCGCCCGCGCCTTGCCGATCAGCGACAGGTCCAGCGGGGCGAAGTACTCCGGGAAGATCGACACGATGTCGACGCGCATGCGGGGGTGCTCCAGCGGCTCTACAGGTCGAGCAGACCGGCCGGCGGGTCGACGACGACGCGACCGCCGGCGAGGTCAACCTCGGGGACGATCGCCTTGACGAACGGGATGAGGGCGGTGCGGCCCTCGGGCCGGCGCAGCACCAGCAGGTCGGAGGCGGGGGCGTGGTCGATCCGGGCCACCTCGCCCAGCCGCTCGCCGGCCGGGGTGACCACGGCCAGCCCGACGAGCTGGTGGTCGTTGAACTCCTCCGGGTCCTCCGGCGGGGCGACGTCGGCGCTGTCGACCGCGAGCAGGGTGCCGCGCAGCGCCTCGGCGACGTCCCGGTCCAGGACGCCCTCGAAGGCGACCAGCAGCCGCCCCTGGTGCCAGCGGGCGGCCTCCACGGTCAGCTCGGCGGGCACCCGGAAGGGCTCGCCGTACTCGGACGCGGGCTGCGGCGGCGCCGCCCCCGGCTCGGTGCGCAGCACGCGATCGCTGGGCACAGCCGGGGGCGCCGCCCCCGGCTCGGTGCGCAGCACCATGCCGGGGGCGAAGCGCGCTTCGGGCTCGTCGGTCCGCACCTCCACGGTGACCTCACCGCGGATGCCGTGCGGCTTGCCGATCCTGCCGACGATGAGCAGCATCAGTACGAGTCGACGATGTCGACGCGCACGCCGCGCCCGCCGATGGAGCCGATCACCTGGCGCAGCGCCTTGGCGGTCCGGCCGGACCGCCCGATCACCGTGCCGAGGTCCTCCGGGTGCACGCGGACTTCCAGCCGCTTGCCCCGACGGGAGTCGACCAGCCGGACGCGCACGTCATCGGGGTGGTCGACGATGCCCTTGACCAGGTGCTCCAACGCCGGACGCAGTGCCATGTCAGGCATGCTCGCCGGAGTCCGCACCGGCCTGCTCCTCGGTCTTCGGCGCCTCCTCGGCGGCCGGAGCCTCGGCCTTGGCGGCCTTCTTGGCCGGCTTGGCCGGGGTCTCGGCCAGCCCGGCGGCGGCCTTCGCCTCGGCCTCGTACGCCGCGGTGCGGTCGACCCGCTCCGGGGCGACCTTCAGCGGCGGCGGGGCCGGCAGGCCCTTGAACTTCTGCCAGTCACCGGTCAGCTCCAGCAGCCGCTGCACCGCCTCGCTCGGCTGGGCGCCGACGGACAGCCAGTACTGGACCCGCTCCGACTTGACCTCGATCACCGAAGGGTCTTCCTTCGGCTGGTAGACCCCGACGAACTCGATCGCCCGGCCGTCGCGCTTGGTGCGCGAGTCGGCGACGACGATGCGGTACTGCGGGTTGCGGATCTTGCCCATCCGCAGGAGCCGGATCTTTACGGCCACAGTTGTTTCGCTCCTGTTGCGATCTCACCAGCCCGACGAGGGCGGTGCACGGGTGAGCGCCGACCGGCACAGTGGGGTTGGGCCGGAGACTGCTCGGTGGACTGGCGACGTGCCCGGGTTAGAGGGCGCCGGACACGCGCCGGATACCAGCCAGCCATTCTGCCAGATCGGGACCGGATCTCTCACACCGGACCACCCGGGGTCACCCGCGCACCGGCGGAAGTGACGGGAAACACACCCGCCGGGTCAGCGCACCGGGGGGCGGTCCCAGCCCGGCGGGAGTTCGTCGGGGGTGGTCCACTCCGGCGGCGGGGTGAAGTCGCACCAGGTGCCGTCGAAGGGGAACTCCCCCGCCTCGGCCAACGCGATCACGCGCTTGCCCTCGGCCCGGACGGCGTCGGGGTCGGCGACCCAGTAGTGCTCGGGGAAGGCGAGCCGCTCAACGAACTCGTCCTCGTCCTTCCACTCCCAGCCGCGGTCCGGCCGAACGACCACGTCGAGGTCCTGGTCCACCATGTCGACCCCGGCGAGCGCGCCGTCGTCCCAGCGCACCCCGGGCTCCTCCAGGTTGACGTACCAGGCGGCGAAGCGGTCGTGCGCGTCGCGGAACCACCAGACCGAGTGGGCCGCCCCGGTGGGCAGGAACTTCAGCACGGACGGGCCGTGCCATCGGCTGTGGGCCAGGCGGTAGGACGAGGAGACCCACTCGGCGAACGGCACCGCCCGCATGCCCAGCCCGGCCGCGGTGACCTCGGCCGCCACGGGCGAGTCGCGGGCCACCCAGAGCAGCAGGCCCCGGTCGTCGTCGCTGACCACGCGGGCGGCGCGGACCCAGCCGATGCGGCCCCGGCGCACGTTGCGGTGGACGATCAGCCGCCCCGGTTCGAACCTCACGCCCCGACCCTACCGGCGCCCGGTCCGCTCCCGGCCCGACGACCCGCCGGGTGCGCCGAACGCGGACGGCCGGCCCCGCGAGGCGGGACCGGCCGTGCGGCGTACGGGTGGGTCAGTAGGCGCGGGCCAGGATCGCGACGAGGTCGGGCTCGTCCTCGGAGTCGGGCACCGAGCCGTCGGCGCGGAGCAGGCAGCGCACGGTGACGCCCTGGCCGTTCGCCTCCGCCTCGCCCTGGACGCCGACCGCCGACCACGGCACCCGGGCCCAGCCGGTGGCCGCGGCCTCGATCGCCTCGGCCAGCGTCGACACCTCGACGGTGCGGGACTGCCGGTGGGCCAGCGCCTGGTCGTGCAGCGCCTGCTGGTCGGCGTCGAGGGCGGCCAGCACGGCGCCGACCACGTCGGCCACCGGCGTCGGGGACTTCGAGCCGTCCGTGCGCCGGACCACGACCGCGTTGCCGGCGGCCAGGTCGCGGGGGCCGACCTCGACGCGTACCGGATAGCCGCGCAGCTCGGCGTCGACGGCCCGGCGGCCGAACGGGGTGTCGGTGCGGTCGTCGAGCGCGACCCGGACGCCGGCGTCGCGCAGCGCGTCGCGCAGCTTGGCCGCCGCCTCACCCACGCCCTCGCCGTCCTTGACCACCATGACGTACGCCTGCACCGGCGCCAGCTTCGGCGGCACGCGCAGGCCGTTGTCGTCGCCGTGGCACATGATCAGGCCGCCGAGCATCCGGGTCGACGTGCCCCACGACGTGGTCCACGCGTGCTCCCGGCCACCCTCGGCCGAGGAGTAGCTGATGTCGAACGCCTTGGCGAAGTTCTGCCCCAGCTCGTGGCTGGTGCCGAGCTGGAGCGCCTTGCCGTCACCCATCATGCCCTCGCAGGTGTAGGTGGCGGTGGCCCCGGCGAAGCGCTCGCGGGCCGTCTTCAGGCCGACGACCACCGGGATGCCGAGCACGTTGACCATCAGGTCCTCGTACGCCTCGTGCAGGATCCGGCGGGCGTAGGCGCGGGCGTCGGCACGGGTGGCGTGCGCGGTGTGCCCCTCCTGCCAGAGGAACTCGCTGGTGCGCAGGAAGATCCGGGGACGCAGCTCCCAGCGGACCACGTTGGCCCACTGGTTGAGCAGCAGCGGCAGGTCGCGGTAGGAGTCGATCCACTTGGCCATGAACTCGCCGATGACGGTCTCGCTGGTGGGGCGCACCACCACGGGCTCGGCGAGCTGCTTGCCGCCGCCGTGGGTGACCACCGCGAGCTCCGGCGAGAAGCCCTCGACGTGCTCCGCCTCCCGCTTGAGGTAGCTCTCCGGGATGAAGAGCGGGAAGTAGGCGTTCTCCGCGCCCGCCGCCTTGATCCGGGCGTCCATCTCGGCCTGCATCCGCTCCCAGATGGCGTAGCCGGCCGGTCGGATGACCATGGTCCCCCGGACCGGGCCGTTGTCGGCCAGCTTCGCCTTGGCGATCAGGTCCTGGTACCAGCGGGGAAAGTCCTCCGCACGGGGAGTGAGCACGCGTGCCATGACCGCACATCCTATGCGCCGGCCGCCCGGGGGGCGCGCTCGGGCGCGGCGTCGTCGTCATCGCCCCGGACGGCGGGGTGCGGCGGGCCGGCGACGTGGGCCACCATGGGAGGGTGAAAGAGGGCAACCGGTCCAGGGACAGCATCGTCGAGGCCGCCCGGGCGCTGACCGTCGCGACCGGCTGGGACGGTGTCCGGATGGGTGCCGTCGCGCGCGCGGCGGGGGTCAGCCGGCAGACGGTCTACAACGAGTTCGGCAGCAAGGCGGGGCTCGCCGAGGCGCTCGCCCGGCGGGAGGTCGACCGGTTCGTCGGCGCCGTACGCACCCTCCTGCGCGCGCACGGCGACGACGTCCGGGCCGCCGCCCACGCGACCATCACGCACACCCTCACCGAGGCGGCCGGCGACCCGCTGATCAAGGCCGTCCTGACCGGTTCCCGGGGCGGCTCCGACGACCTGCTGCCCTACCTCACCACCCGCTCGGACCTGGTGCTGACGGAGGCCACCGACGCGCTGCTGGAGTGGGCCGACACGGTGCTGCCGGGCGCCGACCGGGCCGCCGTCGCCTTCGCCACGGACTCGGTCGTCCGGCTGGTGATCAGCCACATCGTCCTGCCCACCGCCCCGGTCGAGCGGACCGCCGCGGCCCTGGCCGACCTGGCGGTGTACCTCCTTCTGCACGCGGTCACCCAGGGCGCCCACACCGACTGACCGGGCAGACCGCGACGGGCGCCGACCCTCGGGGAGCGGGCGTGGCGCGGGCGCCGGCTTACGAGCGCGGCGGGCGCCGGCCCACCCGGAGCGGTCGCGGCGCGGCGTGGCGCGGGCGCCGGCTTACGGGCGCGGCGGGCGCCGGCCCACCCGGAGCGGTCGCGGCGCGGGAGCGGCTCCCCCGCCGGCGGGGCGGCCTCCGCCGGTCAGCGGACGACGCGACCGCGCAGCACGATCCGGGCGGGGGCACGCACGGCACGCAGGTCGACGCGCGGGTCGTCGGCGTAGACGACCAGGTCCGCCAGGCCGCCCTCGACCAGGCCGGGGAAGCCGAGCCACTCGCGGGCCCGCCAGGAGGCGGCGGCGAGCACGTCGACGGTGGACATGCCGGCCCGCTCGTGCAGCAGCAGCATCTCCTCGGCGGCCAGGCCGTGGTCGATGCCGCCGCCCGCGTCGGTGCCCACGTAGATCGGCACCCCCGCCTCGTGGGCGGCCCGCACCACCTCGGGAAAGCGGTCGCGCAGGGCCAACATGTGGTCGGCGTAGCCGGGGAACTTGGCCCGCGCCTGGTCGGCGATCCCGCCGAAGGTCTGAATGTTGATCATCGTGGGGACCAGGGCGGTGCCCCGCCGGGCCATCTCGTCGATCAGGTCGAGGCTCAGGCCGGTGCCGTGCTCCACCGAGTCCACCCCGGCGCGCACCATGATCTCGACGGCCGACTCGGAGAAGGTGTGCACGGCGGCGCGGACGCCCGCCGCGTGCGCCGCCGCGACCGCCGCGGTCATCGTGTCGGCGTCCCAGGCCGGGGCGAGGTCGCCGACGCCCCGGTCGATCCAGTCGCCGACCAGCTTCACCCAGCCGTTGCCGGCGCGCGCCTGCGCGGCCACGGTCGCCGCGACCTCCGCCGCGCCGACCTCCACGCCGATGTCGCGCAGGTAGCGCTTCGGCGGCGCGATGTGCCGGCCCGCGCGGGCCAGCCGTGGCAGGTCCTCGGCGTCGTCCAGTTCCGGGTACGGATACGGCGACCCGGCGTCGCGGATCGCGAGGACGCCGGCGTCCCGGTCGGTGCGGGCCAGCTCGCGGGCCTGGTCGATCGAGGTGATCGGCGCGCCACCCCGCGCGATACCGATGTGGCAGTGCGCGTCGATCAGGCC
Source organism: Micromonospora sp. NPDC047670 (assembly GCF_043204915.1). Lineage (NCBI taxonomy): Bacteria > Bacillati > Actinomycetota > Actinomycetes > Micromonosporales > Micromonosporaceae > Micromonospora > Micromonospora sp. NPDC047670. Next base: position 502,380 of record NZ_JBIDDA010000003.1, read on the forward strand.
GGGCAGCACGAAACCGCCGTCCGCGATGGTCTCCGCGCCCGGGACCGGGGTGAAGGTCACCCGGTCCCCGACCAGCCACAGGTCACGGACCTCGTCGTCGGGCAGCACCACGCCGCGTACGTGCCAGGCCATGCGTCCTCCGGTCTGCGAGCGAAAGGGCGGTCCGGGCCATTCTCCCCGGTCCGCGCCGGCCGGTCCCGGCCGGGCCGTCCTCGGCGGGCGGCGGGCCGCCCGGCCGCCTCTGCAGCGACGATTCCGCTCCGCTGTCACCTCAACACGGAGCGGAACGAACGGCTGATTGACAGATTCCTTTATTTACACATGTCTTGATGTAGGGATCTTCCGTCGCCAGGATGCTCCGAAAGTGCCCGCACACCAGGGCATGCGCAGTTTCGCCTCACGAAGGAGCGTCGAGACAGTGGCAGCACGACGATGGCGAATGGCAGTGGTCGGCCTGGCGGTCGGCCTCACCGTCCCGATCGGCGCCGGCGGACCCGCCGCCGCCGGACCGGATCCCGTCCGGGCGGAGGCCAGGGCGGTGGCCGAGAAGGTAGACAAGAAGGTCACCACCCGGCTCGCCGGCCAGACCAAGGCCAGCTTCTGGGTCTTCCTGGACAGCAAGGCAGACCTGTCCGGCGCGGCCAGGCTGAAGCGCAAGGCGGACAAGGCCGCGCACGTCCACCGCACCAAGACCGCGCACGCCGCGCGCAGCCAGGCGGGCCTGCGCGCCATGCTGACCGCGAAGGGCGCCGAGTTCACCCCGTTCTGGCTGGTCAACGCGATCAAGGTGACCGGCGACGCCGACCTGCTCGGCGACCTCGCCGTGCGCTCCGACGTGGCCGAGATCCTCGCCGACGACCCGGTCGACATCCCGAAGCCGCTGCCCGGCGAAACCGTTCCCGCCACCGACGCGGCGGAGTGGAACATCGACCGGGTCAGCGCCCCACGGGTCTGGAACGAGCTGGGCGTGCGCGGCGAGGGCGTCGTGGTCGCCAACATCGACAGCGGGGTCGACGTCACCCACCCCGCCGTGGCCGCCAGCTACCGGGGCCGCAACGGCGACGGCACGCTCGACCACAACTACAACTGGTTCGACCCGGCCGACGTCTGCCCCACCGCCGCCCCGTGCGACAACAACGACCACGGCACGCACACCATGGGCACCATGGTCGGCTCGGACGGCGCGAACGTGATCGGCGTGGCCCCCGGCGCCCGGTGGATCGCCGCCAAGGGTTGCGAGAGCAGCAGTTGCTCGCGGGCGTCGCTGCTCGCCTCCGGCCAGTGGATCGTCGCCCCCACCGACCTCAACGGCGCCAACCCGCGCCCCGACCTCGCCCCCGACGTCGTGAACAACTCCTGGGGCTCCAGCGCCTACGACCCGTGGTACACCGAGACCGTGTCGGCGTGGGTGGCCGCCGGCATCTTCCCGGCCTTCTCCAACGGCAACAGCGGCCCGAGCTGCAACACCTCGGGCAGCCCCGGGTCGTACACGATCAGCTACAGCTCCGGCGCGTTCGACGTGAACAACGCGATCGCCAGCTTCTCCAGCCGGGGCACCGGCGAGAACAGCGACATCAAGCCGAACATCGCCGCGCCGGGCGCCAACGTCCGCTCCTCGGTGCCGGGCGGCTACGCGTCCTTGAGCGGCACCTCGATGGCCTCGCCGCACACCGCGGCGACCGTGGCCCTGATGTGGTCGGCCTCGCCCGCCATCCAGGGCGACATCGCCGAGACCCGGCGCATCCTGGACGACACCGCGATCGACGTCAACGCGCTCACCTGCGGCGGCACCGTCGACGACAACAACGTCTTCGGCGAGGGCCGGCTCGACGCGTACGCGGCGGTCAACGCCACCCCCCGGGGCGCCCTCGGCGCGCTGGGCGGCCAGGTCACCTCGGGCGGCACCCCGCTGGCCGGGGCCAGCGTGACGGTCAGCGGCCCGATGGGGCGCGCCGCCACCACCGCCGCCGACGGGTCGTACGCGTTCGGCCGGCTGATGGTCGGCGCGTACACCGTCTCGGTGAGCAAGTTCGGCTACCTGACGGCGACCACCTCGGTGACGGTCACCGAGAACCAGACGATCGAGGCGGACATCACCGTCGAGCAGGCCCCCTCGGCCACGCTCAGCGGCACGGTACGCACCTCGGCCGGCCCGGCCGGCGGCGCCAGCGTCACGGTCCTCGGCACCCCGCTCGCCACCACCGCCGACGAGCAGGGCCGTTACCGCGTGACCGTGCCGCAGGGCACGTACGACGTCCGCTTCGCGCACGCGTACCGCTGCTCGGACGTGGTGACCCGGCCGGCGGCGGTCGGCCCGGACACCGTCCTGGACGTCAGCCTGCCCGACCGGGTGGACGCCTTCGGGTACGCGTGCGGCGCGGCCGGCGGTTCCTTCGTCAGCGGCACGGAGCTGATGCCGCTGACCGGGGACGATCGGACCGCCCCCGTCACGCTGCCCTTCCGGGTTCCGCTGTACGGCAGGTCCTACCGGCAGGCGTGGGTGAGCACCAACGGCGTGCTGGGCTTCGACACCGCGTCGACCAGCCGCGCCAACACCGCCCTGCCGAACACCGCCAACCCCGACCTCGCGCTCTTCCCGTTCTGGGACGACCTCTACGTGGAGGCCGACTCGGGGGTCTACACCGCCGTCACCGGCGCCCGGCCGCACCGCACCTTCGTCGTGGAGTGGCGTAACGTCGCGCTCTTCGCCGACCGGTCGATGCGGTTGACCTTCAGCGCCGCCATCAGCGAGGACGGCTCGATCACCTACCGGTACGCCGACGTCGACGGCACCGGCGCGGAGACCGGCACCGGAGCGACGATCGGCCTGGAGAACGTCGACGGCACCGTCGGGTTCGAGTACTCGTACAACGCCCGGGCGGTGGCCGACGGCACCGCGATCGCGTTCCGCACCACGCGCACCGGCGTGCTCTCCGGCGTGGTCACCGACGCCAACGACGGGCATCCGGTCGCCGGCGCCACGGTGACCGCCAGGGTGGGCGACGCGACCGCCACGGAGACGACCGAGGCCGACGGGTCGTACCTGATCCAGGCCCCGACCGGCGCCGTCGGGTTCGGCATCGAGAGGGAGCACTACGAGTCGGCGGTGGGCACGGTGACCGTGCCGGCCGGCGGCGCCGAGGTCCGCTCGGCGGCGCTGCGGACCGCCCGGGTCGCCACCCCGACCAGCGAGCTGGCCGTCGTCGCCCCGGCCGACCAGACCCGCGGCCGTCACGTCGCCCTCAGCAACACGGGCGCGCTCGGCACCGACGTCACGGTCACCGAACTGAACGCCGACGGGGCGCCGCAGGACATCGGTTGGCTGAGCCTCACCGGGGCCACCGCCAGCCTGGCCAGCGGCGGCCGGCACACCGTCGGCGTGGCGGTCAGCACCGCCGGGCTGACCCCCGGCACCCACCACCGGGCCAAGCTGCGGATCACCTCGGCCAGCGGCCGCCAGCCGGTCCTTCTCGTCCCGGTCACCCTCGTGGTGCCGAGCTACGCCCTGGCGGTCAACGCCGGGGCCGGCGCGGCGCGGGCCGACGTGGAGGGTCAGACCTGGTCGCCGGACCGGGCCTGGACCGCCGGCGGCGCGGGCTACCTCGGCAACTCCAACGCGCGGTCGACCAGCACCCCGATCACCGGCACCAACGACCCGGCCCGCTTCGCGGACCAGCGGGAGGGGATGTACGAGTACCGCGTCGACGGGTTGGCGGACGGCCACTACACGGTCGAGCTGGACTTCGCCGAGGTCCGGCCGCAGTCGCCGGACAAGCGGGTCTTCGACGTGCTGCTCGAAGGCCAGGAGGTGCTGCCGTCCCTGGACGTGGCCGGTGCGGTGGGCAGCTTCGCCGCGCTGAACCGGACGTACACGGTGCGGGTGACGGACGGCCAGCTCAACGTGCGGTTCGTGACGCACAAGGGCTACGGCGCGCCGATCGTCAACGCGCTGCGGGTCACCGACCGGCCGGACCTGGTCTCCTGACCGGACGAACGGAAAGCGGGGCCCGGCCGGTCACGGCCGGGCCCCGCCCGTGTGCGGGGGTCAGTCCCCGTCGCGCGCCAGCAGCCCGGCCCGCCGCGCCGTCAGCGCGGGCAGGTCGACGGAGACCTTCCACGGCCGCTCGGTGACGAAGAGGTCCTCGGTGTGCGTCACCGCCTCGTACTCGCCGGCGGGGCCGAGCGTGTATTCCGTCAGGGTCATCCGCTCGTGCAGCGGGTCGACCACCCAGTACGTCCGCACCCCGGCGTGCGCGTAGACCTTCGCCTTGTCGTAGAGGTCGCGGAACGTGGAGGTCGGCGAGAGCACCTCGACGGCCAGCAGCGCGTCCTCCACGGGGACGGGCGAGCGGTCGGCGTGCTCGCGGCGGATGGCGACCACGTCGGGGCGCGGCTCGTTGCGGCGGTCGATACGCATCGACAGGTCGATGCTGACCAGGTATTCGGCGGGGCAGTTGACCTCGAGCGCGAGCAGCAGTCGCACGCAGAGATCCTGATGCACGGCGGTGGGGGACGGCACGGTCAACCTTCCGTTGACCAACTCGTACGGAAGGTCCTTCGGCAGGTCACCGAGGTCGTCGACCGTCCACTCCGACCGCTCGGGCAGGATGGGCGCCACCGTCATGACTCCTCCTCCCAGGGGCGACATCACCCTACGCAGGGATCGCGTCACCCGCCGTCACCGACACGCCTCAGCGGGGCCGGCCGTCGCCGCCCTTGCCGAGCTTGTTGAAGTCGATCTTCGGCAGCTTGAAGCCCGGCGGCAGGCCCTGGCCGGCGGCCAGGTCGTTCGGGTCCATGCCCGGCGGGAGCTGCGGCATGCCGCCGGGGAAGCCGCCCGGCGTCCCGGCGCCCGCCCCGGCGCGCGGCCGGTTGCCGCCCTTGGTGCCTTTACGCTTGTTCTTCGGCGACTTGGTCGCCTTGCGCCGGCCGCCGCCGGGCAGGCCCATCATGCCGCCCATCTGCTTCATCATCTTCTGCGCGTCGGCGAAGCGGTTGAGCAGCTGGTTGACGTCCATCACCGTGACGCCGGAGCCGTTGGCGATGCGGGCCCGGCGGGAGCCGTTGATGATCTTCGGGTTGCTCCGCTCGCCCGGCGTCATCGACCGGATGATCGCGGTGACCCGGTCGAAGTGCTTGTCGTCCAGCTCCGCGAGCTGGTCCTTCATCTGCCCCATGCCGGGCATCATGGCCAGCACGTTCGCGATCGGGCCCATCCGGCGGACCGCGATGAGCTGGTCGAGGAAGTCCTCCAGGGTGAACTGCTCGCCGCCCATCAGCTTGGCGGTCATCTTCTCCTTCTGATCGGCGTCGAAGGCCTGCTCGGCCTGCTCGATCAGAGTGAGGACGTCGCCCATGCCGAGGATCCGGCTCGCCATCCGGTCGGGGTGGAAGACGTCGAAGTCCTCCAGCTTCTCGCCGGTGGAGGCGAAGAGGATCGGCTGCCCGGTGACCTCCCGGACCGACAGCGCCGCGCCGCCGCGGGCGTCGCCGTCGAGCTTGGAGAGGACCACGCCGGTGATGCCCACGCCGTCGCGGAACGCCTCGGCGGTGCGCACCGCGTCCTGGCCGACCATGGCGTCGATGACGAAGATGACCTCGTCCGGGTCGACCGCGTCGCGGATGTCGGCGGCCTGCTGCATCATCTCGGCGTCGATGCCGAGCCGGCCGGCGGTGTCGACGATGACGATGTCCCGGGCCGCCCGCCGGGCGTGCTCGATCGAGGCGCGGGCGACCTGCACCGGGTCGCCGACGCCGTTGCCGGGCTCCGGGGCGTACACCTCGACGCCGGCGCGGCCACCGAGCACCTGGAGCTGCCCGACGGCGTTGGGGCGCTGGAGGTCGGCGGCGACCAGCAGCGGCTGGTGCCCCTGGGCCTTGAGCCAGCGGGCCAGCTTGCCGGCGAGGGTCGTCTTGCCGGAACCCTGGAGGCCGGCGAGCATGATCACGGTCGGCGGCTGCTTGGCGAACTGGAGCCGCCGGCCCTCACCGCCGAGCACGTTGACCAGCTCGTCGTTGACGATCTTGATGATCTGCTGGGCGGGGTTGAGCGCCTGGGAGACCTCGGCGCCGCGCGCCCGCTCCTTGACGTTCGAGATGAAGCCCTTGACCACCGGCAGCGCGACGTCCGCCTCCAGCAGCGCGAGGCGGATCTCACGCGCGGTGGCGTCGATGTCGGCGTCGGTGAGCCGACCCTTGCCGCGGAGCTTGGTGAAGATCCCGGACAGGCGGTCACTCAAGGTGTCAAACACGCGAACATCCCGTTTGTCAGTGTTCCGGCGGGCACATCGGCGACCGGGCGAGGCGTCCGGCCACCGCTAGGGTATCCGGCCGCCCGCACGGCCGCTCCGGGCCGGGCGCAGCCGGCCCCGACGACGCGGGCCGCGGGCCGCGCCGACAGGGGATCCCGCCGCGGGCGGCGACCGGGGCCCCTCCTCACACGGCGGCCAGCACCGCGGCCGCCAGCCGGGCGCGGGCGGCGTCGTCCGGCCAGCCGCCGACCAGGTAGAAGGCGTCCACCACGTCCCCGCCGAGGGTGGAGATGCGGGCCGCGCGCACCTGGGCGCCGGCCTCGTCGAGGGCGCAGGTGACCCGGTAGAGCAGGCCGGCCGCGTCGGCGGCGCGCAGCTCCAGCAGCACGGCGTCGGTGGCCGCCTCCCGGTGCCAGACCACCCGGGGCGCGGCCCCCTCGGCCCGCGCCGCCAGGGCCCGGCCGCGCAGCCGCTGGGTGACCGAGACGTCGCCGTTCACCGCTCGGCGCAGGTCGGCGCCGAGGGCGATCGGGTCGGGCGGGAGGCCGTACCGGGGCTGCACCCGGCACTCGACCAGGGCCCGGCCGTCGACCGTGGAGGCGTCGGCGGAGAGGACTTCGAGCCGGTGCAGGGCCAGACAGCCGGCCACCGTCGCGAGCAGGCCACGCCGGTCCGCCGCCGCCACCGCCACCCGGTCCCCCGTCAGGCGTACGACCGGCAGGGGCCCCGCCAGCAGGGCCGGGTCCGGGGCGGGCGGGGCGGGCAGCGCGCCGGTGTCCAGCGCGGTGCGTACCCGGGCGACCAGCTCGGCGACCAGCCGGCCCTTCCAGTCCGACCAGGCGGCGGGGCCGGTGGCCGCGGCGTCGGCGCGGACCAGGGCGTGCAGCAGGTCCAGGGTGCTGGTGTCGCCGACCCGCTCCGCCACCCCGGCGATGGTGACCGGGTCGGCGAGGTCACGCCGGGTGGCCACGTCGGGCAGCAGCAGGTGCAGCCGGACCAGCGTGCCGATCAGCGCGGCCTCCGGCCCGGGCAGGCCGATCCGGACGGCCACCGCCTCGGCCAGCGGCGCGCCGACGGTGCTGTGGTCTCCCGGCAGCCCCTTGCCGATGTCGTGCAGGAGGGCGCCGAGCAGCAGCAGGTCGGGGCGGTCGACCTCGCGGGTGTACCGGCTGGCCTCGGACGCGGTCTGCACCAGGTGCCGGTCGAGGGTGAACCGGTGCACCGGGTTGTGCTGCGGGAGGCTGCGCAGCCGGGTCCACTCGGGCAGCCAGCCCTCGATCAGCCCGTACCGGTCGCAGGTCTCCCAGGCCGGCACCAGCCCGGGACCGGCGCCGAGCAGGGTGATCAGCGCGGCCCGGGCCTCGGCCGGCCACGGCGCCGGCAGCGGCGGGCAGTACGCGGCGAGCCACTCGCAGGTGGCCCGGGCGATCGGCAGCCGGGTGGTGGCCGCGGCGGCCGCGACCCGCAGCGACAGGCTCGGGTCGGGCCGCGCGCCGATCGCGGTGCGGGCCAGCACCAGCTCGCCGTCGTGCGCCACGACGTCCCGGGCGACCGGCCGGCGCAACGGCCGACCGTCGGCTCCCCGGCGGCGGCCGGAGCGGAGCCGGTCGGCGGCGCGGAAGGCGTCGTCGAGGGCGTGGCTGACGGTCCGGGCGTCCCCGGCGATCCGGCGCAGCAGCGCGTCGCCGTCGCCGACGGCTGCGAGCGTCGCGTCCGGCGCGTCGGGGCGGAGTGGCCGGGGCCGCGCGGTGTCGGGCGCGCCGGGCGGGATCTGGCGCAGCCCGAGCAGCGCGGCGACGCCGTCGCGTTCCTGGGCGACCAGCCGGTCGACCCGGCGGCCGACCTGCACGTGCAGCGCGTCCCTGGTGTCCAGCAGCCGCCGGTGCGCGGCGTGGACGGCGGGGCGCAGGGCGTCGGTGATCCCGGCGGTGGCGATCGCCCGCAGGATGCCGACGTCGCGCAGCCCGCCGGCGGCCTCCTTCAGGTCGCCTTCGAGCAGGAAGGCCAGCTCGCCGTGGGTCTCCCAGCGGGCGGCGGTCAGCTCCCGCAGCCCGGGCAGCTGCCGCACGGCGGTCCGCCGCCAGTGGTCGGCGGCGGACCGGACGAGGGTGTCGGCGAGCGCGGCGTCCCCGGCGACCAGCCGCGCGTCGAGCAGCCCGAGGGCGACCTTCACGTCGTCCCGGGCGACCTCCACCGCCTCGGCGACGGTCCGGACGGAGTGGTCCAGCCGCAGGCCCGCGTCCCAGACCGGATACCAGAGCGAGGCGGCCAGCTCGGCCACGCCGGGCACCCCGGCGTGCAGCAGCACCAGGTCGAGGTCGCCGTGCGGCGCGCACTGCCGCCGCCCCAGCCCGCCGACGGCGACGAGCGCCACCCCGGGCCGGTCCGGCAGCAACTCGCGCAGCCACCGGTCGTGGGCGTCGGCGCGCGCGGCCCGCGCCGCCTCCCCGACGCCCCCGACGGCCCCGTCGGTCGGGAGGTCCGCGCCGCCGTCGCCGGCGGCTCCCACCGCGTTCCTCTCGATCGACGGGGTCATGTCGGTCGCGGCCCGGTCAGAGCGCGTCGAGGCCGCGCTCGCCGGTGCGTACCCGGACGACCTCGTCCACGGAGGTCACCCAGACCTTCCCGTCGCCGATCTTGCCGGTCCGGGCGGCGGCCACGACGGCGTCGACGATCTTCTCCACGTCGATCTCGTCGGTGAGCACCTCCACCCGGATCTTGGGCAGGAACTCGACCGTGTACTCGGCACCCCGGTAGACCTCGGTGTGCCCCTTCTGCCGGCCGTAGCCCTGGACCTCGCTGACGGTCAGGCCGGCCACGCCGAGGGCGTGCAGGGCCTCCTTCACCGCGTCCAGCTGGTACGGCTTGATGACCGCGGTCACCAGCTTCATGTCCAACCCCTCCATCACAGGAACGTTAACCGGCGACCTTCTCGTCGACCGGCTCGGCGGCCGGCTCGGCGGGGGACGCGGCGGGCGCGGCCGGTTCCGCCGTCTGCTTGGCGCCGGTCAGCCCGGCCATGGCGAAGGCGCTGCCGCCGCCGCTGCCCGCGGCCGGCGACAGGTCGTAGCCGCTCTCGGCGTGCTCGGCGATGTCGATGCCGCCGACCTCGTCCTCGGCCCGGATCCGGAAGCCGATCGTCTTCTCGATCACGAAGGCGAGCACCCAGGCGACCCCGAAGGACCAGACGGTGACGATCAGACCGGCCAGGGCCTGCCGGCCGAGCTGGGTCGCCCCACCACCGTAGAAGAGCCCGTCGGAGGCGCCCACCACGTCGCTGATCGCGCCGTTGACCGAGTTGGTGGCGAACAGGCCGAGCCAGAGCGAGCCGATCCAGCCGCCGACGAAGTGCACGCCGACCACGTCGAGCGAGTCGTCGTAGCCGAGCCTGTACTTGAGGCTGATCGCCAGCGCGCAGACCGCCCCGGCGACGACGCCGAGCAGCACCGCCGCCCACGGCGCGACGAAGCCGCAGGCCGGGGTGATGGCGACCAGGCCGGCGACGGCGCCGGACGAGGCGCCCACCATCGTCGGCTTCCGGTCCTTGATCCACTCGACGGCGATCCAGCCGAGCACCGCGGCGGCGGTGGCGAGCTGGGTGTTGAGGAAGGCCAGGCCGGCGACCGAGTCGACGGTGAGCTCGGAGCCGGCGTTGAAGCCGAACCAGCCGAACCAGAGCAGCCCGGCGCCGAGCGCGACGAGCGGGATGTTGTGCGGCTTCATGCCCTCCCGGGGCCACCCGAGCCGCTTGCCGAGCACCAGCACCAGGGCCAGGGCCGCCGCGCCGGCGTTGATGTGCACGGCGGTGCCGCCGGCGAAGTCGAGCGCGTGGATGTCGCCGCCGATGATGCCGCCGCCCCACACCCAGTGCGCGACCGGGAAGTAGACCAGCGTCGCCCAGCCGAACGCGAACAGCAGCCAGCCGGCGAACCTCGCCCGGTCGGAGATCGCGCCGCTGATCAGCGCGACCGTGATCACGGCGAAGACCATCTGGAAGGCCATGAACACGTAGAGCGGGACGCCGATGCCGCTCGGGTTCTCCGCCGTCGCGCCCCAGAGGTCGGTCTCGGCGAGGAAGGTCTTGGTGCCGAGGTAGGCGCCCGGGTCGCCCCAGAAGCCGTTGACATCGCTGCCGAACGCGATGCTGAAACCGTAGAACCACCACAAAACGGAGATGAGCCCGATCGCGGAGAAGCTCATCATCATCATGTTCAGTACACCCTTGGCCCGGTTCAGGCCGCCGTAGAACAGCGCCAGTCCGGGCGTCATGAGCAGCACGAGCGCCGTCGACACCAGCAACCAGACGGTGTTGCCGGAATCGATCGTGGGTGCCTCAGGCACGCTGGCCTCCTAAAGGTGAAGTCCCTCCTTCCCGGCTTCCGGGGCAGCGTCGCCCGTACGCCGGATGCGCGGAAGCCTGCTCGCTCCCTGTTTCCCCCAACGTCACCCGTCGATTTCCGGACGGTGACGGCTTGTTTCGGACGTGTGAAGAGAACCTCACCACCGCCGCACGGCGGCACGAACCGCTCAGCGCAGCGCGTACTCCAGGGCGTTGCGCTCGTAGTCGAGCAGCCGCAGGTCCCGCATCGGCCGGCGCAGGTGCCCCTTGTGCACGATCCGGACGAACGCCGGCTCGCCCGCGGCGGCCATCCGGCGGATGCCCTCCACGTGGTCCACGATCCGCTTGCGGATGGTCCGGATCAGCCGGTGCCGGTCCCGCGGGATCAGCCCGTACGCGTCGGCGAAGAGGCGCAGCCGGCGCGGCCGGTCGGGGTGCTTCCAGCCGAGCGTGATCGAGTCCCGGTCGGAGAAGATCGGCACCCAGGTCCAGGCCGCGTACGCCACGTCGTAGATCCGCGCGCCGGGCGAGGCGAGGTCGAAGTCGATCAGCCCGAGGGTGCCGTCGGGCCGCCAGATGACGTTGTGCGGGGCGGCGTCGTGGTGGCAGATCACCTCGGTGTCCGGCGGCGGCGGGCCGAACGAGCGCCAGACCGCCCCGGGCGGCGGCACGAAGCCGTACTGGGCGTCGTGGAACATCCGCAGCATGGTGGCGACGGTCACCAGCGCCTCGTCGGTGACCCAGTGCGGGGCCAGCGGGTACTCCCCGCACTCCCCCTCCAGGTACGACAGGACCTCACGGTTGCGCTCGTCCATGCCGAGCGCGCGGGGGGCGCCGGTGAACCCCACGTACTCGAGGTGGCGCAGCAGGGCGTGCACCGAGGGCGTCCACGGCCCGGCGTTGCGCCGTACCGTGTCGCCGACCCGGACCACGGTGCTGACGTTCCCGCCGTGCAGCGGGATCTCCTGCGAAGTCACGTACGGTCTCCCGAGGCGCTGCGACGGGTGGCTGGGGTCGCGCCACCCGGCGTAGGCGCGATCGTCGGTCGTCACTGCGAGGTTACGCGTCCCGGGCGAGCGGCTCGGTACCGAGCAGCGCGTCGACGAACTGCGCGGGGTCGAACGGCGCCAGGTCGTCCTTGCCCTCGCCGAGCCCGACCAGCTTGACCGGGATGCCCAGCTTGCGCTGCACGGCGATCACGATGCCGCCCTTGGCGGTGCCGTCGAGCTTGGTGAGCACCACGCCGGTCACGTTGACCACCTCGGTGAAGACCCGGGCCTGCTCCAGCCCGTTCTGCCCGGTCGTGGCGTCGAGGATCAGCAGTGTCTCGTCGATCGGGCCGTGCTTCTCCACCACCCGCTTGACCTTGCCCAGCTCGTCCATCAGGCCGACCTTGTTCTGCAGCCGGCCGGCGGTGTCGATCAGCACGGTGTCCACGCCGGTGTCGATGCCGCGCTTGACGGCGTCGAAGGCCACGCTGGCCGGGTCCGCCGCCTCCGGGCCGCGGACGGTCTCCGCGCCGACCCGCCCGCCCCAGGTCTCCAGCTGGTCGGCGGCGGCGGCCCGGAAGGTGTCGGCGGCGCCGAGCAGCACGCTGCGGCCGTCGGCGACCAGCACCCGGGCGATCTTGCCGCAGGTGGTGGTCTTGCCCGCCCCGTTGACGCCGACCACCAGCAGCACCGCCGGCACGCCCTCCTTCGGGGCCGTGCGCAGCGACCGGTCCAGGGTCGGGTCGAGCGCGTTGACCAGCTCGGCGGCGAGCAGCGCGCGCAGCTCGGACGCGGAGCGCGTGCCGAGGACGCGGGTCCGCTCGCGCAGCCGGTCGACGATGTCGCGGGTGGCGTCGATGCCGACGTCGGCGGTGATCAGGCTGTCCTCGATCTCCTCCCAGGCGTCCTCGTCGAGATGGTCGCGGCTGAGCAGGCCGAGCAGGCTCTTGCCGAAGACGTTCTGCGAGCGGGACAGCCGGGAGCGCAGCCGGACCAGCCGCCCGGCGGTCGGCTCGGGGACCTCCAGCACCGGCGCCGGGGCCTCCACGACCGGCGGTTCCACCAGGATCCCGGTGGACAGTTCGGCCTCCGGAGCCTGCACCGGCGGACCGGCCAGGTCCTCCTCGGCCCGGGTCTCGACCTCCGTCTCGGGCAGCGGCGGCTCCGGGCGCCGGCGCAGCCGCGGCACGACCAGCCCGATGCCGCCAAGGATCAGCACGCCGAGCAGGGCGAGTGCGATGAGGAGGTATTCGGTCATGCCGGAATCCTGTCAGATGCCGGCGAAGCTGTCCCAGCCACCGCTCCCGCCGGGGGGTCCGGAAGCCGGCGGTAGGCTCGGTCACAGCCAGCAGTGGTGCGACCGCCGGCCGGGTAGTAAAGATGAAGTCCACTCACCTGGAGGTCGACCATGCCCGCGGCACACCTGCTCATCGGCCCGTTGCTGCGGCGGGTGGTCGGGACGCGGGCCACCGTCTGGGTCGAGACCAGCGCGCCCGCCGTGGTCACCGTCCGCACCGCCGACGGCGCCCACGGCACCGCGCCCACCTTCTCCGCGTACGAGCACCACTACGCGCTCGTCGTGGTGGAGGGGCTCGCCCCGGACAGCGCGACGACCTACGAGGTGCTGATCGACGACGAGGTCGCCTGGCCGGTGGCGAAGAGCGGGTTCCCGCCCAGCGTCATCCGCACCCGGGCGGCCGACGACCTCGACCAGCCGGTCCGGTTGGTCTTCGGCTCCTGCCGGGAGACCACCCAGCACGCCACCACCCGGCGGCTGCCGCCGGACGCGCTCGACGCGTACGCCCGGCGGCTGATGGCCGACCCCGACCCGGCCGACCTGCCCGACCTGTTGGTGCTCCTCGGCGACCAGGTCTACGCCGACGTGACCTCCCCCACGGTGCGGCGGCTGCTGAAGCGGCGCCGGCGGCGGCCGAAGGGCGCGCCGAGCGACCAGGTGGTCAGCTTCGACGAGTACACCAAGCTCTACCTGGAGTCCTGGCGCGATCCGGAGATCCGGTGGCTGCTCTCCACCGTGCCGAGCGTGATGATCTTCGACGACCACGAGATCATCGACGACTGGAACACCTCGGCCGCCTGGCGGGCGGACATGCGCGAGCAGCCCTGGTGGGCGGAGCGCATCGCCAGCGGCCTGGCGTCCTACTGGGTCTACCAGCACCTGGGCAACCTCTCCCCCGACGAGATCGCCGCCGATCCGGTCTTCGCCAAGGTCAGCGCGGCGGAGGACGCCACGGGCGTGCTGCGCGAGTTCGGCCAGCGGGTCGACACCGAGGCCGACCTCGCCCACGACACCGAACGGTGGCGGGCCGTGCAGTACCAGTGGAGCTACGCGCTGGACCTGGGCCGGACCCGGCTGGTGATGCTGGACAACCGGTGCAGCCGGGTGCTGGAGTCCGGCCAGCGGGCGATGCTGCCCCCGGGCGAGTGGTCGTGGTTCCTCGACCGGGCCCACGGCGTCTACGACCACCTCGTGGTCGGCGCCTCGCTGCCGTGGCTGCTGCCGCCGGGCATCCACCACGTGGAGGCGTGGAACGAGAGGCTCGCGGACTCCCGGCGGCGCTGGGTCGGGCGCCTGTCGGAGAAGCTGCGCCGGGCGCTGGACCTGGAGCACTGGGCCGCCTTCCGCCGCTCGTTCGACGCGCTGGGCGCGCTGTTCGCCCGGATCGGCAGCGGCACCCCCGGCGAGCCCGGCGACCGGGTCGGGGCCGGGCCGGCGTACGCGCCACCGGCCTCGATCAGCGTGCTCTCCGGCGACGTGCACCACTCGTACGTGGCGCGGGCCCGGTTCGCCGACCGGAGCGTGGTCACCCCGGTGCACCAACTCACCTGCTCGCCCATCCACAACCAGGTGCCCGCCGGGATGCGGCCGCTGATGCGGCTGGGCTGGTCGCCCGGGCCCGCCGGGGCCACCCGGGCGCTCGCCCGCTCGGCCGGGGTGCGCCGCCCGCCGTTCCGCTGGAAGCGGCTGGCCGGCCCCTACTTCGGCAACGCGGTCGCCACGCTCGTGCACACCGGGCGGGCGGCCGAGGTGACCATCGAGGGCACCACCAGCGACGGCCACCTGCGGCCGGTGATGCGGCAGCGCCTGGCCGACGGCGGCTGAGCCGTCGGCCGTACGCTGGCCACCGTGGACGAGCACCTGCCGAAGGCGATGCGGGCCGTCGAGCACGAGCTGACCGCCCTGCTGCGCCGGGGACGCGCGGTCTCCTGGGAGATCGCCCGGGAGGTGCATCCCCACCTCGAGCCCAACGCGTACGGGCTGCTGCTTTGGCTGCGCCGGTGCGGCTCGGTCCGGCTCACCGACTTGGCCGCCCGCCTCGGCGTCGGCAAGGGGACGCTGAGCCGGCAGATCCACGGGCTGGAGAGCCTCGGCCTCATCCGGCGCGATCCCGACCCGACGGACCGGCGCGCCGCGCAGCTCAGCCTGACCGAGGAGGGGCAGCGCCGGTTCGACGCCGCCCAGTGCGGCCGGCTCGAACGCTTCCGGCAGACCCTCGACAGCTGGTCGGCCGTCGACGTCGAGGAGTTCGCCCGGCTGCTGCGCCGCTTCAACGAGGAGTACTTCTAGGCCGCCGGAATACCGCCCGGCCGCGGCAAGTTGTTGCCTAGGGCAACGGGGAAGGAACGGAGTCGACATGATCCCGGACGCACCCGCCGAGCGGGAGGAGTACGGCCCGCGCACCCGGCCGCTGCCCTACGAGCGCGGCACGGACGGACCCCGGGTGGTGCTGGTCGGCCTGGACGGCACCCGCACCTCCGAGCGCGCCGGCTGGTACGCGGCGGGGCTGGCCCGCCGGCAGGGCTCCACCCTGGTGGTGGTCCACGTCAGCGCCCCGCCGGGGCTGGCCGCCCTGGTACCGGGCCTGGACGCCGGGGAGGTGCGGCGCGGTCAGGAGGAGCTGACCGCGGAGCTGCGCCGGGAGTGCCGGCGTGGCGCCGAGGAACTCGGGCTGCCGGTCACCTTCCTGTGCCGGCGCGGGGACGCGTACGCCGAACTGCGCGCGGCGGCCGACGAGTTCCGGGCGGACCTGGTGGTCGTCGGCTCGCCCGAGCAGGCCGGGCACCGGCTGGTCGGCTCGGTCGCCACCCGACTGGTCCGGGCCGGCCGCTGGCCGGTCGTCGTGGTGCCCTGACAGGTCGTGGTGCCCTGATAAGCCGTCGCGGTTGTCGGTCCCCCCGGCGAGGATGGCCGGCATGACCTGGAGAGCACCGGAGATCACCCGCACCCCCGAGCCCTACGTCGGCGACGAGCGCACCATGCTGGAGGGCTGGCTGGACTACCACCGGCAGACCCTGCTGCTCAAGTGCGTTGGGCTGACCGCCGAGCAGTTGAAGACGCCGAGCGTCGAGCCGTCCGGGCTGACCCTGCTCGGCCTCGTCCGGCACCTGGCCGAGGTGGAGGCCTGGTGGTTCCGGGAGAACTTCGCCGGCCAGCGGGTCGACTACCCCTACTTCACGCCGGACAACCCGGACGCCGACCACGACGTCAGCAACGCCGACGCCGAGGCCGACTTCGCCACCTTCCACCGCGAGGTCGAGTTGGCCCGGGCCGCCGCGGCGGGCCGCTCGCTCGACGAGACCTTCACCGAGGTCGGCCCGAAGCGCCGGACGTTCAACCTGCGCTGGGTCTACGTGCACCTGATCGAGGAGTACGCCCGGCACAACGGCCACGCCGACCTGATCCGCGAACGCATCGACGGCGCCACCGGGGAGTGACCGGTCCGGGCGGCGCCGGGCATCCGGGCGCCACCCACGGGCACCGTGCCGCCCGCCCCGGCACGCGAGGGCACGCCTCAGTACGCGAGCGCCGCCCGCAGGTAGCGCAGGTCCTCGGGGCGGCCGGCCCAGCGGAGCGCCGACAACCCGGCGGCCCGGGCGCCGCGCACCGACCAGTCCTCGTCGTCGACGAAGAGCACCCGGTCCGGCGGGGTGGCCACCGCCCGGCAGGCGGCCTGGAAGTACTCCTTGGCCGGCTTGTTCACCCCGAGTCGGTACGAGTTGACCACCGCGTCGAACTCGCCGACCAAACCGAGCGCGGCCAGGTCGTCGTCGAGCAGGTCGGTGGCGTTGGTGGCGAGGCCGACCGGGAGGCCGCCGGCGCGCACCTCGCGGACGAAGTCGAGCACCTCGGTGTCCACCTCGCCCCGGTAGCGCTGCCACTGCTCGACCGCGGCCCGGGCGCGCTCCGGCCCGCCGGCCGGCCCGGCCAGCGCGTCGGCCACGCTGGTCATCCAGTCGGCGTGGCTGACCTGGCCGGTGAGCACCGGCTGGACCCGCCCCCACTGCATGGCGATCTCGAGGAGCACGCCCTCGGAGAGGCCGTACTCCCGCTCCACGCCGGCGGCCACCGCCGGGTCCCAGCGCCGCAGCACGCCGTCGAAGTCCACCAGGAGCGCCGTCGCCCGTTCCCGACCCACTACTCGTCCCCCTCGCCGCGGCCGCGCCGCTCGTCGTCCCCGTCGGCCCGGTTGAGCCGTTGGCTGATCACCTGGGTCACCCCGTTGCGCATGGTCACGCCGTACAGGGCGTCGGCGACCTCCATCGTCCGCTTCTGGTGCGTGATGACGATGAGCTGGCTCTTCTCCCGCAACTGGGCCAGCAGCGTGATCAGCCGGCCCAGGTTGACGTCGTCGAGCGCCGCCTCCACCTCGTCCATGATGTAGAACGGGCTGGGCCGGGCGCGGAAGATCGCCACCAGCATCGCCACGGCGGTCAGCGACCGCTCGCCGCCGGAGAGCAGCGACAGTCGCTTGATCTTCTTGCCCGGCGGGCGGGCCTCCACCTCGACGCCGGTGGTGAGCAGGTCGTCCGGGTCGGTGAGCACGAGCCGCCCCTCGCCGCCGGGGAAGAGGACGGTGAAGACCTGCTGGAACTCCCGGGCCGTGTCCTCGAACGCGCTGGCGAAGACCTCGAGGATCCGGTCGTCGACGTCCTTGACCACGGTGAGCAGGTCGCGGCGGGTGGCCTTGAGGTCCTCCAGCTGCTCGGAGAGGAACTTGTAGCGCTCCTCCAGCGCGGCGAACTCCTCCAGCGCGAGCGGATTGACCTTGCCGAGCAGGGTGAGTTCCCGTTCCGCCTTGGCGGCCCGCTTCTCCTGCACCGGCCGCTCGTAGCGCACCGGCTCGGGCGTCGGCAGGCCGTCCCGTTCGGCGGCCGCCACGTCGGCCTGGGTGGGCGGGACGGGCTGGTGCGGGCCGTACTCGGCGACCAGCGTCTCCACGTCCAGCCCGAAGTCCTCCGCGGCCTTGGCCTCCAGCTGCTCGATACGCAGCCGCTGCTCGGCGCGGGCCACCTCGTCCCGGTGCACCTGGCTGGTCAGCCGCTCCAGCTCCGCGGCGAGCCGCTTGGCGGCGCCGCGTACCTCCTGGAGCTCGGCCTCGCGGGAGGCGCGTTCGCGCGCCACGGCGTCGCGGTGCTCCTCGGCGGCGGCGATGGAGACGGTCAGCCGGGTGAGGCCCTCCCGGGCGCCGCCCGCCACGGCGCGGGCGATCCCCGCGCCGCGGGTCCGGGCCGCCCGCCGCGCCGCCGCGCGCTCCCGCGCGGCCCGCTCGGCGGTGGCCTGCCGGCGCAGCGAGTCGGCGCGGCCGGCGATCGAGGAGACCCGCTCCTCGGCGGTACGCACCGCGAGCCGGACCTCCATCTCGTTCTGCCGCGCCTGCGGCACCATCGCGGCGAGCTGGTCGCGTTCCTCGGTGGAGGGCTCCGCGTCGACCGGGGTCTCCTCGGCCAGCCGCAGCCGCTCCTCCAGCTCGGCCAGGGTGAGCAGGTCCCGTTCCCGGGCTGCCTCCGCGCGGGCCCGGGACTCGCCGAGCCGGTCGGTCTCGGCCTTCGCCGAGCGGGCCGCCGCGCCCAGCTCGGCCAGCCGCCGGGCGGCGGCGTTGCGGTGGCTCTCCGCCTCCCGCTTGGCGGCGGCGGCGTGCTGCACCGCCTCCTTGGCGGCGGTCACCTCGGCGCGGGCGTCGACGAGCTGTTCGCGCAGCTCCGCGCCGGTGCGCTCGGCGGCGAGCCGGTTCGACCGGGCCTCCTCGACGGCGGCCTGCACCTCGATGAAGCTGGGCGCCTTGGCCGACCCACCGGCGGCCGCGTACGCCCCCACCACGTCGCCGTCCGGGGTGACGGCGCGCAGCTCCGGGTTGCCGGCGACCACCTCGGCCGCGGCGGTGAGGTCGTCGACCAGCACCACGTCGCGCAGCGCCCGGTGCACCGCCGGCCGGATCTGCGGGGAGCACTCCACCAGGTCGGGCGCCCAGCGGGCGCCGTCGGGCAGCTTGGGACGCAGCGCGTCGGGATGGGCGTCCATGCCCGGGCCGGCGGGGCTGCCGACCAGCAGGCCGGCGCGGCCGGCGTCGGAGATCTTCAGCAGCCGCATCGCCTCGACGGCCTCGTCGACGCCGCTGACCGCCACCGCGTCGGCGAGCCCGCCGAGCGCGGCGGCGAGGGCGGCCTCCTGCCCCGGCGCGACGGTGAGCAGCCCGGCCAGGCTGCCCAGCAGGCCCGGGACCTCGTCGGCGCGGGCCAGCAGCGCGCCCGCGCCGTCCTTGCGGCGCAGGCCGAGGGCCAGCGCCTCCTCCCGGGCCTTCCAGGTGGCGGCGTCCTTCTCCGCCGACCGCTCGGCGTCGGTCAGCGACCGCACCGTGGCCTGCGCCCGCTCCAGGGCGGCGACCGCCTCGGCGTGCCGCGCGTCGAGGTCGGCGTTGTCCCGGTCCGCCTCGGTGGACTGCTCGGCCACCGCGTCCAGCTCGGCCTGCGCCTGTTCGGCCCGGGCCAGCGCGTCGGCGTGCGCGGCGGCGAGCCGTTCGATCTCCTCGCCCGCGCTGGTGGTCCGGGCCCGGGCGGAGTTGACCTGGCCGGTCAACCGGGCCAGCCCCTCCCGCCGGTCGGCGATCGCCTTGGCCGCGGCGACCAGCTCACGCTCGGCGGCGGCGAGCTGCCGTTCCAGCTCCTGGCGGTGCTCCACCGCCTCGGCGAGCCGGATCTGGTCGTCGGTGAGCGCGGCGCGCAGCTCCTCCTCCTGCTCGCGGACCCGCTCGGCCTCGGCCTCCAGCTGGTCCGGGTCGCGGCCGGGGCGCTCGTCGTCGCCGGCGGCGCTGAGGTGGCGCAGCCGCTCCCGGGCGAGCTGCTCGATCGAGCGGAACCGCTCGGCGAGGGCGGAGAGCCTGTACCAGGTGTCCTGCGCGGCGGCCAGCAGCGGCGCGTCCTCGGCGAGGGCCGCCTCCAGCTCGGCGAGGCGCGCCTGCACCTCGGTGTGCTCGGCCTCGACCTGCCCGCGCCGCTCGCGCACCGCCGTCTCGTCGGCGATCTCCCGGTCCAGGGTGGCGCGGAGGGTGGCCAGGTCGTCGGCGAGCAGCCGGAGCCGGGCGTCGCGCAGGTTGGCCTGGATGGCGGCGGCGCGCCGGGCCACCTCGGCCTGCCGGCCCAGCGGCTTGAGCTGGCGGCGCAGCTCGGCGGTGAGGTCGGTGAGCCGGTTGAGGTTGGTCTGCATCGCGTCGAGCTTCCGCAGCGCCTTCTCCTTGCGCTTGCGGTGCTTGAGGACGCCGGCCGCCTCCTCGATGAACGCCCGCCGGTCCTCCGGCTTGGCGTGCAGCATGCCGTCGAGCCGGCCCTGCCCGACGATGATGTGCATCTCCCGGCCGATGCCGGAATCCGACAGCAGCTCCTGGATGTCGAGCAGCCGGCAGGAGTCGCCGTTGATCTCGTACTCGCTCTCGCCGGAGCGGAACATCCGGCGGGTGATGGACACCTCGGTGTACTCGATCGGCAGCGCGCCGTCGGTGTTGTCGATGGTCAGGGTCACCTCGGCCCGGCCCAGCGGCGCCCGGCCGGCGGTGCCGGCGAAGATGACGTCCTCCATCTTGCCGCCGCGCAGCGCCTTGGCGCCCTGCTCGCCGAGCACCCAGGCGATGGCGTCGACGACGTTGGACTTGCCGGAGCCGTTCGGGCCGACCACGCAGGTGATCCCCGGCTCCAGCTTCAGCGTCGTCGCGGAGGCGAAGGACTTGAAGCCCTTCACCGTCAGGCTCTTGAGATGCACCTTCTCGATCCTCGTCCGGTGGCCGCCGTACCGTCGCCGGCTGCGCGGACCTGGGTGAACCCGCAGACTAACCCGCCACCGGCAACCGCCCGGCACGCGACCCGCCTGGCCGCCGCGGGGCCGTACCGTCCGGCGGGGGCGGCCGGTGTCCGTCCGGCGGGGGCGGGGCGGGGATTTCGCACTGTTCCCCGGGGCACAAGATCGCGAATTGGCGCCGACGAAAAGGGGGCGGACAAAGCTGCGCGCCGGCACAGAAGTGTCGGCGCGCTTTTTTGCGTGGTGCGATTCAGTTTTGTGATCCCGGAGCTCAGGTCAGCGCGGGCTCGGCCAGACGGAGCAGATCGTCCGCCTCCGCCGCGGCCGCCGCGAGCCGATCGTTCTCGGCACGCAGCCGCGTGATCTCGAACTCCAGTGCCCGAACCGTGGCACGCAGTCGGGTGACCTCGTCGAGCAGACGCCGATCGGGCGCTGCGCCTACGTGGCCGTACAGGGCCTTAGCCATGATGACTCCTTGATGTGCGCTGCCGGGAAGGCCGGCCAACGCGCGCCCATGTGTACGCGGCTGTCAACCCAGACGATTCTGGGCATGACCGGGCGCGACTGGCGACACCTATATATTGAGCCGATACCCCCTCCGTCGTCAAGTTCTCGCAGGCCGTAGATCATTTCCACGTCGACCTGTCCACTTGTCGGGGGGCTGCCACAAGGCGCGGACACGCTCTGTCCGGACACCTTGACTCTACGCCTCGGATCCCCGGAAGTCCCTACCCGGGCGTCCGACTTCCCCTTAACTCTTCCTTAGCCACGTTGCCGCTGTTCACGGCCGCCCCGTAGCGTCACCCCGGCCCGCAACCGACCCCGTGGAGGCACAGGCGTGTACCGCTGGACCGACCCGAACGACCCGGACGGCGCTCCTCGGCGCCCGGAGCAGCCGCACAGCGAGGAGCCGGCCTGGCTGACCGACCGTCCGGAGCCGAGGTCGGCCTACCTGTTCGGCGACGACCCGGACCGGCCCGCCGACGAGTGGCACCGCGACCAGCCGACCGCGCGCTGGGCCGAGCCCACCGAGCCGACGGCGACCCGGCCGACCGGGCCCACCGAGCCGGCCGCGACCTGGCAGGCGGAGCCGACGGCGACCCGGCAGGCGGAGCCGTCCACACCCTGGCGGGCGGAGCCGACCGCGACCTGGCAGGCCGCGGCGGGCGACCGCTGGCACGCCGACGCCGATGCCCGCGCGGACGGGCCGTACCGGGGTGACGGTCCCCCGGCCGACGACCGGGGGACCGGGGGCTGGCCGGTCGACGCCCCGACCGCCGCGTTCGACCTGGCGACGCACGGGGGCGCCCCGGCCGGGACGACGCCCGCCGAGGGCCGGCACCGATTCCCCCGCCGCTTCTCCCGCCCGGCGCTGATCGGTGGCGCCGCCGCGGCCGCCACGCTGGTGGTCAGCCTCGGCGTGGGCGCGGTCGCGCTGGGCGGCGACGGCCCGGAGACCGACCCGGCCGCCGTGGACGACACCATCGCCGCCGCCCCTGCCCTGCCGGGCACCGAGGGATCCCCCGCCGACGCGCTGACCGCGCCCACCCCGAGCGCCGCGCCGACCACCGTGAAGCCCACCCCGTCCGCCACGAAGGCGGCCAAGCCGACGCCGGCGCCGTCGCGCTCCACGGCGGCCTCGCGGCGCACGGTCGAGCGGAGCAGCGCGCCGTCCGGCGGCGGCACGAAGGCCCCCGTCGGCAGCGGGGTCAGCGCCCAGGCCCGCGAGGTGGTGAACCTGGTCAACGCCGAGCGGGCCAAGGCCGGTTGCGGCGCGCTGGGCGTCGACGACAAGCTGATGACCGCGGCCCAGCGGCACAGCCAGGACCAGGCCGACCACCAGGACATGTCGCACACCGGCAGCGACGGCAGCGACGCCGGCGACCGGCTGGACCGGGTGGGCTACGCCTGGCGCACCTACGGCGAGAACGTCGCCTGGAACCAGAAGACGCCCGCCGCGGTGATGGACGCCTGGATGAACAGCCCCGGTCACCGGGCCAACATCCTGAACTGCGCGTTCACCGAGATCGGCGTCGGCGTCGCCAGTAGCAACGGGCCGTACTGGACGCAGGTCTTCGCCGCGCCGCGCTGAACGCGAGTCGTGACCGGGTCCGCGCTCGTTTGACCGGGTGAGGTGCGCCGCATCGGCGTACCCCACCCGGGTGGCACTCCCGCCGCCCGCGACCTGCGGAGCTGCCGATGCGGACCCGGCCACGTACGCGCGCCGTCGGGCGGGGCCCCCGCGGTGTCCTGTCCGGCTGTGTCGTCCTCGCGCTGCTGGCCACCGTCGGCGCCTGCCGGGTGGCGCTCGCCCCGCCGGGCGCTCCGACCACCTGGCCGGCGGAGTGGGCCGGGCGGTGGCAGTGGCAGTGGCAACTGAGCGGGGTGCTGGACCCGACCGTCGACGCCGACGTCTTCCTGCTCGACCCGGTCGCCACCACCGCCGCCCAGACCGCCGAGCTGCGCTCCCGGGACCGTCGGCTGGTCTGCCAGGTGCACGTCGGGTCGGTCGTGCCCACCGACCCGGACGCGAGCCGCTTCCCGACCGCCGTACGCGGCGCCGCGGCCCGTCGCCCGCAGAGCCGGTGGCTCGACGTCCGGCAGTGGGACGCGCTGCGGCCGGTGCTGGCGGACCGGTTCCGGCTCTGCCGGGGCAAGGGCTTCGGCGCGGTCGCGCTCGCCGACGCCGACGGGTACGCACACCGCTCCGGTTTCCCGCTCGGCTTCGACGACCAGTTGCTGTTCAACCGCCGGCTGGCCGAGCTGGCCCGCTCCCTGGACCTCTCCCCCGGCCTGGTCGACGACGTGCCGCAGGTGGCCGCCCTGGCGCCGGACTTCGACTTCGCCGTCAACCAGGAGTGCGTCCGGCGGGACCTGTGCGCCAAGTTGCTGCCGTTCGTCGAGGCGGGCAAGCCGGTGTTCCACGTCGAGTACACGGGCTCGACCGCGGACTTCTGCGTCACCACGGTGGGCTACGGCTTCTCCTCGATCCGCAAGGACCGGGAGCTGGACGCCTGGCGGGTCTCCTGCCCGGTGCCATGACGAAGGCCGGACCGCGGGCGCGGTCCGGCCTGCGCCGTGGTGGGGTCAGCGCGCGCCGACCAGCTCCGGGGTCGGGGCCGGCGGGTCCATGGGGGTCTCGGCGGGGCGGGCCCGCAGGAACTTCGGGGCCCACCAGTTCGCGTTGCCCAGCATCGTCATCAGCGCCGGCAGCACCACCGCGCGGATGATCGTGGCGTCCAGCAGGATCGCCGCCGCCAGCCCGATGCCGAGCTGCTTCATGTCGATCGTGCTCAGCGTGGCGAAGATCGAGAAGACCCCGACCATGACGAGCGCCGCGCTGGTCACCACGCCGGCCGACGAGGTGATGCCGTACGCCACCGCGTCCCGGTTCGACATGCCGGCCCGGACGCCCTCGCGGATCCGGCTGACCACGAAGACGTGGTAGTCCATCGAGAGCCCGAACAGCACCACGAAGAGGAAGAGCGGCAGCCAGGTGACGATCGCGCCCATCGAGGTGAAGCCGAGCAGCCCTTCGGCCCAGTCGCCCTGGAAGACCAGCACCAGCAGCCCGTACGCGGCGCCGGCGGAGAGCAGGTTGAGCAGGATCGAGCTGAGCGCGATCACCACCGAGCGGAACGTCAGGACCATCACCACGAAGGTCAGCACCAGCACGAAGCCGATGACGATCGGCAGCTTGTCGCGGATGTGCTGCGAGTAGTCCTCGCTGTCGGCGACGTCGCCGCCGACCGCGTACTCCACACCGGACACCCCGCCGAGCGCGGCCGGGACGAGGTCGCCGCGCAGCCGGTCCAGCGAGCGGGCCGCCTCGTCGGTGCGGCTGGCGTGCGGGGTCGCGACCTCCAGCACGGACACCCGCCGGTCCGCCGACACCTTGAGCTTCGGGCCGTCCGCCTCGATCGGCGCGAAGAGCGGGTCGGCCGCCGCCGCGCCGGCCAGGGTGGTCAGCGCCGCCGCGACCCGGTCCGCCTCGGCCGCCGGCGCCCGCACCGCGACCGTGTGGCTGGTGCCGTTGCTCGGGAACGCCGCGGTGAGCCGGTCGTACGCCTGCATGGCCGACGTGCTGCGCGGCACGTCCTCCATGCCGGGGAACTTCATCTTCATGCCGAGCGCCGGCGCGGCCAGGGCGAGCAGCAGCCCGACCGAGATCACCAGGGTGGCCACCGGCGCTCGCAGCGCGGGCTTCAGCACGGCCGGCCAGAACCGCGGCTTCGCCTCGCCGTGCCGCCCGGTGCGCGGGGCGGTGAGCCGCCACAGCAGCGGCACCCGGGGCCGGTCGACCCAGCGGCCGAGCTTGGCCAGCAGGGCCGGCAGCACGGTCAGCGAACCGATCACCGCGACCGCGACCACCAGCATCGAGCCCACCGCGAGGGAGGAGAACATGGCGTCGTTGGCGAGCAGCAGCCCGCCCATCGAGATCATCACGGCGAAGCCGGAGACCACGACGGCGTGACCGGAGGTCTCGGCGGCGATCTCCACCGCGTCCAGGCCCGAGCGTCCCTTGGCCCGTTCCTCCCGCTCGCGCCGCACGTAGAACAGCGAGTAGTCGACCCCGACCGCCATGCCGATCAGCAGGATGACGCTGGCCGTCGTGTCGGTCGCCGGCACCAGGTGCGAGGCGAGGGTGGACAGCCCCATCGCCGCGGCGACCGAGGAGAGCGCCAGCAGGACCGGCACGCCGGCGGCGATCAGCGCGCCGAACGCGATGATCAGGATGGCCAGGGTCACCGGCAGGCTGAGCAGCTCGGCCCGCTTGAAGTCCTCACCGAGCGTGTCGTTCAACGCCTTGTTGATGGACGGCCCGCCGACCTGCTCGACGCGCAGCCGCGGGTGCCCCTCCTGGACGCGGGCGGTGGCGTCCCGCAGCGGCTGCACCCGGTCGGACGCGGTCTCCGCGTCGCCCGACATCGTGATCGGCACCAGCAGCGCGGAGCCGTCGCGCGCCGTCACCGGCTCGCCGACCGAGGCGACCCCGGTCACCGAGCGCAGTTCGGCCGCCGCGTCGGCGGCCGCGGCCTTCGCGGCGGCGGGGTCGAGTGTGCCGCCGCGCGCCGTGATCAGGACGTTCTCCATCGCCGGGTCGGCGAAGTTGCCGGCGTCCACGATCAGCCCGGCCCGGCCCGACTCGCCGACGGCCTGGTCGGCGCCGGTCGCCTCCTTGAGGCCGGCGGCGTTCCCCCCGACAAAGCACACCGCCACGAACACGACCCACAGCGCGATGGCCCGCCACGGATGCTCCGCGCTCCACCGCGCGAGCCGCACCGTCACCGGTCTTGCCCCCATTCCGGGTCCCCCTGTCACGTCATCCCTGTCAACGGGGTCGACGTTATGGACGGGACGGGCCCGGGACATCAGGGAACGGCCCCGGCCCTTCCCCGGCACCTGTACGCGGCCTGAACGCCGCTCCGGCCGGGCGAGCCGGGCCGAAACGGGCGCGGCGGAAGGGCGATCCCCGATCGGCCGGAGCCGGCGCGCCGACCGTGACCCGGAAACACCTCGGGGTCATCCCCGAAGGGCCACCCGGGGGCGGGGCTGACAACGCGGGCAACTGTACGACGAACGGTTCATGAACGCCTCCCGACGCACGGGCGCGCCGCAGCGGTGGCACGGCAGGCCCTCCCGGCCGTAGACGTTCAGCGACCGGTCGAAGTAGCCGCCTTCCCCGTTGACGTTGACGTAGAGGGCGTCGAAGCTGGTGCCGCCCGACTTGATCGCCTCGGCCAGGACGTCCCGGACGTGGCCCAGCAGCCGCAGCGCGGCCGGGCCGGTCAGCGCGTCGGTGGGGCGGGCGCCGTGCAGCTTCGCCCGCCACAGCGCCTCGTCGGCGTAGATGTTGCCCACCCCGGAGATCAGCGTCTGGTCCAGCAGCGCGCGTTTGACCTCCGTACGCCGCCGGCGCAGCGCGGCGACGAACGCCGCGTCGGAGAACTCCGGGTCCATCGGGTCCCGGGCGATGTGCGCGATCTCCGCCGGCAGCTCCGCGCCACCGGCGGAGACCGACAGCCCGCCGAACGTGCGCTGGTCGACGAAGCGCAGCTCGGGCCCGTCGTCGGCGAACCGGAACCGGACCCGCAGGTGCGTCTCGTCGGGCGCGTCGACCGGCTGCACCAGCAGCTGGCCGGACATGCCCAGGTGCCCGATGACGGCGTCCCCGCTGTCCAGCGGCAGCCACAGGTACTTGCCCCGCCGGCGCACGTCGAGCACCGTCCGGTCGGCCAGCACGTCGGCGAAGTGCCCGCCGCCGGGCGCGTGCCGGCGCACCGCGCGGGGGTGGTGCACCTCGACGGAGGCGATCCGCCGGCCGGTGACCCATCGGGCCAGCCCCTGGCGGACCGTCTCGACCTCCGGCAGCTCAGGCACGGCCCAGGCCCGCCTCGGCTCCGGCGGTCGCCTCGTCGGCCGCGCCGGCCGCCTCGACCCGCTCCCGCTCGGTCCGCTCCCGCTCCGCCTGCTCGGTGAGCGTGCGCCAGGCCGCCTCGGCGGCCCGCTGCTCGGCCTCCTTCTTGCTCCGCCCCTCGGCCCCGCCGTAGCGGTTGCCGGCGACCACCACCCAGGCGGTGAAGGTCTTGAGATGGTCGGGACCGGTGCCCTCGATGCGGTACTCGGGGACGCCGAGCCCGAGCGCCGCGGTCAGCTCCTGGAGGCTGGTCTTCCAGTCCAGGGCCGCGCCCCGCCCGGCCGACTCGGCCATCAGCGGGTCGAACAGCCGGTGGATGACGATCGCCGCGGTGTCCAGCCCGTACTGGAGGTAGATCGCACCGAGCAGCGCCTCCAGGGTGTCGGCGAGGATGCTCGCCTTGTCCCGGCCGCCGGTGGTCTCCTCCCCCTTGCCGAGCAGCAGGTAGGCGCCGAGCCCGTCCGGGCCCAGACCCCGGGCCACGTCGGCGAGGGCACGCATGTTCACCACGCTCGCCCGCAGCTTGGCGAGCTGCCCCTCGGGCAGGTCGGGGTGGTTGTGGAACAGCGCGGTGGTGATCACCACGCCGAGCACCGAGTCGCCGAGGAACTCCAGCCGCTCGTTGGTCGGCAGGCCGCCGTTCTCGTACGCGTACGAGCGGTGGGTCAGCGCGCGCTCCAGCAGCTCCGGATCGAGGCTGACGCCGAACGCGGCTTCAAGGTGACCGACGGACGCCCGCCGCCGCTTGTCGTTGCTCATGATGTGGGTACCTCGGTGTCGGTGGTGCGGTCGGTGCTTTCCTCGCGTTCGCCCGCCTCGGCGCCGTCGAGCAGCGCGCGGACCTGGTCGGCGGCGCGGCGCCGCCAGAGATGGGCGGCCAGCGCGATGCCGGAGGCGACGTCCTCGGGCCGGGCCGCGCCGTGGCACACGACCACCGTCCCGGCCACCCCGAGCAGGGCGGCCGCCCGGGGGGCGCCGCCGCCGGACGGCGGGCCGCCGGCCATCGCGTACGCGCCCTCGATCGCCTTGAGCAGCACGTTACCGGTGAAGCCGTCGGTGACCACCACGTCGGCGCGCGCGCCGAGGGAGACGTCGTACCCCTCGACGAGGCCGACGTAGCGACCGCCGCAGGGCAGCGACGCGGCGGCGAGAACGGGATCGGCGAGCCGCCGGGCGCGGTCGCCCTTGCCCGCCTCGGTGCCGACCGAGAGCAGTCCGACGCGCGGGATCGCGATGCCGTGCGCGACCGCGGCGTAGGCCGCGCCGAGGACGGCGTGCCGGGCGAGGGTGGCGGGGCGCGGCTCCAGCGACCCGCCGACGTCGAGCAGGACCACCGGGCCGGCGACGGCGGGCAGGGTGGCGACCAGCGCGGGACGGCGTACGTCCGGCCAGCGGCCGAGGCCGAGGGCGACGGCGGTGACGGTGGCGCCGGTCGAGCCGGCGGAGACGAGGGCGTCGGCGAGGCCGTCCCGGACGGCGTGCACGGCCGCGCGGACGGTGCTGTCGGAGCGGGCGGCCACGGGGTGGTCGGCCATGCCCACGACGGTGCGGACCGGCCGGACGGCGACCCGGGCGCGCTGCGCCGGGTCGAGGGCATGGATCAGCGCGCCGGCGGCCTCGGCCGGACCGACGAGCAGCAGGTGCAGATTCGGGTCGGCACGCACGGCCCGCAGAGCGCCGTCAACCACGACGGCGGGAGCGTCGTCCCCGCCGAGGAGGTCAACGGCGATCCGCGCGGTGCCCGGCTCCATCGGAACGCCGGCCGGAACAGGCCGGCCGGCGTCGGAGGGAGCCGGGGCACCGGGCGATTGCCAGGGTGCGCGCGCCGCCCGACCAGCGGTCGGAGGCGTCACTCGGCGTCCGGGTCAGACCTCGAGGACCTGGCGGCCGTTGTAGGTGCCGCAGACGGAGCAGGCGGCGTGGGGCAGCTTGGCGGACTTGCACTGCGGGCAGGCCACGGTCGCGACCACGGCAGCCTTCCAGTTCGCCCGGCGGGCGCGGGTGTTGCTGCGCGACATCTTGCGCTTGGGGACGGCCACGGTTCCTACTCCTCTTTACGGGTCAGTTGCGACAGGCCCGCCCAACGCGGGTCGATCTGCTGGTGACTGTGGTCGGCCGGCAGATCGTCCCAGTGCACCCCACACTCGGGGCACAAGCCTGGGCAGTCCTCCCGGCAGAGCGGGTTGGTCGGCAGCGCGAGCACCACCGCGTCCCGCAGCGCCGGTTCCAGGTCGATCAGGTCTCCCTGCATCCGGCCCACCTCGTCCTCGTCGGTCGTGGAGTCCGTGGTGCTGTTCTCGTACGCGTACAGCTCCTGGATCCGCACGGCCACCGAGTCGTTGATCTCGCGCAGGCAGCGGCCGCACTCGCCCCGGACGGGACCGGTCACGGTCCCCGAGACGAGCACGCCCTCGGACACCGACTCCAACCTCAGGTCGAGGTCGAGGTCCGCGCCCTCCGGCACGCCGATCAACTCCACGCCGAGGTCCGCCGGTGCCGGTGCCACCCGCTTGACCGTACGCAACGCACCAGGCCGGCGCGGCAGCTCCCTCGTGTCGAGGACCAGCGGCGACCTGGGGTTGAGTGTGGAAGGCGTGTGTTTGGGCATAGTCAGACTCCGGCCGGTGAGAGGCCGACAAAAAAGGTTACCTGGGCGACCGCCGCACCGTCGAACCGGGGGCGGCGCCCGCCCCGCCTGCCGGCTGGTGAGGTGCCGCTCAGAAGGGTAGCGGGCGTTCCGCCTCCTCCCCACCGAAGGTGCCGATCTCCCGCAGCGCGTGCATCTTGTCCCGGCCGCGCTCTATCGAGGCAAGCGCCCGGGTGAGGAACTGCTCGAAGTTGGCCAGCGCGGTGTCGACGTAGTCGTCGACCTCCTCGCGCAGGCGTTGGGCCTCGGCGCGGGCCTCGGCGATGATCCGGGCGCCCTCGTGCTCGGCCGAGACGGTGATCTCGTTCACCGAGACCAGGCGGGCGTGTTCCGCCTCACCCTCGCTGATGATCCGGTCGGCCTCCCGCTTGCCGGCCTCCATGATCTTGTCCCGCTCCTCCAGCAGCGCGGCGGCCCGGCGCAGGTCGGCGGGGAGTTCGGCGCGCAACTCGTCGAGGGCCGCGATGAACTCGCCCCGGTCGACCATGCAGTTGTTGCGCGACATCGGGACGGAGCGCGCCTGCTCCACCATGGCGATCAGTTCGTCGATGCGATCGAGCGGGTCCACCGGTACCTCACTCCTGTCGTTCGTCGGGCCGACCTACATGATGCGGGCTACGGCCGGGTTCCCGCTCCACACATCATGTCGCGCCCCGACCACACCGCGCCCCTCACCCCGGCCCGGCGCGTCGCGCCGCCCCGCCGGCTCCGGTGGGCGAGCCGGTGGGCGGAGGCGACGGGTGGCGGGCCGGCGCGCCGCGGGCGTGGGGGGTCAGCCGCGGGCCGGCGGCGAGAGGCGGGCCCTGAGCTCCTCACGGACCCGGTCGGGCACGTGCGCGGAGATGTCGCCGCCCCACTTCGCCACGTCCTTGACCAGGCTGGAGGAGAGGAACGAGTAGAGCGGATTGGTCGGCATGAACAGCGTCTCCACGCCGGCCAGGCCGATGTTCATCTGGGCCATCTGCAACTCGTAGTCGAAGTCGCTGACCGCCCGCAGGCCCTTGATCAGCACGCTCGCCTGCTGCGCCCGGCAGAAGTCGACCAGCAGGCCACGGAACGACTCGACCCGGACGTTGTCGTAGGAGGCGGTCACCTCGCGGAGCATGTCGATCCGCTCCTCGACGGTGAACAGGCCGCTCTTCGACTGGTTCACCAGCACGCCGACGATCACCTCGTCGAACAGGCGGCTCGCCCGGCCGATGATGTCGAGGTGTCCGTTGGTGACCGGATCGAACGAGCCGGGACACACCGCACGTCTCATGATCGGCGACCGTACCAAAGGGTGGTTTCGCCGTACCGGCGACTGCGCTCGCCGGTGACACCCTCCACCCACCCGACCGGCCCGGTCCGGCTGGACCGTTCCACCACCACCAGGGCGTCCGCGGCCAGCCAGCCGCCGTCGACCAGCGCGGCGAGCATCGCCGTGACCTCCGCGTCCGGCACGGCGTACGGCGGGTCGGCGAACACCACGTCGTACGGGTCGCCGTCCGGGCCGGCCGCCAGCACCGTGGCGACCTTGCCGGTGACCAGCCGGGCGGCGGGGGCGGCGCGCAGCGTCGCCACGTTCTCGCGGATCACCCGGGCCGCCCGCGGATCGGACTCCACCAGCAGCACGTGCGCGGCGCCCCGGGAGAGCGCCTCCAGGCCGACCGCGCCGGAGCCCGCGTAGAGGTCGGCGAAGCGGGCGCCCGCGAGGTCGACCTCGGCCTGCACCGCGCTGAACAGCGCCTCGCGGACCCGGTCCGAGGTGGGCCGGGTGCCCGCCCCGGGCGGCGCGGCGATCCGGCGCCCACCGAGCGCCCCGGCCACGATCCGGGTCACCATCTCCTCCTGCTCATGCGCACGACGCTACGCGACACGGAGGCGGCCGGCGTCGACACGGTGGGCGCCTCGGATCGACCCGCCCGAGCGCGCCCGACCCGCTGTCGCCGACGGACGGCCGGCCGGGTTCCGACGGACGGCCCGGCCGCGTCCGGCGGGGGCCCGCCCCCTTCCTGACCAGGGCTCGCCGCCCGTTCCGGCGGGCGGCCGGGGTGGCCGCCGCCGGTCAGCCCTTTTCCAGGTACTCCGCGCGTTCCTCGTCGACCAGGGCGGCCACCGAGGCGGCCAGCGCGGGGTGCCGCGCCAGCTCCGGATCCTCCTCCACCAGCGCGATCGCCTCGGCGCGGGCGTCCCGGATCAGGTCGGCGTCGCGCAGCAGCGAGAGCAGCCGCAGGTGCGAGCGCCGCCCCGACTGGGTGGCCCCCAGCACGTCGCCCTCGCGGCGCTGCTCCAGATCCAGCTCGGCCAGCTTGAACCCGTCCGTCGTGGAGGCGACCGCGTCGAGCCGCTCCCGCGCGGAGGTGCCCTCCAGCGCCTCGGTGACCAGCAGGCAGAGCCCGGCGGCGGAGCCCCGGCCGACCCGGCCGCGGAGCTGGTGCAGCTGGGACACGCCGAACCGGTCGGCGTCGAGCACGATCATCACGGTGGCGTTCGGCACGTTGACGCCCACCTCGACCACCGTGGTGGCGACCAGCACGTCGAGGTCGCCGGCGGCGAACGAGCGCATCACCGCGTCCTTCTCGTCGGCCGGCAGCTTGCCGTGCAGCACGCCGATCCGCAGGCCGTGCAGCGGCCCCTCGGCGAGCAGCGGCGCCACCTCGGTCACCGCCATCGGCGGCCGCCGACCGTTGTCGTCCACCGGCGGCGGCTCCTCCTCCGACGCCGGTCCCTCCCCGATCCGCGGGCAGACCACGTACGCCTGGTGGCCGGCGGCCACCTCCTCGCGCAGCCGGCGCCAGGCCCGGTCCAGGAAGGCCGGCTTCTCGGCGGCCGGGACCACGTGCGACGCGATCGGCGAGCGGCCCTGCGGCAGCTGGGAGAGGGTCGAGGTCTCCAGGTCGCCGTAGACGGTCATCGCCACCGTGCGCGGGATCGGAGTGGCCGTCATCACCAGCACGTGCGGCGGCTGGTCGGCCTTGGCCCGCAGCGCGTCACGCTGCTCGACGCCGAACCGGTGCTGCTCGTCGACCACCACCAGGCCGAGGTCCGCGAAGTCGACGCCCTCGTAGAGCAGGGCGTGGGTGCCGAGCACGATGCCGGCGGCGCCGCTGGCGACCTCGGCCAGGGCGCGCCGGCGGGCCGCCGCGCCCAGCGAGCCGGTGACCAGCTCGACCCGGGTGGCGTCCTCGGCCGCGCCCAGCTCGCCGGCCCGGCCCAGCGGCCCGAGCAGGTCGAGGATGCCCCGGTGGTGCTGCGCGGCGAGCACCTCGGTCGGGGCCAGCAGCGCCGCCTGCCCGCCCGCGTCGACCACCTGGAGCATCGCCCGCAGCGCGACCACCGTCTTGCCGGAGCCGACCTCGCCCTGGAGCAGCCGGTGCATCGGGTGCTCGGTGGCCAGGTCCGCCGCGATCTCCGCCCCCACGTCCCGCTGGCCGGGTGTCAGCTCGTACGGCAGCCGGGCGTCGAACGCGTCGAGCAGGCCGCCGGGCTTCGCCGGACGGGGGCGGGCCGGCCAGGCGGCGGCCCGGTGCTTGCGCTGCACGAGGGTGAGCTGCACGGCGAACGCCTCGTCCCACTTGAGGCGCCGCCGGGCCCGGTAGAGCGCCTCCTTGCTGGACGGCCGGTGGATCTCGCGCAGCGCCACGTCGATGCCGACGAGGTTGCGGCTCGCCCGCACGGTCGCGGGCAGCGGGTCCTCCGGCGGGGTGAAGGTGTCCAGCACCACGCGGACGCAGCGGGCGATCACCCAGGTGGGCACCGCCGCGGCGGCCGGGTAGACCGGGATCAGCGCGCCGGCGAACTCCTCGATCTCCTCGCTGGCCGCCGCCTCGCCGTCGCCGCCCTCACCGAGCAGGACGTACTCCGGGCCGTTGAGCTGCCGCTTGCCCCGGAACTCGGTGACCTTGCCCGCGAACAGCCCCCACCGGCCGGGACGCAGCTCCCGCTCCCGCCACGCCTGGTTGCCGAAGAAGGTGAGGGTGAGGGTGCCGCCCGAGCCGTCGCCGACCGTCACCTCCAGCAGGTTGCCCCGGCGCTGGCGCATCGGGCGCACGGCGGTGCGCTGCACCTGCGCCAGCACGGTGACCTGCTCACCGACGTCGAGCGAGCGGATGTCGGTGTGCTCGCCGCGCTCGTCGTAGCGGCGCGGGAAGTGGTAGACCAGGTCGCCGGCGGTGTGCAGGTCCAGGTGCCCGGCGAGGGCCTTCGCGGTCTTCTCCCCGACCAGCTTCTTCAGCGGCGTGTCCGCCGTGGACTGCTCGGACGTCATTCGACCCCCACCAGGAGCGGATAGTACGGCTGCCCGCCCGGGTACGCGTGCACCTCGACGAACGGCCAGCGCCGGCCGACGTGCTCGCGGACCGCCTCGGCCAGCCCGTCCGGGGCGTCCGCCCCGGAGAGCAGGGTGACCAGCTCGCCGCCGCCGCCGAGCATCCGGTCGACCACGGCGGCGCAGGTGTCGGCCAGGTCCGCGCCGATCAGGTGCACCTCGCCCTCGACCAGCGCCAGCACGTCGCCGGGGCGGCACGGGCCGGCGACGGTCAGCGCCTCGCGGCTGGCGTAGCAGACCTCGGCGTAGCGGCAGGCGCCGGCCGCCTCCGCCATCGCGATCACGTCGTCCTCGAAGCGGCGGGCCGGGTCGCGCACCGCCAGGGCGGCCAGCGCCTGCACCGGGGACCGGGTGGGCACCACGCTGACCTTGACGCCCAGACCGTGCGCCTCCCGGGCGGCGGCGCTCGCCACCGCCTGGGTGTCGGGGTCGTTGGGCAGCACCACCACGCGGGCGGCGCCCGTCGCGCGGATCGCGTCCAGCAGCTCGCCGGTGGACGGGTTGCCGGGCACCACCGTCGCGCCCTCGCCGGCGAAGAGCTCGGCGATGCCCGCGCCGGCCGCCACCACCACGGCGGCCCGCCCGTCCGCCGCCACGACGGGCGGCACCGGTGCCGCCCGGTCGGCGAAGCGGGTCACCGAGATGCGGTGCGGCCGGCCGGCGACCACGCCCGCCTCGATCGCCGCGCCGACGTCGTTGACGTGGACGTGCACGTTCCAGGTGCCCTCACCGGCGCCTCCGTCGCCCACGATCACGAGCGAGTCGCCCAGGGCGGCCAGCTCGGCCCGGAGCCGGGCCACCGCCTCGGGCCCCGCGTCGAGCAGGAACTGCACCTCGTAGGCGTACTCCTCGGAACCGGTCTCGCGCACGACGGTGGCGGGCGGGCGGGTCGCGCGCGGCGCGGGCGCCGGATGTTCGGGACTCTCCCCGGTCACGACCTCGACCAGGGCGTCGAGCAGCAGGCAGAGGCCCCGGCCGCCGGCGTCGACCACCCCGGCCCGGGCCAGCGCCGGCAACTGTTCGGGGGTGCGGGCCAGTGCCCGTGCCGCCTCGCCCGCCGCCGCCCGGACGACCGCGCGCAGGTCGTCGCTGTCCGCCCGCTCGGCGGCGCGGGCCGCCGCCGCGACGACGCTGAGCAGCGTCCCCTCGACGGGCTGGGCGACCGCGGCGTAGGCGGCGGTGGTGGCGTCGCGCAGCGCGGCGGCCAGCTCCCGGCCGCGCACGGCGGGCACGGCGGCGACCGCGTCGGCGAAGCCGCGCAGGATCTGCGACAGGATCACGCCGGAGTTGCCCCGCGCGCCGAGCAGCGCGCCCCGGGCCATCAGCCGCAGCGCGTGCCCGTGCGGGGTGGGCCCGTCCTCCGGGAGGGTGCCGAGGTCCATCGCCAGCGCCTGCTGCGCGGAGGTGAGGGTGAGCACCAGGTTGGTGCCGGTGTCGCCGTCGGGCACCGGGTAGACGTTCAGGTCGTCGATCTCGCCCTGGTGCCGCTTGACCGCGGCCAGCCCGCCCGCGCACCAGCGGCGGACCGCGGCGGCGTCGAGGGTGTCCAGCACGGCGAGAAGCCTACTGGCGCACACCGACGCCCGCCGGGGCCGCCGGTCCTCCCGCGGCGTGTCCGCCCCGGCCGTACCCGACCGGGGACCAGCCGCACGGCCCCGGCCCGAACTACCCTCGTGGTCGCGTCCCTCGTGCGGTGGTGTCGGAGGACGGCGCGGGCCGGGCGACCGTGGGCGCGCCGCGCTGTGGCAGCCCCACCGGGGGCCCCGCTCAGGGCCGGTTGGCCGGGCGCCCGGGTCATCGGGTAACCTGGCCAGGTTGCCCGGGCTGCGCCTGGCGGCGACCTCATGAACGTTTCAAACCCAGGAGTATCCCGTGGCTAGCGTGTGCGACGTCTGTGGCAAGGGACCGGGCTTCGGCCACAACGTGTCCCACTCGCACCGGCGGACCAACCGCCGCTGGAACCCGAACATCCAGTCGGTGCGTACCCCGGCCGGTGGCGGCAACACCAAGAAGATGCAGGTCTGCACCTCGTGCATCAAGGCTGGCAAGGTCACCCGCGCCTGACGCGGTAGGCCCCAGCTTCACACTCGTCATTGCCGGCGGGCCCCCGTGGCCCGCCGGCTCTGTCGTGTCCGCGCCCGCCCGCCGGCGCTGACGCCGCTCTCCTTTCGAGCGGTCGACGTCGTCGCCGGGTCGTCCGCCGTTGCCGCCGGTCCGGGAACCCCCGGCTCTGTCGGGTCCCGGCGGGCCGGCTGACGGGTACGCGACGGCCGGTTCGACGGGCGGTGTCGGCCCCGTTAGGGTCTGCCTGCGCCGGGCGTCCGGGTCGGATCCAGCGCACGGAGAAGCCGACCGCGGAGGACGACAGGTGCAGCTTGACCTAGGCCGGGACGAGATTGTCATCGTCGGGGCCTCCCTTGGAATGCTGCGCTGGTTCAGCGAGGAACTGCCCGCCGGCAGCGTCGTCCTCGTCGAGGAACCGGACGTCATCGAGCGCCGGGGGCTGGAGCGGTTCGCCCGCGGGATGGCCTTCATCTCCCGGGTGGTGCCCGCCGAGTACCAGACCGGCCTGGACGCCGCCGCGCTGGTCGACCGGGAACCCGCGCTGGCCGCCGCCCGGCTGGTCATACCCGGCCTGGAGTACGCCGTCGGCGCCACCGCCCGGCTCGCCGAGGCGCTGGATCTGCCCGGCGCCGGTCCCGCGGCGGCCGACATCTTCGCCGACAAGCACCGGATGCGGCTGCTCGCCGCCGAGGCCGGCCTGACCAACCCGGCCTTCGCGCTGGTCGACTCCCCCGCCGCGGCGACGGGGTTCGCCGAGCGGCACGGCGGCCGGTGCGTGCTGAAGCCGACCCGCCGCTCGGGCAGCCTCGGGGTGCAGATCATCGCCGACCCGACCGAGATTGCCGGGGCCTGGGCGGGGACCGCCTCCCCCGAGGACCCGCCGGAGGCGACCGGCCGCGGGCTGCCCACGGCCGTCCTCGTCGAGCAGGTGGTCGACGGCCGGGAGCACAGCGTCGAGCTGCTGGTCGCCGACGGCGAGGTGTTCTTCGCCAACGTCACCGACAAGCGGGTGCGGCCGGGGCGCTCCCCCGTGGAGACCGGCCACACCGTGCCGACCGCGCTGCCCGAGGCCACCCGCCGGGAGCTGGTCGGGGCGGCGACCCGGCTGGCCGCCGCCGCCGGCTTCCGCACCGGCACGCTGCACAGCGAGTGGATCCTGGCCGACGGGGTGCCGACGCTGGTCGAGTGCGCGGCCCGGCTGCCCGGCGACATGATCACCGCGCTGGTGTCGATCGCGTACGAGTGCGGGTTCATCGAGGCGTACCTGCGGACGCTGCGCGGGGAACGGCCGGCCCTGCCCACGCGGCCGATCGGCGCGGCGGCGGTCGAGTTCCTGCTGGCCCCGCCCGGCACCGTCACCGCCGTCGACGGGGCGCGCCAGGCCCTCCGGGCGCCCGGGGTGCTCGAGGTGCAGCTCGACGTCGCGGTCGGCGACACCGTGGCCGAGGTCACGTCCTCGCTGTGGCGCAGCGGCCACCTGCTGGCCTGGGGCGCCGACCCGGCCGAGGCGACCGCCAACGCCGGCAGGGCCGTCGAGCAGATCCGGATCACCACCGCCTGACCGCGCCGCGGTCGACCCGGCGCGGGCTCCCCAGCCAGGCCGGGCCGTCCCGGGCCGACGGGCCCAGCGGGTGCGGCCCGGCGCGGGTTCCTCGGCCGGACCGGTCCGTCCCGGGCTCCTCCGCCGGGCCGGGCCGTCGGCTCAGAGGGTGCGGCCGAACGAGAGGCAGCCCGGGGCGTCCTTGTAGAAGCCGAAGTTCGGGATCCGCTCGTAGCCGGCCGCCGTGTACATGGCGATGGCCTCGGGCTGCTTGTCGCCGCACTCCAGGACGATCCGCTTGCGCCCGTGTTCGCGGGCCGAGCGCTCCACGGCGGCCAGCACCGCCCGGGCCACGCCCCGTCCCCGGGCCGCCGGGGCCGTGTACATCCGCTTCAGCTCGGCCGTGTCGCCCTCGTCGCCGTGACTGCGCCAGCCGCCGCAGCCGACCGGCTCGCCGCCCAGGTGGGCGACGAGGAAGGCCCCGGCCGGCGGCTCGAACTCGCCCGGGTCGACCGGGGTGTCGTCGCCGCTGCCGCCGTACCGCGCGCTGAGGTCCGCCAGCGCGGCGTGGATCAGCCGCTGCGCCACCGGCGAGTCGAAGCGCTCGACGCGGATCTCGATCTCACTCACGGAGTAAAGGGTACGACCCATGCCGGCCCTTACCGGAAGTGGTCCCAGCCGGCGGGTCCGTCGTACGGCTCGCCGTCGACGGTGACACCGGAGCCCTCCGTCACCCGCCCGATCGGCCGCCAGTCGGGCGGCAGCGCCACCGCCGGCGGGAAGGTCGCGGCCAGCGCGTGGTCGTCGCCCCCGGCGAGGAGCCAGGAGTACGGGTCGACGCCGAGCGCCTGGGCGGCGTCGCGCATCTGCCGGGGCACCTCGAAGGCGTCCCGCCGCACGTCGAGGGCCACCCCGCTGGCCTTCGCCACGTGCCCGAGGTCGGCGAGCAGCCCGTCCGACACGTCGATCATCGAGGTGGCG
This sequence comes from Micromonospora sp. NPDC047670, assembly GCF_043204915.1. Classification (NCBI taxonomy): domain Bacteria; kingdom Bacillati; phylum Actinomycetota; class Actinomycetes; order Micromonosporales; family Micromonosporaceae; genus Micromonospora; species Micromonospora sp. NPDC047670. Next base: position 541,003 of record NZ_JBIDDA010000003.1, read on the forward strand.
CCGAGCCGGGCCGCGTGCGGTCCGGCCCGGTAGGGCACCTCCGGCAGGCGGTACGCCTCCACCAGCAGCCGGGGCGTGCGGAAGCCCCGGGAGAGCACGGTGAATCCGGCCGCGGCGTACCCGGTCCGGCCGGCCAGGGCCAGCACGTCCCCGGGCCGCGCCCCGGAACGCGTCACCGGCGGCCGGCCACCGAGGTCGCCGAGCGCGGTGACCGCGATCGTCAGCGTGGGGCTGGCCGACATGTCCCCGCCGACCACGCTCGCGCCCACCTTCGCCGCCTCGGCGGCCAGCCCGTCGGCGAGTTCCTCGGCCCACCCGGTCTCCAGCTCCGGCGGCATGCAGAGCGCGACCAGCAGCGCCGTCGGCTCCGCCCCCATCGCGGCGACGTCGGCCAGGTTGGCCGCCGCCGCCCGGTGGCCGACGTCCCGCGGGCCGGACCAGTCCCGCCGGAAGTGCCGTCCCTCCACCAGCACGTCGGTCGAGGCCACGACCCGGGCGTCCGGGGCGGCCACCACCGCCGCGTCGTCTCCGGGACCGAGCAGAACAGTCGATCCGTACGACAACCGGGCGGTCACCCGGTCGATCAGGCCGAACTCGCCGACCCCCGCGACACTCATGCCGGCCCTCCGCCGTGCTCGCTCACCGCTTCTCCTTGACCACCGATAGGGATCAGACCTGGTCCGTAAGGTACTTTCTCCCTTCGGGCCGCCCGCGGGCGGCGACGGACGGAGGTCGAGTCGTGGTACAGGCGTACATCCTCATCCAGACCGAGGTCGGCCGGGCGCGTGACGTGGCCGGTCTCATCGCGGACCTTGCCGGCGTAGTGCGGGTCGACGCCGTCACCGGGCCGTACGACGTGGTCGTGCTCACCGAGGCGAACACCGTCGACGAGCTCGGCAAACTCATCGTCAGCAAGGTGCAGATGGTGCCCGGCATCACCCGCACCCTCACGTGTTCGGTGGTGCGCCTGTAAGTGGACAAGATCATCGACTCTCCCGTGACCGATTCCGCCCAGCCGGACGAGGTCGCCCCCGACCGCCCGACCCGGGACCGGACGACCCGGAGCGCGGCGCTGATCGCCACGCTCGTCGCGCTCCCGGTCACCGCGCTGGTGGGCGCGCTCGCCTTCACCCAGCTTTCCCCGGACGAGCCGGCCGAACCGGTCACCGCGCCGAGTCCGACGGCCAGCGCGCCCCGCGCGCAGTCCACCGCCCCGGTCGAGATGGCCGCGCCGGCGCTGCGCGAGCGGCCCGCCACGGTCTGCCGGGCCCTGCTCTCGCAGTTGCCGCCCACCGTCAACGACCTCCCCCAGCGGCCGGTCACCGCCGGCCCGGAGCAGAACGCCGCGTACGGCGACCCGGCGCTGACCCTGGCCTGCGGCGGCGCCGAGCCGACCGTCGGCGAGACGGACGACGTGTGGACGGTCAACAAGGTCTGCTGGTACGCCCGGGAGGAGACCGACGCCACCGTGCTCACCACCCTGGACCGGGAGACCGCCGTCACGGTCCGCGTGCCGCGCTCCTACGGTCAGGCCCTGCAGTGGGTCTCCCCCATCTCGGAGACGATCGTGGCCTCCGTGCCCTCCGGCGGCGACGCCCCGGCAGGCTGCCGCGGCTGACCCCCCGCCGCCACCCACCCCGCCCCCGCCACCCGGCCACCCGGCCACCCGGCCACCCGGCCACCCGGCCACCCGGCCACCCGGCCACCCGGCCACCCGGCCGATCCTGTCGGCAACTTCCCGGAAGTAGTGGTCTCCCCTCCGTCGGGAGGCCACTACTTCCCCGAAACAGCGCGATCTTCGCGGAGGGCGCCCGCCGGGCGCGGCGGTGCGGGGAGGGGTGCGCGGGTGCCGACCGGCGGGGCGGGTCGGTGCAGGCCCACACATCCCGGTCGGTGCAGGCCGACGTTCCGGGTCAGTGCAGGCCGACGCCGCGGTGCAGGGCGGTGCGGATGAGCCGGTTGACCAGCTTCGGGTACTCCAGCCCGGAGGCCGCCCACATCCGGGGGAACATCGACGTCGGCGTGAAGCCCGGCATCGTGTTGATCTCATTGAGGTAGACGTCCAACTCCGGGGTGACGAAGAAGTCGACCCGGGCCAGGCCGGCGCAGTCGAGTGCGGTGAAGGCGCGGACCGCGTACTCCTGGATCTGCCGGGTCACCCGCTCGGGCAGGCCGGCGGGAATGTCGTACTCGCAGGCGCCCTCGGCGTCGATGTACTTGGCCTCGAAGTCGTAGAAGTCGTAGTCGCCGACGACCCGGACCTCGGCGAGCACAGACGCCTCCGGCGCGCCGCCGGCCTCGCCCTCCAGCACGCCGCACTCGATCTCGCGGCCGACGACGGCGCCCTCCACGAGCACCTTCGGGTCGATCTGGCGGGCCGTGGCGACGGCGGCGTCCAGGTCCGCCCAGTCGGTGACCTTGGTGATGCCGAACGACGAGCCGGCCCGGGAGGGCTTGACGAAGACCGGCAGCCCCAGCCGCTCCTTCTCCGCCTCGCTCAGCGTCATCCCGTTGCGCAGCACCGCGTACGGGCCGACCGGGATGCCCTCGGCGGCGCAGAGCTTCTTGGTGAACTCCTTGTCCATGGCGGCGGCGGAGGCGAAGACGTTCGCCCCCACGTAGGGGATGCCGGCCATCTCCAGCATGCCCTGGATGGTGCCGTCCTCCCCGTACGCGCCGTGCAGCACCGGGAAGACCACGTCGACGTCGGCGAGCGCCCGGGGGCCCTCGGCCGGGTCGAGCACCATCAGCCCGTTGCCGGTCGGGTCGGCGCGCAGCACGATGTCGGTGCCGGACTCGGCGGTGATCTCCGGCAGCCGGCGGGCGTTGATCGCCAACTGGGCCGGGTCGCCGCTGGTCAGCACCCACTGGCCGGCCCGGGTGATGCCCACCGGCACCACCTCGAACTCGTCCGGGTCGAGCGCGGCGAGCACGCTGCCGGCGCTGACGCAGGAGATGCCGTGCTCCGGGCTGCGGCCGCCGAAGACGATCGCCACGCGGGTCCTGCCTGGGGTGGTCACTGCGTCACCTCTTCGTACGCGACTGTTCCGGTCGTGGCGCTCACCCGGTTGACCTTACTGTGCGTGGCCGAATCCGGATGCCGATACCCGCGAGCGACGACGACCACGCGCAATCGGTCAGCGAAGCCTATACGGTGCGTAACTTCGACGCGCCATTCCACCCAACCTCCGCCCAGGCCGTCGAACCGATAGTCGATTTCGACTGTTAGAGTTCGACCATGCCACGGCGCGCCCTCGACAACCCGCTGGTGCTGGCGATCCTCGGCCTGCTCCTGGAACGCCCCATGCACCCGTACGACCTCCTCGGTGAGCTGCGGCGACGCAGCGAGTACCGGGCCGCGGCGATCACCCGCGGCTCGGTCTACGACATCGTCGGCGCGCTCCTCGCCGCCGGCTGGATCGCCGAAGCGGCCCGGCTGCGGGCCGGGAACCGTCCGGAGCGGACCGTGTACGCGCTGACCACCGCCGGCCGGGAGGAGCTGGTCCGTCGCCTCGACGCGCAGATCCGCAACCCGCAGCGGGAGTTCACCCCGTTCCTCGGCGCCGTCGCCTACCTCGGGGCCCTGGGCCCGGAGGGCGCGACGGACGCGTTGGCCGAGCGCGCCAGGCTGCTGCGGGAACGGACCGCGGCCGACGAGCGCCGGCTGGCCGGGGTGCTCGGCGAGGGCGTGCCGCGGCTGCACGTCATCGAGGCCGAGTACGCGCTCCGGCTGGCCCACGCCGAGCTGGCCTGGATCGACTCGGTGCTCGCGGAGATCCGCACCGGTGCGCTGGCCTGGCCGGGCACCGCCGAACCCCACGGGAGTTGACATGCTCTTCGGTATCTACCCCGGCAGCGTGACCGGCGACGACGCCGGCGGGATCGCCGCCGGCCGGCCCGACGATCCGCAGCAGATCGCCACGGCGCTGGCGGATCTCCAGGGCCGGCCGGGTCGGCCCTTCCTGGTCCGCGCCTACCTCACCTTCCACGACCGGACCCCGCGTGGCGGACCGCACCCGACCGCGACGCCACCCGACGCGGCCCGGTACGCCGGGGACGGCCGCCGCCTCGAACTCGTGGCGCAGTACCGCTCGGATTCCGGCGACGTCGCCGGGTACTGCGACTTCGTCCGGGAGGTGATCGACCAGTACGGTGCCGTCACCGACCGGCTCCAGATCACGGAGGAGCCGAACGTGCCCGGCAACCCGGTGCTGGACGGCTACTACCCGAACGTCGCCGACGCCGTGGTGGCCGGGGTGTCGGCTGCCAGGGAACACGCGCGCCGGCTCGGTCACCGGCACCTCCGGGTCGGCTTCAACACCACCCCGCTGTTCGGCCCGGCCGCCTCGTTCATCGCGGACCTGACCCGCCGGGGCGGCCCGGACTTCGTCGCCGACCTCGACTACGTGGGTCTGGACTTCTTCCCCGACGTCTTCCACCCGGTCGCCGTGGCCGACCTCGCCGGCGCCGTCGAGTGGCTGCTGCGCCGGCACCGTGTCGAGGCACTCACGCCGGCGGGGCTGGGCGCGGTGCCGCTGCGCATCACCGAACACGGCTGGCCCACCGGGCCGGACCGTCCGGCGGCCCGCCAGGCGGAGGTGGTCGACATCGTGCTCCGCACCCTGGCGGCGGTGGCCCCGGAGCTGCTGGTCGACGGATACTCGCACTTCGCGCTCCGCGACGCCGACAGCACGCGGGCCAGTCTGTTCCACCGGTTCGGGCTCCTCACCGACGACTACACCCGCAAGCCGGCCTTCGACGTCTACCGCAAGCTCGTCGAGGAGCTGGGCGACGGGACGACGCACTGAGGGCCGCCCGGCGTCCGCCACCACCGAGATCCGGGGCGATGACGGCGCCGGGCGCCCACTACGCTGCTCGTCCTATGAGCGCTGATCCCCTCATCGAATCGCTGACGGCGGCCCTGGACGCCCGCCCCGACGACCTGCCGCTGCGACTCCACCTCGCCTCGCTGCTGCTGGACGGCGGCCGGGCCGGGGAGGCGATCGCGCAGGTCGGGCAGGCGCTCGCCCGGGATCCGGGCAACGCCCAGGCGCAGGCCCTGATGCAGCGGGCGCTGGGTGGCTCCGTACCGCCGCCGGCGCCCGCCCCGGCGGGCCCGCAGCCGCCGGCGCAGCGCCGGGCGTCGGCCGGGCCCGACGGTCCCGCCGCGACCGCCGACCAGGATCCCCTCGCGGCCTACGAGCAGGAGCTGGCGGACGTCGTGCCGCCGCGCTTCGCCCGCGCCGGCGACGAGCCGGAGCCGGTGACCGGCGACGAGGACCGGGTGTTCGACGTGGAGACCTCCGGCATCCGGCTGGCCGACGTGGGCGGCATGTCGGCGGTCAAGGAGCGGCTGGAGCTGGCCTTCCTCGGCCCGCTGCGCAACCCCCAGCTACGCAAGATGTACGGCAAGAGCCTGCGTGGCGGCCTGATGCTCTACGGCCCGCCCGGCTGCGGCAAGACGTTCCTCGCCCGGGCCGTCGCCGGCGAGATGGGCGCCAAGTTCATCTCGCTGTCCATCGTGGACGTCCTCGACATGTGGATGGGCAACTCGGAGCGCAACCTGCACGAGCTGTTCCAGGCGGCCCGCCGCAACGCGCCCTGCGTGCTCTTCCTCGACGAGGTCGACGCGCTCGGGCACAAGCGCTCGCAGGTCGGCTCCAGCTCGATGCGGACGCTGGGCAACCAACTGCTGGCCGAGCTGGACGGGATGGAGGGCAGCAACGAGGGCGTCTTCGTGCTGGCCGCCACCAACACCCCCTGGGACGTCGACCCCGCGCTGCGCCGCCCGGGCCGGCTCGACCGGGTGGTGCTGGTGCTGCCGCCGGACGCGGAGGCGCGCCGGTCCATCCTGGAGTACCACCTCCGGGAACGGCCGATCGCCGGGATCGACCTGCGGAAGATCGTGGCCGCCACGGAGGACTACTCCGGCGCCGATCTGGCCCACCTCTGCGAGACCGCCGCCGAGTACGCGATGGCCGACTCCGTACGCACCGGCGAGGTGCGCATGATCGAGCAGCGGGACCTGGAACGGGCGGCGAAGGAGGTCCGGCCCTCGACGAAGCCGTGGATGGCCACGGCCCGCAACGTGGCGATGTTCGCCAACGAGGGGGGCGTCTACGACGACCTGGTGGCGTACCTGAAGCGGCGCCGGATGCTGTGACGCCGGAGACGGCCCGGCGGGGCGCCGGGCCGCGCCTCTCCGCCGGGCCGGGCCTCCTGCCGGACGGGCTGGGTCCGGCGGGGCCGCTCTCCCCGGTCGCACCGACTCGCCGGCGCGCCCGGCGCCGGCCTCGCGGCGTCTTCCCTGCTCGCGTCGCCCGGCCCGGCGTGCCGGACGCGGCGTCGCCTGCGGCGGCGGGTCAGCCGCGCGCGTGTCGCCGGCCGATGGCGATCACCTTGACCCGCTGCCGGCCGGCCCGCACCATGCCCAGCGCCATGAACGCGCCGGCGATCCGGTCGGCCGCCTCCCGGCTGGTCGCGCCGACCACCTGGCGGCGCCGCTCGGGGCAGGTCCGCTCGTCGCGCCCGGCGCCGTCGACGGGGCGGACGTCGGTGAGCACCACGAGGAACCGCGTCACCGGAGGCCGCCGGCGCGGTCGGCGCGGATCTGCTGACCAGTACGCACGTCGAATCCCTTCCGGCTGGCGGGCCACGGGCGTGGCACGCGGCGATCGGGTACGGGGGAGAAACCCGATCGCCGCGCGCCCCATCCCCTCCGGTCGCTCACCACCACCGTCGCCACGACAACCGGCGGTGAGGACGCGATGACAGATTGACATGTCTACAGCCGTGAATGCAACTCTCATCGACGTTCTCTCATCTACACCTTCCCGGCAAGATGTGCGACGATCGATGCATGGCTCCCAAGACCGCCCGCGCCCGACGCCTGGGCATCGCGTTGCGCACGCACCGGGAAGCCGCCGGCCTCACCCTGGAGGCGGCGGCGGACGAGATCAGCAGCACCCGCAGCACCCTGTCCCGCTACGAGAACGCGCAGACGCTGGTCAGCCCGGCCACCGTGCGCGCCCTGCTCACCCTCTACGGGGTCGGCGCGGACGAGGTGGCGGCGGCCGTCCAGCTCGCCAAGGACGCGCGCAAGCCCGGCTGGTGGGTGTCGTACTCGTACCTGCTGGACCGGCGCACCATCGACTTCATCGCGCTCGAGGCCGAGGCGACCGGGATCGCCAACTTCGAGCCGTCGGTGGTGCCGGGGCTGCTGCAGACCGCCGACTACATCCGGGGCGTCATGCGCGGCGGCCCGCACACCCTCGGCGACGACGAGGTGGAGCAGCGGGTCCAGGTCCGGCTCGACCGCCAGCAGCGGCTCACCGCCGACAACCCGCCGATCCTGGACGCCATCATCGACGAGGGCGCGCTGCTGCGCCCGGTCGGCGGCCGCCCGGTGATGGAGAGTCAGCTGCACCACCTGCTGAAGATGGGCGAGCTGCCGAACATCACGGTGCAGGTGATCCCCCTCGCCGCCGGCTACCACCGGGGCACCCGGGGCTCGCTGCACATCCTGGAGTTCGCCGACCCGGAGGACCCGATCATCGCCTCGGTGGAGACCGTGGCCGGGCAGATGGTCCTGGACCGACCGGGTGACCTGCGAACCTGCACCAAGATCATGGAGCACCTGCGGACCGTCGCGCTCAGCCCGGCGGCCAGCCGCGACCAGCTCCTCCAACTCCTGAAGGGACGGTAGGACATGACACCGACGACCAGCGCGACGCTCGCCGTGGCCCGGTGGCGCAAGAGCAGCCACAGCGGCGACGAGGGGGCGTGCGTGGAGATGGCGGTGCTCCCGGGAACGGTCGCCGTCCGCGATTCGAAGGACCCGTCCGGCCCGGCGCTGATCTTCCCGCCCGCCGCCTGGGCCGCCTTCGCCGGGGCGCCGCCCCGCCGCTGACCCACCCACGGCGCCGGCGCGCCGCTACCCGCACGCGACGCCGGCGCCCCCGCGCCGTCGACGGTCCCGCCGATGGGAGCCGGTGGGGCCGTCGACGCGCGGGTCACGGCGCGGGAGCCGGACCGGCGACGCGGAAGCGGGGCTCAGGCAGGGCGGCGGGCGGTGACGGCGGTGGCGTCCCGGTCGTCGTCGCGGGTCACCGTGGGGCGCAGGCCGGCGGCGGCCAGCGCGGCGCAGAGCGCCTCCGTCTGCGCCTCGCTCGTCTCCACCACCAGGTGCCCGCCCGGGGCCAGCCAGCGCGCCGCGCCCGCGGCGACCCGGCGCAGCACCGCCAGCCCGTCCGGCCCGCCGTCGAGGGCCACCGGCGCCTCGTGCAACCGGGCCTCCGGCGGCATCAGCGCCACCGCCGCCGTCGGCACGTACGGCGCGTTGGCCACCACCAGGTCCAGCCTTCCCCGCCAGCGCGCCGGCAGCGGCGCGTACAGGTCGCCGTGGAAGACCGGGACGCCCAGCGGGGCCAGGTTGCGCCGGGCGCAGGCCACGGCGGCGGGGTCGACGTCGGCGGCGGCCAGCCAGCGCGGGGCGAGCCGGCGGGCCAGCGCCACGGTGGTGGCGCCGGAACCGCAGCAGAGGTCCACCACGGCCGCCGCCGGACCGGTCACCGCGGCGGCGGCGTCGACCAGCAGGGCCGTACGGGCGCGGGGCACGAACACGCCGGGTTCGACGGCGATCCGCTCGCCGCAGAACTCGGCCCAGCCGAGCAGGTGCTCCAGCGGCAGCCCGGCGACCCGACGGGCGGCCAGGTCGGCCAGCGCCTGCGGCGAGTCGGCGGCGGCGATCAGCAGGTCCGCCTCGTCCTCGGCGTAGACACAGCCGGCGGCGCGCAGCCGGTGCACGAGGGCGGGTCGGTCGGGATGGAAGGAAACAGTCACGGTGAACCTCCGGGAACGCTCGTCGACGCTCCCGGGCCGCCGGAAATCAGCCGGCGTGCCGTCGGAGGGGAGCGTCGGTCCTGCCTGTCGGGTGGATCGGACTCACCTCCTCGGGTCGGGGCCCGGCGGCTCCGGACCACGGACACCATAGCCCAGCGGCCACCGTCGAGCGGTCACCGACCGGCGTGCCCACCGACCGGCGAGCGGTCACCGGCCGTCGTGTTCGGCGGCCGGCGCGCGGTCGGGCGGCCGGCGCGCGGTCGGGCGGCCGGCGCGCGGTCGGGCGGCCGGCGCGCGGTCGGGCGGCCGGCGTGTTCAGCGGCTGGCGTCGAGCGCGGCGGCCACGTCGGCGACCAGGTCGACGGCGTCCTCCACCCCGCAGGAGAGCCGGACGAAGCCGGGCGGGGTGTCGTCGCCCCACTGGGCCCGCCGGTCGGCGGTGGTGTGCAGGCCGCCGAAGGAGGTGGCCGCGCCCACCAGCCGGGCCGCGTCGAGGAACCGCGCCACCCGCTCGGCGTCGCCGAGATCGAAGGAGAGCACCCCCGGCATCCGTCGCATCTGGACCGAGGCCACCGGGTGGGCCGGGTCGCCGGGCAGCCCCGGCCAGCGCAGCCCGGTCACGTCGGCGCGCCCGGCGAGCAGCCCGGCCAGCGCCTCGGCGTTGGCGGTCTGCCGGGCCAGCCGCAGGTCCAGGGTGGCCAGCGACCGGTGGGCGAGCCAGGCGTCGAAGGCGCCGGGCACCGCCCCGGTGACGTTCCGCCAGCCGGTCACCGCCGCCAGCAGCTCGGCCGAGCGGGTGGCGACGTAGCCGAGCAGCAGGTCGGAGTGCCCGGTCAGCGCCTTCGTGCCGGAGGCCACCGCGAGGTCGGCCCCGAGGTCCAGCGGGCGCTGCCCGAGCGGCGTGGCCGTGGTGTTGTCGACCGCGACCAGGGCGCCGGCGGCGTGCGCGCGGGCGGCCAGCGCGGGCACGTCGGCGACGTCCAGGCCCGGGTTGGCCGGGGTCTCCAGCAGCACCAGGCGTACGCCGTCGAAGGCCGGATAGGGGCCGGCGGTGGGGGCGAGGAGCACCCGGACCCCGATGCCCTCCAGGGTGTCGGTGGCGAACGCCCGGACGGAGAAGTAGCCGTCCGACGGGAGCACCACGGTGTCCCCCGGCCGCAGCACCGTCAGCAGCAGCCCGGTGATCGCGGCCTGCCCGCTGGCGAAGACCCGGCAGTCGCCCCCCTCCAGCTCCCCGATCGCCGCCTCCAGCAGCCGCCGGGTGGGGTTGTCCGGCCGGCCGTAGCCGTCCGGCGCCGCCGCCGGTCCCGCCCACGGGTCGAGATGGTACGGCGCGGCGAAGACCGGCCCGGGCAGGAACGGCTGGCCGGGGGCCGGCTCGGGCAGCCCGGCGCGGACGCAGCGGGTGCCGTCGGCGGGCCCCTCCCGTCGGCCGGCTGCGGCGCCGTCTGCCTGGTACGCGTGAGGCTCGGTCATGTCACTCACTCCGGTTTCGTCGTCCGGCTCATCAGGGCGTCAACGGCGAGCCGCGGGTCGACGCCCTCGTGGCAGACCAGCTCGACCTGCTCGGTGATCGGCATCTCCACCGCGTGCGCCCGGGCCAGGTCGCGGATGGCGAGCGCGCTCTTGACCCCCTCGGCGGTCTGCCGGGTGGCGACGCGGGCCTCCTCCAGGGTCGCGCCCCGCCCCAGGTGCTCGCCGAAGGTGCGGTTGCGGGCCATCGGCGAGGAGCAGGAGGCGACCAGATCCCCCATCCCGGCCAGGCCGGCGAAGGTGAGCGGATCCGCGCCGAGGGCCACCCCGAGGCGGGCGGTCTCGGCCAGCCCCCGGGTGACCAGCATGGCGCGGGTGTTGTCACCGAAGCCCATCGCGACGGCGATGCCGTACGCCAGGGCGATCACGTTCTTCACCGCGCCACCCAGCTCGCAGCCGATCACGTCGTCGTTCGTGTACGGCCGGAAGTAGGGCGTGGTGATCGAGCGCTGCACCAGCGTGGCCCGGGCGGAGTCGGTGCAGGCGACCACCGTGGCGGCCGGCTGCTCGGCGGCGATCTCGGGGGCCAGGTTGGGGCCGGAGACCACCACCACCCGGTCCGCCGCCACCCCGGCGGTCTCCACGATCACCTCGCTCATCCGCTTGGTGGTGCCGAGCTCGATCCCCTTCATCAGCGAGACGAGGGTGGCGTCCGGGTGCAGGTGCCCGGTCCACTCGGCCAGGTTGCCGCGCAGCGTCTGCGACGGCACGGCCAGCACCACCAGCTCGGCCCCGGTGATCGCCTCGGCGGCGTCCCCGGTCGCCGTGACCCGGGACGGGAGCAGCACGTCCGGCAGGTACTCCGGGTTGCGCCGCTCGGCGCGGATCGTGTCGGCGACCGGCTGCCGGCGCGCCCAGATGGTGACGTCCCGGCCGGCGTCGGCGAGGATCTTGGCGAACGCCGTCCCCCACGACCCGGCCCCCAGCACCGCGACGTGCCCGCTCACGCCGCCGCCTCCGGCCGGCGCTCGTCTCCCGGGCGGGCCGGTCGTTCCCACAGGGGCGGCGCGGTGCCGCCCCTGATCTCGGCGAGCAGGTCACGCAGCCGCAGCATGATGGTGTCGGTCATCTCCTCGAGGACGGCTTTGGTCGGGGTGGCCCCGGCCCACCGGCTGAGGTCGACCGGCGGGCCGGCCACCACGGTCACCGGAATCCGGGGGCGCGGGTTCAGCCGGGACCGGCGCGGGTCGAAGATCCGCTCCGGCCCCCACATGGCGACCGGGACCACCGGCGCGCCGGTGGCGAGCGCGAGCCGGGCAGCTCCGGTCTTGCCCTTCATCGGCCACAGCTCCGGCTCGCGGGTGATGGTGCCCTCCGGGTAGATCACCACCGCGCCGCCCTCGGCCAGCGCGGCGACCAGGGCGTCGAGCGACCGCACCGCGTCGACGGTGCCCCGCTCGACGGGGATCTGGCGGCATCGGTGCAGGATCCAGCCGACCAGCGGAACCCGGAACACGCTCGCCTTGCCCAGGAACTGCGGCCAGCGGCCCGAGTCGTAGACGAAGTGCGCCGCGACCAGCGGGTCGGCGTGCGAGATGTGGTTCGGCACGATGATCACGCCGCCGTCGCGGCGGAGGTACTCCATGCCTCGCCAGGTGCGTCGGGTCCAGACGAGCATCACCGGCTTGACCAGCACCACGGCGAACCATTGCCAGAATCCCAGCCTCCGCCGTGTCACTGCGCCTCCTCGTGCCGCCCCGCCCGCACCGGATCCGCACCCGGTGACGCCCGCAGCGGAAATCATGCCTGCTCGACCAGGGTCCGGCCAGAGAGGGTACCGCCGTGCGCTGGCAGGATGGCGGGTGTGAGTGAGTCGGGGTGGACCGTCGTGGTGCCGGTGAAGCATCTCGCCGCCGCGAAGAGCCGGTTGCGGGGCGCCCTGCCGGCCGTACCGCACGAGGAGCTGGCGCTGGCCCTGGCGGCCGACACGGTCGCCGCCGTGCGGGCCTGCCCGGCGGTCACCCGCGTGCTGGTGGTCACCGACGACCCTCGGGTGGCGGCGACGGCCCGGCGGGCGGGCGCGAGGGCCCTGCCGGACGCCCCGGACGCCGGGCTGAACGCCGCCTTCCGGCACGGCGCGTCGGCCGCCGGCGGCGGCTGGGTGGCCGGGCTCACCGCCGACCTGCCCGCGCTGCGCCCGGCCGAGCTGGCGGCGGCGCTGCGGGCGGCCCAGGCCGACCCTGCGGGCGTACGCCGGTATGTCGCGGACGCGCCCGGCGACGGCACCGTGCTGCTGGCCGCGCCACCGGGCGTGGCCCTGGATCCCCGCTTCGGGGTCGGCTCGGCCGCCGCGCACGCCGCGAGCGGGGCGCTCGCCCTGGCCGGGGAGTGGCCGAGTCTGCGCCGCGACGTGGACACCGCCGACGACCTGGCCGCGGCGGCCCGGCTCGGGCTGGGGCCGCACACCGCGGCGCTCGCCGCCGCCGGCTGCCCCGCCTGACGCGCGGCTGCCCCGCCGCGGCGTGGCCCGTCCACCGCGTGGCCCGTCCACCGCGTGGCCCGTCCACCGCGTTGCCCGCCCGCCGCGTTGCCCGCCCGCCGCAGGCGTGGCCCGTTCGGCGCGGGCGTGGCCGGCGGGCCGCGGTTGTGGCGGCGGTGTGCGCGCTCGTGCGGGGGCGCGGGCGGTGTAGCGTGCGGGGCATGCAGGGGACGGTGGCCACCTACGACGCGGCGACCCGCAGCGGGATGCTGCTCCTCGACGACGGCACCGAGCTGGCCTTCCCGGCCCGGGCGTTCGACGCCTCCGGCCTGCGGCTGCTCCGCCTCGGCCAGCGGGTGCGCGTCGACACCGACGCGGCCGGCGAGGTCGTCCGGGTGACGTTGCCGACGATGGCCTGAACGACTGGTCGAAGTTCATTTTGCGTTAACCCGGATCGGGTGATTATGAGCGGGTGAGCACCCCTCGCGAGCCCGCCAACCGACCGCCCCACGTCGCCGATCCCACCGCGCCCCGCAACGGCACCCGTCCCCGGGGCGCCGACGGCCGCTTCCGACCGCAGGGTCCGGCCGAGAGCGCCCGGACGGACGACGACGGCCCCGACGCGGCGGCCGCCTCCGCGGGCCTCGAGGAGGTGCTCGACCCGGTCACCGGGCCGTCCCCCGCCGCACCGTCGGCGTCCGGGCCCGACGACGAGCCGTCCCCCGCCGCACCGTCGGCGTCCGGGCCCGACGACGAGCCGCCCGCCGCCGCGCCGCTGCCCGAGGACCGCTTCCTCAACCGGGAGCTCTCCTGGCTCGACTTCAACGCCCGGGTGCTGGCGCTGGCCGAGGACCCGCGCACGCCGCTGCTGGAACGGGCCAAGTTCCTCGCCATCTTCGCCAGCAACCTCGACGAGTTCTACATGGTGCGGGTGGCCGGGTTGAAGCGGCGGCTCCAGGCCGGCCTGCCGGTGCGCGGCGGCGACCGGATGCCGCTGCGCACCCAGCTGGAGCTGGTCGCCGAGAAGGCCGCCGCGCTGGTCGCCCGGCAGTCGGCCTGCTTCACCGACGACGTGCTGCCGAAGCTGGCCGCCGAGGACATCCGGATCCTGCGCTGGGCGGACCTGGACGACCCGGAGCGGGCGCGGCTGCGCGCGTACTTCCGGGAGCAGATCTTCCCGGTGCTGACCCCGCTGGCGGTCGACCCGGCGCACCCCTTCCCGTACATCTCGGGGCGGTCGCTCAACCTGGCTGTGGCGGTCCGCGACCCGGACGGCGGCTCCGAGCTCTTCGCCCGGGTGAAGGTGCCGAACAACGTGCCGCGCTTCGTCCGTGTGCACCGCAACCAGCCGGGCGTGCGGATGCTGCCGGTGGAGGACCTGATCTCGGTGCACCTGGGGCAGCTCTTCTCCGGCATGCAGGTGGTGGAGTGCCACCTGTTCCGGGTCACCCGCAACGCCGAGGTGGAGGTCGACGAGGACCGCGACGAGGACCTGCTCCAGGCCCTGGAACGGGAGCTGGCCCGGCGCCGGTTCGGCCCGCCCGTCCGGCTGGAGGTGGACGCCTCGATCTCCGACCACATGCTGGAGCTGCTCGTGCGCGAGCTGGACATGCACGACCAGGAGGTGCTGCGGGTGCCCGGCCTGCTGGACCTGTCGGCGCTCTGGCAGCTCTACAACGAGGCGGACCGGCCGGACCTGAAGGACCCGCCGTTCGTGCCGGCCACCCACCCCCGGCTCACCGAGGGCGAGGTGCCCCGCAGCGTCTTCGCCACCCTGCGCGACGGCGACATCCTGGTGCACCACCCGTACCACTCGTTCGCCACCAGCGTGCAGCGCTTCATCGAGCAGGCCGCCGCCGACCCCGACGTGCTGGCCATCAAGCAGACCCTCTACCGCACCAGCGGCGACTCGCCGATCGTCGACGCGCTGGTCGACGCGGCGGCGGCCGGCAAGCAGGTGGTGGTGCTGGTCGAGCTGAAGGCTCGCTTCGACGAGGTGGCCAACATCGGTTGGGCGCGCACCCTGGAGCGGGCCGGCTGCCACGTCGTCTACGGCCTCGTGGGCCTGAAGACGCACTGCAAGACCGCCCTGGTCGTACGCCAGGAGGGCAACCAGATCCGCCGCTACTGCCACATCGGCACCGGCAACTACCACCCGAAGACCGCCCGGCTCTACGAGGACTTCGGCATGCTCACCGCCGACCCGGAGATCGGCGCCGACCTGACCGACCTGTTCAACGTGCTCACCGGCTACAGCCGGCAGACGGCGTACCGGCGGCTGCTGGTGGCCCCGCAGGGCATCCGCAGCGGGCTGATCGAGCGGATCGAGCGGGAGATCGCGCACGTACGGCTCGGCATGCCGGGGCTCGTGCAGATCAAGGTGAACTCGCTGGTCGACGAGGAGATCACCGACGCCCTCTACCGGGCCTCCCGGGCCGGTGTGCACGTCGACCTGCTGATCCGGGGCATGTGCACCCTGCGGCCGGGGGTGCCGGGCCTGTCGGAGAACATCCGGGTCCGCTCCATCCTGGGCCGGTTCCTGGAGCACTCGCGGATCTTCCGGTTCGGCAACAACGGCGACGCCGAGTTCTGGATGGGCTCGGCCGACCTGATGCACCGCAACCTGGACCGCCGCGTCGAGGCGCTGGTGCGGGTGAGCGATCCGGTCGCCCGGGCCGAGCTGGACCACGTCATGGCCGCGGCGATGGGCCCGGACGTGGAGGCGTTCGAGTTGGCGGCCGACGGCACCTGGAGTCGGCGTACCGGCACGGCGGAGGAGCCGCTGGTCCACCTGCAGGAACTGCTACTGCGTCGGGTCGGTGGCACCGCGAGCTGACCGGCACGCGCATAGGCTGACGAGATGCTGGATGAGCGGGACGCGGCCGGCCCGGGTCGGACCTGGGCGGCCGACGTCCCCGACGGGGCGCCCTCGATCCGCGCGGCGGGCGGCGTCGTGTGGCGCCCCGCCGACGAGCCCGACCACGCCGCGCCGGGCGCGCGGCGGGCCGGGATGCTGGTCTGCCTGGTGCACCGGCCCCGCTACGGCGACTGGTCGCTGCCGAAGGGCAAGCTGGAGCCGGGCGAGCACCCCCTGCTCGCCGCCGTACGCGAGGTGGCCGAGGAGTCCGACGTCCGGGCGGTGCCGCAGGTGCGGCTGCCCACCGTGCGCTATCGCAGCGAGGGCCGGCCGAAGGTGGTCGACTACTGGTCGATGCGGGCGGTGGCCGACGGCGGTTTCCAGCCGGGCACGGAGGTCGACGAGGTGCGCTGGCTCGGCGTGGACGAGGCCATCCGGTTGGTCAGCTACCCGCACGACGCCGAGGTGCTGGCCGCGTTCGCCGCCCTGCCGGCGGTCACCGGGACGATCGCGCTGGTCCGGCACGCGCACGCCGGCAAGCGGGCCACCTGGTCCGGCCCGGACACCGGCCGGCCGCTCGATGCCCGGGGCTGGGCGCAGGCCCACGCGCTGGCCCCGCTGGTCGCGCTGGTCCGCCCGGCACGGCTGCTGTCGGCCTCGGCCCGCCGGTGCGTGCAGACCCTCGACCCGGCGGCGGCGCTGCTCGACCTGCCGATCGAGGTCGACGGCGACCTGGACGAGCCGAGGCCGGGTCAGCAGCCCGACGAGTGCGCGCTGGCCGCCGCCGCCCGCCTGAGCGCGCTGGCGACCTCGGGCGGGCAGGCGGGGGTGTGCAGCCAGGGCAAGGTGATCCCCGGCGCTTTGGAGCGGCTGACCGGGCGGACCTACGACTTCACCACCCCGAAGGGCGGCGGCTGGCTGCTCGCCTTCGCCGGGGACCGCATGCTCGCCGCCGACCGCCTCTGACCTGCGGCTCCCCCCGGGGCGGAGGGGGCGTCCGACGCCCCGCCACCCGGGCGAGGGGACGTCCGACGCCCCGCCACCCGGGGCGACATCCGACGACCGCCGATCGGGCGGACGGGGCGGCTCACGCCGCTCCCGTCGGTCGCGGGAGGGCGGCGCCCGACGGTCAGGTCGACGGCAGGGTCAGGGTCACCGCGACCGGGAGGTGGTCGCTGGCCGTGCCGCGCGGCGCCGCCGCATCCCGGGCGGCCAGGCCGGGCGTGACGAACACGTGGTCGATCTGCTGGCGCGGGTCGTCCGCCGGGCTGGTCGGCAGCGGGCGGGCCGGGGCCAGCGCGTCGACCAGCCCGGCGCGGGTGAACTCGGCGAACGCCGGGTCGTCCGGCTCGGTGTTCATGTCGCCGGCGACGACCAGCGGGCGGCCGGCCGCGTACCGGAGGGCGAACCCGGCGACCGCGCGGGCCTGGACCACGGGATCCTCGCCGGGCGGCGGTTGCAGGTGGGTGGCGACCACCGCGAGGCGGACACCCGCGCTGAAGTCCACCGTGACCCCGAGGGCCTGCGCGCCGGTGGGCGCGCCGACCGCCGGCAGCCGCCGGGTCCGGGCCTCGTCCAGGGGCCAGCGGCTCAGCACGGCGTCGCCCCAGAGCGCGTCGGCGGCGGGCGCGAAGACGTAGGGCATGTCCAGCCGCTCCGCCAGCAGGTCGAGCGTGTCGTGACCGCCGTTGAGCAGCCAGCCCCGGTCCACCTCGCCGAGCGCCACGACGTCGGCCCCGGCGACCGCCCGCGCCAGCGCGTCCGGATCGAAGCGGCCGTCCATCCCGAATCCCATCCGGACGTTGTACGCCGCCACCCGCACGGTGTCGGGCGGCCCGTCGCGGTTGGTGGCGGTCAGCAGCTCGTCGCTGACGATCGCGGCGAGCAGGGTCAGCACGGCGGCGGAGGCGGCGGTGAGCACCGGCGGCAGCGACCGCGCCACCGGCCCCGACCCGGGCCGGGCGGCCAGCCCGATCGCGGCGACGAGCACGGCCACGGCCACGGGCACTCCGGCGTTGGGGTGGCCCAGGTCGTACGCGGCGTAGTAGAGCACCGCCGCGACGGCGAAGACGAGCATCCCGGCGACCACCGCGTACGCCCGCCGCCCGGCCGCCCGGGCCGGATCGGTGGCGTCGTCGGCCGCTACGCCGGATCCGGCGTCGCCGTCGACCGCTGCGGCCGGGTCGGCGGCGGGCCGGACGCCGGACGTGTCGCGTCCGTCGGCGGCGCCGGACGACGCCAGGCAGCCGCCGAGCCCCACCGCGGTGAGCAGGACGGCCGGCAGCAGCAGCTCCCCGCGTTCGAGGGCGAAGAGGACGGCCCCGGCCACCAGGGCCGTCGGGGCGAGCCACCGCCACATCCCGCGGCGCGGTGACGCCAGCGCGGCGAGCAGGAAGCCGCCGACGGCCACGGCGACCGGGGCGGAACCGAAGAGCGGCACCGTGGCGACCCCCACGTCGTCGCCGGGGTGCGACCGCAGCAGGCCGAACTGGTAGGACGTCGCCGTGCGGGCGACCGCCGGGGAGAGCGCCACCATGCCGGCGAGCAGCAGCGCCGGGCCGGCCAGCAGCCAACTCCGCACGCCGCCCGGTCCGGCCGGCGGCGCCGGCCGCGCCTGCCCCGCCAGGAAGAGCGCGCCGACCAGGCCGGCGGCGAGCCACGCCGCCCGGCTTCCGAGAAACGGCGGGTGGTACGTGTCCAGCGCGGTGTGCAGGACCGCGCCGAGCGCCAGCCCGGACGCCAGGCCGGGCACCGGCCGGTCGGTGGCGGCGGCGACACCGGCGAGCCAGAACAGCCCGGCGAGCAGCCCGGCCGCGGCGATCCAGAGCTGGGGCCGCCCGCCCGGCTGGCCGGCGACGACGAGTCGGGCGGCGGCCAGCAGCACGGCGGCGGCGAGCGTGACCGGGCGGGCGCCGACCCGGCGGACCAGCGCGGGCGCGGCCAGGGCGAGCACGAACCAACCGAGCGCGAACGCCCCCAGCAGCTCGGCCGGGGTCGAGGCGGCCTGCCCGAAGATGGTGATGACGGCCGGCAGGAAGACGCGCAGCACGTCGACCAGGAGCACGACGCCCAGCGCGAGGGTGAGGGTGGTGAGGTGGCGGTAGCGCACGGGGGCTGCCTTTCGCCGACCGGAGGGGGTGCGGCGATTCTGCGTGCGGCGCACCGCCCCGGTCAACGCCCGCCCGACGGGCGGGGGCACGCGACAAGGGCGCCCACCGTGCCGGTGGACGCCCTCGTACCGCTGCGATTCAGCGCTTGGTCGCGGCCTTCTTGGCCGGGACCTTCTTGGCCGGGGCCTTCTTGGCCGCGGCGCTCTTGCTCGCCGCCGCGGTGGTCTTCTTCGCCGCGGTGGCCTTCGTCGCCGCGGCGCTCTTCTTCGCCGGGGCGGCCTTGGTGGTCGCGGTCTTCTTCGCCGCGGTGGTCTTGGTCGCCTTCGCCGCCGTGGTCGTCTTCGCCGCGGTGGTCTTCTTCGCCGCGGCCGTGGTGGCCTTGGCCCCGGTCGCCTTCGCGCCCGTGGCCTTGGCACCCGTGGCCTTGGCGCCGGTCGCCTTGGCCCCGGTCGCCTTGGCCCCGGTGGTCTTGGCGGCGGCCGTGGCGGTCTTCTTCGCCGCCGCCGTGGCCTTCGGCACCTTGCCGCTGGCCACCATCTCCTTGAATCCGGCACCCGGCCGGAAGGTCGGGACGGATGTCTTCTTGACCTTCACCGCCTCGCCGGTCCGCGGGTTGCGCGCTGTTCGGGCGCCCCGGACGCGCTTTTCGAACGCTCCAAATCCGGTGATCGCCACCTTCTCGCCCTTGGTGACCGCCGCCTGGACCTCAGCGAGAACCGCGTCGAGCGCGGCCGTCGCCGTCTTCCGGTCCCCCAGGCGAACGGCGAGCGCCTCGATGAGCTCGGCCTTGTTCACGACTTCCTCCCGATTGTGCAACTGACTCGACGCGAGCCATTCTGCGCGCACGGTATGCCCTGTGCTGCCGGGACACAAACATTCGGTGGAAAAAAGCCCTTGTGTCGTAACGGATTCACCCCCACCGGTCAGACCGGTGGGGGCGGAATCCGCTGCGCGATCGGGCGTACGGCTATGCGACCGTGGGCAGGAACGGCGGCCGGGTGGCCTCGAAGGCGCTGATCTCGGCCTCGTGCCGGAGGGTGAGTCCAATGTCGTCCAAGCCCTCCATCAGCCGCCAGCGGCTGAAGTCGTCCAGCGGGAACGACCAGGTGGCCCCGCCGACCCGGACCTGTCGGGCGGTCAGGTCGACGGTGACCGGCGTGGTCGGGTCGGCCTCGACCAGATCCCAGATCTCCTCGACCGCTTTCAATTCCAACTCGACCGGCAGCAACCCCTCCTTGAGCGCGTTGCCGCGGAAGATGTCGCCGAAGCGGGGGGAGATCACGGCGCGGAAGCCCCAGTCGCGCAGCGCCCAGACGGCGTGCTCCCGCGAGGAGCCGGTGCCGAACTCCGGACCGGCCACGAGAATCGACGCACCGGAATACGCGGCGTCGTTGAGCACGAATTCGGGGTCCTCGCGCCACGCGCTGAACAAGCCGTCCGCGAAACCGGTCCGGGTCACCCGCTTGAGGTACACGGCGGGGATGATCTGGTCGGTGTCCACGTTGGAACGGCGCAGCGGCACGGCCGTGCCGGTGTGGGTGGTGAACCTCTCCATCTGCGGTGTGCCCTTCTACAGGTCGGCGGGAGCGGCCAGCCGGCCCGCCACGGCGGTGGCGGCGGCGACCGGCGGGGAGACCAGGTGGGTGCGTCCGCCCCGGCCCTGGCGGCCCTCGAAGTTGCGGTTGGAGGTGGACGCGGAGCGCTGGCCCGGGGAGAGCGTGTCCGGGTTCATGCCCAGACACATCGAGCAGCCGGCGAAGCGCCACTCCGCCCCGGCGTCGGTGAAGACCTTGTCCAGCCCCTCCGCCTCGGCCGCCTCGCGGACGGCGGCGGAGCCGGGCACGACCAGCATCCGCACCCCGTCGGCGACCCGGTGCCCGCGCAGCACGTCGGCGGCGGCCCGGAGGTCCTCCAGCCGGCCGTTGGTGCAGGAGCCGACGAAGACCACGTCGACCGCCAGGTCCCGCAGCGGGGTGCCGGCGCGCAGGTCCATGTACTCCAGCGCGCGGCGGGCGGCGGTCCGCTCGGCCTCGGTGACGAACTCCTCCGGATCCGGCACCACCGCGCCCAGCGGGGCGCCCTGACCCGGGTTGGTGCCCCAGGTGACGAACGGCGTCACCGCGGCGGCGTCCAGCGTCACCTCGGCGTCGAAGGTCGCCCCCTCGTCCGTGGGCAGGGTCCGCCAGTACGCGACCGCCGCGTCCCAGTCGGCGCCCTGCGGCGCGTTCGGCCGCCCCTTCAGGTACGCGAACGTGGTGTCGTCCGGCGCGATCATGCCGGCCTTGGCGCCCCACTCGATCGACATGTTGGCGATGGTCATCCGCCCCTCCATGGACAGCGACCGGATCGCCTCGCCGCGATACTCGACGATGTGTCCGCGCCCGCCGCCGGTGCCCACCTGGGCGATCAACGCGAGCACCAGGTCCTTGGCGGTGACCCCGGGGGCGAGCTGCCCGGTCACGTTCACCGCCATCGTCTTCGGCCGGGTCTGCGGCAGCGTCTGGGTGGCCAGCACGTGCTCGACCTCACTCGTGCCGATGCCGAACGCGAGCGCCCCGAACGCGCCGTGGGTGGCGGTGTGCGAGTCGCCGCAGACGATGGTCATGCCGGGCTGCGTGACGCCGAGCTGCGGGCCGATGACGTGCACGATGCCCTGGTTGGCGTCGCCGAGCGGGTGCAGTCGGACGCCGAACTCGGCGCAGTTGCGGCGCAGCGTCTCGATCTGCGTACGCGAGGTGGGGTCGGCGATGGTGAGCAGGTCGCCACGCCGCTCCCGGAACGACGGGTCGGCGTACCCGGTCGGGGTGTTGTGGTCCTCTGTCGCGAGCGTGAGGTCGGTGCGGCGCACGCGGCGGCCGGCGAGGCGCAGCCCGTCGAAGGCCTGCGGGCTGGTCACCTCGTGCAGCAGGTGCAGGTCGATGAAGAGCAGATCCGGCTCCCCCTCGGCGGACCGTACGACGTGCGCGTCCCAGACCTTCTCGGCCAGGGTCCTCGGCTCGGTAGTAGTGACTCCCACCATCTGGACATCCTAAATTCTGGGAGGTAAATTTCGGCTTGTGGGACACAGTATGAGCGGTGTCGGCGTTCTCGACAAGGCGGTGGTCATTCTGGCCGCCTGTGTCGACGGCGCCAGCCTGGCCGAACTCGTTGAACGCACCAAGCTGCCCCGGGCCACCGCGCACCGGCTGGCGCAGGCGCTGGAGATCCACCGGATGCTGGTCCGGGACACCCAGGGCCGGTGGCGCCCGGGCCCGCGCCTGGGTGAGCTCGCCAACGCCGCGCCGGACGTGCTCCTGACGGCGGCGGAGCCGCTGCTGGCCGCGCTGCGGGACGCCACCGGCGAGAGTGCGCAGCTCTATCTGCGCCGCGCCGACGAGCGGATCTGCGTGGCCGCCGCGGAGCGTGCCAGCGGCCTGCGGGACACCGTGCCGGTCGGCTCGGTGCTGCCGATGACGGCCGGCTCGGCGGCCCAGATCCTGCTCGCGTGGGAACCGCCGGAGGCGGTGATGCCGCTGCTGCCCCGGTCGAAGTTCACCGGCCGCACCCTGGCCGAGGTGCGCCGCCGCGGCTGGGCGCAGAGCGTCGCCGAGCGGGAGGCCGGTGTGGCGAGCGTCTCCGCCCCGATCCGCGACCGCACGGGTCGGGTCATCGCCGCGATCAGCATCTCCGGCCCGATCGAGCGCCTGGGCCGTCGCCCCGGCGAGCGCCACGCCATGGCCGTCGTCCGGGCCGGCCAGCGTCTCTCCGGCCTCTGACCCCATGCCCCTTCGCGCGACCGGGAGCGTCCGGCCCTGACCGGACCCCACCCTGCCCGTGGCACGGCCCGCAGCGGCGGCGCTGACCGGAGCCCACCCTGCCCGTGCCACTGGTGGGCCCCGCCCGTGGCACCGGCCTGCGTCAGCCCGGCCCCGGCCGCGACGCTGCCCGTGGTGCCGGTCCGGCGCCAAGCCCGGACCGTAACCGGGTCCGGGCCCGCCCGGACCCGCCCTTGGGCCGGGCCGGGTGGCGTCGGGCAGCCGATGGCCGGCGTCCCGGGGGTGCGGACGTGCCGAGGGGCCTGGAACGCGGATCGGCCCGCCTCACCGGGTGAGACGGGCCGACCGTGCTTGTAGCCCCGACCGGATTCGAACCGGCGCTACCGCCTTGAGAGGGCGGCGTCCTGGGCCGCTAGACGACGGGGCCAAGACTTTCCCTGCTTCCACCGCCCACGTGAGCGGTGCGGCTGTAGTCTAGCGGCGTCCCCCGAGGGGGTCCGCACCGGGTCGCCCCGCACACCGCGTCAGGCGGCTGTCGGCCGGGCAGCGGCCGGGACGCCCGGCGGCAGCAGGTCCGCCCCGCAACGGCCGGCGCGGGCAGCCTCTGGAGGCCACGGCGCGGGCTGGCCAAGCGTGACGGGCCGTAACGCGGCGGCGGAATGCGGGCGGCCGGAATGCGGCGGCCGGAATGCGGAAAGGCCCGCCTCACCGGGGTGAGACGGGCCGACCATGCTTGTAGCCCCGACCGGATTCGAACCGGCGCTACCGCCTTGAGAGGGCGGCGTCCTGGGCCGCTAGACGACGGGGCCAGAACTTCCTTGCCGCGCCGCTCTGCCGAACGGCGCCGCTGGACTCTATCAGAGAGAACCTCCGACTCCCTGACGGGAACCGGAGATCCACTCCAGCGAGATCCAACGCCCGAGGCTCTTCCGAACCTCGGCTGCGCTGGGGTACCAGGACTCGAACCTAGACTAACTGAACCAGAATCAGTCGGGCTGCCAATTACCCCATACCCCATTGGCCCCTTGCGGCGCCGGGAACAAACTTTACCCTCCCGGTGCCGGCAGGCCAAATCGAGCCCCCGGAAGCGCCTCTGAGCTGCGCGAACCGGGCCTCGACGCGGATCAGGCGACGGGCACCACCGGGTTGGTCAGCTCCCCGATCCCCTCGATCCGCACGGTTACCGTATCCCCGTCCGTGAGCGGGCTAACCCCCGCCGGCGTGCCGGTGAGCACCACGTCGCCGGGGAGCAGCGTCATGACGTGCGAGACGTACGACACCAGGGCCGGCACGTCGAAGACCATGTCCCGGGTCCGGCCTAGCTGGCGGACCTCCATCTCCTCGGGGCTGCGCCCCACCTCGCACCGGATCTCCAGGTCCCGCACGTCGAGGCCGGTGGTGATCCACGGCCCGATCGGGCAGAACGAGTCGAAGCCCTTCGCGCGGGTCCACTGGCCGTCGGAGCGCTGGAGGTCCCGGGCCGTGACGTCGTTGGCGCAGGTGTAGCCGAAGATGGCCCGCTCCGCGGCGGCCCGGTCGGCCCGGCGCGCGCCCGGCGCGCCGATGACCACCGCCAGCTCGGCCTCGTGCTCGACCTGCTTGGAGAAGATCGGCAGCCGGATCGCGTCCCGGGGCCCGATCACGGAGGTGGACGGCTTGAGGAAGAGCAGCGGCTCCTTCGGCACCTCGGTGCCGTGTTCGGCGGCGTGCTCGGCGTAGTTGCGACCGACGCAGACGACCTTGCTGGGCAGGATCGGCGAGAGCAGCCGGACGTCCGACAACGCCCAGCGGGCGCCGCTGAAGGTGATCTGGCCGAACGGGTGGCCCTCGATCTCGGCGACGGTCAGGCCCTGCGGGCCCGCCTCCGGCTCGCCCTCGACGACCCCGAACGACATTCCCTTGGCATGAGCAAAACGAGCGATACGCACCAGGCCAATCTAGTGCGGTCGCCACCGACGTTCACCGGGTCCCGCCGGTGGGTCGTGTGCGTCCTCGCCTGGTGGGCGGGCGGCTTCCCCGGCTCGCCGGGGGCGGGCCAGCCGCGCACCCTACGCCACCGGCCGCCCGCCCGGGCGCACTTCCCGACTTCGTACCCGCCCGGCGCCGCCGCGCCCCTAGCGTCGGCTCCGGAGGTTCGTTCGTATGCCTGCATCGACACGACACCACAGGGCCCTCGCAGTGTTCGTACACTGCCTCGGCATTCTCGCCGCCGTGCCGGCACTGCCCACGGCGGCACCGCCCGCGGCGGCCGCGCAGCCACCACCGGCGGCGGCCGCGCCGACCCCGGCGCCGGCGATGCCGTCGGCGCCGCCGGCGGTGCCGACCCCGACGCGGGCCGCCCCGCCGGTGGCGAAGCCGCCGGTCACGGTGGCGGTGGCGCCGGAGAGCACGCCGGCGCCGCGCTACCGGATCGAGGTCCGCAACGCCGGCAGCTCGCCGGTGGACACCACCGTGCGGCAGGAGCTGCCGCCCGGCGCCTCGGCGACCGCCATCACCGCCGGCGGCCGGGCCAGCCGCGCCGCCGGGTCGGCCACCGAGGTGACCTGGCAACTCAAACTCCCCGCCCGGAGCACCACCACCCTCGGCACGACGCTGACCACCGCCGCCCCGGACCGGCCGCTGACCGCGCCGGCCTGCGCCTTCGCCCGCGACGGCAGCCGGCCGTACGACTGCGCGACGGCGACCTGGAACGCCGCCGCGCCGGCGGCCGCACAGGAGACGGCGGGGACGCCGGCGTGGCGCCGCACACCCGTGCTGCTGGCCGGACTGGCCACGGTGGCGGTGCTCGCGATCGGCGGCGTCTGGACGTGGCGGCGGCGCCGGCGGCCCGTCGCCGCCGCCCTCTCCCCCGGCGGGCCGGGGACCGTCTACCCGAGGCCGGCCACACCCCGGCCGGCGCAGATCCGTCGCACGCCGTCGGTCTGGCTGATCGTCCCGGTGGCCGCCGCCGTGCTGGCCGGCACGGTGGGCACCGCCGCCTGGACGGCCACCCGGGAGGTCGCGGCCATCGACACCGACAGCCAGCCGACCAGCGGCGCGTGGATCGGCCGGGGCGCCAACGGCGCGATCGGCGAGCCGCTGCGCGAGTCGGCGTTCGAGTTCACCGTCTACCGGATCGCGTGCGAGCCGGGCCGCAGCGCGCGGCAGTGCCAGGCCACGGTCGGGGTGCGCAACCTCACCCCGGAGCAGCAGAGCTGGCACGGCCGGCTGCAACGGGCGTACCTGCCGGACGGGAACTTCGTCACCACCGACGAGCAGGCCACCCGGTTTGCCAACCAGGGCCGGGACGTCTTCGCCCAGCCGATGGCGGCCGGCAGCCGGGCCGTGCTGCCGCTGGTCTTCACGGTCGACGGGCAGGCGCCGCCGGAGCAGTTGGAGCTGCGCAGCGGGGTGTTCTCCGCCGGGGTCCGGGTGGACGTGCCCTGACCGGCGGCGGGGCGGCGGTCGTACCCTGGGGTCCGTGACCGCCGCCCGCACACCCGACCTGCCCGAGCTGGGGACTCGTCAGAGGGCTCGGAGCGGGCAACCGGGGCCGGGAACGGTGACCAGCATCCCCGTGGCGAACTGGCTTCCGCTCATGGCGGCCCACGAGCGACGCGCCGACGCCCTCACCGCGGGCCACCGCGCGCGCCGGACCACCCGGGAGCGCCACGTGATCGACGACTTCCTGTACGACTACTACGGGACCCGGCCCTCCGTGCTGCGGCGGTGGCACCCCGGGGTGGGTGTCCGTCTGGAGCCCGGGCCGGACGTCGCCGTCCCGCACGGGCGGTGGCGCTGGTACGCCGCGGACGCGGACGGGGTCGTGGGTCTCGACGTCGCGGCGTTCCTCGCCGACCGGGGTGACTCGGTGCGCTTCGTCCACCGGTTGTTGTCCGCGATCGCGTCGCGCCCCGCCTTCACCGGCTGCTTCGGCCTGCACGAGTGGGCGATGGTGTACCGCCAACGAGAGCATCGACACCCGCTCCCCCTGCGCCTGGGGCAGGCGGGCACCGACGCGGTGGTCGAGTCGCACCAGATCCGCTGCACGCACTTCGACGCGTTCCGGTTCTTCACGCCCGACGCGGTGGGCCTCAACCGGCTGCGGCCCACCAGGGAGAGCCAGGTGGAGCTCGACCAGCCCGGCTGCCTGCACGCCTCGATGGACTGCCACAAGTGGGCGACCAAGCTGGGCCCCGCGGTCCCGGGGGACCTGGCGCTCGACTGCTTCGAGCTGGCGCGGGACATCCGGCTGCTCGACATGCAGGCGTCCCCGTACGACCTCTCCTCGTACGGGCAACCGGCGGTGGCCATCGAGACTCCGGAGGGCAAGGCGGAGTACGTGGCTCGGCAACGCGAGTTCGCGCGACGTGCCGGCCGGCTACGCGCACGGCTGATCGAGGTGTGCGCGACGCTGCTGGACGCGGCGGAGCCGCCGGCACGGTGAAGGTGTGACCGACTGAGCCGTCCTGGCCCCCGCTGTCCCCGGCGGCATCGAGGGCAGCCGCGGCGGCGGGGCTGGCACGGACGTTCGACGCGGCGGCGGGGCTGGCACGGACGTTCGACGTGGCGGCGGGGTGGCGTGGGCGTGTCCAGGATCCACAGTTGACCTCAACCTGAGTTGAGGTCGCAGGATGGGCCGACCTTCGGGGAAAGCCCCGCAACCGATCTTGGGAGTGCTCCGTGAGTGCGGATTCCGGCTTCTATTCGATCATCGACTACACCGTCGACGGATCCGACACCCAGCGCGAGCTCGTGGAGGCCTTCGCGGAGATCCAGGAACGGTGGGTGCGCTTCTATCCCGGCTACCGGTCGGCCCGCTTCCACGTGAGTACGGACGGCACCCGCGTCTACAACATCGTCCACTGGGCGAGCGAGGCGGACTACCAGAACTTTGTGCGGACCTCCGACACCGACGGCCGGATGGCCGCCATCGGCAGGGCGTTGGCGGCGCTGTCGGGCACGGCCGAGCCGCGCATGACGGGGGCGCCGACCTACACCGTCGTCCGCGAGGTCGGCCCCGGCCCCCAGCGCCTCGAGTCCTGACCACCCCGACCACCGGCTCGGCCCGTCAACGGGCGGGCCGAGCGGGGCGGCCGTACCACCGACAGCCCGCACATAGTTGAGGGGAGATCCATGAAGCTCGAGGTATTCGCCGACGTGCTCTGCCCGTGGTGCTACATCGGAAAGAGACGACTGTCGGCCGCGTTGGCGAGACACGCCGACCGGGACAGCGTGGAGGTGGTCTGGCGCGCCTTCGAACTCGCGCCGGAGGAGGGACGGGTTCCCGGCCCGACCGCAGCTGAAGCGATGGCCGGCTGGTGGGGCGAGCAGGCGCCGGCCCGCGTCGCCCGGATCCAGTCGATGGGCGCCGCGGCAGGCGTGGAGCTGAACCTGCACCTGGCCCGCCCGGTGAACACCTTCGACGCGCACCGACTGTGCAAGCTGGCCGCCGACCGTGGCCGGGCCGACGAGATGATGGAGTCACTGTTGCACGCCTACCACACCGAAGGGCTCAACGTGGCGGACCCTCACATCCTGCAGCGCCTGAGCGGCGCGGCCGGGGTCGACGCCGACCAGGCACGCGCTGTGCTGGCCGGCGACGGCTACGCCGACGAGGTGCGCGCCGACCGGCGTCGGGCAGTCGAGCTGGGCGTCACCGGTGTTCCCAACCTGGTGATCGACGGCCGGCCGCCGGTCTCCGGGGTCCAGCCTGTCGCCGACCTGCTCCGACTGCTGGAGCGCGCGACCCGACCGGAGCAGCCGGTGCCCGCCACGCCCGGCCGGTGACGGCGGGCGACTGGCGGGCTGACGGCTGGCGCGCGGACGTGACGCCCCGGGGCTGTGTCCGAGCCCGTCAGTCGCCGTCGACGCGGCGGTCGCGCTTGCGCTGCGACTGGCGCTTCTTCTCGGCCAGCCGGCGCTCCTTGGCGCCGCGCGAGGGCCGGGTGGGCCGGCGTGGCGGGGGCGGCGGGGCCGCCGCCTCGCGCAGCAGGGCGGCCATCCGCTCCCGGGCCGCCTCCCGGTTGGCCAACTGCGCCCGGTGCTCGCTGGCGGTGACGGTCAGCACGCCGTCGACGAGCCGCCCGGCGAGCCGTTGCAGCGCCCGCGCCCGCAGCGGCTCGGGCACCCCGGGCGAGGCGCCCAGGTCGTAGCTCAGCTCGACGCGGGAGTCGGTGGTGTTGACGCCCTGGCCGCCGGGCCCGGACGAGCGGGAGAAACGCTCCCGCAGCTCAGCGGCGGGGACGACCCACCGGTCGGTCACCCGCAGTCCGTCGTCCACACCCCGAGGCTAACGCCCCGCCCGGATGCTCGGGGTGGCGGACGGGTCCGGCGTCGGGCCGGGCGGCGCCGGCTCGCCGTCGGAGCCGACGGCGGCGTACGCGACCGCCCCGACCAGCAGCAGGGCGATCACCCCGATCTTCGTGGTGGCCACCTTGATCAGCAGCCACGCGGTGCGCCGGGCACCGGGCACGGTCTTCTTGACGGTCTGGTAGTCGGCCCACCCGCGTCGCGCCCGGGCGTACGCCGACCCCACACCGGTTCCGATGATCAGGCCCACCAGCAGGAGGACCACGATTACAGGACGCTCCACCCACGCCAGTATCCATACTCAGCGTAATATTTCCATGGTCCGATCATTCCGCGCCGGGTATCCGACAGTTTTCACGTTCCCACCCGCGCCGCGGCGGTCGTACGGGCAGCTCAGCCGCCCTTTCCGATGATCGTGTCGGCGGTCTGCTGCACCTGCTCGATGGGGATGGCGAAGCCGATCCCGATGGAGCCGTTGCCGTCGATCGTGGCGATCGCGGTGTTCACCCCCACCACCTCGCCGCGCGCGTTGACCAACGGGCCGCCCGAGTTGCCCGGATTGATCGAGGCGTCGGTCTGCACCGCGGTGTGCCGGTTGTCGCCGAGGCGCACCTGCCGGTCCAGTGCGCTCACGATGCCGGCGGTGACCGTGCCGGCGAGCCCCAGCGGCGAGCCGACCGCCAGCACCGGCTCGCCGACCCGGGTCGACCCCGGCTTGGCCAGCGGCAGCGCCGCCAGGCCGGCCGACGGCGGCACCCGGAGCACCGCGAGGTCGCTGCGCGGCTCGCGGCCGACCACCTCGGCGGCGAACCGCCGCCCGTCCGGCAGCTCGACGGTCACCGAGCCGTTGCGTCCCTTGGCCAGGATGTGGTCGTTGGTGATGATGTGCTGCTGGTCGTCGACGGCGAAGCCGGATCCGGTCGCCGAGGCACCGCGCCCCCCGCCGACGAGCACCGAGACCACCCCCGGCACCGTCTTCTCGGCCGCGGTCACCAGCTCCGCCGGCACCGGGGCCGCCGAGGCCGCCGCCGGGCCGGGCTCGCCGTCCCGGCTGGCCACCACGCCGCCGGCCACCGCGCCCGAGGCGGTGGACAGGGCCACCACCGCCAGCCCGGCCAGCAGCCGCCCGCGCCCGCGCCACCCGGCCGGCCCGTGGTCCGGTCCCGGCCCGTCCCACCGGGCCCGCCCGTCCGGCTCCAGCTCCGGCGAGATGAACCAGGGGCCGCGTGGTTCGCCCAACCCGGTCTGCACTGCCATGCGTACGCTCCTCACGTGTCCTTCTCGGCGGTGGGGGTCAGGGCAGCCGGGAGAACCAGCGCATCGAGCCGGCCGCGGCGCCCAGGGCGAACACCAGTCCCAGGCCGATGAAGCGGGCCGAGACGTCCTGCCGTTCCGTGCGGTAGCCCACCGAGGTGCCGATGTCGTCGTAGACCGCGCGCAGCTCGTCGCTGGTGCTGGCCTCGTGGAACCCGCCGCCGGTCTCCTCGGCGACCGCGCGCAGCGTCTGCCCGTCCACGGGCACCTGGATCGGCCGGCCGCCCCGGTCGACGGTGCCGGCGGGGGTGCCGAAAGAGATGGTGTGCACCGGCACCTTCATGGTCACCGCGTCGGCCGCCGCCTCCATCGGGTCCATGCCGGAGGTGTTCGCGCCGTCGGAGAGCAGGATGATCCGGGCCGGCGGCGGGTCCTTGGCCGCCTGACTGTCGAAGCCCTTGACCGCGCCGAGCGAGGTGCTGATGGCTTCGCCGATGGCGGTGCCCTGCACCCCGGTGGCCCCCTCGACCAGCCGCTCGATCCCCTCGTGCAGCGCCTCCCGGTCGGTGCTCGGGGGCACCAGCACCGCCGCGCTGCCGGCGAAGGCGACCAGCCCGACGTTGAACTCGTCGGGCAGGCCGTCGACGAACTGCCGGGCACAGTCCTTGGCGGCGCTGAGCCGGTCGGGCTCCACGTCGCCGGCGAGCATCGAGGTGGAGACGTCGACGGCCACCATCACCGTCGCCCGTTCCCGGGGCACCCGCACCTCCGCCGTGGGCCGGGCGAAGCCGACCACCAGCAGCGCCAGCATGGCGAGGAAGAGCCCGGCCGGCAGGTGCCGCCGCCACGTCGGCCGCTGCGGCGCGACCCGGTCGAGCAGCCGCAGGTTGGTGAAGCGGACGGCGTAGCGGCTGCGCCGGCGCTGCATGAGCAGGTAGCCGACCGCCAGGGCGAGCACGCCGAGCAGCAGCCAGAGCCGCACCGGCGACTGCCAGATCACGCCGCACCTCCCCGGGCCGCGCGGGCCGGGGCCGCGGCGAGCCGCCGCTGGGCGTGCACGTGGCGCACGATGTCGGCGCTCCAGTCGCGGTCGGTGCGCAGCGGCAGGTGGGTGGCCCCGCTACGGCGCAGCGCCTCGCGTACCTGGTCGCGTTGGGCGGCGGCGGCGGCCGCGTACCGCTCGCGCAGCCGGGGGTCGCCGGTCCAGACCTCCCGCCGTCGGCCGGTCTCCGGGTCGACCAGGGTGATCAGGCCGACGTCCGGCAGTTCCAGCTCGCGCGGGTCGGTGACCTCCACGGCGAGCACCTGGTGCCGCACGGCGAGCCGGCGCAGGGGCCCCTCCCAGGGCGGCGCGTGCCGGGGGTCGTCGGGCAGGCCGTCGAGGAAGTCCGAGACCACCACCACCAGGCCGCGCCGCAGCGCCACCCGGTGTACGGCGGCCAGGCCGTCGGTCAGGTCGGGGCCGTCGGGCAGCGGGGTCCGCTCGTCGTACCCGCCGGCGCGCGGCGCGGTCAGCAGGGCCCGGAGCAATCCGAGCAGGTGGGCGCGCCCGCTGCGGGGCGGAAAGCGGCGCAGCCCGGCTGGGCCGAGCACCTGCGCGCCGAGCCGGTTGCCGACCCCGGCCGTGAGGAAGCCGACCGCCGCCACGGCCGCCACGGCCAGTTCCCGCTTGTCCAGCTCGGCGGTGCCGTACTCCATGCTGGGGCTCGCGTCGACCAGCAGCCAGGTGGTCAGCTCCCGGTCGGCGTCGACCTCGCGCACGTG
Source organism: Micromonospora sp. NPDC047670 (assembly GCF_043204915.1). Classification (NCBI taxonomy): domain Bacteria; kingdom Bacillati; phylum Actinomycetota; class Actinomycetes; order Micromonosporales; family Micromonosporaceae; genus Micromonospora; species Micromonospora sp. NPDC047670. The sequence goes on from NZ_JBIDDA010000003.1 coordinate 572,827, forward strand.
CGGGACGGTGGTCCGGGCGGTCACCGCCCAGTCCATCCGGCGCACCTCGTCCTCACCCGGGCGGTACTCCCGGCTGCCGGCGGGCTCGCTGCCCAGCCCGGGCAGCAGGCCGCGGTACCGGCCGTGCAGCAGGCCGTCGAGCCGGCGGGTGACGGTCAGTTCCAGCCGGCGCAGCCGCCGGTCCGGGGCGAGGTCGGCCAGCCCCGGGTCGGCCGGCGTGGGCGCCGACGCGGTGGCCCCGCGCCAGCTCATGCCGCCGCCAGGTCGGCCGCGTGCCCGGGGTGACCGGTGGCGATCCGGGGCGGCGGCACCGCCTCGACCAGCCGGCGCACCACCGACTCGGCGGACACCCCGTCGGCGACCGCGTCGAAGGAGAGCACCAGCCGGTGGGCGAGCACGTCGACGGCCAGCTCCCGGATGTCCTCGGGCAGCACGTACTCGCGGCCGCGCAGCAGCGCCTGGGCCCGGGCGGCGGCGACCAGGCCGAGGGTGGCCCGGGGGCTCGCCCCGTACGCGAGCAGCCGGCCGACCTCGGGCAGGCCGAACCGGCCCGGGTCACGGGTGGCGAGGATGAGCCGGACCACGTACTCGGCAAGGGCGTGGTGCACGAAGACGTGGGTGGCCCGGGCCTGGAGGTCACGGAGGCGCTGCGGGTCGAGCACCCGGCGGGCGGTGGGCCGGTCGGCGCTCATCCGGTAGAGGATGGCCAGCTCGTCGGCGTCGCTCGGGTAGTCGACCACGATCTTCATCAGGAACCGGTCGCGCTGCGCCTCCGGCAGCTGGTAGACCCCCTCGGACTCGATCGGGTTCTGGGTGGCCAGCACCAGGAACGGGTCGGGCACCGGATAGCTGCGCCCGCCGATGGAGACCTGGCGCTCCGCCATCGCCTCCAGCAGCGCGGACTGCACCTTGGCGGGGGCCCGGTTGATCTCGTCGGCGAGCACCAGGTTGGCCATGATCGGGCCCAACTCGGTGTCGAAGGTCTCCTTCGACGCGCGGTAGATCCGGGTGCCGACGATGTCGGACGGCACGAGGTCGGGGGTGAACTGGATCCGGGAGAAGGTGCCGCCGACCACGGTGGCGAGGGTCTGCGCGGCGAGCGTCTTGGCCACCCCGGGCACGCCCTCCAGGAGGCAGTGCCCGTCGGCGACGAGGGCGGTGAGCAGGCGCTCGACGAGCCGATCCTGCCCGACGATCACGCGTTTGACCTCGAAGAGGGTCTGTTCCAGCTCGGCCGAACTCGCATCGGGTTCGGCCGGGCTGGGCACGCTGGCCAGGGTGTCCGAGATGTCCGTCACGGTGCTTGCTTCCCGTGGCGGCCGTCGGACAAACGTCGGATTATCAGCGCCGGCACGGTCCTTACCGGTCCGAACCGGGACGAGCCTCGCGGCCCGGCAGGACCGGCGCGGCACGGCCCACCGGACGCGGGGGCGCCGGCCCCCACCCGGAGGTGGGGGCCGACGTCGTCAGCGGGTGTTCAGTTGGCGACGACCAGGTGGAACGGCCGGTCGGCCGGGGTGCCGGACGAGTTCCGGGTCTGGACGAAGACCGCGTTCGGCGTCTGGAGCCGCGGCGCCACCGAGATCTCGCCGCCCGGCGGCACGTTGTACGGATCGGTGGTGCCGATGGTCGCCACGAACGTCTCCAGCGAGACGTTGTAGTTGAACAGGACCTGGTACTGCCCGGGGCCGTACCGGGTGGCGGAGACCGCCTCGGGCGAGCCGCGGAGCAGGGTGCCGCCGCTGGAGACGACGGCGGAGGCGACGGTGCCCGGCGCGGTCGCCAGCGCGGACGGGCCCTGCGCCAGTGCCGCCTTGGCCTTGCGGGCCTCGGCGGGCGTCACGGCCGGCTGGCTGCCGGAGCCGGGCTGGCGGGCCGGCTGGGCGACCTCGGCGGGCGCCTGCGCCGCCGGCTGGGCGACGGCGATGCCGCCTCCGGTCAGGGCGAGCGCCAGGGCGGTGAAGGCCACCGCCGCCGCCTTGCGTCGGAAGAGTGTGGTCATGACAGGTCTCCCTTTTGTTGACCGTGCGGATTCGACCGTTCCCGCCCGACGGCGGAACGGCTGATTTCCAATTCTCGGGCCCGGGAAATGAGCGACAACCGCCGGAAGCCCGCACTTCAGGCCGCACCCTAGATGTTGTCGCCTCAATCATTTCACCGGCTCTGAGCAGGGATTACTACTCAGAGTTTCGACGTCTCAACCCACTGGAACGTAGCATCGTAAAAAGCCAGACGTCAATAGTCGATCACGCCTTTCCGGTGACCCGCCCGGCGGCGTCGACAATTTTGTGAAATGCGAATGCTCTGCCATTCGTGAAATACGTTCGGCAGGGCGACGGGCCACGGCGCGTGGCGGGGCGGGGTTACCCTCTCACCATGATCACCGAGGCGGAGCGGCCGACGGACAGCCGGGCGGGGCTCCCGGGCACCGTGCTCTGCTGGGCGGCTGTCGCGCCCGGGGCCGCCTGGACGGTGGTGCGGCTGGCCGGTCTCGACCGGGGGCCGCTGGTCCAACTGCTCGCCTTCACCCCGTACGTCGCCGCCGGGAGCCTGCTGCCGCTGGTGCTCGCGCTCGCCCTGCGGCGCCGCTGGCCCGCGGTGGTCGCGGCGGTGGTCACGGCGGCGCTGGTGGCCGTGGTCGCGCCCCGGGCCCTGCCCGCCGGGCAGCCCGCGACCGGCGGGCCGACGGTGCGGCTGCTGACCGCCAACCTGCTCGCCGGGGCGGCCGACGCGCGGGCGCTGGTCGACCTGGTCGAGCGGCACCGGGTCGACGTGCTCACCGTGCAGGAGTTCACCCCCGAGGCCCGGGCCGACCTGGACCGGCTCGGCCTCGACCGGCTGCTCCCCCACCGGCACCTCGAGCCCCGGCCCGGCACCGTCGGCTCCGGAATCTACGCCCGGTTCCCCGTCGGCGAGGGCGGCGTCCGGCACAACCGCGGCGGTTGGGGCTTCGACCAGGCGTACGGCACGGTCACGGTGCCCGGGGCGCCGCCGGTGCGCGTCGAGTCGGCGCACCCGGCGGCCCCGTACGCGGTGGACCAGGTCGGCCACTGGCGCACCGACCTGGCGGCGCAGCCGCCCGCGACTCCGGACGGGCCGCTGCGGATCCTCGCCGGCGACTTCAACGCCACCCTCGACCACGCCCCGCTACGCGCGCTGCTGTCCACCGGATACGTCGACGCCGCCGACGAGGTCGGCGCGGGCCTCACCGGCACCTGGGGCCCCTACGACGGCGACCCGATCCCGCCGGTGACCATCGACCACGTGCTGGTCGACCGGCGGATCGCCGTGCGGGCGGTGGCCGTGCACCGGGTGCCGGGCAGCGACCACCGCGCCGTCCTGGCCGAACTGCGCCTTCCGGCGGGGTGACCCCGCCTCAGACGCGGGCGCGGTCGAGGCCGTAGGTGAGCGCGTCGACGAGGGCGTGCCAGCTCGCCTCGACCACGTTGGGGTGCACCCCGACCGTCGTCCAGTCGCGGCCGGTGCGGTCGGCGGTCTCCAGCAGCACCCGGGTCACCGCCCCGGTGCCGCTGCTGCCCTCCAGGATCCGCACCTTGAAGTCCGCCAGTTCGAAGTCGCCCAGCTCCGGGTAGTGCCGGGCCAGCCCGGCGCGCAGCGCCTCGTCCAGGGCGTTCACCGGGCCGTTCCCCTCGGCGGTGGCGATGACCCGCTCGCCCCGTACGCGGATCTTGACGGTCGCCTCGGAGACCACCGCGCCGTCCTCCCGGTGCTCGACGAGCACCCGGTACGACTCCAGCGCGAACGGCTTCGCCGGCGCGGTGTCCAACTCGGCGCGGACCAGCAGCTCGAACGAGGCGTCGGCGGCCTCGAACGACCAGCCGCCGGCCTCCAGCTCCTTGACCCGCCGGGTCACGCGGGACAGCGCCTCCGGATGGCCGGCCAGGTCCAGGCCGAGCTCGCGGCTCTTGAGCTCGACGCTGGCCCGGCCGGCCATCTCGGTGACGAGGATCCGCATGTCGTTGCCCACCACCTGTGGGTCCACGTGGTTGTAGAGCAGCGGATCCACCTTGATCGCGCTCGCGTGCAGCCCCGCCTTGTGGGCGAAGGCCGCGGCCCCGACGTAGGCCTGGTGGGTGTCGGGGGCGATGTTGGCGATCTCGGCGATGGCGTGGGAGACCCGCACCATCTGCCCCAGGCAGCCCTCCGGTAGGACGGGCAGCCCGAGCTTGAGCTGGAGGTTGGCGACCACCGCGAAGATGTCGGCGTTGCCGGGGCGCTCGCCGTAGCCGTTAGCGGTGCCCTGGAAGTGCCGCACCCCCGCCTCGACGGCGGCGACGGTGTTGGCCACCGCGCACGCCGTGTCGTTCTGGCAGTGGATGCCGAGCAGCTCCGGGCCGACCCCCACCCGCGCGGTCAGGTCGGCGATGGCGGCGGTCACCTGGGAGGGCAGCATCCCGCCGTTGGTGTCGCAGAGCACCATCCGCTCGGCGCCGGCGGCGAGCGCCGTCTCCACCACCGCCGCCGTGTACGCCGGGTCGTGCCGGTAGCCGTCGAAGAAGTGCTCGCCGTCGACGAAGACCCGACGCCCCTCGGCCACCAGGTGCGCCACGGTGTCGTGGACCATCGCCAGGTTCTCCGCGGCGGTGGTGCGCAGCGCCCGCTCGACGTGCCGCAGGTCGGCCTTGGCGACCAGGGCGACCGCCGGGGTCTGCGCGTCGAGCAGGCCGCGGACCTGCGGGTCGTCGGCGACCCGCACCCCGGCCCGCCGGGTGGCCCCGAACGCGACCAGCAGCGCGTGTCTCAGGTCCAACTCGGTGCGCGCCCGGCGGAAGAACTCGGTGTCCTTCGGCACCGCGCCCGGCCAGCCGCCCTCGATGAAGCCGACCCCGAACTCGTCGAGCAGCCGGGCCACCGCGAGCTTGTCGACCACCGAATAGCTGAGCCCCTCGCGCTGGGCCCCGTCGCGCAGCGTCGTGTCGTACACCTGGAAGGTCATCAGGGATCCTTTCGAGAGCAACAAAAAGACCCCCCGCGGATGCGGGAGGTCTGCGCGCTCGGCGGAGGGGAGGCCGGCGCGCTAGGTCCGAATAATCAGGTGGGTGCTGTTCACGATCGCCACTCTGCCATCCGGGACTGGTTTTGGGAGGCAAAATCCACATGGCGGGACGATCACGCAGGGTCGCGATACCGTACTGGCCGCCGGGTCGCGGCCCGAACCGGACGTTGGTGATCGACTTCACAAGTCGCCCGGCCGCCACCAGGCGGAAACAACGCTGCGGAAGTATCTGGAACCGATCCAGTTACCGGCCCTCGTGCCGCTGTCAAGGAGGACCTGTGCTCACTGTCGGTGACCGCTTCCCCGAGTACGAACTCACCGCCTGCGTGTCGCTGGACGCCGACAAGGCGTTCGAGACGATCAACCACAAGTCCCACGAGGGCAAGTGGCGGGTCGTCTTCTTCTGGCCGAAGGACTTCACCTTCGTCTGCCCGACGGAGATCGCCGAGTTCGGCCGGCTGAACGACGAGTTCGCCGACCGGGACGCCCAGGTCCTCGGCGTGTCGGTGGACAACGAGTTCGTCCACTACGCGTGGCGCAAGGACCACCCGGACCTGCGCGAGCTGCCGTTCCCGATGCTCAGCGACATCAAGCGTGAGCTGACCGCCGCCTGCGGCGTGCTCGGCGAGGACGGCGTGGCCCAGCGGGCGACCTTCATCGTCGACCCGAACAACGAGATCCAGTTCGTCATGGTGACCGCCGGTTCGGTCGGCCGGAACGTCTCCGAGGTGCTGCGGGTGCTCGACGCCCTGCAGACCGACGAGCTCTGCCCGTGCAACTGGAACAAGGGCGGCGAGACCCTGGACGCCACCAAGCTGCTCGCCGGCGCCGGGGCCTGACCATGGGCCTGGACGCGATCAAGGCGGCTCTGCCGGAGTACGCCAAGGACATCAAGCTCAACCTCGGCTCGACCATCGGCACCTCGACGCTGAAGCCGGAGCAGGCGTGGGGCACCGCCCTGGCCTGCGCGGTGGCGGCGCGCAACGCGGTGGTGCTGCGGGAGATCGCCGACGAGGCGGCCACCCACCTCGGGCCGGAGGCGGTCGAGGCGGCCAAGGGCGCCGCGGCGATCATGGCGATGAACAACGTCTACTACCGGGCCAAGCACCTGATCGGCGACGAGCAGTACCAGTCGATCCCGGCGCGGCTGCGGATGCAGATCATCGCCAGGCCGGGCGTGGAGAAGGCCGACTTCGAGCTCTGGTGCCTGGCGGTCTCGGCGATCACCGGCTGCGGGGTCTGCCTGGAGTCGCACGAGAAGACCCTGCGCGCCGCGGGCTTCAGCCGCGAGCAGGTGCACGAGGGGCTGCGCATCGCCGCCGTCGTGCACGCCGCCGCGGTCACCCTCGACGCCCAGGCCGCGCTCGCCTGACGCGTACGCCCCCGGTGGGCCGGTGCCGCACGACGGCGTCGGCCCACCGCCGTTTCCGCCGGCGACCGCCCGGGTAGCTCCTCCCGGGACGAGGACACGATCCGGCGAGACGACTGGCGACAGTCGGGGCAGGAGTTGTCACATGGACAGGCTCGACCCGCACAGCACGCACGGCAGCCCGGACCCGGTGCGCGACGGTGGCCGGGGCGAGTTCGCCGGCGGGGCGCCCGCCGGCGCCTTCGACCCGTGGCGCTACCGGGACACCGCGAGGGTGGCCGACGCCGACCTGGTCGGCTACAAGGTCGAGGCCACCGACGGCGGCATCGGCAAGATCGACAGCGCCAGCCACGAGGTCAACGACAGCTACCTGGTGGTGGACACCGGGCCGTGGGTCTTCGGTCGGAAGGTGATGATCCCGGCCGGCACGGTCAACCACGTCGACCACGACGAGCGCAAGGTCCACGTCGACCGGAGCAAGGACCAGATCAAGGCCGCTCCGGAGTACGACGAGACCGCCGACACCGATCCCACCTACCGCGACCGGCTCGGCGGCTACTACGGCGAGACGTACTCGGCCATTCCGCCCGGCACCGCCCGGTAGTCACCGGCGAGCGACGGCCTCCCGCGTCCCGTGGGAGGTCGTTACCGTGTCAGCGTGGACACCACCGAGGTCAACCGCAGCTACCCGTTCGCCACGATCTTCAACTTCCGCGACGTGGGCGGCCACCACGGGCACGACGGGCGCGCCGTCCGCCGGGGCCGGCTCTACCGCTCCGACTCGCTGCACCGCATCGACGGCACCGACCGGGAGGCGTTCGCCGCCCTCGGCGTGCGCACGGTCATCGACCTGCGCCGCCCCCACGAGGTGGAGCGCGACGGCCGGGTCCCCCACTTCGACGGTCTGACCTGGCACCACGTCCACCCGGAGCACGCGGAGTGGGGCGAGACCCCCTACCGGCCGGGCAGCGACCTGGCCCGCTACCTCGCCGACCGGTACGCCGACCTCGCCGAGACCGGCACCGCCGGGCTGGCGAGGGCCGTCGGGCTGATCGCCGACGCGGCCAACGCCCCCGTGGTGGTGCACTGCGTCGTCGGCAAGGACCGCACGGGCATCGTCTGCGGGCTCACCCTCGCCGCGCTCGGCGTCCCCGACGAGGACATCGCCGCCGACTACGCGCTGAGCACCGAGGCCGGCGAGCGGTTCCGCACCTGGTACGAGGCCATCACCCGGCAGACGGGGCAGAGCCTGCCGCCGCTGACCTGCCCCGCCGAGGCCATGACGCTCTTCCTCGCCGAGCTGCGTGAAGCCCACGGCTCGATCGAGGGCTACCTCCGCCACGCCGGCGTCACCGACGCCCAGCTGACCGCCCTCCGCGCCCACCTCCTGACCTGACCCCCGCCCCCGCCCCCGCCCTCGCCCTCGCGATCTTGCAGTTTGTGCCCCCGGAACGCGTGACCTGCCCCGGTTTGTCCGGGCACAAAGTGCAAGATCGGCGCGACGGGGGCGGGGGGCGGGGGGTTACGGGTCAGAGGACGCGCTGGACCCAGCCGTGCGGGTCGTCGGCTTCGCCCCGCTGGAGGTCGACGAGTTGCTGCCGCAGGGCCATGGTGACCCGTCCGGGCTCGCCGCCGCCGATCAGGAACCCGCCGTCGGGGAAGCGCACCTCCCCGATCGGCGTGATCACCGCGGCGGTGCCGCAGGCGAACACCTCCCGGAGCCGGCCGCTCGCCGCGTCGGCCTGCCAGTCGGCGAAGCTCACCGGCCGCTCCTCGACCCGGTGCCCGGCGCCGGCGGCCAGGGTGAGCACCGACTCCCGGGTGATGCCGGGCAGGATCGTGCCGGTCAGCGGCGGGGTGACCACCGTGCCGTCGTCGTAGACGAAGAACACGTTCATGCCGCCCAGCTCGTCGACGAAGCGCCGCTCCACCGCGTCCAGGAAGACCACCTGGTCGCAGCCGTGCTCGATCGCCTCGGCCTGGGCCACCAGCGAGCTGGCGTAGTTGCCGCCGCACTTCGCCGCGCCGGTGCCGCCCGGGGCGGCCCGGGTGTAGTCCGGCGTGACCCAGACCGTCACCGGCTTGACCCCGCCCGAGAAGTACGCGCCGACCGGCGAGGCGATCACCACGTAGAGGTATTCGTTGGCGGGCCGGACGCCGAGGAACACCTCGCTGGCGAACATGAACGGACGCAGGTAGAGGCTGCCGTCCACGCCCGCGGGGATCCAGTCCCGGTCGATCTCGACGAGCCGGCGCAGCGAGTCGACGAACGCCTCCTCGGGCAGCGGCGGCATCGCCATCCGCCGGGCGGAGGCGGCGAACCGGGCGGCGTTGGCCTCGGGGCGGAACATGGTGACCCCGCCGTCGGCCGTCCGGTACGCCTTCAGGCCCTCGAAGATCTCCTGCGCGTAGTGCAGCACGGCGGCGGCCGGGTCCATCGGGATCGGCGCGCGGGCCTCGATCCGGGCGTCGTACCAGCCCTTGCCGTCGGCGTAGCGGATGGTGACCATGTGGTCGGTGAAGACGCGGCCGAATCCCGGGTTGGCCAGCAGGGCGGCCCGGTCGGCGACGGATACCGGCGCGGGATTCGGACGGATCTCGAAGTCGAGCTTGTCACCACCGCTCATCGCGCTGACCTCCCTGCGGAACGGACGGCACACGGGTCCGCATGCCGAGAATCGTGGTGCGAGAAACTTACCCCGAACGGTCGTTCAGGGGGTAGCGCCGCCCGGGCGCGGCGGCGCCGCCGGACGGGTGGAGGCCGCCGCGCCCGTGGGTGCGGGCGGGGCGGCTCACGGGGGCCGGGCGCCCGGGTGGGGCGGCCCGCGGGCTCAGGAGGCGGCGTGCCCGGCCAGCCGGTCGCCGACCTCCTCGGTGCGCAGCGGTACGCCCGCGGTCCGGCCGGCCAGCTCCGCGCCGACGGCGGCGGTGACCCGGGCCGCGGCGTCGGCGTGCCCGAGCTGGTCGAGCAGCAGCGCGGCGGAGAGCACGGCCGCCACCGGGTCGGCCACGCCGCGCCCGGCGATGTCCGGCGCGGAGCCGTGCACCGGCTCGAACATCGAGGGGTACGCCCCCTCGGGGTTGATGCTGCCGCTGGCGGCCAGCCCGATCCCGCCGGTGACCGCGGCGGCGATGTCGGTGAGGATGTCGCCGAACAGGTTGTCGGTGACGACCACGTCGTAGCGCTGGGGCTGGGTCACGAGGAACATCGCGGCGGCGTCGACGTGCTGGTATTCCGTGGTCACGTCGGGGTGCTCGGCGGCGACGGCCTCGAAGGCGCGCGCCCACAGCGAGCCGGCGTGGGTGAGCACGTTGGTCTTGTGCACGAGCGTGACCTTGCGCCGCTCCCGGCGCGCGGCGCGGGCGAAGGCGTCGCGGATCACCCGCTCCACGCCGTGCCGCGTGTTCAGGCTCTCCTCGGTGGCGACCTCGGCGGGGGTGCCGCGGTGCAGCGCGCCACCGGCGCCGGCGTAGAGGCCCTCGGTGCCCTCGCGGACCACCACCAGGTCGACCTCGCCCGGCTTGACGCTGGCCAGCGGCCCGGCCACGCCGGGCCAGAGCCGCGACGGGCGCAGGTTGACGTACTGGTCGAAGGCGAAGCGCAGCTTGAGCAGCAGTCCCCGCTCCAGCACGCCCGGCGGCACGCTCGGGTCGCCGACCGCGCCGAGCAGGATCGCGTCGTGCCCGGCCAGCTCGGTCAGCACCGAGTCGGGGAGCACCTCGCCGGTGCGGTGGTAGCGGGCGGCGCCGAGGTCGTACTCGGTGGCCTCCACCCCCGGGAGCACGGCGTCGATGACCTTGCGGGCCTGCGCGACCACCTCGGGTCCGATCCCGTCCCCGGCCACCACCGCGATCCGTGCCACGTCCTGCGCTCCTTCGCCTCGCCGTTTCGTCCGACCGTACGCCGCCGTCCCGCGTCCCGGTACGAAGCTTCCACCATCCGGGAAATCGGGATGCACAGGAGGCTCTCAGGTGACATTCATGGTCAGGTCATCTCCGCTGCCTAGCGTGGTGACGAGCGGGTCACGGGGGCCCGCGACGGCACCGCGACGACGCGGGCGCCGGCAGCGAGGGAGCACTTGTCATGCGGATCGACCAGCAGCCACGAACCCGCTGGGTGGACCAGTCGGCCTTCCAGCCCCGCCGGCCGGACCTGCGCCTCGGCTCCCGCAGCCACCGCCTCGACCGGCCCGCCGCCGCCGGCGACCGGATCGCCGTCCAGCACACCGTGCGGACCTCGACGGCGGAATACTCGCTGCTGCTCAACGCCCCCGAGTGGCTGGGCCGGCGCGGCGTCGGGGAGGCGCTGCGGGACGCGGTGGCGGAGCTGCGGGCCATCGACCTCACCTACGGCCCGACCCGGCCGGAGAGCCTCGTCTCCCGGCTGCGCCGGGGCGAGATCAGCCCCGAGTCGTACCCGCCGCTGGCCGACCTGGTCGACCGCTGCGCGGCGATGCGGGCGGCCACCGACGGCTGGTTCGACGCCTGGGCGGTGCCCGGCGGCTTCGACCCGGGCGGCCTGCTCGGCGGGTGGGCGGTGGAGCGGGCCGCCGCCCGGCTGCGGGCCGCCGGCATCCACGACTACGCCGTGCTCACCGGCGCCGACCTGGTCGTACGCGGGCACGCGGCGCACGGCGGCCCCTGGCGGGTCGCGGTGCACCACCCGACGGACCGGCAGCGCGCGCCGCTGGTGCTGGAGATGACGGCGGGCGCGATCGGCACGTCCGGGGTCAGCGGCCGGCAGGGTCACGTGGTGGACCCGCACACCGGCGAGCCGGCCGACCAGTTGGTCGCCGCGACGGTCGTCGGCCCCGACCTCGCCGTCGCCGACGCCTACGCCACCGCGCTCTACGCCGCCGGGCCGGTCGGGCTGGCCTGGTTCCGCAACGGGTCGGACTACCGCGCCCTCTTCGCCCACCGCCGCTGAGCCGCGCCCCAGGACCGTCGGGCGCCGGGCCGTCCCGTGGCTGGCCATCGCTGAGCGGTGACGCGCGATCGGCCCCCACGGTTGCGGCAACCACCGTGAGGGCCGGTCAGCGACGAGTGCGCGTGGCTCGCGCATTCGAGGGGTGCGGACCGGTCGGCCGGACGTCGACCTCGCCACCCGAAGACGGGCCCACGCCGCGAGCTCGGCCAGTGACCGCACGGGTACGCTAGCGAATCGACGCAACTCGACGCAAGGGTCTCCACACCGGACTCTCGCGACACCAACGGCGCCTGTCGGCGGGGCGATTTCGACACGGTGAACGACGGATGGCACGCTGTCCGCCGTGAGTTTCGATCTGAGCGTGTGGGCCCTGGCGGACGGGGCGACACCCGAGGACGTGCGGGCGGCCGTGCGCCGCTGCCGGCAGGGGCAGCACGTCGAGCGGCACCCGGACCCGCGGGTCGTGGCGTTCTACCGGGCGATCACCACCAGCTACCCGGACCGGCCGGCCGGGCCCGACACCCCGTGGGCGGTGGCGCCGCTGCACGCGGCGAACGACCACGTCGAGCTGAACCTGCACCCGACCTGCGCGGACGAGGTGCTGCTCGACATCGAGCGGCTGGCCGGCGAGCACGACCTCATGCTCTTCGACGCCCAGGACGGCTCGGTCTACCCGCCGCCGGCCCGGCTGCCCGGCTGACCCTCCCCCCGTACGACGAAGGGGCCCGGCGGATCGCCGGGCCCCCGCTGCCGTGCGCTCAGGTCACTCGTCGCGCAGGTCGGCGGCGCTGGCGGCGACCGCGCCGATCGAGTCCGCCGCCGAGGTGAGCAGGTCCGCGCCGAGCGCCTGGTCCACCGTCAGGGTCATCAGCGTCTCGCCGCCGGCCTCCCGACGGGCCACCTGCATCGCCGCGATGTTGATGCCGGCCTCGCCGAGCAGCGTGCCGACGGTGCCCACGACGCCCGGGCGGTCGACGTAACGGAGGAAGACGAGGATGCCCTCCGCGCCGATCTCCACGTCGAAGCCGTCGACCTCGGTCAGCTTGATGACGTCCCGCGTGCCGGCCTGGGTCACGGTGCCGGAGACGCTGACCGTACGGCCGTCGGGCAGCGCGCCGCGGACGGTGACCAGGTTGGGGTGGTCGGCCGTCTCGGCCTGGGTGGCCAGCGTGACCTCGACGCCGCGCTCGGCCGCCAGGTGCGGGGCGTTGACGTAGGTGACCTGCTCCTCGACCACCGAGCTGAACAGCCCCTTGGTGGCGGCGAGCTTGAGCACCGACACGTCGTGGTTGACGATCTCGCCGCGTACCTCGACGGTGACGCTGGCGGCGACCCCGCCCGCGACGGCGGTGAAGGCCCGGCCGAGCTTCTCGGCCAGCGGCAGCAGCGGCCGGACGTCCTCGGCGACGACGCCGCCGGCCTGCACGTTGACCGCGTCCGGCACGAACTCGCCCTGGAGCGCCAGCTTGACGCTCTTGGCGACGGCCAGACCGGCCTTGTCCTGCGCCTCGGCGGTGGAGGCGCCCAGGTGCGGGGTGGCCACCACGTTGTCGAAGGCGAACAGCGGCGAGGAGGTGCACGGCTCCTTGGCGTAGACGTCCACGCCCGCGCCGGCGACCCGACCCTCGGCGATCGCGTCGGCCAGGGCCTGCTCGTCGACCAGCCCGCCCCGGGCGGCGTTGATGATCCGGACGCCCGGCTTGACGACGGCCAGCTCCTTCTCACCGATCAGGCCGACCGTCTCCGGGGTCTTCGGCAGGTGGATCGAGATGAAGTCGCTCTCCCGCAGCAGCTCCTCCAGGCCGACCAGGCGGACGCCGAGCTGGGCCGCGCGGGCCGGCTGGATGTACGGGTCGTACGCGATCAGCCGGGTGCCGAAGGCGGCGATCCGCTGCGCGAAGAGCACGCCGATGCGGCCGAGCCCCACCACGCCGACGGTCTTGCCCTGGATCTCCACGCCGGTGTACTTCGACCGCTTCCACTCCCCCGCCTTCAGCGCGGCGCTGGCGCTGGCGGTGTTGCGGGCCACGGCGAGCAGCAGCGCGAGGGCCTGCTCGGCAGCCGAGACGATGTTGGAGGTGGGGGCGTTGACGACCATGACGCCCCGCGCGGTGGCGGCCGGCACCTCGACGTTGTCCAGGCCCACGCCCGCCCGGGCGACGACCTTCAGCCGCGGCGCGGCGGCGATGGCCTCGGCGTCGATCTGGGTGGCGCTGCGCACGATCACGGCGTCGGCCTCGGAGAGCGCCGAGAGCAGGGCCGGACGGTCGGTGCCGTCGACGTGGCGCACGTCGAAGTCGTGGGCGAGCACCTCGATGGCGGCGGGTGCGAGTTCTTCGGCGATCAGTACGACAGGAGTCATCGGTCCTCTAGTTGTCGTCAGAGCGGTGGGCCGGGCTGCGGGACGCCGCGCTGCGCCCCGCGCTGATCCGTGCCATGGCCGTCAGGTGCCGGCTACGCACCTACCCGCGATCGTAGGGGGCGGCCCGGCCGGCATGTCCCGGACCGTGGGGTGAGTGCCCTCACAACGGGTGGTGACGAGGCGGTGAACGGCGACGGCGGTCGGTCGTCGGCGGAACGGCTGGTGGCGGACAGGAAGCAGCCCGGGCCGGGCGCCGGGGAGAGCGCCGGGCCCGGGCCGCCGGTGTGCGGTCAGGCGGTCTCGGTGATCGGGCGGTCCACCCAGCTCATCATGCCGCGCAGCTTGCGGCCGGTCTCCTCGATCGGGTGCGCCGCGCCCTCGGCCTGCCACTTGCTGAAGTTCGGCCGGCCGGCCTCGTCCTCGGCCACCCACTCCCGGGCGAACTCGCCGGACTGGATCTCGCCGAGGATCTTGCGCATCTCCTCCTTGACCCGCGCGTCGATGACGCGCGGCCCCCGGGAGAGATCGCCGTACTCGGCGGTGTCCGAGATGCTGTAGCGCATCTTGGCGATGCCGCCCTCGTACATGAGGTCGACGATGAGCTTCAGCTCGTGCAGGCACTCGAAGTACGCCACCTCGGGGGCGTAGCCCGCCTCGGTGAGCACCTCGAAGCCGGTCTGCACGAGCGCCGCCGCGCCGCCGCAGAGCACCGCCTGCTCGCCGAAGAGGTCGGTCTCGGTCTCCTCGGTGAAGGTGGTGCGGATCGCGCCGGCCCGGGTGCCGCCGATGCCCTTGGCGTACGACAGGGCCAGCGCGAGCGCGGTGCCGCTGGCGTCCTGCTCGACGGCGACCAGGCAGGGCACGCCCTTGCCGTCGGCGTACTGGCGGCGGACCAGGTGACCGGGGCCCTTCGGGGCGACCATCGCCACGTCGACCTCGGCCGGCGGCTTGATCAGGCCGTAGCGGATGTTGAAGCCGTGGCCGAAGAAGAGAGCCTTGCCCGGGGCCAGGTTCGGCGCGATCGACTCGGCGTAGAGGCGGCGCTGGGCGGTGTCCGGCGCGAGGATCATGATGACGTCGGCCTCGGCCGCCGCCTCGGCCGGCGTGACCACCCGCAGGCCCTGCTCCTCGGCCTTGGCCCGGCTCTTGGAGCCCTCCGGCAGACCGATCACCACGTCGACGCCGGAGTCGCGCAGCGACAGCGCGTGGGCGTGGCCCTGGCTGCCGTAGCCGACCACCGCGACCTTGCGGCCCTGGATCAGGCCCAGGTCGGCATCGTCGTCGTAGTACACCTCAACGCTCATGATTTCCCTTTCGTACGGCGGCCCGGGCGGCCCGTCGTGGATCTGTGCGGTGTCGGTTCTCCGCGGCGCGTGGCGCCGGCGTTGTCGGGGTCAGGCGGCCCGGAGCGCGGGCCCGGCGGTGATGGAGCGCGAGCCGCGCCCGATCGCCACCAGCCCGGACTGGACCATCTCCTTGATCCCGAAGGGTTCGAGGTCGCGCAGCAGCGCGTCCAGCTTGTCCGGGGTGCCGGTGGCCTCGATGGTCAGCGTGTCCGGGGCCACGTCGACCACCCGGGCCCGGAACAGGCCGACCGTCTCCAGGACCTGGGCCCGGGCCGCGCGGTCGGCGCGCACCTTGACCAGGAGCAGTTCCCGGGCGACCGAGACCTGCGGGTCCAGCTCGACGATCTTGAGCACGTTGACCAGCTTGTTGAGCTGCTTCGTCACCTGCTCCAGCGGGGACGACTCGGCGTTGACCACGATGGTGATCCGCGAGACGTCCGGGTTCTCGGTCTCGCCGACGGCGAGGCTGTCGATGTTGAAGCCGCGCCGGGAGAACAACCCGGAGACCCGGGCCAGGACACCCGGCTTGTTCTCCACCAGCACCGACAGGGTGTGCATCGTCATTACAGCGCCTTCCTCGTCATGCTCTCACGGCCCTCGCCGCGCTCGGTGCCGGTCATGGCAGCGCCTTCCTCGTCATGCCCTCACGGCCCTCGCCGCGCTCGGTGCCGGTCATGGCAGCGCCTTCCTCGTCATGCCCTCACGGCCCTCGCTGCGCTCGGTGCGTTCGGTCATGACTACAGCTCGTCCTCGTCGAAGGCGGGGCGGACACCCCGGGCGAACATGATCTCGTCGTTGCTGGTCCCGGCGGCGACCATCGGCCACACCATCGCGTCCTTGCCGACCACGAAGTCGATGACCACCGGGGCGTCGTTGATCGCCATCGCGGCCGCGATGGTCTTGTCGACGTCCTCGGCGTTCTCGCAGCGCAGGCCGATGCAGCCGAGCGCCTCGGCGAGCTTCACGAAGTCCGGGATGCGGTGCTTGTGGGTGCCGAGGTCGGTGTTGGAGTAGCGCTCCCCGTAGAAGAGGGTCTGCCACTGCCGGACCATGCCGAGGTTGCCGTTGTTGATCACGGCGATCTTGACGGGGATGCCCTCCAGCGCGCAGGTGGCCAGCTCCTGGTTGGTCATCTGGAAGCAGCCGTCGCCGTCGACCGCCCAGACCACCGTGTCCGGCTTGCCGACCTTGGCGCCCATCGCCGCCGGCACCGCGTAGCCCATCGTGCCGAGGCCACCGGAGTTCAGCCAGGTGTACGGCTTCTCGTACGAGATGAACTGGGAGGCCCACATCTGGTGCTGGCCCACCCCGGCGACGTAGATCGCGTCCGGGCCGGCGATCTCGCCGAGCCGCTTGATCACGTACTGCGGGGACAGGGTGCCGTCGGCCGGCTCCTCGTAGCCCAGCGGGTAGCGCTTGCGCAGGTCGTCGAGCTGGGTCCACCAGTCGGCGGTGTCGGCGCGGTGCCCGGCCGACTGCTCGTTCGTCACCGCCGCGAGCAGCTCGTCGATGACGTGCCGGGCGTCCCCGACGATCGGGACGTCGGCGTGCCGGTTCTTGCCGATCTCGGCCGGGTCGATGTCGGCGTGCACCACCGTGGCGTCCGGGGCGAAGGAGTCCAGCTTACCGGTGACCCGGTCGTCGAAGCGCGCGCCCAGGGCCACGATCAGGTCCGCCTTCTGCAGGCCGTAGACCGCGGCGACCGTGCCGTGCATGCCGGGCATGCCCAGGTGCTGCGGGTGCGAGTCGGGGAACGCGCCGAGCGCCATCAGCGTGGTGACCACCGGGATCCCGGTCAGCTCGGCCAGCTTCCGCAGCCCCTCGGTCGCGCCGGCCTTGAGCACGCCGCCGCCGACGTAGAGCACCGGGCGACGGGCGGAGGTCATCAGCCGCGCCGCCTCGCGGATCTGCTTGCCGTGCGGGTGCAGGGTCGGCCGGTAGCCCGGCAGGTCCAGCGTCGGCGGCCAGGAGAAGGTGGTGGGCGCCTGGAGGACGTCCTTGGGGATGTCGACCAGGACCGGCCCGGGCCGACCGGTGGCCGCCAGGTGGAACGCCTCGGCCAGCACCTGCGGGATCTCCTCGGCGTCCTGCACGAGGAAGTTGTGCTTGGTGATCGGCAGCGTAATGCCCTGGATGTCCGCCTCCTGGAAGGCGTCCGTGCCGATCGAGGGCCGCGCGACCTGCCCGGTGATCGCCACGATCGGCACCGAGTCCATGTACGCGTCGGCGATCGGGGTGACCAGGTTCGTCGCGCCGGGGCCGGAGGTGGCCATGCAGACCCCGACCCGGCCGGTCGCCTGGGCGTAGCCGGTGGCGGCGTGCCCGGCGCCCTGCTCGTGGCGGACCAGGATGTGCCGGACGGTCGAGTCGTAGAGCGGGTCGTACGCCGGCAGGATCGCGCCACCCGGGATGCCGAAGACGACGTCGACGCCGAGTGCCTCGAGGGACCGCACGAGCGAGCCGGCACCGGAGACCTGGGCCGGGGCGGGTGCGCGTACCCCCGGGACGGCCGGGGTGGCCGCGGCGCGGGCGGCGCCGGCGTGGTCGGCGTCGCTCGCGGGCTCGGCGCCCGGGCGGGTCCGCCGGGCGGAGTGGGCGAGTGTCTCTGGCGTGGGTCTCGTCATGGCGGTTCAGGCCTTCGGCTGGAGTGGGTGCGGCTGTTCGAGCGGTGGGACGCGGGGCGCGGGGCTCCGGGTCGATGGGTCCGACGGCAACAAAAAAGCCCTCGTGCAGGATGCACGGGGCCAGCGCACTCTCGATGGCGAGAGTGCGCTCAGGTAAGTACTCGCAGCGACCGGTACGACGACATGCGGTCAAGCCTGACGCATCTCACGCGATGAGTCAACTGATCCCACATGTTGGTTAACGGAGCGCGGTGATTCACCCGTCCGGGGGGCCTGCGCACCCCGCTCCACCTGCCCGGACTCCGGCTCGGGCGAGCGCGGGGCGGGCACCGTCGGCAGGCGGCGGGGGCGTGGGGTCGCAGCGGCGGGCGGGGCGGGGGCGGACGGAGCGGTAGCGGGGGCCGGGCGGGCGCCGGGAGACGTGGCCGCCTCCAGCATCGCCTCCAGGTGCTCGGCCGGCACGCCCCAGCCGAACAGCGCGCCCTGGCCGAACCGGCAGCCGGCGGCGACCACGGCGGCCAGCTCCGTGGGCGTGGTCACCCCCTCGGCGATGACCTCCAGGCCGAGCTGGTGGCCGAGCCGCATGACGATGTCGACCATCGGCGCGAAGGCCGGGCCGTCGCGGCCCACCGGCCGCACCGGCTCGTGCTCGGCGACCAGGCTGTGGTCGATCTTGAGAATGTCGATCGGCAGGCGCCGCAGCTGCCCGAGGGAGGAGTAGCCCGCGCCGAAGTCGTCCAGCGCGATCCGGACGCCGGTCAGCCGCAGCGCGGTCAGCCGCCGGATCAACTCGTCCAGGTCGGTCGCCACGGCGTGCTCGGTCACCTCGAGCACCAGCCGCTGCGGCGGCACGTGGTGGGCGCGCAGCGCCTCGGCGACCTGGACCACGTACTCCGGGGCGTGCAGCTCACGCGGCGAGACGTTGACCGAGACCCAGACGTCGTGGCCGTCGGCCAGCCAGCGGGAGAGCTGGTAGCAGGCCTGGTGCAGCACCCAGGCGCCCAGCTTGGCGATCATCCCGCACTCCTCGGCGAGCGGGATGAACTCGTCCGGGCGGACGTTGCCCAGCGCCGGGTGACGCCAGCGCAGCAGCGCCTCCGCGCCGACCGGGCGCACCGACGGCAGGGAGGCCACCGGCTGGAAGGCCAGGCGCAGCTCGTCGCGCTCGATCGCCCCGCGCAGCTCGTGTTCGAGGGTGGTGCGGCGGCGCAGCAGCTGGTCGTAGGCGACGTCGTAGCGCTCGATCCGGTTCTTGCCGCGCTGCTTGGCGTAGCGCAGCGCCAGGTCGGCGTGGCGCAGCAGCAACTCGACGTCGGGCTCGCCGGCCCACCCGGCCAGCCCGATGCTCACGGACAGGAAGACCGCCCCCTCGGGCTGGTCGTAGGCGCGGCCGAGCACCCCGAGCAGCCGCTCGGCGACCCGGTCGGCGTCGGCCGGGCGCCCGTGCATCAGCACCGCGAACTCGTCGCCGCCGAGCCGGGCCGCCACGTCGCCCGGGCGCAGGTTGGCGCGCAGCCGCCGGCCCACCTCGGCCAGCACCGCGTCACCGACGTCGTGCCCGCGCATGTCGTTGACGTTCTTGAAGCCGTCGAGGTCGAGGCCGAGCAGCACGCAGGGCGTGCCGGCCTCGGCGCAGCGGTGCAGCGCCCGCAGCAGGCCCCGCCGGTTGGCCAGGCCGGTCAGCGGGTCGGTGTGCGCCAGCTCGCGGAAGTGCGCCTCGCGCTCGGCGAGCCGCCTGGCGTAGCCGCGCACGTCGTGCAGCGTCAGGTACTGCCGGGCCACCAGGGCGAAGCCCTCCACGCTCCCGGCGACGATGCCGAGCGCGTCGAACCGGCCGTCCTGGAGGAGGTGGTACATCGCCGAGGCGGCCATCGCGAACATCGGGACGAACGCGTGGTCGCCGTCGCGGCGGATCAGGTCGAGGTCGGTCTGGCCGGTCGGGCCCATCCCCCGGGCGGTCAGGGCGGCGACGAACAGGCCGGCGGCGAGCGCCCCCGCCCCGGCCAGCGCGACGCCCGGCCCGGCCTGGCAGAGGCCGGTGGCGACGCCGAGCCCGCCGCCGGTCACCGCGGTGGCCCCGGCGCCGAGACCGGCGAGGAGCCGGCGCGGCGGTGGGGCGCGGAACGCCACGATGAGGGCGATCCCGGCGGTCAGGGCCGCGCTGACCGTGGCCAGCAGGATCGGCGGGCAGGCCATCGGGGTGGCGTCGCCGAGCAGCCGGGTGGGCTCGGAGAACAGCACCCAGCCGACGAACCAGAACGCGGCGGCCATCACCAGCCCGTCGAGCGCCAGCCGGACCGTGGCCGCCGCCGACGCGGCCACGCCGGGGAGCCGGAGCAGCCCGGCGGCGAAGAGCAGACCGCTGACCGCCGTGCCGACCCCGACGACGGTGGCCCAGCCCGTGCTCCGGCCCGGCCCGTGCGCCCCGTGCCCGGCCCCGGCGAGCGCCACGGCGACCCCGACCAGCAGGCTGGCGAGCCCGACCGCGGACGCCAGGGCGAGCAGCGCGTGCGCCCGCCGGTGCGGCCCGGACCGCCGCCGGGCGTCGACGGCCGACAGCGCGGTGGCCGCCGCCGCGACCAGCCCGCACAGCACCGCTGCCGCGACCATGCCCGGGGGGAGATGCACGTCCTCAACTGTGCCGGATGAGGGCTCCCCGTGGGGGACCGGGTGTGCATCTGTTGGGACACGGCACGCACGCCCGACGGGCGCCCCGGCGGCGGTGCCACACTGGTAGGCATGCCTGAGCTGCGGTCGAAGACCTCCACGCACGGTCGGACGATGGCCGGCGCCCGGGCCCTCTGGCGGGCCACCGGGATGACCGACGACGACTTCGGCAAGCCGATCGTCGCCATCGCCAACAGCTTCACCCAGTTCGTACCCGGTCACGTGCACCTCAAGGACCTCGGCGGCCTGGTCGCCGAGGCGGTGGCCGAGGCCGGCGGGGTGGGCCGCGAGTTCAACACGATCGCCGTGGACGACGGCATCGCGATGGGCCACGGCGGGATGCTCTACTCACTGCCCAGCCGGGAGCTGATCGCCGACGCGGTGGAGTACATGGTCAACGCGCACTGCGCGGACGCCCTGGTCTGCATCTCGAACTGCGACAAGATCACCCCCGGGATGCTGCTGGCCGCGCTGCGGCTGAACATCCCGACCGTCTTCGTCTCCGGCGGGCCGATGGAGGCCGGCAAGACGGTGGCCATCGAGGGCGTCGTCCATTCCAAGATCGATCTGGTCGATGCCATGATCGCCTCTTCCAACGAGGCGGTCACCGACGCCCAGCTCGGCGAGATCGAGCGTTCCGCCTGCCCGACCTGCGGTTCCTGCTCGGGCATGTTCACCGCCAACTCGATGAACTGTCTCACCGAGGCGATCGGGCTGGCGCTGCCGGGCAACGGCTCGACGCTGGCCACCCACGCCGCGCGCCGGTCGCTCTTCGTCGAGGCCGGCCGCACCGTCGTGGAGATCGCCAAGCGGTGGTACGACGGCGACGACGCCTCCGTGCTGCCCCGCGCGATCGCCAACCGGGCCGCGTTCGAGAACGCGGTCGCCCTGGACGTGGCGATGGGCGGCTCGACGAACACGATCCTGCACCTGCTCGCCGCCGCCCGCGAGGCCGAGCTGGACTTCCACGTCGCCGACATCGACGAGATCTCCCGCCGGGTGCCCTGCCTGGCCAAGGTCGCGCCGAACTCCCCGCAGTACCACATGGAGGACGTGCACCGGGCCGGCGGCATCCCGGCGATCCTGGGTGAGCTGGACCGCGCCGGCCTGCTCAACCGGGACGTGCACGCGGTGCACTCCCCCAGCCTGGAGCGCTGGCTGGCCGACTGGGACGTCCGGGGCGGCTCGGCGACGCCGGAGGCGGTCGAGCTGTTCCACGCCGCCCCGGGCGGGGTGCGCACCACGGAGCCGTTCTCCACCGCCAACCGCTGGTCGTCGCTGGACACCGACGCGGCCGGCGGCTGCGTCCGGGACCGCGCGCACGCGTACTCGGCCGACGGCGGGCTGGCCATCCTGCACGGCAACCTCGCCCCGGACGGCTGCGTGGTGAAGACCGCCGGGGTGCCCGAGGAGTGCCTGACGTTCCGCGGCCCGGCCAAGGTCTACGAGTCCCAGGACGCGGCGGTCGAGGCGATCCTCAACAAGCAGGTCGTCGCCGGCGACGTGGTGGTGATCCGGTACGAGGGGCCGAAGGGCGGCCCCGGCATGCAGGAGATGCTCTACCCCACCTCCTTCCTGAAGGGCCGGGGGCTGGGCCGGGCCTGCGCGCTGCTCACCGACGGGCGCTTCTCCGGCGGCACCTCCGGGCTCTCCATCGGGCACGTCTCCCCCGAGGCCGCCTCCGGCGGGCTGATCGCCCTGGTCCGCGAGGGCGACGAGATCGTCATCGACATCCCGGGCCGCTCGGTCGAGCTGAACGTGCCCGAGGACGTCCTCCAGGCCCGCCGGGTCGCCGAGGAGAAGCGCGACAAGCCGTACACGCCGGCGGACCGGCAGCGGCCGGTGTCCGCGGCGCTGCGCGCGTACGCCTCGATGGCGACCTCGGCCAGCGACGGCGCCTACCGCCGGGTCCCCGACTGACGGGCGTTCCCGGCCCGCCGGGAACGCGACGGGTCAGGCCGGGTCGACGACCCGGTCGACGACCAGGTGCGCCGCGCCCGTGACGCCGACGTCCGGGCCGGCGTCCACCCGCTCGATCAGCAGGGCCTGGGTGGCCAGGGGCAGACAGCGCTCGTAGAGGGTGGCGCGCATGCTGGCCAGCAGCGGCTCGCACTCGGCGAGCCGGCCGCCGATCGCGACCACCTGCGGGTTGAAGAAGTTGACCACGACGGCGAGGATCTCGCCGATCGACCGGCCGGCCCGACGGGCCAGCGCCGTGGCGTGCCGGTCGCCGTCGTCGATCAACCGCATCACGCCGGTCAGGTCGTCGACCCCGACGCCCTGTTCCCGCAGCGCGGCGACCAGGGCCGCGCCGCTGGCCACCGCCTCCAGGCAGCCGGTGTTGCCGCAGCTGCACAGCGGCGCGGGCTCGGCCAGCACCCGGCAGTGGCTGATGTCCCCGGCGGAGCCCTGGGCACCCCGGTGCAGCCGGCCGCCGGAGATGACCCCGGCGCCGATGCCGGTGCCGGCCTTGACGTAGACCGCGTGGTCCAGGGCGGCGTGCGAGGCCCGGTGCGCGCCGAGCGCCATCAGGTTCGCGTCGTTGTCCACGACGACCGGCACGTCCGTCCGCTGTGCACAGAAGGCGGCGACGTCGAAGCCGTTCCAGCCGGGCATCCGGGAGGGGCTGACGATCCGGCCGGTGCCGTACTGCACGGGCCCGGGGATGCCGATGCCGATGCCGCGCAGGGCGTCCACGCCCCGAGCGGCGCCGCGCTGGCCGGGCACCGCGCCGTCGCCGGCCGGCACCAGCGCGGCGACGTCGTCGAGCAGGGCGCCGAGCACGGCCTCCGGGCCGTCCTCGATGCGGACCGGCCGGTCCCGGACCTGGAGCACCCGCGCGGACAGGTCGAGGGTGGCGATGCGCGCGTGGTGCGCGCCGAGGTCGATCGCGCCGATCAGCGCGCCACCGGTGGGCACCGCGAGCTGGCGGGGTCGTCGCCCGCCCCGTGACTTGCCGGCGCCCGTCTCCTGGAGCAGTCCCTCGCTGATCAGAGCCTCGACCCGCTGGGAGACCGTCGACGGGGAGAGCCCGGAGAGCCGGGCGAGATCCGCACGACTGACCGCCGCCCCGCTGGCCACCAGTCGGAGCAGATCGCGTGGGCCACCGCGGAGGCCGTCACGCGGGGCGTCGTCAATCGTCACGCGAGGTTCTTAGCATCCGAACTTCCTTCCGGCAAGCAGTTGACTTGGTTCGGTGTCTCGCATTAGATGAGCCGCGTTGGTTCGGTTGAAGCAAATCTTTGTTCGATCGTCGTAGAAAGTGGGGCGAGCTGTGACACCGACGGCACCCGACCTCGCGGGGCGGACCGGGTCGACGCGCCCGGGCCGGCCGATGGTGGCCGTCCGCGGCCTGCAGAAGTGGTTCGGCCCGCTGCACGTCCTCAAGGACATCGACCTGACCGTGGCCGCCGGCGAGGTGGTGGTCGTGGTCGGGCCGTCCGGCTCCGGCAAGTCGACCCTCTGCCGCTGCCTCAACCGGCTGGAGATCGCCGGGGCGGGCAGCATCGAGATCGACGGTGAGCCGCTGCCCGCCGAGGGCCGCGCACTCGCCCGGCTGCGCGCCGACGTCGGCATGGTCTTCCAGTCGTTCAACCTGTTCGGCCACCGCACGATCCTGGACAACGTCACGCTCGGCCCGATCCGGGTCCGCCGCGTGCCGAAGGCCGAGGCCCGCGACCAGGCGTTGGCCCTGCTGGACCGGGTCGGCATCGCCGACAAGGCCGACCGCTACCCGGCGCAGCTCTCCGGCGGCCAGCAGCAGCGGGCGGCGATCGCCCGCGCCCTCGCCATGCGGCCGAAGGTGCTGCTCTTCGACGAGCCGACCTCCGCCTTGGACCCGGAGATGGTCAACGAGGTGCTGGACGTGATGGTCTCCCTGGCCGCCGAGGGGATGACCATGGTCGTCGTCACCCACGAGATGGGCTTCGCCCGCCGCGCCGCCGACCGGGTCGTCTTCATGGACGACGGCCGGATCGTCGAGTCCGGCACCCCCGACGAGTTCTTCGCCGCCCCCCGCACGGACCGGGCGCGCGACTTCCTTTCCAAGATCCTCCAGCACTGATCCCCCGAGGAGGGTGACATGTCGATGTGGCACAAGAACCTCACACGGCGCGGCGCGGTGACGATGGCCGCCGCCGTGGCCGTCGCGCTGGCCGCCGCGGGCTGCGGCGACGGCGGCTCCACGCCCCTGCCCGGCAAGGCCGGCGGGGAGAAGGTCGACCAGTCGGTGTACGACGCCGCCCCGGTCGCCTCCGACGCCGAGATCCCGGCCGGCTCCACCATGGACGCGATCCGCAAGCGCGGCTACCTGACCGTCGGCGGGTCGCTGGACGCCCCGCTGCTGTCCCAGCAGAACCCGGTCAGCGGCCAGATCGAGGGCTTCGACGCCGACATGGCCAAGCTGCTCGCCAAGTACATCATCGGCAAGCCCGAGGTGAAGACGGTGACCATCGGCACCCAGACCCGGGAGGCGATGCTCCAGGCGAAGTCGGTCGACGCGGTCTTCCAGACGTACACCATCACCCCGCAGCGGGCCACCCAGGTCGCCTTCGCCGGGCCCTACCTGACCTCCGGCCTCGCCGTCGCGGTCCGCAAGGACGAGACGGGCATCAAGAGCGTCAAGGACCTGGCCGGCAAGACCGTCATCGTGGGCGCGAACACCCCGGCGGTCACCGCACTGCCCACCGCCGCCCCCGGCTCGAAGCAGGTCGCCTTCGCCACCGACCCCCAGGCGGTGCAGGCGCTGCTGCAGAAGCGCGGTGACGCGTACGTGCAGGACTTCACCCTGCTCGCCTCGGGCGCCAAGGCCAACCCCGGCATGAAGGTCGTCGGCGAGCCGTTCACCACGGAGGCGTACGGCATCGGGCTCAACCGCGAGGACGCCCAGTTCAAGGAGTTCGTCAACAACTGGCTCCGGAAGATCCAGGCCGACGGCACCTGGGGCAAGGTCTGGAAGAGCACCCTCGGCTCCGTGGTGGAGGGCGACGCGCCGACGCCGCCGGCGATCGGTTCCGTCGAAGGCTCCTGAGGAACCCTCCCCGACATGGACGCCCTCACCGCTCACCTCGGCGCACTCGGGCACGGGCTGGTCACGACGGTCCAGTTGACCGTCGTGACCACCCTCGGCGCGATGCTGCTGGGCATCGTCGTGGCGACGTTGCGGATCTGCCCGGTACCGCTGCTGCGTACCGTCGGCACCGTCTACGTCGAGGTGCTGCAGAACCTGCCGCTGCTGGCCCTGCTGGTGCTCTTCGTCTTCGCGCTGCCGACGATCGGCATCTCGTTCCCGCTGTTCACCTCGGCGGCCATCGTGATCGCCGCCTACGAGGGGGCGTACCTGGCCGAGGCGATCCGGGCCGGGATCAACACGGTGGGCGTGGGGCAGGCCGAGGCGGCGCGCGCCATCGGGCTCACCTTCAGCCAGTCCCTGCGGTACGTCATCCTGCCGCAGGGACTGCGCGCGGTGATCCAGCCGATGGGCAACATCTGCATCGCGTTGCTGATGAACACCTCGCTGGCCGCCGCCGTCGGGGTGGTCGAGCTGACCCAGGCCGCCAACAACGTCAACCTCGTCGAGGCGCAGCCGATCACCGTCTTCACCGGCGCCGGCCTCGCCTACATGCTGCTCGCGCTGCTGATCGGCCGGGTCACCGGCACGCTGGAACGAAGGCTGGCGATCGTCCGATGAACCCGACCCAGCAGATCCTCTTCGACGAGCCCGGTCCCCGCGCGAAGCGGCGGATCCGGATCGCCACCGTGCTCGGCACGCTCGCCGTGGTCGGCGGACTCGTCTGGGCGGTCCACCGCTTCGCCAGCTACGGCGAGCTGGCCGCCGACCGGTGGCAGCCCTTCACCACCTGGCCGATCTGGCGCTACCTGCTCGACGGCCTCTGGGCGACACTGCGCGCCGCCGCCGCGACCGCCGTGCTCAGCGCCGCGCTCGGGCTGCTGCTCGCGCTCGGCCGGCTCTCGGCGCGCCGGCCCGTACGCTGGTTGGCCGGCGCGTACGTGGAGGTCTTCCGGACCGTGCCCGCGCTGCTGCTGATCTACGTGACGCTCTTCGCGCTCCCCCAGTACGGCCTGAACTTCCCGCTGTTCTGGAAGCTCGTGGTGCCGCTGGTGGTCTCCAACTCGGCGGCCTTCGCCGAGATCTTCCGGGCCGGCATCAAGGCGCTGGACCGGGGGCAGACGGAGGCCGGCCTGGCGGTCGGCCTGCGGCGCGGCCAGGTCATGCGGCTGGTGGTGCTGCCGCAGGCCCTGCTCCAGCTCGCCCCGTCCCTGGTCAGCCAGCTCGTCGGCCTGCTCAAGGACACCTCGCTCGGCTTCGTGGTGAGCTACACCGAGCTGCTCTACAGCGGCCAGGTGCTCTCCTCGTACACCAACCTGCTGATCCAGACGTTCCTCGTGGTGGCGCTGATCTACCTGGTGGTCAACGCCTCGCTGTCGAAGGTCGCCCGCGTCCTGCAGGCCCGCAACGGTCGCCGCACCGGTCGCGGCCGGTCGGCCGACGCGGACCCGGCGGCGCCACTGCTCGCCCAAGGGGGTACCGCCCGGTGACCACCGTCCCGTACGCCGAACTCGCGCGGGTGACGCGCAGCGGCTTCGTGGAGAGTCGACACCTCGGCAGCGTCGTGGTGCTCGACCCGTCCGGCGCGGTCGCGCTGCGCGCCGGCGTGCCCGACGAGCCCGTGCTGCCACGGTCCACCCTGAAGCCGGCGCAGGCGCTGGCCTGCCTGACCGCCGTGGACGCGGCGGGCGCCGGCTCGCCGGCCGGCCGGGCGCTGGCCGGGGCCGCGCTGGCCATCGCGGCCGGCAGCCACACCGGCGACGACCGGCACGTGGCCGTGGTGCGCGACCTGCTCACCGCCGCGGGGCTGGGCGAGGACGCGCTCGCCTGCCCTCCCGACTGGCCCGAGGACGAGCCCACCCGGGAGCGGCTCATCCGCGCGGGCGAGCAACGGCGGCGGATCCGGATGAACTGCTCCGGCAAGCACGCCGCGATGCTGCTCGCCTGTGCCGCCCGCTCCTGGTCCACGCACGACTACCTCGACCCGGCGCATCCGCTGCAACGGCACACCGCCGCCGCCGTCGCCCGGTTGGCCGGCACCCCGGTCGCCACCGTCGCCGTGGACGGCTGCGGCGCGCCGCTGTTCGGTCTGCCGCTCACCGGCCTGGCCCGCGCCTTCCAGGCCCTGGTGCGGGCGGAGCCCGGCAGCCCCGAGGCCCGGGTGGCCGAGGCGATGCGCCGGCACCCCGAGCACGTCGGGGGCTGGCACGGCCACCCCAACACCGACCTGATGCGGGCGCTGCCGGGCGTGCTCGCCAAGGGTGGCGCCGAGGGCGTGCTCGGGGTGGCGACCCCCGACGGGTACGCGGTCGCCGTGAAGGTGATCGACGGCAGCCCCCGGGCCACCACCGCCATCGCGCTCAGCGCCCTGGCGGCGGCCGGCGCGCCGGTGCAGGGCGCCGGTGAGCTGCGCCGGGTGCCGGTGCTCGGCGGCGGCGAACCGGTCGGCGCCGTCACCGCCGCCATCGATTGGACCGCGGGACGGACCCGCACGGAGAGGGAAGACTGATGACGACATTCGAGATCTGCATCGACAGCGTCGAGGGCGCGATCGCCGCCGAGGAGGCCGGCGCCGACCGGGTGGAGCTCTGCTCCGCGCTCTTCGAGGGTGGGCTGACGCCGAGCATCGGCACCATCGAGACGGCGCTGCGCAGCGTCGACCGGATCCGGGTACACGTCATCGTCCGGCCGCGGGCGGGGGACTTCATCTACTCGCCGGCCGAGGTCGACGCCATGGTGCGCGACGTGCAGGCGGCGGTGGCCGCCGGGGCGCACGGCGTGGTCGTCGGGGCGCTGACCGCCGAGGGCGACGTCGACGTGCCGACCACCCGGAAGCTGATCGAGGCGGCCGGTACCGCGAGCATCACCTTCCACCGGGCGTTCGACATGGTCCGGGACCCGTTCCAGGCCCTGGAGCAGCTCATCGAGCTGGGGGTGGACCGGGTGCTCACCTCGGGCCAGGAGGTGAGCGTGCTGGAGGGGGCCCCGCTCATCGCCGAGCTGGTCCGACGGGCGCAGCGCCGGATCGTGGTCATGCCGGGCGGGGGCATCACCCCGCGCAACATCGCCCGGATCATCGAGGCGACGAAGGCCGAGGAGTACCACTTCGCGGCGCTGGTCACGTCGGACAGCCCGGCGGTGCACCGGAACCCGGCGCCCCTGATGGGTGGCACGCTGCACCGCCCGGAGTACGAGCGCTCGGGCACCTCCGGCGAGCTGGTCGGCCAGGTGCTCGCCGCCGCCCGGGCCTGACCGCCACGCGCAGTTCTCGCCGTCGTCCCGGGCCCCGTACCGCTGTCGCGGTACGGGGCCCGGTGGGCGCGGCGCCGGCTGACCGGAGAGGCGGCCGGCACCGCCGTCGCGGTCGGTCGGCGGCGGACCCCGCCCCGCGGGAGGCGGGGCAGGGTCCGCCGGTCAGCCGGCGGCGAGGTCGTTGACGCAGCGCAGCACCGGCCGGGCGGTCAGCGCCGCCGGGTCCAGCGGGGTCTCCGCGCGCACCGTGAAGGTCACCGACTCCCCCGGCAGCAGGGTGACCAGCGCCTCGTCGACCTCGGCCGCCGGGTCGAGCCGGTCGGGGAAGAGGGCGAGGTCGCGCAGGACCGTCCGGGCGGTGACCCGGACCCGCCGCCCGCCGTCGACCGGCTCGACCGCCGCGTCGTACCCGGCCGCCGGCCAGTCGACGTCGCGGTCCTCGGCGAAGAACCAGAGCGCCCGTTCCGCCGTGTCCCCCGCCTCCGCGACCAGCAGCTCGCGCCGGGCCTCCGCCGGCCGCGCCAGCTCCGCCGGCAGCGCCAGCTCGACCTTCCCGTACGCGGGGACGGCCAGTTCCAGCGTCGTCTTCGCGCGCGGCTCCCCGGTCAGGGTCAGCCGGGTCACCGACACGACCGCCCGCCACGGGACCGGGGCGTCGTTGACCGCGACCACGGCCAGGCCGTCCCGCCGGGGCTGGACGGTGAGCAGCCGGTCCGCGTACGCGCGGCGCAGCGCGTACCACAGCGGCTTGCGGCGACCGTCGCCGTCGACGGCCGACCAGGAGGTCACCGGCCAGCAGTCGTTGAGCTGCCAGACGATGGTGCCCGCGCAGACGTCGCGGTGGGAGCGGAAGTGCTCCACCCCGAGCTGGATCGCCCGCGCCTGGTTGAGCTGGGTCAGCCAGTGCCAGTCGTCGAAGTCCGCCGGCGCCGGCAGGTGCGCGTCGAGCCCCCGCCGGAGCTTGGCGTCCCCGTCGGTCGCCTTCTGGTGGTGCGCCATCCCGGGCGAGTCGGGGGCCAGCGGGTCGTCCGACAGCGCCCGGCGCAGCGTGGCGTACGCGGGCGGCGCCTGGTAGCCGAACTCCGCGACGAAGCGCGGCACGTAGTCGCGGTACCGCGTGTAGTCGTCGGTGTTCCAGACGTCCCAGATGTGCGTGGTGCCGTGCGCCGGGTCGTTCGGGTGGATCTCCTCGCTGCCCGACCAGGGGCTGCCCGGCCAGTACGGCCGCGTCGGGTCCAGCTCGCCGACGATGCGGGGCAGCAGCTCCAGGTAGTAGCCGCGCCCCCAGGTGCGCCCGGCCAGGGGCTCCTGCCAGTCCCAGTCGTGCCAGCCCCAGATGTTCTCGTTGTTGCCGGTCCAGAGCACCAGCGACGGGTGCGGCGCCAGCCGGACCACCTGTTCGGCGGCCTCGGCGGCCACCTCGGCGCGGAACGGCTCCTCCTCCGGGTACGCGGCGCACGCGAAGAGGAAGTCCTGCTGCACCAGCAGGCCCAGCTCGTCGGCGAGGTCGTAGAAGTCGTCCGACTCGTACCGGCCGCCGCCCCACACGCGCAGCAGGTTGATGTTCGCGTCGGCGGCCTGGCCCAGTCGCCGAGCCAGCCGGTCCCGGGTGATCCGGGTCGGGAACGCGTCGTCGGGGATCCAGTTGATCCCCCGGACGAAGACCGGAGTCTCGTTGACGCGCAGGGCGAAGGGCGTGCCGTGCGCGTCGGGGGTGGTGTCGACGCGTACGGACCGGAAGCCGATCCGTCGGGACCAGGCATCCAGCGGCCGGCCGTCCCCGCCGGACAGGGTCACCTCCAGCGGGTGGAGCGGCTGCGCGCCGTACCCCCGGGGCCACCACAGCGCAGGGTCGCGGACGGTGAGGGTCAGCACGGCCGTGCGCTGCCCGGCCGGGATCGTCGCCTCGGCGCGCGCGTCGGCGACGGTCGCCCGCACGGTGAGCGGCCCGTCCCCGGCCCGCTCGACCTCGACGTGCACCTCCACCCGGCCGTCGCCGGCCGCGACGGTCACCAGCGGGCGCACGACGGCCAGCCGGGCGGTGGACCAGGCGTGCAGCCCGATCTCCTGCCAGATCCCGGCGGTGACCAGGGTCGGTCCCCAGTCCCAGCCGAAGTTGCAGGCCATCTTGCGGATGAACGGGAACGGCTCCGGGTAGGCGTTCGGCCGGTCCCCGAGCCGGTCCCGCTGCGCCTGTGCGTAGCGGTAGGCGGAGTCGAAGCGTACGGCCAGGGTGTTGGACCCGGCGACCAGCGGCGACCGGACGTCGAAGCGGTGGCCGCGGTGCATGTTCTCGGTGCGGCCGAGCTCGACGCCGTTGAGGGTGAGCGTGGCGACGGTGTCGAGGCCGGCGCAGACCAGGTCGATCCGCTCGTCGTCGCCCGGCTCGTGGTCGAAGGTGGTCTCGTAGACCCAGTCGGTCCGGCCGATCCAGGCCAGCCCCGTCTCGTTGTCGTCGAGGTAGGGGTCGGGGATCAGGCCGGCGGCGAGCAGGTCGGTGTGCACGCAGCCGGGGACGGTCGCCGGCACCGCGCGGTCGGCGATCCCCGCCGGGACCTGCGGGCCGGGCACCGCCCGCAGCGTCCAGCCCTCGTGCAACGCTTGCCGGATCACGACTTCACCGCACCTTCCATGATTCCGCGGACGATCTGACGGCCGCCGACGAAGAGCATCACCAGTAGGGGGAGGGTGGCGACCAGGGCGCCGGCCAGCACCCGGCGGTACAGCACGTAGTTGCCGCTGGCGAGGTCGGACAGGGCCACCATCGAGGTCGGGTAGTCGGTGCCGCCGAGCGTGATCAGCGGCCACTGGAACTCGTTCCAGGTGGCGACGAAGGTCAGCAGGCCGAGCACCGCCATCGCGGGCCGGACGGCCGGCACCACGACGCTCCAGAAGATCCGCATGGTGCTCGCGCCGTCCATCCGCCCGGCCTCGACCAGCTCGTCGGGCACCGCGTCGAGGATGAACTGACGCAT
The DNA here is from genome assembly GCF_043204915.1 of Micromonospora sp. NPDC047670. NCBI lineage: Bacteria > Bacillati > Actinomycetota > Actinomycetes > Micromonosporales > Micromonosporaceae > Micromonospora > Micromonospora sp. NPDC047670. The sequence goes on from NZ_JBIDDA010000003.1 coordinate 604,434, forward strand.
GTAGAAGACGCCGAACGCGCTCACCAGGCCGGGCACGATCACCGCGAGGAGGGTGCCGTTCCAGCCGCCCTCGCCCGGCATGTGGCCCATCAGGATGTAGAGCGCGACGACGCCGAGCTGGTTCGGCACCGTCATGGTCAGGATGACCATCACCATCAGCGCGTTGCGCCCCCTGAACCGCAGCTTGGCGAAGGCGAAGCCGGCCAGCGAGCAGAAGAAGAGCACCGAGGCCGTCACCACCGACGACACGATCACGCTGTTGCCGAGGGACTGGAGGAAGAACACGTCCTGCATGGAGAAGACCTCGCGCAGGTTGGTGAGCAGCTGCCCACCGGGCAGCACCTGCGGCGGGATCTTCGCCAGCGCCTCGTCGGTGTTCGTGGCGATGACGAACATCCAGTAGAGCGGGAACGCCGAGAACGCGATCACCGCGCTCAGGAACAGGTAGGTCCAGACGCTGCCGGGCATGTGCTGCGGCGCCCGGCCCATCAGGGCCGCCCGCCGGGGGTTCGGGACGCTCACCGGGCCCTCCTCTCGTTCGCGACCGCGGGGCTCGCAAGCTCACTCCTCGCGCTCACCGCTTCCCACCGCCCAGGCGGTTGGTGACCAGGGCGTTGACCGCCGCGACGATCAGGATGATCAGGAAGAGCGCCCAGGACATCGCGGCGGCGTAGCCGAGGTTCAGGTCCCGCCAGCCGACCTTGTAGATGAGCTGCGCGACGGTCTGCCACTGCCCGTCGTCGCCGCCGAGGCCCAGCGCCGGGTTGGAGTCGAAGAGCATCGGCTCGGTGAAGAGCTGCAGGCCGCCGATGGTGGAGAGCACGACGGTGAAGATGACCACCGGCCGGATCATCGGCACGGTGATCCGCCAGAGCTGGCGCCACGGCCCGGCGCCGTCGACGGCGGCGGCCTCGTAGACGTCGCGCGGGATGGACTGCATGGCGGCCAGGTAGAGCAACGCGTTGTAGCCGATCCACTTCCAGTTGACCATGGTGGCGATGGCGATCCAGGAGGACCACTTGGCGGATCGCCAGTCGATCGGCTCGGTCTCACCGATGCCGAGCAGCGACAGCGCCCAGTTGGCGATGCCGGTGTCCCGCGCGAAGACCACCGAGAAGATCAGTGTGGAGGCGGTCACCGGGGTGATGTACGGCAGCAGCACCCCGACGCGGAACCAGGTCTGGGCCCGCAGCTTCCGGTTCAGCAGCGACGCCACGATCAGCGCCAGCAGCAGCTGCGGCACGGTGGAGAGCACGAAGATGCCGAAGGTGTTCTGGAGCGCGTTGAAGAAGTCGTCGTCGGTGAACAGGCGGCGGAAGTTCTCCAGCCCGGCCCAGCCGGTCAGCGTCGGGTCGTCGAGTCGCCAGTGGCGCAGCGCGACGACGCCGTTGAAGACGATCGGGAAGAGCCCGAAGACCGCGAAGAGCAGGAAGAACGGGGCGATCAGCAGGTACGGGACGTAGCGCACGTCGAAGCGGTACAGCCGGTCGCGCCAGCCGCGCGGCTCGGGCGGGCGGCCGGCGGCACGGCCCGCCGCGCCGGCGTGCCGACCGGGCGGGGGCGCCGCGGGGGCGGCACGGGTGGTGGACATCGGGGGACCTCCAGGGACCGAAGGGGGTCGGCGGGCCGGGGCGGGGACGTGACCCCGCCCCGGCCGCTCACCGGCGCGATCAGGACTTGGCGGCCTTCTCGGCTTCCTTGACCGCCTCGGTCCACGCCTGGTCGGGCTTGCCCTTGAGGTTGCCGGTGGCCAGGCGGTTGAGCACGTTCTCCACCGCCACCCGGGTCGGGCCGTTCTTCCTGCCCAGGTACTGCGGGGTGAGGCTCTCGGCCGTCTTGGAGAAGATCTGGCCCACCGGGGCGTTGTTGAAGAACGGGTTCGTGAAGTCCCGGATCGCCGGGTCCTGGTAGAGCGCCGGCTGCGAGGGCAGGTTGCCGACCTTCTTGAAGATCTCGATCTGCTGCTCGGGCTGGACCAGCCACTCCAGGAACCGGTACGCCTCGTCGACGTTCTTGCCCTGCTTGGGGATGGTCAGGAACGAGCCGCCCCAGTTGCCGCCGCCGCCGGGGATCGCGGCCACGTCCCACTTGCCACTGGTGCCGGGGGCGGTGTTCTTGATGTGCCCCTGCATCCAGGCCGGGCAGGCGAGCACGGCGAAGTTGCCCTTGACGAAGCCGCTGTTCCACTCGGGCGAGAACGCGGCCAGGTTGGCCGAGAGGTCGGCGGTGATCATCTTGGCCGCCACGTCGAACGCGACCTTCGGGCCGCCGTCCATCTTCAGCGTGTCGCTCTCGTCGTAGAAGCCGACGGGCTGCTGGCCGAGGACGGGGTTGAAGATGTTGGTGCCGGAGTCGATGAACTTCTTCCCGCTCTTGGCGGTGTACTGCTGGCCGACCTGGACGAACCGGTCCCAGGTGGGCCAGAGCGCGGAGACCTGGTCGCGCTCGGTGGGCAGCCCGGCGGCCTTGAACAGGTCGGTGCGGTAGCACATGGCCAGGCCGCCCACGTCCGTGCCGAGGCCGATCTGCGTCTTGCCGTCCGGCGTGAGGGTCTGCTTCCACTTCCACGGCAGGTACTTCTGCTCGTACGCGCCGGCGCCCTTGTCGAGCAGGTTGACGAACTTGTCGGCCTGGCCGCGGAACTGGACGACGAAGCCCTCGTCGATGGCGGCGATGTCCGGCGCGCCGGAGCCGGCGATGAGCTTCTTCTGCAGGTCCTCGTGCTGGGCGTTGTACTCGCCGGTGTTCAGGCTGATCTTCACGTTCGGGTGGGCGGCCTCGTACTTCGCCTTGAGCTCGTCGAGCCCGAAGTCGCCCCAGAAGTTGATCTTCAGCGTGACGGGGCCGCCCGGTTCCGAGCCGCCGCCACCGCCGCTGTTGCCGCTGCACGCCGCCACCAGGACCAGGCTGACCGCGCCGACGGCGGTCGCCCGGACCCAGTGCGTCAAGGACCGTGCCATGTCATCCTCCGCGCAAGATGGGAACGCTCCTGACATCGAGGAGCGTTGACTGAACCGGATAAGTGACGCCACCGTACGGGCCGACCCCGGCAGTGTCAACGGGCAGTCAACACCGCAACCATCCGGCAACTTTCGGCCGCCATGGGAGCGTGATCATGCGTGGTGGAGCGCTTCCTGGCACACTGCGGCGCAGCTTTAAACCCGGCGCGCGGGTGCCGGGTGTCGGGCGGCTTAACCGGGAAAGCCCGCCGCTGACCGGGAACGGTCGGCCGGCGGCACGGCCGGCGGCCCCGCGTGCAGTAGCGTGGATCGCCGCCGGTCACCCCGGCGCCGAGGCAACCCGCCGGCCGGCGGGAGAGTGGAGGAATACGCCGGTGAAGCGGCCCACGATCGCTGACGTCGCCCGACGTGCCGGGGTGTCCAAGGGCGCGGTGTCCTACGCGCTGAACGGCCAGCCCGGGGTCTCCGAGGCCACCCGGCAGCGGATCCTCGCCATCGCCGCGGAGATCGGCTTCAATCCCAGCCGCGCCGCCCGCGCCCTCTCCGGTTCCACCGCCGAGGCGGTGGGCCTGGCGCTGTGCCGCCCGGCCCGCACGCTCGGCATCGAGCCGTTCTTCATGGAGCTGATCAGCGGCGTCGAGGCCGAGCTCTCCGCCCGGTCGTACGCGCTCACCCTCCAGATGGTGGCCGACCAGGAGGCGGAGATCGCGGTCTACCGCCGGTGGTGGGGCGAGCGGCGGGTCGACGGCGTCCTCGTCTGCGACCTGCGCGCGGACGACCGGCGGGTGCCGGCGCTGGAGGAGTTGGGGCTGCCCGCGGTCGTGATCGGCGGACCCGGGGGCACCGGCGGGCTGGCCAGCGTCTGGTCCGACGACGCGGCGGCCCTGGTGGAGACCGTGGAGTACCTGGTCGCCCTCGGCCACCGCCGGATCGCCCGCGTCGGCGGGCTGCCCGACCTGCTGCACACCGAGATCCGCACGGAGGCGTTCGCCGGCGTGTGCCGGCGGCTCGGGCTGGCCGACGCGGTCACCGTGCCGTCGGACTACACCGGCGAGGAGGGGGCGCGGGCCACCCGTCGGCTGCTCAGCTCCGCCGGCCGTCCCACCGCCGTCATCTACGACAACGACGTGATGGCGATAGCGGGCCTGTCGGTGGCCCAGGAGATGGGGCTCGCGGTGCCGGGCGACCTGTCCATCGTGGCGTGGGACGACTCCCCGCTGTGCCAACTGGTGCACCCGCCGCTGACCGCGCTCGGCCGGGACATCCCGGCGTACGGCGCGCACGCCGCCCGGCAGTTGCTCGCGGTGATCGGCGGCGGGCCGGCGGGCGGCATCCAGGACGAGACGGCGCACCTCACCCCGCGGGGCAGCACCGCGCCGCCCCGGGAGAGGTGAATCGGTTCAGGATGTCTGCCCGCGCCGGTCAGCGCGAGGGTGACGGGAACTCCTCGAAGTACGCCTCCACCCGTTCCGCCGTCGCCGGGCGGGCCAGCGCGAAGCCCTGCCCGTACCGGCAGCCGGCCCGCCGCGCGCCCTCGACCAGGGCCGGCGACTCCAGCTCCTCGGCGACGATGTCCAGGCCCAGCCGGTCCCCCACGTTCACCACCACGTCGATCAGCGGGCGGCGCGGGTCCGCCGGGTCCACGAGCTGGGGGCCGACCTTGAGCAGGTCTATCGGCAGGCGACGGAGCTGGGCCAGCGAGGCGTGCTCGGCCCGGAAGTCGTCCAGCGCGGTGCGGACGCCCAGCGACCGGAGCCCGGCCAGCCGGGCCACCACGGTCGACAGGTCGGCCGCCACCCTCGGCTCCGCCACCTCCACCACCAGCCGGTCCGGCGGCACCCCGTACGCCTCCAGCACGGCCGCCACGCGGGGCACGAAGTCGGGCGCGGCCAGCTCCCGGACGGTGACGTTGACCGCCATCCACAGTTGCCGGCTGCCCAGCGACCAGGCGGCGAGCTGCCGGCAGGCCCGGTCCAGCACCCAGCAGCCCAGCTCGCCCACAACGTCGAGGTCCTCGGCCACCGGCAGGAACTCGGCCGGGAGCACCGTGCCGAGCACCGGGCTGCGCCAGCGCAGCAACGCCTCCGTGCCGACCGGCTGCCGGTCGGCCAGGTCGAGCACCGGCTGGTAGACGAGGTCCAGCTCGCCCCGGGCGACCGCCCCGGGCAGCTCCCGCTCCAGGTCCAGCCGGCGGACGAGCTGCTCCTCCAGGTAGGCGTCGTACCACTCGACCCGGTCCCGGCCGAGCTGGACGGCGCGCCGCCGGGCCAGGTCCGCCTGGCGCAGCACGTCCTCCGGCGCGGCGCCGGCGACCTCCGCCAGCCCGACGCTGGCCCGCAGCCGCAGCACCCCGTCCGGCACCTGGTAGGGCTGGGTGAGGGCGGCGAGCAGCCGGGTGCCCAGCGCGTACGCCAGCACCGGGCCGGTTCCGGTGACCACGGCGAAGCCGGTGGCGGTGAGGTCGGCGAGCAGGTCCCGGGGGCCGACGACGGCGCGGGCGCGACGGTCGACCTCGGCCAGGACGCTCTCCCGGGCGGGGTCGCCCGCCCCGTCGCCGGCACCGCCGAGGCCGTGCAGGTCGACGACGAGCAGCGCGCCGCCGGGTGCCGGCGCGGTCCGCAGCGCGGCGAGTGCCCGCAGCAGCCCGGCGCGGTCCGCCGGCTCGCCGGAGCGGCCGGGATCCGGCGGGCGGTGCCGGACCGGGGGCGCCTCGGCGCAGGCCGGCGCGCCTTCGGCCGGGACGGTCGCGGGAGCGTCGACGAGGCGCGGACCGGCGTCGGCGGGGGCCGCCGGGGGTGGGTCGGCCGGCCGGAGCAGGTCGCGGAGCACGAGCGGCGGCGCCACCGCGAGCGCGAGCAGCACGGCGGTGAGGTCCGGCGGCCCGCCGGAACGGAGCTGCCAGCCGGTGGCCGTCACGGCCGCGAGGGCCGGGATCACCGCCCGGGGCCACACCAGGGTCGGCAGGCCGGGCGGGTCGGGCTCCGGCCGGGCCGCCAGCCGCGCCCCCGCCGCGGTCAGCAGCACGCCGCCCACCAGCGGAGGTACGGCCAGCAGCCCCGCGCGGTCCGGCGGCGTCCCGACGGGAAGCGCGGCCAGCCCCACCAGCCCGAGGAGGGTGAGCGCGGCGCCGGCCCGGCACCGGGCGGCGCCGGACCGCCGGTGCGGCCCGGTCAGCGCGGTGAGCACCCCGACCGCGAGCCCGCCGAGGGCCACCGCCGCCGCGAGCCGGGCCGGCGGGTCGAGGCGGTCGCGGGGCAGCAGCAGCCAACCGGTGAGGACCAGCCCGACGCCGGCGGCGGTCGCGTCGAGGGCACGACGCAGCCGGACCCGGGCGGCGGGGCGCGGCGCCCGCGCCCACGGGGGCAGGCCGGCGGCGAAGAGCGGGGCGGCGACGAGCAGCCCCGCCACCGCGACGACGGGCCGGCGGGTCGGGCCGGCGAGCGGCAGGACGGCGGCGGCCAGTCCCGCCACCACCACGGCGGCGTCGAGCAGCACGGCGACGCGACGGGGCGGCGCCGCGCGCCGGCGGGCCGCCCGGGAACGGGTGGGCGCCGGCACGGGCGGCGGGCCGGCGGCCAGCCGGGACAGGCGCGTGCCGGCCAGCGCGGAGCCGGCGGCGCCCGCCAGCGCCACCACGGCCGGGGTCGGCGCCCGACCGGCCGCGCCGGCGAGCAGGAGCAGCGCGACGGCGGCGAGGACGACGACCTCCGGCACGGCGGGACGGCGGGCGCGGGACGGGTACGCGAGGGGCACGGCGGTCGCCTTCGTGAGGGGGCACGGGCGGTGCGGCGGTGCGGGGCGCCGGACATGGTGGGTCCGCTGCCCATCTCCGGCAAACGAGCGCGCACGACGGCGGTGACGCCGAGTCGACAGTGACGCTCGTCACCGTCGGCGGCGGGGGCCGTGCCGGCCCCGCCCGGCGCGTACCGGGGCCGGCGGGAGTGGGATCATCGGGGGGTGAGCAGCTCCGACACCGTCCGTTTCCGGCACAACCAGGCGATCCTGGCCGCCGCGATCATCGCCTTCATCGGCGCCCTGCCGCTGGCCGGCGCCCGGTGGTACCTGCTGCCGGTGCTGCTCGTCCCGCTCGGCGTCGGGGTCTGGGCGTGGCGGGCCGGGACCGACGCGGACGCCCGCGAGCTGCGCCTGCGGGCGCTCGTCGGACAGCGCCGGATCAGCTGGGACCGCGTCGTCGAGCTGGCCGCCGACCCGCGCGGCCGGGCGGTCGCCCGGCTCGACGACGGCCAGGCGGTGCCGCTGCCGGCCGTGCGCGGCACCGACCTGCCCCGCCTGGTCGAAGCCACCGGCCAGACCCTGCCCGACGCGGCCGGCTGACCCGCCGGGCCGCGCTCACTGACCCGCCGGGCCGCGCTCAGTAGCCGTCCACCACCGCGTTGATCAGCGGCTCGCCGGCCACGAACCGCCGCACCTGGTCCCCGACCAGCCGGTACGCCCGGGGCAGCAGGCCGCGCACCGAACCCGCCACGTGCGGGGTGAGCAGCACGTTCGGCATCGTCCAGAGCGGGTGGCCGGCGGGCAGCGGCTCCGGGTCGGTGACGTCCAACGCGGCCGAGATCCGGCCGGTCCGCAGCTCGGCTACCAGCGCCTCCGTCCGGGCGACCGGCCCGCGCGCGGCGTTCACCAGCAGCGCGCCGTCCCGCATCGCGGCGAGGAACCTCTCGTCGACCAGCCCGCGGGTCTGCTCGGTCAACGGCACCAGCAGCACCACCACGTCGGCCTCGGGCAGCAGCCCCGGCAGCTCCCCGACGCCGTGCACCCCCTGCGCCGGGCGGGCGGTCCGGGCCACCAGGGTGAAGCTCACCCCGAACGGCGCGAGCCGGTCCCGTACCGCCGTCCCGATCGAGCCCGCCCCGACGATCAGCACCCGCTTGCCGGCCAGTTCGTCGGTCGGGGCGACCTCGTCGTACGCCCACTCGCGCCGGGCCTGGGCGCGGGCGAGGGCCGGGAAGGCCCGCAGCTGGGACAGGATCGCCGCGACCACCCACTCGGCGGTGGACGGGTCGTGCACGCCCCGGGCGTCGCAGAGCGTCACCCCCTCCGGGACCCGGCCGGTCCACGCGTCCGCCCCGGCGGAGAGGAGCTGCACCACCGCCAGGTCGGGCAGCTCACGCAGCAGCGCGGGGGCGTCGCCGCCGGCCAGGAAGGGCGGCACCCAGAACCGGACGCCGGCCACCTCGGAGGGGAGCCGGGTGGGGTCCTCGGCCACCTCGACCGTGACCTCCGGGGGCAACTCCCCGAGGAGCGTCCGGCCGGCCTCGTGCGGGATCCATACCTTCACGCCCGCCGACGATAGGCCCACCGTGGCCTGGTCGGCCGGGCGGGGCGGGCCCCGGCACCCGAACGAGCGGCCGCCCGCCGGCCAGCGCAGCGTGACCGGGATGACTGCCCGCGGACCGGGTCGGTGCCGGCCCGGACGGGGTATAAGGGGGACCGGAGCGCCGGTCGGCCTCCGACCGGCACAGACAGGTGGTCGATGACCGACGGTTCCCGCGACGACGCCCCGGGGCGCGCCGCCCCGATCCCGGTGCTGCGCGACCCCGACCGGCTGCGCTCCCTCGCCGAGACCGGGCTGGCAGCCGCCCCCGACGAGGCGTTCGACCGGTTCGCCCGGCTGGTCGGGGATCTGCTCGACGTGCCGGTCGCGCTGGTCTCCCTCGTCGACGCCGACCGCCAGTTCTTCCCCGGCGAGGTGGGCCTGTCCCCGCCGTGGGCAGCCCGGCGGGAGACCCCGTTGAGCCATTCGTTCTGCCAGCACGTCATCGACCTCGGGACGCCGATGGTGCTGCCGGACGCCCGGCTCCACCCCACCCTCCGGGACAACCTCGCCGTGCCCGACCTCGGCGTGGTGGCGTACGCCGGGATGCCGCTGACCGACCTGGAGGGCCGGGTCCTCGGGTCGCTCTGCGCGATCGACGACAAGCCGCGCGACTGGACCGCCGAGCAGTTGCGGACGCTCGCCGACCTGGCCGCCGCCTGCTCGTCGGAGCTGCGACTGCGGATCGCCCTCGACGGCGCCGAGGAGGCGCGCCGGCGCGCCGAGGAGGCCAACGGCCGGCTGGAGCTGCTCGCCGGGCTGGCCGGGACGCTGGCGGGGACCCTCGACGTGACCACCGTGCTGCGGCACGTCCGCGACACCACGGTGCCGCTGCTGGCCGACTGGTCCCTGGTCACCCTGGTCGGGCCCGACGGATCGCCCCGGGACGTGACCGCCGCGCACCACGACCCGGCCCGGGCCACGGACGTCGCCCGCTTCGCCGAGCTGATGCGGACCGGGCTCAGCCCCGACTCGATCACCCGGGCGGTGCTGCGCACCGGCCGGCCCGTGCTGGGCAGCGCGGGCACGCTCGCCGACGTGCGGCGGGGCACGGTCGGGCCGGAGATGCCGGAGATCGCCGCCCGGCTGGGCTTCTCGTCGCACCTCAGCGTGCCGATCACCGGCGCCGGGCGGGTCCTCGGCTGCATCACCCTGATCAACGGCCCGGCGCGGCGGCACTTCGACGACAGCGACCTGCTCATCGCCGAGGACGTCGGCCGCCGGGTCGGGCAGGCGATCGGCAACAGCCGCAGGTACGGCCAGCAGCGGCACGTCGCGCACGTGTTGCAGCACAGCATGCTCCCGCGGCTGCCCGCCACCGACGACCTGGAGCTGGCCGCCCGCTACCAGCCGGCGGCGGACCGGGTGGAGGTCGGCGGCGACTGGTACGACGCCTTCCGCCAGCCGGGCGGGGACCTGATCGCGGCGATCGGCGACGTGGCCGGCCACGACATCGAGGCCGCCGCGACCATGGGGCAGCTGCGCAACCTCGTGCGGGGCAACGCGTACGGCCGCCCCGACGCGGTCGGCGAGCTGATGAGCCGCCTGGACGAGACGATCCGGGGGTTGCGCATCCCCGCCGCGGCCACCGCCGCCCTGGTACGGCTGCGCGCCGACGACGCCGGCGGCCAGCGGGTCACCTGGTGCAACGCGGGTCACCCCGCGCCGCTCGTGGTGCGGGCCGGGGGCGCGGTGCAGGTGCTCGGCGGCACGCCGGAGCCGCTGCTCGGGCTGAGCCGGCCGGTGCGCCGCACCAGTCGGCACGCCCACCTGGCCGCGGGCGACACCCTGCTGCTCTACACCGACGGCCTCGTCGAGCGGCGGGACCGGAGCATCGACGAGGGGATGGCGGAGCTGGCCGAACGGCTGGGCGGCACGGACCGGCTGCCGCTGGGCGAGCTGTGCGACATGCTGCTGACCGCCGCGCGCCACCGCGAGGACGACGTCGCGCTGCTCGCCGTCCGGGCCCGCTGACCCCGCCACGGCGACCGGTCCGATCCGTCGGCCCCGCTACGACGCCTCGGCGGGCTACCCTGGGCCGGGTGAGCGCCCGTCCCCCGTACCCTCGCACCCGTCGCCTCCGGGCGGCCCTGGCGGCGTCGTGCGCGGCGCTGCTGCTCGCGACCGCCGGTTGCAGCTTCGGCGAGCCCGAGCCGGACCCGGCGGGTGAGCCGCCCACCTTCCCCACCCCCTCCACGACGGCGAGCGCCGGCGCCGCCGGCCAGGAAGTGGTCACCACCGTGCTGGCCAAGGGCCTGCGGGTGCCGTGGGGCATCGCCTTCCTGCCCGACGGCGCGGCGCTGGTCACGGAGCGGGACAGCGGCCGGATCCTGCGCGTCGGCCCCGAGTCGGGGCCCGACGGGCTGAAGGTCACCCCGGTGCAGACCGTCCCCGACGTGGCGGCGGCCGGCGAGGGCGGGCTGCTGGGCATCGCCGTCTCGCCCGACTACCAGCGCGACAAGTCGGTCTTCGTCTACTACACCACCGCGCGCGACAACCGGATCGCCCGGCTGGAGTTGGGCGGCACGCCCACCCCGATCCTCACCGGCATCCCCAAGGCGGGCATCCACAACGGCGGCGGCCTCGCCTTCGGCCCGGACGGCCTGCTCTACGCGAGCACCGGGGACGCCGGCGACCGGCCGCAGGCGCAGGACGTCAGGCGACTCGGCGGAAAGATCCTGCGGATCACCAGGGACGGCAAGCCGGCGCCCGGCAACCCGTTCCCGAACTCCCCGGTGTGGTCCCTGGGGCACCGCAACGTCCAGGGCCTCGCCTGGGACGCCGGCAAGCGGATGTACGCCGTCGAGTTCGGCCAGAACACCTGGGACGAGATCAACCAGGTCACCAAGGGGCGCAACTACGGGTGGCCGCAGGTCGAGGGGCGCGACGACGACAAGCGCTACGTCAACCCGATCACCCAGTGGCCGACGTCGGACGCCTCCTGCTCCGGGCTGACCGCCACGGACCGGCTGCTGGTCACCGCCTGCCTGCGCGGCAAGCGGCTGTGGCTGGTCGAGCTGACCGACACCGGCACGGTGCTCGGGCAGCCGCGTGAGCTGCTGACCGGCCGGTTCGGGCGGCTGCGCGCCGTGGCCACCGGCCCCGACGGCTCGATCTGGGTGAGCACCTCCAACCACGACGGGCGGGGCGACCCGGCGCCCGAGGACGACCGGCTGCTGCGTCTGGTCTTCGCCGGCGGCGGGGCCGGCCGGAGCTGACGCGGCCGGTCCGCCCAGGTTTCCCAAGATCCCTCACTGGGCAGGTCAGAATCTCAGCATGGACGGGCAGGAGAACGAGCAGCACGGTCGCCGGGGCGAGGACGCCCCGGCGGCCGGTCGTGCCCCGCGCCTGCGCCGGGGCGGCACCGACCGGGGCGGCCGGCGCGTGCTCCGCGCGACCGGGCTGACGCTGGCGGTCCTGGTCGTCACCCTGGTCGGCGTGGTGCTCGGCGTGCTCGCCGGCGGCCGGGTGAGCACCGACATCGGCCCGTTCCAGGCCGACCTCACGGTGGCGCCGGCGGTCAGTGGCAGCACCACCGTCGACGTCCCGCCGCTGGGCGCGCTGCTGCTCGACAGCCACGACGGCCCGACCCACCTGACGGTCGAGCTGGGCGCGCTGGACCAGAGCCGCACCGAGGCGCTGATCGACGACCCGGCCAGCATCAACCGGGCCAGCCAGTCGGCCGTCGAGGACGTCCGCGAGGGTGTGCTGCGGCTCGGCCTGCGGACGCTCGCGTCGGCCGTGCTGGTCACCCTGCTGCTGGCCCTGCTGGTCTTCCGCGACGCCCGCCGGGCGGCCTGGGCCGGCGGGCTGGCGCTGGTGATCACCGCCGGCAGCCTCGGCACCGCCGCGGCGACCGTGCGGCCGCAGGCCATCGAGGAGCCACGCTACGAGGGGCTGTTGGTCAACGCCCCCGCGATCGTCGGCGACGCCCGGCGGATCGCCAACGACTACACCCGCTACGCGGAGCAGCTCCAGCGCATCGTCGGCAACGTCAGCCAGCTCTACACCACCGTGTCGTCGCTGCCCGTCTACGAGCCGGCCCCCGGCACGACCCGGGTGCTGCACGTCTCCGACATGCACCTGAACCCGACCGGCTGGCAGCTCATCCGCACCATCGTGGAGCAGTTCGGCATCGACGTGGTGATCGACACCGGGGACATCACGGACTGGGGCAGCGAGCCGGAGGCCTCCTACGTCGGCTCGATCGGCCTGCTCAAGAAGCCGTACGTCTACATCCGGGGCAACCACGACTCCGGCCGCACCGCGGCGGCCGTGGCCCGCCAGCCCAACGCGATCGTGCTCAACAACACCACCACCACGGTCGCCGGGCTGACCATCGCCGGCATCGGCGACCCGCGCTTCACCCCCGACAAGAACACCTCGCCGGCGGGCAGCGGCCTCACCAAGCAGGTCGCCGACCAGGTGATCGGCGTCGGCGACCAGCTCGCCGCCACGGTGCGCAGCTCGCCGCGGCCGGTGAACATCGCGCTGGTGCACGACCCGGCCTCCGCCGGCCCCCTGTCGGGCACCTGCCCGCTGGTCCTCGCCGGGCACACCCACAACCGGCAGGTGTCGAAGCTGCCGGAGGCACCCGGCCAGACGCCGACCCAGCTCATGGTCCAGGGGTCCACCGGCGGCGCCGGGCTGCGCGGGCTGGAGGGCGAGAAGCCCACCCCGCTGTCGATGAGCGTGCTCTACTTCGACGAGAACAAGCTGCTCCAGGCGTACGACGACATCACCGTGGGCGGCACCGGGCAGGCGCAGGTCAACCTGGAGCGGCACGTCGTGGAGAACCCGAAGGCGGGCGTCCCGGCCCCCGTCACTCCCACCCCGACCCGCTGACCCGCAGGGCACCACCGCGCCGGACGACGGCCGGGCGACCGCCAGGCACCGCCGGACGGCGCTCCGCCGACGGCCGATGCCGGGACGGCTCAGCGCAGGGACAGGGCGGCCAGGGCGGCGTTGACGATGCTGCCGGGCAGCAGGTCGTGCAGCTCGTACAGCTCGTGGACGCTGCCGGACTGGCCGAACTCGTCCACCCCCAGCGGCACCGCCGGGGCGCCGACCGCCGAGCCGAGCCACGCCATCGCGTGCGAGGCGGCGTCGTGCACGGTCACCACCGGCACCCGGTCGGCGAACGCCGAGCGCAGCGCGCCCGGCACGCTCGGCACGGTCGCCGTACGGACGCCCTGCCGCAGGGTGCGCTGCCAGGCGCGGTAGAGCCGGTCCAGGCTCGTCACGTCCACCACGTGGGCGGCGATGCCCTCCTCGGCGAGTTCCGCCGCCGCGGCGAGCACCTCCGGCAGCACCGCGCCCGAGGCGGCGAGCTGCACCACCGGCGCGTCGGCCAGGTGCGGGTGCGCCTGGTGGGCGTCGACCAACCGGTACGCCCCGGCGACCGCCTGCCGGCGCAGCACCGCGTCGCCGAGCCGGGCCCGGGCCGCCTCGAAGGGCGCCTGGTCGATCGGGCGCGTGCTGAGCCGGAAGTAGTACGCCCCGTCCTCGGCCGGCGCCGCCGTCGCCGACGGGGTGGACCCGCCCGCGATCTGGCCCAGCGCGTCGCAGAGCAGCCAGTCCAGGGAGGCCGCGTACGCCGGTTCGAGGAACGTCACCCCGGGCAGTTCCAGGCCGACCGAGGCGGTGATGGTGGACTGGTGGGCCCCGCCCTCCGGGGCGAGCGTGATGCCCGACGGGGTGCCGGCGACCACGAACCGGGAGCCGGAGTAGGTGCCGTAGAGGAACGCGTCCAGCCCGCGCAGCACGAACGGGTCGTAGACCGTGCCGACCGGCAGCAGCGGCTGGGCCGACAGGTCCCAGGCCAGGCCGAGCTGGCCGAGCAGCAGGAACAGGTTCATCTCCGAGATGCCCAGCTCGATGTGCTGCCCGGCGGGGCTCTCCGTCCAGCGCAGCATCCGGTCCTCGGTCCAGGACCGCTGCTCGGTGGGCGCGAAGACGCCGGTCTTGTTGATGAAGCCGGCGAGGTTGGTGGAGGTGGCCACGTCCGGTGCGGTGGTCACCAGGTAGCGCCCGACCTCCGGGTTACGGGCCAACTCGACCAGCACCCGGCCGAAGACCTCCTGGGTCGAGATCGGCTTGTTGGCGCGTACCCGCGTGCTCTCCGGGACGGCGACCCCGAGCGCCCGCTCGCGGGGCGCGCGGGACAGCGCCTCCCGGCGCTCGCCGGCCCGGATGCCGGCCTCCGACGCCGGGTCGAGGCGGTCCCACTCGGTCTCCGGCGTCAGCCCGTGCGCGGCGCGCAGCGCCTCCACCTGCTCCGTGGTGAGCAGCGCCGAGTGGTTGCGGGGGTTGCCGGCGATCGGGAGCCCCCACCCCTTCACGGTGTACGCGAACACGACGCTGGGCCGGTCGGTGACCGCGTCGCACTGGGCGTACGCGTCGAGCATGGCCGCCATGTCGTGCCCGCCCAGGTCGGTGACCAGCGGCCCCAGCTCGTCGTCGCCGATGTCGGCGATGAACGCCTCGATCCCGTCGGGCGCGCCGTCGAGGAACTGCTTGCGCAGCGCCGCCCCGGTGAGCCCGAACAGCGACTGGTACTGCTCGTTGGGCATCGCGTCGATCCAGTCGCGCAGCCGCTCCCCGCCTGGCCGGGCGTACGCCTCGGCGAGCCTGCGGCCGTACTTGACCTCGACCACGTGCCAGCCGGCGGCCTCGAACTGGCCCCGCCACTGGTTGATCCGCACCCCCGGCACCACCCGGTCGAGCGACTGCCGGTTGAAGTCGACCAGCCACATCACGTTGCCCAGGCCCGTGGTGGCCGGGTCGGCGACCGCCTCCCAGATGTTCCCCTCGTCCAACTCGGCGTCGCCGATCAGCGCGACGAACCGGGAGTGCGGGCGGGCGCCGAAGTGCGCGTCGACGTAGCGCCGGGTCGCGGCGGCGAACAGCGGCGCCGCCGCGCCGAGCCCGACGGAGCCGGTGGAGAAGTCCACCTCGTCCGGGTCCTTGGTGCGCGACGGGTACGACTGGAGCCCGCCCCGGGCCCGCAGCCGGGTCAGGTAGGAGCGGTCGAGGTTGCCCAGCAGGTACTGGATGGCGTGGAAGACCGGCGAGGCGTGCGGCTTCACCGCCACCCGGTCCTCGGCGTCCAGGTGCGCGAACCACAACGCCGTCATCGCCGTGACCAGCGAGGCGCTGGAGGCCTGGTGCCCGCCGACCTTCACCCCGTCGCCGGTGTCGCGGTCGTGGTTGGCCGCGTCCACGATCCGGGTGGCGAGCCAGAGCACCCGCCGCTGGATCTCGTCGAGGACCTCGAGGTCGGTGCGGGACGGCTGCTCGTTCACGGTGGCTCCATCCAGGCGTCGCCGTTGACGCCTCGCGAGGGGTGGGGGGTGGCGCTGTGCCGGCCCGCGTGGATCGACCACGAGGTCGGCGGCAGTCGGAGATCGAGGACTGCCGCCGACCTCGTGATCACACCGGCCGGCGGGGGGGTCAGCCCTGGGCGCCGAGGCGCTCCAGGATCAGCTCGCGGACGGTCTTCGCGTCGGCCTGGCCGCGCGTGGTCTTCATGACCGCGCCGACCAGCGCGCCGGCCGCGGCGACCTTGCCGCTGCGCACCTTCTCGGCGATGCCCGGGTTGGCGGCGATCGCCTCGTCGACGGCGGCGGTGAGCGCGCCGGTGTCGGAGACGACCTCCAGGCCCCGGTTGGTCATGATCTCGGTCGGCGAGCCCTCGCCGGCCACCACACCCTCCAGGACGGTGCGGGCCAGCTTGTCGTTGAGCTTGCCGGCGTCGACCAGGCCCTGCAGCTCGGCGACCTGCGCCGGGGTGGCCCCGACGTCGGCCAGTTCCACGCCGGTCTCGTTGGCCCGCCGGGACAGCTCGCCCAGCCACCACTTGCGGGCGGCGGCCGGGGAGGCGCCGGCGGCCACGGTCCGCTCGATCAGCTCGACCGCGCCGGCGTTGAGCACCGACTGCATGTCCGCCTCCGACAGGCCCCACTGCTCCTGGAGGCGGCGCCGGTGCAGCCGGGGCAGCTCGGGCAGGGCGGCCTTCAGCTCGGCGACCCAGGCGGTGTCCGGCGCGAGCGGCACCAGGTCCGGCTCCGGGAAGTACCGGTAGTCGGTCGCGGTCTCCTTGGACCGGCCCGGCGTGGTGTCGCCGGTGTCCTCGTGGAAGTGCCGGGTCTCCTGCGTGATCCGGCCGCCCGCGTCGAGCACGGACGCCTGCCGGATGATCTCCGACCGGACCGCCCGCTCGACCGAGCGCAACGAGTTGACGTTCTTGGTCTCGGTGCGGGTGCCCCACTCCTGGCCGGGCAGGTTGAGGGAGGTGTTGACGTCGCAGCGCAGCGACCCCTCCTCCATCCGCACGTCGGAGACGCCCAGGGAGCGGATCACGTCGCGCAGCTCGGTGACGTACGCGCGGGCCACCTCCGGCGCGAGCGCGCCGGTGCCGGCGACCGGCTTGGTGACGATCTCCACCAGCGGGATGCCGGCCCGGTTGTAGTCGACCAGCGACTCGGTCGCGCCGTGGATGCGGCCGGTGGCGCCGCCGACGTGCAGCGTCTTGCCGGTGTCCTCCTCCAGGTGCACCCGCTCGATGCCGATCCGCACCAGCTCCCCGTTCACCTCGACGTCCAGGTAGCCGTCGACGCAGAGCGGCTCGTCGTACTGGCTGATCTGGAAGTTCTTCGGCATGTCCGGGTAGAAGTAGTTCTTCCGGGCGAACCGGCACCACTCGGCGATCGAGCAGTTCAGCGCCAGACCGATCCGGATGGTCGCCTCGATGGCCGCCTTGTTGGCCACCGGCAGCGAGCCGGGCAGGCCCAGGCAGACCGGGCAGACCCGGGTGTTCGGCGCGCCGCCGAAGTCCGTCGGGCAGCCGCAGAACATCTTGGTGTTCGTGCCCAGCTCGACGTGGGTCTCCAGGCCGATCACCGGTTCGTAGCGCGCGACGACCTCGTCGTACGCGGGCAGTGTCGTCGTCATCTGAGCTCCTGCCTCACAGTGCCGGTGGGGTGAACGTGCCGACGGCGCTCTCCAGCGCGGCGGCGACCCGGTACATCCGGTCGTCGGCCATCGTCGGGGCCATGACCTGCAGACCGACCGGCAGCCCGTCCGAGAGCCCGCACGGCACCGAGATGCCGGGGCCGCCGTACAGGTTGGTCGGGATGGTGAACAGATCGGCCAGGTACATCTGGTACGGGTCGGCGGTGCGCGCCCCGATCGGGAACGCCACGAACGGGGTGGTCGGCGAGATCAGCGCGTCGACCCGCTCGAACGCGGCGGCGAAGTCGCGGCTGATCAGCGTGCGCACCTTCTGCGCCTGCCCGTAGTAGGCGTCGTAGTAGCCCGACGAGAGCGCGTACGTGCCGATCATGATGCGCCGCTTGACCTCGGGGCCGAAGCCGGCCTCCCGGGTCAGCGACATGACCTCCTCCAGCGACCGGTTGCCGTCGTCGCCGACCCGCAGGCCGAACCGGACGCCGTCGAACCGGGCCAGGTTGGAGGAGCACTCGCTCGGGGCGATCAGGTAGTACGCGGGCAGCGCGTACTTGAAGTTCGGGCAGGACACCTCGACGATCTCGGCGCCCAGCTTGGTCAGCGTGTCGACCGACTCCCGGAACGCGGCCAGCACGCCCGGCTCGGCCCCCTCGCCGGTGAACTCGCTGACGATGCCGAGCCGCACGCCGGTCAGGTCACCGGTCGCGCCCCGCCTCGCGGCGGCCACCACGTCCGGCACCGGCTGCGGGATCGAGGTGGAGTCGCGCGGGTCGTGCCCGCCGATCACCTCGTGCAGCAGCGCGGCGTCCAGCACCGTGCGGGCGCACGGGCCGGGGGTGTCCAGCGAGGAGGAGAACGCCACCAGGCCGTAGCGGGAGGTGCCGCCGTAGGTGGGCTTCGCGCCGACCGTGCCGGTGACCGCGCCCGGCTGGCGGATCGAGCCGCCGGTGTCGGAGCCGATCGCCAGCGGCGCCTCGTACGCGGCCAGCGCCGCGGCGCTGCCCCCGCCCGAGCCGCCCGGGATGCGGCTCAGGTCCCACGGGTTGTGCGTCGGCCCGTACGCCGAGTACTCCGTGGAGGAGCCCATCGCGAACTCGTCCATGTTGGTCTTGCCGAGCATCACCGTGCCGGCCTCGCGCAGCCGCCGCACGATCGTCGAGTCGTACGGCGGGCGCCAGCCCTGAAGGATCTTCGACCCGACGGTCGTCGGCACGCCCTTGGTGGTCAGCACGTCCTTCACCGCGACCGGCACGCCGGCCAGCGGGCCCAGCTCCTCGCCGGCGGCGCGGCGGGCGTCCACCTCGCGGGCGGCCGCGAGCGCGCCCTCGCCGTCGACGTGCAGGAACGCGTTCACCCGGTCGTCGACCGCGGCGATCCGGTCCAGGTGCGCCTGGGTGACCTCGACGGCGGAGGTCTCGCCGGCGGCGACGAGCCCCGCGATCTCCGTCGCGGTCAGTCTGGTCAGGTCGGTCTGGGTCATGACGCCACATCCTCATCCAGGATCCGCGGTACGCGGAACCGCTGCTCCTCGGCGTCGGGCGCGCCCGACAGCGCCTCCTCCGGGGTCAGGCCGGGCACCACGACGTCGTCGCGCAGGACGTTGGTCAGCGGCACCGAGTGCGAGGTCGGCGGGATGTCCGCCGCGGCGACCTCGCCGACCTGCGCGACCGCCTGGAGGATCACGTCGAGCTGGCCGGCGAAGGTGTCCAGCTCCTCCTCCGTGACGGCGAGCCGCGACAGTCGCGCCAGGTGCGCGACCTCCTCGCGGGAGATGGCGGCCATCGGTGCCCCCTTCGTGACGGTGCTGCTGGTCGGGCCGGGTGCCGCCCGCGCGGGCGGTTATGCGTGACGCGCGGTGACCGGAGCGAGTCTATTGTTCCGTCCCGGCGGCGCGTCCCCGACTCCCCCTCCGGGCGCGGCGCGCCGGGGCCTCCGCCGGTCACCCCGCACCGCGCGGCCGGCACGCCGGGGGCGGTCCCGGCCGACGGTGCGGACCCGACGGACGGGGTGGTGGGCTCAGCGGGCGTGCCGGCGGGGGATCTCGGCGTCCGGGGTGGGCGTCGGGCGGACCGGGCGGTAGCGGGCCAGCCAGGCGACGAGTTCCTCGGCCGGCATCGGCCGGGCGTAGAACCAGCCCTGCGCGGCGTCGCAGCCGGCGGCGTACAGCATTCGCCAGGTGCGCTCGTCCTCCACGCCCTCGGCGACCACCCGCAGCCCGAGCGCCTTGGCCAACTCGATCGTCGACTTCACGATCGCGGCGTCGTCGGCGTCCTCGGCCATCCCCAGCACGAAGGAGCGATCCACCTTCACCTCGGACAGCGGCAACCGGCGCAGGTGTTGCAGGGAGGAGTACCCGGTGCCGAAGTCGTCCAGCGCGATGCCCACCCCGATGCGGTGCAGCCGGGTGATGGTGGCCAGCACGCGGCGGGGGTCGGCCATCAGGGCGCCCTCGGTGATCTCCAGTTGCAGCCGCTGCGGCGGCACGCCGTGCCGGGCGAGGCGGTCGGCGATCTGGTCGGCGATCTCGCCGGTGTGCAGGTCCCGCACGCTGACGTTGAGCGCCGCCGGCAGGCCGATCCCGGCGGCCGACCACCTGGCGAGCTGTTCCACCACGTCGTCCACCACCCGCCGGGTCAGCAGCCGCATGACCGCGCTCTGCTCGGCGACCCGGATCAACTCCTCCGGGTCGACCATGCCCCGGCGGGGATGCCGCCAGCGCAGCAGCGCCTCCACGCCGACCACCTCGCCCGTCGCGATGGCGACCTGCGGCTGGTAGTACATCGTGATCTCGCCCACGTCGGCGGCCGGGTCCGGGTCCGCGCCGCGCCGGCGGGTCGGCTCGGGGTCCGCGCCCCGCCGCCGTGGCGCGTCCTGCCGGGCGGCCCGCCGCACCGCCGGGTCGCGGTCGCCGCGGCGACCGCCCACGCCGTCGCCCGCCGTGCCCTGCCGGCGTACGCCCGTGCCGGCCTCCCCGCCGGGCGGCCCCAGGCGGTCGCGGCGGCCGGGGCCGTCGCCCCGGTCCGGGCCGGCCTCGGGGTACGCCGCCGCCCGGCGGCGGATCGGGTCGGCGGCCGTGACGATCTGGTTGATCAACTCGTCGGCGTGCGGCGGTTCGCTCCGCTGCCGGCGGCGGCGCAACCGCCAGCGGCCGGATCCGGCGTCGGGACGCAGGGCCGCGGGGTCTGCCGGGAGTTCGGCACCGTCCCCGCCCCGGGTGCCGCCGGCCCGCGCGCCCCCCGGCAGGCTCCCCGGGGCCTCCAGTCCCGTCACGGCCGCCACGGTCTGCTCGCCCGCCACGGCGGCGCCGCCCATGCCCGCCACGGCCCCGGCGCCCGCTCCCGACAACCCCTCGCGGGCGACCGCGCCGTCCCCCAGGGGTGCGCCGGCCGCGTCCGCCCGCGCCGGGCCTGCCACGCCCGGCGGGGTCCCGGCGTCCGTCGCCGACGGGCCGGCCGCGTTCGGCGCGGTCCCCGCGCCCGTCGCCGGCGCGCCGGCGACGCCCGCCCGGGCCGGGGCGCCGGGCCGGCGGCCCGACTCCAGCACCCGGCGCAGGTCCGCGAGGAGGCCGAGCCGCTCGGCCGAGTTGTGGTCGGACTCGGCCGCGTAGACCGCCACGGTGTCGTTGCGGTGCTTGGCGTCGTACATCGCCACGTCGGCGTGGCGCATCAGGGTCGCGAAGTCCTCGCCGTGCTCCGGGAAGATCGCGATGCCGATGGAGCCGCCCACGTCGAGCGGCAGCCCGTCCAGCGACACCGGTTCGGCCAGGGCGCGGACCACCCGGTCGGCGGCATCCCGGGCCTCGCCGGCCTCGGTCAGCCCGGTCATCACGATGGCGAACTCGTCGCCGCCCAGCCGGGCCACCATGTCGTCGCCGACGACCGTGGTCAGCCGCGCGCTCACCTCGACCAGCAGCCGGTCGCCCACCGCGTGCCCGAGGGCGTCGTTGACGTTCTTGAACCGGTCGAGGTCGATCAGGAGCAGCGCCAGGTGGGCACCCGGTTCGCCGCGGGCCGCCCGTTCGGCGTGCAGGTGCACCTGCTCGCCGACCTCGGCCAGCAGCGCCTTGCGGTTCGGCAGGCCGGTGAGCGGGTCCAGGGAGGCGAGCTGCTGCTGCTCCAGGCTGAGCCGGGCCATCCGGTAGACGGCGAACAGCGGCACCAGCACCAGCGGGATCAGCGCCGCGCTGGCCCGCGCCGCGGCGACCAGCACCGGGGCGAGGAGCAGCAGCGAGCCGGTGGACAGCAGCTCGAAGCCCAGCCCCTGCCGCAGGCTGGGCCACCAGCGGTCGCCGAAGCGCAGCCGGACGGCCGCGCTGACCAGCGCGTAGTTGACGGCGAACCAGGCCACCGTCGCGCCGCCCACCGCGGCCACGTCCGTCCAGCCCAGCGGGCCGCCGTCGAAGATGCCGCCGGGCCCGAGCCAGGTGACGGCGTACGCGGCGGCCAGGGCGCAGGCGTACTGGCCGGCGTTGAAGGCGGTCCGCCAGGGGGCGTGCCCCATCCGCCAGCCGGAGACGACGACGGCCACCGCCTGCACGGCGACCGCCGGGCCCAACCCCCAGCCGAGCAGGATCGCGAAGGTGAAGCAGGTGGACGGGAAGACCGCCGAGGTCTGCCGGCGCCCGGGCGGCACGAACGGGCGCGCGTCGCAGCCGACGGCGAGAGCCGCCATCACCCAGAACGCCGCCGGCAGCTCCGGCAGCTCGGCCGGCAGGGCGAGCAGCGGGCGTACGTTGAGCAGCACGGCCAGCGCGACGACCGACCAGACGAAGGCGAAGAAGGGCCGCCCCCGGCCGGGCGGAACGGAGTTTCGCAGGTCGGCGGCCTCCATCACACCTCCCGAGGGCTCGGTCCACGAGGGCGTGACCCACTGGCACGCCGTGCCGTCAATGAAACGCCCTCCATGGCGCAATGCCCGACACGACAGTCGCGAATCGGTCGTAGTCGTAATTAAGTTGGTATCCGGGCCACTCCCCCGCAAGCCTCTCCCGGCGGCGCCGCCGACTCCCACGTCCGGACCGGGCTCCCGCCCGGGTCGGCGCCACGGTCGGGTCGGTCACCCCCTCGGGTCGGTCACCCGCTCGGCCGGTCGTCAGGCTTCGGTGCGGGCGGTTTCCCGGGCCGCGTCCGGACCCGCGTCGAGCAGCACCCGGAATCCCTCCTCGTCGAGGACGGGGAGCTTGAGGCTGGCCGCCTTGTCCGCCTTGGAGCCGGGGTTGTCGCCCACCACGACGAAGGAGGTCTTCTTGGAGACCGAGCCGCTGACCTTGCCGCCCCGGCTCTGGATCGCCTCGGCGGCCTGGTCGCGGCTGAACCCGGCGAGCGTCCCGGTCACCACCACGGTGACCCCCTCCAGCGGGCGCGGCCCCTCGTCGACCGCCTCCTCGGCCATCCGTACGCCGGCCTCGGCCCACTTGCGGACCACCTCGCGGTGCCAGTCGACGGCGAACCACTCCCGGATGCTCGCCGCGATCGTCGGCCCCACCCCGTCGGCCGAGGAGAGCTCCTCCTCGCTGGCCTTGTCGATCGCCTCGACGGAGCGGAAGTGCCGGGCGAGCGCCTGCGCGGCCGTCGGCCCGACGTGCCGGATGGAGAGCCCCACCAGCACCCGCCACAGGTCGCGTTCCTTGGCCACGACGAGGTTGTCCAGCAGCTTGGTGGCGTTGCTGCCGAGGCTGCCGTCCTTGTTGACGAAGAACGGGGAGCGGGCGAGCTGGTCGGCGTCGAGGGCGAACAGGTCGCCCTCGTCGGTGATGATCTGGGCGTCGAGCAGCGCCGCGGCGCTCTTGTAGCCGAGCGCCTCGATGTCGAACACCTTGCGGCCGGCGAGGTGGAAGACCCGTTCCCGCAGCTGACCGGGGCAGGTGCGGGAATTGGGGCAGCGGATGTCGACGTCGCCCTCCTTGGCCGGCGCCAGCGGCGAGCCGCAGGCCGGGCAGGTGGTGGGCATGACGAACGGCCGGGCGTCGGCGGGGCGCAGGTCGACCACCGGGCCGAGCACCTCCGGGATCACGTCGCCCGCCTTGCGCAGCACCACCGTGTCGCCGATCAGCACGCCCTTGCGCTCGACCTCCCGGGCGTTGTGCAGGGTGGCGTACGCGACGGTGGAGCCGGCCACCTTCACCGGCTGGAGCAGGGCCCGGGGGGTGACCCGGCCGGTGCGTCCGACCTCGACGTCGATGTCGAGCAGCTTGGTGGTCACCTCCTCGGGCGGGTACTTGAAGGCGATCGCCCAGCGCGGCGCCCGGCTGGTCGAGCCGAGCCGGCCCTGGATGGCGACCGGGTCCACCTTGACCACCACGCCGTCGATCTCGTGCTCGACGTCGTGGCGGTGCTCGGCGTAGTAGGCGATGAACTCCGCGACGCCGGCCAGGTCGGGCACCACCCGCCAGCGGTCGCTGGTCGGCAGCCCCCACGCCTTGAGGGCCGCGTAGGACTCGGACTGCGCCGTCGGCTGGAAGCCGCGGCGGGCGCCGATGCCGTGCACCACCAGCCGCAGCGGGCGGGACGCGGTGATCCGCGGGTCCTTCTGGCGCAGGCTGCCGGCGGCGGCGTTGCGCGGGTTGGCGAAGGGGGCCTTGCCCTGCTCGACCAGCCCCGCGTTGAGGTCGGCGAATGCGGCCACCGGGAAGTAGATCTCGCCGCGGACCTCGACGAACTCCGGCACGTCGGGGAACTCCGCCGACGGGGTCAGCCGGCCCGGCACGTCGCGGATGCTGCGCACGTTGGCGGTGACGTCCTCGCCGGTGCGGCCGTCGCCTCGGGTCGCCGCCCGGACCAGCCGCCCGCGCTCGTAGGTGAGGTTGATGGCGAGCCCGTCGACCTTCAGCTCGCAGAGGTAGGGCACCGGCCCGCCCGCGTCGCGCTCGACCCGCTCGGCCCAGGCCGCCAGCTCCTCGTCGGCGAAGGCGTTGTCCAGCGAGAACATCCGCTCGGCGTGGGCGACCGGGGTGAAGTCGGTGGAGAACGTGCCGCCGACCCGCTGGGTCGGCGACTCGGGGGTACGCAGCGCGGGGAACTGCTCCTCCAGCGCCTCCAGCTCCCGCAGCTGCCGGTCGAACTCGCCGTCGGAGATGGTCGGCGCGTCCAGCACGTAGTAGCGGTACTGGTGCTCCGTCAGCTCCTGACTGAGCGTGGCGTGCCGCTCCCGCGCCTCCGGGGTCGGCTCGGCGCCGGCCGCCGCCTCCTGCGCCGGAGTGACCTGCTGAGGGGTGGGTTCCTCGGACACCGTGCGACCTCCCGTGATTCCGCTACCCCGGCACCGTATCGGGCCGGTGGGACACTCCGCCGGCCACCCGCCGCGCCCGAGCGGCGGCGGGGCCTCCGACGTGCGAGGATCGCCGGACGGCGGGGCGGGGCCGGGTGCCGGCCGCGCCGTCGAGGCCCGCGGCGTCCGCGCCGCACCCACTGGCGAGGCGGGGGTACGGATGCCCGAATGGCTGCTCTGGGCGGCGGCGGTCGTACTGGCCGTGGCGGCCGGCTGGACGTGGAGCGAGTGGCGGCGCGGTGCCCGTGGCGGCACGGTGCGCCGACCGGAGCGCCCGCGCACCCGGCCCGGCCGCGGCACGGCGCCTCCGGGCGGCCCGGGCCGGTCCACCGCGCCGCCCCGGCCGCGGGCCGGCGAGCGGGCGCCCGCCGACGGGCCGCGCCCGGGCGAGGTCTGGTGGGCCGACGTCCCGTACGCCGACGGCACCGGCTCGAAGGTGCGGCCCTGCCTGGTGCTGCGGGCCGACGCCCGGGGCGCCGACGTCTTGAAGATCACCAGCCAGGACAAGAGCGCCCGGGACGACCACGTGCGCATCCCGACCCGGGAGTGGGACCCCGACGCGGACCACGACAGCTTCGTCGACCTGGCCGAGCCGGTCCGGGTCCCGCTGACGGACTTCTCCCGCCGCGCCGGGGCCTGCGACCCCGCCCT
Source organism: Micromonospora sp. NPDC047670 (assembly GCF_043204915.1). NCBI lineage: Bacteria > Bacillati > Actinomycetota > Actinomycetes > Micromonosporales > Micromonosporaceae > Micromonospora > Micromonospora sp. NPDC047670. Next base: position 629,613 of record NZ_JBIDDA010000003.1, read on the forward strand.
GTGGCGGCGCATCCGCCGCCTCCCCCACCTCCCCGGCGCCTGACCCGCCGGCGCCCGCACGACAGGGAGCGCCGCGAGCCGGCCGGGGACACCGACCCGCCGCTCGCGCGCAAGGGCGGCGGGGTCGGATCGCCGGCCGGGGACACCCGTCCGGGCGGGCGCCGGTCAGTCCCAGGCCCGGGCGAGGGTGCCGAGCTGGTCGGCGTACTCGATGCGGGTGGACCAGGCGGCGGGCCAGGCCGGCATGCCCAGGGCCGCGCCGACGAAGGCCCCCGCCAGCGCGGCGATCGAGTCGGAGTCGCCGGCGGTGGTGGCGCCCCGGGCCAGCGCGGCAACCGGGTCGTCGGCGTGCCGGATCGCGCAGAACAGGGCGGTGGCCAGCGCCTCCTCGGCGATCCAGCCCTCGCCGGTGTGCCGGCACGGGTCGCCGCCGTCGTCCGGGCCGGCGAGCGCGGCGTCGAGGCGACCGAGGACCGCCAGGCACTCGTCCCAGCCCCGGGCGATGAAGTCGTGCGGGGTGTCCACGCCCGGGCGCTGCCAGAGGTCACCGAGCCAGTCGGCGCGGTAGACCCGCCGCTGCTCGCGGGCCCGGTCCGCCAGCAGCCGGGGCAGCTCCGCCAGCGCCGCCCCGGTGCGCAGCAGCCGCACGGCGTACGCGGTCAGCTCGCTGGCCGCCAGGCCGGTCGGGTGCCCGTGGGTGAGCCCCGCCTGGAGCTGGGCCAGCCCGGCGAGGGTGTCCAGGTCGACGTCGACCAGGCCGACCGGGGTGACCCGCATGTTGGCCCCGCAGCCCTTGGAGCCGGCCACCGTCGCCTCCTGCCAGCGGACGCCACGCCCCAGTTCGGCGCAGGCCCGCAGGCAGGTCATGCCCGGCGCCCGGTTGTTCTCGGGGCTGGTCGCCCAGTCGAGGAAGCGTCGCCGCAGCAGCGGCTCGACGACCTCGGGCGTCAGCGCCGGGGCGTCGTGCAGCGCCCAGCCGACGGCCAGCGCCATCTGGGTGTCGTCGGTCACCGGTGCGGGATCGCCGTCGAGTTCGCGTGGCCCGGCCGGGCCGTAGCGACGGACGATCTCGGCGACGGTCAGGAACTCGGTCGGCTTGCCCAGCGCGTCACCGTAGGCGAGGCCGAAGAGGGAGCCGGCGGCCCGCCGGAGCGAGGTGTCGATCATTCCCGCGATCATGCCGCCCGACCGCAACCCGCACCACCGCGGCGCCCGCACCGGTCTTCACCGGGGTGGGCTCTCGTGCCGGACGTCCCCGGCGGGCGGTTGGGCGGTTGGGCGGTTGGGCGGCTGGGCGGCTGGGCGGCTGGGCGGCTGGGGGAGGCTCTCCTGCCGGACGTCCCGGCGGCCGGCGGGCGGCTCAGTCGGAGAAGACCAGGCAGAACGGGTGGCCGGCGGGGTCGGCGTAGACCCGGAAGTCGTCGCCCTGCCCCGGCAACCGTCGGGCGCCGAGGGCCAGCACCCGCTTCTCGGCCACCTCGACGTCCTCGACCTGCACGTCGAGGTGGAACTGCTGGGGGCGCTCCGGGTCGGGCCACGCCGGCGGGCGCAGGTCGAGCGCCTTCTGGAAGGCGAGCCGGTGCCCGGAGCCGGAGATGACCACCCAGCCGTCGTCGCTGGCGTCGGCATCCAGCGAGAGGCCCAGCAGCTCGGCGTAGAAGTCGGCCAGTGCCCGGGGGTCGGGGCAGTCGATGACCACGGTGCGCAGCTGTCCAATCATGCCGACCATCCTGCCCCGCCCGTACGACGGGAAACCTCAGCCCTCGGCGAGCCGCCGCCCGGCGTCCCGGCAGGCGGCGAGCACCGCGCGGGCGTACTGTCCGGTGGCGTTGGCGAGGCCGCAGGCCGGGGTGACCACGACCTGCTCGGCCAGTTGCCGGCGCGGGAAACCGAGGCGGTCCCAGAGCTGGCGTACCCGGTCGGCGACCTCGGCCGAGGTGGGCGCGCGACCGGCGGCCGGCGGCCGGGTCGGCGCGGCGCCGGCGAGCAGGCCGAGCCCGGCGTCGATCGCCTCGCCCAGCGGGTCCAGGTCGGTGACGAGGCCGAGGTCGAGAGCCACACCGACGGCGCCGGTCGAGCGGATCAGCTCCAGCGGCACGTCCGGCGCGCAGCAGTGCACCAGGGTCGGCGCTCCGGCCGCCTCGACGACCGTGCGCAGCAGCGACGCGGCGACGCCCGGCTCCACGGCGCGGTACGCGCCGAGCCCGCTCTCGGTGGGCACCCGTCCGGCGAGCACCGTCGGCAGCGACGGCTCGTCGAGCTGGAGCAGCACGGTGGCCCGCGGCAGCCGGCGGGCGACCGCCGCGACGTGCGCCCGGAGCCCGTCGGCGAGCGAGGCGGTGAGGTCCCGGACCGCGCCGGGGTCGCGCAGCATCCGACCCCCGATCGGCAGTTCCAGGGAGGCGGCCAGGGTGAGCGGGCCGCCGGCCTGGATCTTGACCGGTCCGGCGTACTCCTCGGCCTGCTCGGCGAGCTGATCGAGATCGCGTTCCATCAGGTCGCGGGCGCGGCGCAGGTCCCGCCCCGGGCGCGGCGCGATCCGCCAACGGGCGGCGTACAGCTCCACCGGCAGCTCGACCAGCAGGCCGGCGGTCCGGCCGATCAGGTCGGCGCCGGGACCCCGGGCCGGCAGTTCCGGCAGGTGGGGCAGCGCGGGAAGCTCGCCGAGGGCGATCCGCTGCGCCTCCGCGATGTCGGTGCCGGGAAGCGAACCGATGCCGGTCGCCGCGCCGGCCGGCCAGGGCCACGCCTGATCTGTCACGGCCGAAGACTATCCGGCCGCCGGGCGGTCGGACCGCTCAGCCGGCGATGGTGGCGGAGCCGAGCACGACGTCGCCGGCCGGATCCGGCCGGTAGGCGACGATCGCCTGGCCGGCGGCGACCCCGCGCACCGGGCGGCGCAGCTCGGCGCGGAGACCGTCGGCGGTCAGCTCGACGGTCGCCGGCACCACGTCGCCGTGCGCGCGTAGCTGCACCTCGCACTCCAGCGGCGCGTCCGGCCTCGGCCCGCCCGTCCACACCGGACGCTCGGCGCGCACCCGGGAGACCTCCAGCGCCTCGGCCGGGCCGACCGTCACCGTGTTGGTCTTCGGCGTGATCGAGAGCACGTACCGTGGGCGCCCGTCCGGCGCCGGGCGGTCCAGGTGCAGGCCGCGCCGCTGCCCGACGGTGTACGCGTACGCGCCGCTGTGGCTGCCCACCACGGCCCCGGTGGTCGCGTCCACCACGTCGCCGGGGGACTCGCCGAGCCGCTGGGCCAGGAAGCCGCGGGTGTCGCCGTCGGCGATGAAGCAGATGTCGTGCGAGTCGGGCTTGTCGGCCACCGCCAGCCCCCGCCGGGCCGCCTCCTCGCGGACCTGTGCCTTCGTCGAGTCGCCGAGCGGGAAGATGGACCGGTCCAGCTGCTCGCGGGTGAGCACCGCGAGCACGTACGACTGGTCCTTGGCCTCGTCGACGCTGCGGCGCAGCAGCCCGTCGGCGCCGAGCCGGGCGTGATGGCCGGTGACCACGGCGTCGAAGCCCAGGGCCACGGCCCGGTCCAGCACCGCGGCGAACTTGATCTTCTCGTTGCAGCGCAGGCAGGGGTTCGGCGTACGGCCGGCCGCGTACTCGGCGACGAAGTCGTCGACCACGTCTTCGTGGAACCGGTCGGCCATGTCCCAGACGTAGAACGGGATGCCGATCACGTCGGCGGCCCGCCGGGCGTCGCGGGAGTCCTCCAGCGTGCAGCAGCCGCGCGCGCCCGTCCGGTACGTCTGCGGGTTGCGGGCCAGCGCCAGGTGCACGCCGGTCACGTCGTGCCCCGCCTCCACGGCCCGCGCCGCCGCCACGGCGGAGTCGACCCCACCGGACATCGCCGCCAACACCCTCACCGGCCCACTCCCTTCATCCCACCGAGCCTATCCGCGCCCCGCCCCCACCCGACCTCCCCGCCCACCCCGCTCCCTGCGACCCACCTCACGCGCCCCACCGCGCCGCCCCGCACCCCCACCCCACACCCCGCACGACCGTCCCGGCGGCTTCGGCGATCTTGCACTTGCCGCCCCGACAACTGGCGCCAATGCCGCGATCGAGGGGCCGAAAGTGCAAGATCGCGGGCCGGAGCGGGGCGAGGGAGGAGGGGGGTCAGCGGGGGGTGCGAAGGGCGGCGGCGCGGCGGGCGCGGTCGACGGTGGCCGGGAGCGCGGCGACGAGGGCGTCGATGTCGGCGGAGGTGCTGGTGTGCCCGAGGGTGAAGCGCAGCGACGAGCGGGCCCGGTCGTCGTCCGCGCCCATGGCCAGCAGCACGTGCGAGGGCTGGGCCACCCCTGCGGAGCAGGCCGAACCGGTCGAGCAGGCGATGCCCTGGGCGTCCAGCAGGAGCAGCAGGGCGTCGCCCTCGCAGCCGGGGAAGGAGAAGTGCGCGTTGCCCGGCAGCCGGTCGGTCGGGTCGCCGTTGAAGACCACCTCGGGCACCGCGCGCCGGACCCGCTCGACCAGGTCGTCGCGGAGCGCGGCGACGCGGGCCGCGTACTCCTGCTGGCCCTTGACCGCCGCCTCCACGGCGACGGCGAAGGCGACGATGCCGGCGGTGTCGAGGGTGCCGGAGCGCACGTCGCGCTCCTGGCCGCCGCCGTGCAGCAGCGGGGTGGCGGGCACGTCGCGGGCCAGCACCAGCGCGCCCACCCCGGTCGGCCCGCCGAGCTTGTGCCCGGTCACCGTCAGCGCGGCGACCCCGCTCGCGGCGAAGTCGACCGGCACCTGCCCGACCGCCTGGATCGCGTCGGTGTGGAACGGCACCCCGTGCTCGGCGGCGACGGCGGCCAACTCGGCGACCGGCTGCACGGTGCCCACCTCGTTGTTGGCCCACATCGCGGTCACCACCGCGACCCGGTCGCCGTGCGCGGCCAGCTCGGCGCGCAGCTCGTCGGGGCTGAGCCGGCCGGCGGCGTCGACGGAGAGCCAGCCCACCCCCGCCCCCTCGTGATCGGCCAGCCAGTCCACCGCGTCGAGCACGGCGTGGTGCTCGACGGCACTGGAGACCACCCGCGCCCGCCGGGCGTCGGCCTCCCGGCGGGCCCAGAAGATGCCCTTGACCGCGAGGTTGTCGCTCTCGGTCCCGCCGCCGGTGAAGACGACCTCGGAGGGCCGGGCGCCCAGCGCGGCGGCGACCCGCTCCCGCGACTCCTCCACCCGCCGGCGGGCACGGCGACCCGCCGCGTGCAGCGAGGACGCGTTGCCCACCTCGCGGGCGGTGGCGACGTACGCCTCCAGTGCCTCGTCGAGCATCGGAGTGGTCGCCGCGTGATCCAGGTATGCCATCACGGTTCAGCCTAACGACCGTCCCCGCACGGGGCGGACGCCGGAGTGCGCCGGCCAACCGCGAGGACGGCAGCGCCGCCTTCCCGCCCGCCGTACCGACCCGCCGGAAACGCCCGCTCCCCCGCTGGCGGCGTACGGCTCGACGCCGCCGGACGCCCAACGGCGAGGCCCGGGTGTTCGACGACGGCAGGCTGCACCTGCGCGTGACGAATCTCCCGGACGTCGTGGGGTACTACGAGGTCTGGCTCATCAACCCGCGCAACCTGGAGATGTTCTCGGTCGGTGTGCTCGGCGACGAGCAGGACGAGCTGCTGCCGTTGCCACCGAACGTCGACCTTCAGGCATACTCAGTTGTCGACGTCTCCGCCGAGGCGTACGACAACGACACCGCCCACTCCGGCACGAGCCTGCTGAGGGGCGCCCTGACGGGCTGATCGGCGGGCCGGCTCAGCTCCCCGGCCCGCCGATCAGCTCCCCACGCGACCGCTCCGGCCGCCCGGCGCGGACGCGGCGGGAGCCGGAAACCCGCGAGACGCGGCGGGGGCCGGGAACCGTCGCGCGGTTCCCGGCCCCCGTTCGGGCGAGCGTCAGCTCACTTGCGCTTGCGGATCTCCTCCGCGGCCTGCGGGACGACCTTGAACAGGTCGCCCACCACGCCGAAGTCGGCCAGCTCGAAGATCGGCGCCTCGCCGTCCTTGTTGACCGCGACGATGGTCTTCGAGGTCTGCATGCCGGCCCGGTGCTGGATGGCACCGGAGATGCCGAGCGCGACGTAGAGCTGCGGGGAGACGGTCTTGCCGGTCTGGCCCACCTGGAACTGGTGCGGGTAGAAGCCGGAGTCGACCGCCGCGCGGGACGCGCCGACGGCGCCGCCGAGCAGGTCGGCCAGCTCCTCGACCAGCTTGAAGTTGTCGGCGTTGCCGACGCCGCGACCGCCGGAGACGACCACGCCTGCCTCGGTCAGCTCGGGGCGCGAGCCCTTCTGCTCGGCGACCCGGTCGACGACCTTCGCCAGCTTGTCGGCGTCCGTGACCGCGACGGTGAGCTGCTCGACGGCCGGGGTGGCCGCCGCCGGGGTCGGGTTGACCGAGTTCGGCCGGACGGTGACCAGCGGCAGGCCGCGGGTGACCTTGGACTTGACGATGGTGGAGCCGGCGAAGGCCACCTGGGTGGCGGTGCCGTCGGCCGCCAGGTCGACCACGTCGGTCAGGATGCCGTTGTCCAGCTTGACGGCCAGGCGGGCGGCGATCTCCTTGCCCTCCTGCGACGAGGCGAGCAGCACGGCCGCCGGCTGCACCCGCTTGACCAGCTCGGCCACGACGGTGGCCTTGGGCGCCACCAGGTAGCCGTCGATCTCGTCACCCTCGGCGGCGTAGATCTTCTCCGCGCCGTACTCGCCCAGCTTGGCGCTCAGCGCCTCCGCCGCGCCGGCGCCGCCGAGCACGACCGCGCTCGCGGTGCCCAGCTCGCGGGCGAGGGTGAGCATCTCCAGGGTGACCTTCTTGACGCCGAATTCCCGGGTGGCTTCGACGACGACGAGAACCTCAGACATGTCCAGACCCCTCACACGAACTTCTCGGTGGCGAGGAACTCGACCAGCTTGACGCCGCCGTCGCCCTCGTCGGTGATCTTCGCGCCGCCGGAGCGCGGCGGGCGCTTGGTGTGCTCGAGCACGGCGCTCGTCGCGCCCTCGAAGCCCACCTCGGCCGGGGCGACGCCGAGGTCACCCAGGGAGAGCGTCTGCACCGGCTTCTTCTTCGCGGCCATGATGCCCTTGAAGGACGGGTAGCGCGGCTCGTTGATGGTGTCCCAGACGGAGACGACGGCGGGGGTGGCGGCGGTGACCACCTCGTAGCCCTCCTCGGTCTGCCGCTCGACGGTCAGGGTCGAGCCGTCGACGGTGAGCTTGCGGGCGCCGGTCAGCGCCGCCACGCCCAGCCGCTCGGCGATCATGTGCGGCATCACCTGCACCCGGCCGTCGGTCGACTCGGCGCCGCAGAGCACCAGGTCGGCGTTCAGCTGGCCGAGCGCGGCGGCGAGCACCTTCGAGGTGGCCACGGCGCAGGACCCGTGCAGGGCGTCGTCCACGACGTGCACGGCCTTGTCGGGGCCCATGGAGAGCGCCTTGCGGATCGACTCGGTCGCCCGGTCCGGACCCATGGTCAGGACGGTGACCTCGCCCCCGTGGGCCTCCTTGATCTTCAACGCCTCCTCGATGGCGTACTCGTCCATCTCGTTGATGACGTTGTTCGCCGAACCGCGGTCGACGGTGTTGTCGTCAGTGCGCAGGTTGCGGTCCGCGCCCGAATCGGGCACCTGCTTGACGAGTACGACGATGTTCATCGCGCTTCGACGACCCTCCTGTTGGTGTTGCGATCGCTCGCCCGGTCTGGGGCGCAGCCTCCCGCGTGACTTAACGATCGGTCAACCGCGGGCCGCTGTGCAGTTGCCCACGGGCGCAATGTTACCTGCCAGTAGCATCGACCTCCGGCGACCTCAGGGTGACACAGGTCACCGCGGGCCGGCCGGGCGGTAATCTGACAAATCAGGAGGTGTCGCAAAATGCCAGATTCTGCCGCCGTCGCGCCGCACGATCCGCCGCGGCGCCCCTGTCGCGGGGCGCGACCGGAGGCGCACCGGTGCGCGTGCGGGCGCCTCCGTGAACGGTGCGTCCGAGCCGCCGTCCGGGCGCTCTGGTCGCCGTCCCGGCGCACCCCCACGACGGCGGACCGGCTCACGCCGGCTGAGCCAACGCGGCCCTGATCCGCTCGATCGCCGCCGCCTCGGCCGGCACCACCCCGCGGTGCGCCCGGGCCACCCGCTCGGCGGCGGCGAGCACCACGTCGCGGTAGGTCGCCACGTCCCGGGGCGACTTCTCGCGCAGGATCTCGACGGAGCGGCCGAGCGCCGGCAGCACCACCGCCTCGATCTCCGGCGCCGAGGCCCGCGGCAGCTTCGGCAGCGGCCCGTTGGTCAGCGCCTCCTTCACCACCCCGCTCGAGTCGGCCATCGCCCCGGAGGCGGCGAAGCTCTCCCGGAACAGGGCCACCATTCCCGGGTCGGCGTTGGCCACCAGGAAGACCGCCCCGAACGCGCCCGTCTTCAGGGTCAGCCGCTCCTCGGCCGTCAACCGCTGCTCCATGATCACGGAGTGTAGACGTACGGGGTGGTGGTCGTGACCGGGACGAGGCCGAGCCGCTGGAGGATCGGCCGGCTGTCGTCGGAGGTGTCCACCTGCAGCAGCGTCCGGTCGCGCTGCGCGGCGAGGCGGGCCCGGTAGGTGACCAGCGCCCGGTAGATGCCCCGGCGGCGCCACGGGGCGAGCGTCGAGCCGCCCCACAGCGTGGCGAACCCGGTCCCCGGGACGTAGCGCACCCAGCCCGCACTCACCACCTCGTCGCCCGCCTCGGCCACCACCACCGTGATCGACTGCGGGTCGGCCGCGATCTCCTTCGCCAGCCCGGTGGCCAGGTGGCTCCGGTCGGCGTTCCAGACCGCCTCCTCCATCGCCACGATCCGGTCCAGGTCCGCGCGGGCGGTCACCTCGCGCAGGCGTACGCCCTCCGGAACGACCGGGAGCGCGGCCGCGAGCGGCGCGACCGGGCCGATCACGACGGTCTCCCGCTCCTCCGGCACGAACCCGGCGGCGCGCAGCCGCTCCGGCAGGTCCGCCGGCTCGTCGTGGCCGTGCAGCTTCCACTCCACCGACTCGCCGCGGGCGCGGAAGAAGTCCACCTGGCGGGCGATCAGCGCGTCCAGTGCCGCGCCGGTCAGCCCCTCGAGGTGGCGGTAGGTGAGGAAGCCGCCGTGGTCGAGGCCGAGGATGCGCACCAGCGGGCCGTCGCGGTCCACCGTCACCCCGGCCGGCAGCGGGTCGGGCACCCGCGCCCGCAACTGGTTGTCGTACGTCGTGCGCAGCGTCGTCGTGTCAAGATCCGTCACCGCTACAGGCTACGACCGGCCGGAAGCGGATAATCGGCCCGTGTGGCAGGCGATCAGGCGATGGTTCGACCCGCGCGAACTGCGCTCGGTCGGCAGCACCCCCGACTACCGCTTCTCGCTGGCCAACGAGCGCACCTTCCTGGCCTGGCTGCGTACCGGGCTGGCGCTGGTGGGGGGTGGGCTCGCCGCCGCCCAGTTCCTGCCGCCGCTGCCGCTGGCCCACCTGCGCGAGGTGATCGCCATCGCGCTGCTGCTGCTCGGCGGGACGGTGGCCGTCCGGGCGGTCGACCACTGGGCGCGTACGGAGCGGGCCATCCGCCTCGGCGAGGAGCTGCCCGCCTCCCGCTTCCCGGCGGTGCTCGCCCTCGCCGTCGGCCTCGGCGCGCTGTTGCTGGTGGTGGCGGTGCTGGCGCGGGCGATCGGCGGCGGGTGAGCGCCGGCGCGCGGCGGACGCCGCGGGACCGCCCGGCGCGCGACCCCGGGCTGCAACCCGAGCGGACCCGGCTGGCCTGGCGGCGCACGGCGCTGGCGCTCACCGTGGTCATGGTGCTGACCGTGCGGCTGGCGCTCACCACCGCCCCCGCCGGCGGGACGCTCGGCGCGCTGGTCGCCGGGGGCGCCGTGCTCGGCTGGGGCGCGGCGGTGGCGCTCTGCTGGCGGCGGGCCACCGGGGCCGGCCCGGACCCGGTGCGCGGGCGGGCGCTGCCCCTGGTCGCGCTCGCCACCACCGGCTTCGCGCTGTTCGGCGCGGTCCTGGCGGCGCGCGGGCTGGGTTGACGGGACCGGGTGCGCCATCATTGACGCATGGCCCGGCTGTATGTCCTCCTCTTCCTGGCGCAGATCGTCCTCGCCGTCTGCGCGCTGATCAGCTGCCTCTCCGCCGAGGAGGGCGAGATCAAGGCCCTGCCCCGGATCGCCTGGGTGCTGATCATCCTGTTCTTCCCGCTGCTCGGCTCCGTCGCCTGGTTCGCCGCGGGACGCGAGCGCACCCCGGGCCGGCCCCGCGGTGGGACGCCGAGGGACCGCATCCTGCCGACCCGCGAGCGGCCCCGCCCGATCGCCCCGGACGACGACCCCGAGTTCCTCAAGTCGCTCGGCGAGCGCTCCCGGCGGGAGGACCAGGAACTGTTCCGCCGCTGGGAGGACGACCTGCGCCGGCGCGAGGACGAGCTGCGCCGGCGCGAGGGCGAGCCGCCGCGCGAGGAGGACCGCCCGGAGGTGTAGCCGACGGCCTGCCCCCGGTCACACGCGACGCCTCAGCCCACGCACGGCGAGCGGGGCGAAGATCGCCGCGAGGAGGGCCGCCCAGAGCAGTGACCGCAGCACCGGCGCGGCGACCGGGCCGCCGACCAGCAGGCCGCGCAGCGCGTCGGCCAGGATGGTGACCGGGTTGACCTCGACCCAGGCCTGGAGCCAGCCGGGCATGGTCTCGGTCGGCACGAACGCGTTGCTGGTGAACGTGAGCGGGAAGATCACCATGAAGCCGAAGATCTGCACCTTCTCCGGCTCGTTGACGAGCACGCCGACCAGCACCGAGATCCACGACGCGGCCAGCGAGAAGGCGAGCAGCAGGGCGAACGCCCCGAGCAGGCCGAGCGGGCCGTTGCCCAGCCGGAAGCCGAGGATCATGCCGACCCCGACGAGCAGCGACACGGACCACGCCTGCTTGACGGTGTCGGCGAGGATCCGCCCGGCCAGCGGCGCCCAGCGGGCGATGGGCAGCGACCGCAGGCGGTCGAAGACGCCCTTGGTGAGGTCGTTGTTCAGCCCGAAGCCGGTGGTCATGGTGGCGAAGAAGGCGTTCTGCACGATGATGCCCGGCAGCGCGAAGGTCAGGTAGTCCCCCGGCGAGCCGGCGATCGCGCCGCCGAACACGTACGTGAAGAGCAGCACGAACATCACCGGTTGGATGCTCAGGTCGAGCAGCTCCATCGGGTTGTGCTTGATCTGCACCAGGCTGCGCCAGGCCAGGGTGGCGGTGTGGCGCAGCCCGGCGGCGGGGCCGAGCCGGCGGGCCGGCGCGACCGGCGCGGTCAGGGTGGCGGCGGTCATGCCGGAGTCCTCTCCAGGTCGGCCCCGGTCGGGGCGTCGGCGTCGGCGCGGTGCCCGGTCAGCTGGAGGAAGACCTCGTCGAGGCTGGAGCCGCGCAGGGCCAGTTCGGCCACCGCGACGTGGGCGGCGTCGAGGCGGCTCACCAGGGCGGGCAGCACGCCCGGATCGCTGACCGGCACGGTGACGGTGGTCTGGGTCACCTCCGGGGTGGCGTCGGCCGCCTCGCCGGCGATGGCCACCACGGTGGCCAGGTCGGCCGCGTCCGCCGGCCGGACGGCGAGGGCCTGCCCGCCGGTCCTGGCCTTCAGTTCCTCGGGCGTGCCCTGCGCGATGACCCGGCCGTGGTCGACGACGGCGATCTCGCCGGCGAGCTGGTCGGCCTCCTCCAGGTACTGCGTGGTGAGCAGCACGGTCACCCCGTCGGAGACGAGGCCGCGCACGATCTCCCAGAGCTCGTTGCGGCTGCGCGGGTCGAGGCCGGTGGTCGGCTCGTCGAGAAAGAGCACCTGCGGACGGCCGACCAGGCTGGCGGCGAGGTCGAGCCGGCGGCGCATGCCGCCGGAGTAGGTCTTGGCGGGCCGGTCGGCGGCGTCGGTGAGGTGGAAGTCGGCGAGCAGTTGCCGGGCGCGGGCCTTGGCGTCGGCCCGGGGCGAACCGAGCAGCCGGCCGATGAGCAGCAGGTTCTCCGCGCCGGTGAGCGTCTCGTCGACCGAGGCGTACTGGCCGGTCAGCCCGATCAGTTGCCGCACCCGGTGGGCGTCGCGCACGACGTCGAAGCCGCCGATCGTGGCGTGCCCCTCGTCGGGGCGCAGCAGGGTGGCGAGCACCCGGACGGTGGTGGTCTTGCCGGCCCCGTTCGGCCCGAGCAGGCCGAAGACCGTACCGGTGGGGACCGCCAGGTCAACTCCGGCGAGGGCGGTGGTGTCGCCGAAGCGGCGCACCAGCCCCTCGGCGCGGATGGCGTGATCCATCGCAACTCCTGTCGTTTCGCCCGTCGAGCACCAGGACCAGGACCGGCGATCCTGACATTTCGCCGAGCCCGGCGCTGACGTTACGACGACAGGAGCGGACGTTCCGCTGATTTAGCTACTGGTGAAACGCGTTCCGCGGCGGAAGACGAGCCCGCCGCCGGCGGCGGGCGGCGGCTCAGGCCAGGTTCGACGAGCGGGGGTACGCGTCGGCCGGGTCGGTGAGCACGTTGACCAGGTACGGCACGCCGGCGTCGAAGGCGCGCCGCAGGGCCGGCCCGAGGTCGCCGGCCTTCGCGACCGTCTCGCCGGCGCCGCCGAGGGCGCTCACCACCTGGTCGTAGCGGAGTTCCGGCTGGAGGTCGGCGGCGACGTCGTAGCCGTACATGGCGCGCATGGGGTGCTTCTCCAGGCCCCAGATGCCGTTGTTGCCGACCACGATCACCACCGGCAGCTTCTGCCGGGCGAGGGACTCCACGTCCATCAGCGAGAAGCCGGCCGCGCCGTCGCCCATCAGGACGCAGATCTGCCGGTCGGGGTGGCTGACCCGGGCGCCCATCGCGTAGCCCATGCCGGTGCCCAGGCAGCCGTACGGGCCCGGGTCGAGCCAGGTGCCGGGCTGGGCCGGCTCCAGGAACTTGCCCGCGTAGGAGACGAAGTCGCCGCCGTCGCCGATGGTGATGGCGTCGCGGGCCAGCACCTTGCGCAGCTCGCCGTAGACCCGCGCGGGCCGGATGGGGTCGGTCTCGGCGGCCATCTCCTCGGCGTCGCGCGCCTTCGCGGCGTCCTCGGCGCTGCGCAGCTCGGCGATCCAGCCGGCGTGGTCAGCCCGGTCGCCCGGGTGGTCGGCCAGCGCGGTGAGGATCAGCCGGAGGTCGCCGGCGGGGGCGGCGGCCGGCTGGACGTGCCCGGCCCGCTGGCTGGGCGCGTCGACGACGTGCACCACCTGGGCGTCGCCGAAGTCGCCGAAGCTGAGCCGGAAGTCCAGCGGCGTGCCGATCACCACGACCACGTCGGCGCCCTTCAGCGCCGTCCGGCGCGCCTTGGCGAAGGCGAGCGGGTGCTCCGGCGGCAGCGCACCCCGACCCATGCCGTTGGCGAAGACCGGCACCTGTAGCGCCTCGGCGGCCGCCCGCAGGGCGTCGACCGCGTCCCCGGCGTAGACGTCGGAGCCGGCGATGATCACCGGACGGCTCGCGGCGGCGACCAGGGTGGCCGCCTTCGCCATCTCGTCCGGGTCGGGCTCGACCGGCGCGATGCCCGGCAGGGCGGGCAGCTCGGCGTCGGAGACGGAGAAGACCGCCTCCAGGGGGAAGTCGAGGAAGACCGGGCCCCGGTGCGGGGTGAGCGCGGTGGTCAGCGCCGAGGTCACCGCGCGCGGGATGTCGTCGGGACTGAACACCGTCTCGGCGTGCTTGGTGACCGGGGCGACCAGCGGCAGGTGGTCCATCTCCTGGAGGCTGCCCGAGCCCCAGCGGAACTGCGGGGCCCGCCCACCGAGCACCAGCACCGGTGAGGCGTTGAAGTAGGCGCTGGTCAGCCCGGAGATGCCGTTGGTGACGCCGGGGCCGGCGGTGAGCACGGCGAGGCCGGGACGGCGCTGGAGCTTCGCCACCGCCTCGGCGGCGAAGACCGCGGACTGCTCGTGCCGGACGTCGTAGATGGGGAAGCCGCCCTTGTGCGCGGCGTCGTAGAGCGGGAAGACGTGCCCGCCGGAGAGGGTGAACATCTCCCGCACCCCGTACGCGCGTAGCGCCGCGAGCGCGAGCTCCCCGCCGTGACCTTCGATCCGCTCCGTCATCACCGCTGTCCCTTCGTCCGCATGACCGGAGTCACACGCTACTCACCGGTAGGCGGAATGTGAACCGTTCTCGGCTCGACGCGCGGGCCGGCGGGTGCGCCCCGACGGCCCGCGCCGCCGGTCAGCGGCCGGTGAAGTCGGGCTTGCGCTTCGCCACGAACGCCGCCATGCCCTCGCGCCGGTCGTCGGTGGCGAAGAGCGCCGCGAAGAGCTGGCTCTCCCACGCGAGGCCGGAGTTCAGGTCCATGTCGAGGCCGCCGTCGACCGCGAGCTTCGCGGCACGCAGGGCCTGCACCGGACCGGTGAGGTACGGGCGGACCAACTCGACCGCGGTGTCGTAGACCTCGGCGGCCGGGGCGACCCGGTCGGCCAGCCCGATCCGCAGCGCCTCCTGGGCGTCCACCATCCGGCCGGACATGATCAGGTCCTTGGCGCGGGCCGGGCCGACCAGGCGGGCCAGCCGCTGGGTGCCGCCCGCGCCCGGGATGATGCCCAGCTTGATCTCCGGCTGGCCGAGTTTCGCGTCCTCGGCCACCACCCGCCAGTCGCAGGCCAGCGCCAGCTCACAGCCGCCGCCGAGGGCGTAACCGGTGATCGCGGCGACGACCGGCTTGGGGATCCGGGCGATCGCGCCGAGCGCGCTGGACAGGTCGGCGGCCCGGTCGGCCATGTCCACGTAGGACATGTCGGCCATCTCCTTGATGTCCGCGCCGGCGGCGAAGACCTTCTCCCCGCCGTACACGATGACGGCGCGGACCCCCGGGTCGGCGGTGGCCGCCGCGGCCGCGGCGCGCAACTCCTCCTGCACCTGGGTGTTCAGCGCGTTCATCGGCGGCCGCTCCAGCCGGATGGTGCCGATGCCGTCCTTGGTCTCCAGCCGCACGAACTCGCCCACGCTGACCCTCACTTCCTCGTCGAAGTCGCGAGCCAACCTTACGGCCCGCCTCGTTGGGGTAAGTAGTGTGGTCTCAGGCCCGCCACCGGGAGTGCTGCCATGATCACTTACTACGACGACAGGTCGGTGCAGATCACGTCCACCGCCGTGCGCGTGGACGGCCGCACGTTCCGGCTGGCCGACATCAGCATGGTCTGGCACCAGCGCGGCAGCCGGTCCTGGCGGGTGCTCGCCGGCCGGGGCGCGATCGGCGCGGCGCTGGCCGGCCCCCTGGTGGCCGCCGCGCTCGGCATCGCCCTGGCGCTGCGGCTGGACCGCTCCCTCACCGTCACGGTCGCGATCGTCGGCACCTCGGTGCTGGTCGGGCTCGCCGTCGGGCCGGTCGCCGACTTCCTCTTCGAGCACCTCGACCGCTCCTACGCGCGGGGCAGCCGGCAACTGGAGATCTGGGCCCGTTGGCGCGGCCAACCGGTGCGGCTGCTGAGCACCGGCGACGCGCTGCGCTTCGGTCAGATCTACCGCGCGGTGCAGCGGGCCGTGGAGGCCGGCCAGCCGGTGTCGCCCCGCCGGTAGGTCTGCGCCATCGAGACCACGACGCGGTCCTCGCCGACCACCGCGCGGAGCTCCGCCAAGTCCCTGGTGACGAAGGTTCGCAGGTAGCGCCGGACCACCTGGACGTTGCCCTCCCGCTCCGTCATGACCGGTCACGGTACCCACCCGGCACCGCACCGCCCCGCGCCGCCGGCCACTCGGGGAGGCAGCAACCCTGCCGCACGCGCCCTGTCGAGCTGATGTCGCAAACGACTCAACCGGCGCGACCGGGCCCGGCAAACCAGCGATGTCGTAAACGATTCAGCTCGACAGCGGCCGACGCGGTCACCGATGGCCGCCGGACGGGCGCGACCCGGCGGCAACCGCCCGCCAGCGGTTAGGCTTAGTGATGACCCTCTATTACCGGGACGACGCGGTGCAGGTGACCTCGGAGTCGATCCGGGTGGGAGGCCACGCCGTCGCGATCGCCGACGTGACGTACGTCTGGCACGCGCAGGGGCCGAAGACGCTGGCGGTCCGCGGACGGGTGCTGGGGCGCGGCGTCCTGGTCCTGCTCCTCTCGCTGCCCCCGCTGGTCGCGGTGGTCTGCGTGCTCTCGCTGGCCTGGTCGGCGCAGGACCGGGGCGAGTGGCAGCTGGCGCTGGTCATCCTCGCGGCATGCGCGGTCGGCGCGCTGGCCCTGACCCCGTTCCTGGAGATCCCGCTCGGCTGGCTCGACCGCTCCTACGAGCGGGGCAGCAAGGTGCACGAACTCTGGGTCCAGCACCACGGCCGGGAGGTGCTGCTGCTGCGCACGCCGGACGCGCTGCGGTTCGGGCAGATCTACCGGGCGGTCCAGCGGGCGGTCGAACGGCACACGGATCGCTGAGCCCCGGACCGAGCCGTGCTCGTCCGGCGGTCCGGGCGCGGGGGACGCACACTTGGTGCCATGGTGATTCCCCTCCCCCGGCCCGCCGCGGTCGTCGGTCTGACCCGCTCCGCCCTCGACCAGGCCCTCGGCTCGGCAGCCTCGTTCGCCGCGGTGCCGGCCCGCGCGTTCGCCGTGCTGGACTCGGTGGAGGCGCTGCTGCGCCGGGTCGAGGGCGTGGTGGAGCGGATCGACGGCCTCGTGGACCGGGCCGAGCAGACACTCGACCGCACCGAACGGGTGCTCACCGACGCCGAGGCCGCGGTGCGGGAGGTGGGCGTGATCAGCGCCGCAGCGACCACCGCGATCGAGACCGCCACCGAGGTGGCCCACCGGGCCGCCGCCACCGTGGGCACCGCGGCGGAGGCGGCGGCCACCGCCGCCGAGCTGCTGACGGCGTACGAGCCGGCGCTGCGCCGGGCCGCCCCGATGGCGACCCGGTTCGTCGAGCAGCTCAGCCACGAGGAGGTGACCGCCGCGATCCGCCTCGTCGACGAGTTGCCCAAGCTCAAGCAGCACCTGACGGCGGACATCCTGCCGATCCTGGCCACCCTGGACCGGGTCGGCCCGGACCTGCACGACCTGCTCGACGTCACCCGCGACCTGAAGCTCGCCGTCGCCGGCATCCCGGGGCTGGGCATGCTCCGCCGCCGGGGCGAGAAGCTCACCGACGACGTCGAGGCGTGACCGGGACCGGGCTCTGACGCACGCGTGGCCGGTCCGGATCAGGCGGGGACGTACAGCTCGTCGATCTCGGCCCGGCTGGGCAGCGCCACCGAGGCGCCGAGCCGGCGGGCGCAGGCCGCACCGGCAGCCGCCGCCCAG
Organism: Micromonospora sp. NPDC047670; assembly: GCF_043204915.1. Classification (NCBI taxonomy): domain Bacteria; kingdom Bacillati; phylum Actinomycetota; class Actinomycetes; order Micromonosporales; family Micromonosporaceae; genus Micromonospora; species Micromonospora sp. NPDC047670. The sequence goes on from NZ_JBIDDA010000003.1 coordinate 646,856, forward strand.
CGCACCGCGTCGACCACGTCGCGGCCCTCACCCCAGGCGACCGCGAGCGCGGCGGTGAAGGCGTCCCCGGCGGCCGTGGAGTCCACCACGTCGACCTTGACCGCGGGCACGTGCACGGCGGTGCCGTCCCGGTCGCCGTACCAGGCGCCCTGCGCGCCGAGGGTGAGCACCGCCCGGGGCGCCAGGCCGAGCAGGGCGGACGGGTTCTCCCGGCCGCGCCCGGTGAGCGCCTGCGCCTCGGTCTCGTTGACGACCAGCAGGTCCGTCGCGGCGAGCAGCTCCGGGGGCACCGGCACGGCCGGGGCGGCGTTGAGCACCACCCGGGTGCCGGCCGCCCGCGCGGCGACGGCCGCCCGGGTCACCGTCCCGACCGGGATCTCCAGCTGCGCGAGCAGCACGTCCGCCTCGCGTACGGCGGTCAGCTCCGGCTCGGTGAGGTCGGTCATCGAGGCGTTCGCGCCGGGGGTGACCAGGATCGCGTTCTCCCCCTCGGCGTTGACCATCACCAGCGCCACCCCGGACGTGCCGTACGTGGTGCGGAGGTGGTCGGTGTCGACCCCGGCGGCGGCGATCCGGGCCCGCAGGGTCACGCCGAACGCGTCGGAGCCGATCGCCCCGAGGAACGCGCAGGAGGCGCCGGCGCGGGCCGCGGCGATGGCCTGGTTGGCGCCCTTGCCGCCGGGCACCATGACGAAGCCGGTGCCGAGCAGGGTCTCCCCCGGCCGGGGCAGGGCGGGGGCGGTGCCCACCAGGTCCATGTTGGCGCTGCCCACCACGACGACCCTGGTCTGCCGCATCGCCACCTCCTCGCCGCCGGAACGCTGCGGCGAAGTCTAGGACCCCGCCGGCGACTGCCGATCCGGCCCACGGCCCGCCGGGATCAGGCGGCGCGGGCCGTGTACCGGTCGCCGGAGCGCTCGACCACCAGGGGAAGCCCGAAGGTCTTGGAGAGGTTGTCCCCGGTGAGCGTGTCGCCGAGCAGGCCCTGGGCCACCACCTGGCCCTCGCGCAGCAGCAACGCGTGGGTGAAGCCGGGCGGGATCTCCTCCACGTGGTGGGTGACCAGCACCAGCGCCGGGGCGTCCGGGTCGTACGCCAGCTCGGCCAGCCGGGCCACCAGATCCTCACGCCCGCCCAGGTCGAGTCCGGCGGCGGGCTCGTCGAGCAGCAGCAGCTCCGGGTCCGTCATCAGCGCGCGGGCGATCTGCACCCGCTTGCGCTCCCCCTCGGACAGCGTGCCGTAGGCGCGGTCGGCGAGGCCGCCGATGCCGAGCTGGCCCAGCAGCGCGCGGGCGCGCGCCTCGTCGCCGCTGTCGTAGCTCTCCCGCCAGCGCCCGAGCACCGACCAGGCGGCCGTGACGACCACGTCGCTGACCCGCTCGTCGGCGGGCACCCGCTCGGCCAGCGCGGCGGTGGAGAGCCCGATGCGGGTGCGCAGCTCGTTGACGTCGGTGCGGCCGATCCGCTCGCCGAGCACGTGGGCGGTGCCGGTGGTCGGGTGCAGCCGCCCGGCGGCGAGGTTGAGCAGTGTCGTCTTCCCGGCGCCGTTCGGGCCGAGCAGCACCCAGCGTTCGTCCAGCTCGACCCGCCAGTCCACGTCGTGCAGCAGCGCCGTGCCGGACCGGCGTACACCGACGCCGTCGAGGCTGATCACCAGATCCGCGTCACCAGTCACCCGACCATCCAACCACGCAACGCCGGGCGCCCCCCACGGGCGGCGCCCCGGTCATAGGGTGAGGCGCCGTGTCGTTGGTCACCACATCCGAAGGACGGTCCATGCCCGGTCGGAACGCGGAGCCGCGCTGGTGAGCGCGGTCATCGAGATCGAGGGTCTGCACAAGACCTTCCACAGCCTGCGGCAGGGACGCCGGGTGGCGGTCGACGGTTTCGACCTGCTCGTGGAGCCCGGCCAGATCCACGGCTTCCTCGGCCCCAACGGATCGGGCAAGACCACCACGCTGCGCGCCCTGCTCGGCCTGGTGCGCGCCGACGCCGGCCGGATGACGATGCTCGGCGTGCGCGCGCCGGAGCACCTGCAGGCGGTGGCGGGGCGGGTCGGGGCGATCGTGGAGAGCCCGCAGTTCTTCGGCAACTTCACCGGCCACCGCACCCTGCGCCTGCTCGCCCGGGCCGGCGGCGTGCCGGTCGCCCGGGTCGACGCGGTGCTGGAGCAGGTGGGGCTGCGGGACCGGGGCGACGAGCGGGTCAAGGGCTACTCGCTGGGCATGAAGCAGCGCCTGGCGGTGGCCTCGGCCCTGCTCAAGGACCCGGAGCTGCTGATCCTCGACGAGCCGGCGAACGGGCTGGACCCGGCCGGCATCCGGGAGATGCGGGACCTGATGCGCTCGCTGGCCGAGGCCGGCGTGACCGTGCTGGTCTCCAGCCACATCCTGGCCGAGATCCAGCTGATCTGCGACCACGTCACGATCATCTCGCGGGGCCGGCGGGTGGCCGCCGGGCGCGTCGACGAGGTGCTGGCCGGCTTCGACCGGCACGAGCTGCTGGTGCGGGTGGACGAGCAGGAGCGGGCGGCCGAGCTGCTGACGGCCGCGGGGCTGGCGGTGACCGGGCACGACGACCACCTGGTGGTGGGCGGCGTCGACGACGCCACGACGGTCAGCCGCGCGTTGGGTGAGGCCGGCCTGTGGGTCCGCGAGCTGACCCCGCTGCGGCCCGACCTGGAGAGCGTCTTCCTCGAACTGACCGGCACGCCGGGGCACCCGCCGGCGCCCCGGCAGGTGGACGACTCGATGCTGCCCGACCCCGCGCACCGGGAAGCGGCGATCGACCTCGACGCGAGGGGAGTGGACGCGTGAACCTGGTCCGTGCCGAGCTGGAGCGCCTCGGCGCCCGGCGCTTCGTGCAGCTCATGCTCGTCCTGCTGGTGCTCGCGTTCGGCGTCACCGCGGCGACCACCCTCGCCGGGTCCCACCGGCCCAGCGCCCAGGAGGTCCTCGACGCCGAGCAGCAGGCCGCCGCGGCGCGCCAGGAGCTGGAGCGCACCCACCAGCTCTGCCTGGACCGGCAGCGCGGCGTCCTGCCCGTGGAGGAGGTGCAGGAGTACGTTCCCGACGACTGCAGCGAGGTCGACCCGGCCCTGATGGAGCGGGTGCCGGTGGCCGCCGACTTCCTGGTGGGCGTCTTCACCTTCGCCGAGGAGGCCCGGCCGCTGCTCTACTTCCTCATCGCCTTCCTGGTGCTCTTCGGCTTCCTGGTCGGCGCCTCCTACATCGGGGCGGACCTGAACTCCGGCGGGGTGGTCAACCTGCTGCTCTGGCGACCTGGGCGGATGACGGTGCTCGGCACCAAACTGGGCGCCCTGCTCGGCGCGGTGGCGCTGCTGTCGGTGCTCGCCTCGGCGGCGTACCTCGGGGCGTTCTGGCTGATCGGGCAGGCCGCCGGGCGGCCGGGGCGGCTCGACGGCGAGTTCTGGCGGTCCCTGGGCGCCATCTGGGGGCGCGGCATGGTGCTGGTGCTGTTGGCCAGCGCGGTCGGCTTCGCCATCGCCACGCTGGGCCGGCACACCTCGGCGGCGCTCGGCGCGGTCGCCGCGTACGCGGTGGTCTGGGAGCTCGGGGCCCGGCTGGTGCTGGAGATCCTCGACGTGTCCCGGCCGGACCGGTTCATGCTCTCCAGCTATCTGGGCGGCTGGCTGACCGGGCGGGTCGAGTTCTTCGACGACCGGCCCTGCACCGACGGCCCCTCCGGCTTCTGCGACAGCATGTACGCGCTGACCTGGGGCCCGTCGCTGGCCGTGCTGCTCGCGCTCACCGGCGTGTTGACCACGGCCGCCTTCGTGCTGTTCCGCCGCCGCGACCTGATGTGACCTGCGGGGACACCGGACCCGGATGCGGCAAGACCTTGCAGCATCCGGGCCGGTGGTGAAATATTCCTTCACATGACGCGCGGCCTCCTCCGACCCCGCCGGTCCGGGTCGGCGGGGCCCGCCGCGCGGTCCCGGGCGACGGCGGGCGGGTGGCCCCGGTCAGCCGACGGTCGAGCCGAAGACCTCGTCGCGGACCGCGTCCAGCGCCGTGCGCAGCGCGCCGCGCAGGATCGGCTCCTCGGTCAGCCCGGTGGGCACCACCCGGGGGCGGACCAGCGTGATCGCCGCGACCTCGTGCTGCACCCGCTCGGCCAGGGCCGCCCCGCCGGCCTGACCGACCTCGCCGGCCAGCACCACCAACGGCGGGTCCAGCACCACGCAGGTGCTCGCCACGCCGAGCGCCAGCCGGCGGGCCACCTCGTCGAGCATCGGGCCGCCGGCCGTGCCGTCGGCGACCGCGGCCCGCACCGCGACGGCGCCGCTGTCGTCCGGGTAGCCGTGCGCGCGGGCCAGTTCGCGTACCGCCTCCGCGCCGATCAACTGCTGGAACGCCGGCTTCGCCCGGCGGGAGACGTCGCGCGGGATGGGCGCCCCGGGCACCGGCAGGTAACCGATCTCGCCCGCGGCGCCGCTGCTGCCGTGGTGCAGCCGGCCGCCCAGCACGATGGCCAGACCGACGCCCGCGCCGACCCAGACCAGGACGAAGTCCGTCAGCCCCTGCGCCGCGCCCGACTGCGCCTCGGCGACCGCGGCGAGGTTGACGTCGTTCTCGAAGACCACCGCGGTGTGCAGGTCCTCCCGGAGGGCGGCGAGCAGACCGCTGTGCCAGCGCGGCAGGTTGAACGCGAAGGTGATGTCGCCGGTGCCCGGGTCGACCAGGCCGGGGGTGCCCAGCACGATCCGCCGTACGCTCGACAGCTGCGCCCCGGCGCTGCTCGCGGCCTGCACCACCGCGTTGTGCACGACGCCGACCGGGTCGTCGGTGTCCCGGGTCGACTGCTCGACGCGGCCGATCACCGCGCCGGTGATGTCCGCGCAGGCGGCCACCACCCGGTCGGCGCCGACGTCCACCCCGACCACGTGCGCGCTGCCCGGCCGCACGGCGTAGAGCTGGGCGTTCGGCCCCCGCCCGCCGGCCTGCTCGCCGACCCGGGTGACCAGCCCCCGCTCCTCCAGCCGCTCGACCAGCTGGGACGCGGTGACCTTGGACAGCCCGGTCAGCTCGCCGAGCCGGGCCCGGGTCAGCGGCCCCTGCTCCAGCAGCAGCTCCAGCGCCGCGCGGTCGTTGAGCGCCCGCAACAGACGGGGGGTGCCGGGCAGCCGGGTCGAACTCATGCCACGTCCTCTAGTTTCGTTAAACCTTGTTAACTGTAAACGGACCTGCAAAACGGGTAGCCGTAGCGTATCGGCCGCCCGGGACCGGGTCGCTCGGCCGACCCGGTACGTCGCCGACCGCCACCGGTACGACATCCGTGCCGGCGGGCACCGAAAGGGGAAGATCACGTGGGGCTCGATCCAGGACTGCGCCGGCTCGCGCTCGGCACGCTGCTCGCCGCGTACCCGGGGCCGGTTCCGCCGGACTGGGCGGTCGACCTGGTGGCCGAGGGGCTCGCCGGGCACACGCTGTTCGGTACCAACGTCCACGACCCGGGGCAGGTGGCGGCCAGCACCGCCGCCCTGCGGGCGGGCCGGCCGGACGTGCTGGTCGCGATCGACGAGGAGGGCGGTGACGTCACCCGGCTGGCGCACGCCACCGGCAGCCCGTACCCGGGCAACGCGGCGCTCGGCGCCATCGACGACGTGGCGCTGACCCGCCGGGTCTACGAGGCCATCGGCGCGGAGCTGGCGGGCCTCGGCATCACCGTCGACCTCGCGCCCACCGTGGACGTCAACACCGCCGACGAGAACCCGGTGATCGGCACCCGCTCGTTCGGCGCCGACCCGGTGCGGGTCGCCGCGCACTCCGCCGCGGCGGTGGCCGGCCTCCAGGCCGCCGGGGTGGCGGCCTGCGCCAAGCACTTTCCGGGGCACGGCGCGACGGTCGCGGACTCGCACCACGAGCTGCCCACCGTGGACGTGCCGCTCGACGTGCTGCGCGAACGCGACCTGCCGCCCTTCGCCGCGGTCGTCGCGGCCGGCGCGCAGGCCGTGATGACCGCCCACATCCGGGTGCCGGCGCTGACCGGCGACGGCCCGGCCACGTTCAGCCGGGCGGTCCTGGTCGACCTGCTCCGCGACGAGTACGGCTTCACCGGCACCGTCATCACCGACGCCCTGGAGATGAAGGGCGCGGCCGTGGCCGCCGGCGGGGTGGGGCCCGCCGCCGTACGGGCCCTCGCCGCCGGCGCCGACCTGCTCTGCATCGGGGCCCAGGTCGACACCGGGCTGGTCGAGCGGGTGGTCGCCGAGATCGTCGCGGCGCTCACCGACGGTCGCCTGGACCGGGCCCGGGTCGAGGAGGCGGCCGGCCGCGTCGCGACGCTCGCCGCCTGGACCCGGGCCACCGGCGCGACCTCGGCCGCCCCCACCCAGCTCGGGTACGCCGCCGCGCGGCGCGCCGTCCGGGTGGAGGGGGAGCTGTCCGGGCTGGACCGCCCGCTGGTCGTCCAGTTGCACGCCGCGTCGACCATCGCCGAGGGACGGGTGCCGTGGGGCCTCGGCCCGCACCTCGACGGCGTGCAGGAGCTGCGGGTGGTGGCCGCCGAGACGGACCCCGCGACCCTGCGCCGGCTCGCCGGGGACCGGCCGATCGTGCTGGTCGGCCGGCACCTGCACCGCCTGCCGGGCGGCCCCGAGCTGGTGGGCGCGCTGGCCGCCGCGCATCCGGTGACCGTGGTCGAGATGGGCTGGCCCGGCCGCTGGCGGCCGGCGGGCGTGCGGGCGTTCGTCACCACGTACGGCGCGAGCCACGCCAACGGCCGGGCGGCGGCCGAGGCGCTCGGCCTGGCCGGCTGACGCTGGCGGCCGGGGCCGGGCGGTCCGGCGGCGGACCGCCCGGCGGCGTCACCGCCCCGGGCGGACCGGATGCCCCCGCGCAGCCGGCGCCGGGCCGGCGGGCGCATCCGGTCCGCTCCGGGCGGCTTTGGCGGGGCGGGCTCGGGGTATGCGACAGGAATGACCGCCACCGACCCCTGGCACCGGGCCCTGGCCGACCTCGTGTCCCTGTCCCACCGGCTGCCCCCGGACCAGTTGCCGGTCGCGATCAACACCGTGCTCCGGCCGCTGGGCGCGACAGCGACCACCTACCTGGTCGACGCCGAACAGCGCGACCTGCGCCCGCTGCCGGAGCCGGGCCGGCCGACGCCGGACCCGTTGCCGATCGACAGCAGCCTGGCCGGTCGCGCCTTCACGCAGGTCGAGGTGCACGCCGGGCAGGGCCCGCCGCCCCGGCTCTGGGTGCCGGTCGTCAACGGCACCGACCGACTGGGGCTGCTGGAGGTGTTCCCGCCGGCCGGGGCCGACCTCGCCGACGAGGCGGTCCGTGACGGCTGCCGGCTCGTCTCCGGCCTGGTAGGCCACCTGGTCAGCAGCAAGAGCGCGTACGGGGACCTCCTGCACCGCACGCGCCGCAGCCGTCCGATGGGGCTTTCCGCCGAACTGCTCTGGCAACTGCTCCCGCCGCTCACCGTCGCCACCCCCGAGGTCACCGTCAGCGCCCTGCTCGAACCCTGTTACGAGGTCGGTGGCGACGCCTTCGACTACGCCGTGGACGGCGGGACCGTGACGCTGGCGGTGCTCGACGGGGTGGGGCACGGCCTGCCGGCGGTGCTGACCACCTCGGTCGCGCTGGCCGCGCTGCGGGCGGCTCGGCGCGCCGGCGCGGACCTGTCGGGGCTGGTGCGGGCGGTCGACGCCGCGATCGCCGCGCAGTGGCGGGACGCGCGGTTCGTCACGGCGGTGCTCGCGGAGTTCGACACCCGCACCGGGCTGCTGCGCTACGTCAACGCGGGGCACCCGCCACCGGTGCTGCTGCGCCGGGGGCGGGCCGTGCAGGCGCTGGACGGGGGCCGGCGGCTCCCGCTCGGCCTGCCGGACGAGCGGGCCGACGTGGCGGAGATGCGGCTGGAGCCCGGTGACCGGTTGCTGCTGCACACCGACGGGGTGACCGAGGCGCGCGATCCGGCGGGCGAGATGTTCGGGCTGCCCCGGCTGGCCGACCTCGCCGAGCGGCACATCGGCTCCGGGCTGCCCGCGCCGGAGACCCTGCGCCGGCTGAGCCACGCGGTGGTCGCGCACCAGGCCGGGCCGCACCTGGACGACGCCACCCTGTTGCTCGTCGAGTGGTCGGCCACGGCCGCCGCCAGCACCGAGCCCTGAGCGGACTCAGTCGAGCCCGCGCCACCCACGCAGGGCGGGCGGCCCCGCAGCATCGCCGTCGGCCAGCCCGAGCAGCGGGCCGACGCCGGTGATCCGTAGGACCCGCGCGACCACCGGCTGCGGGTTCTCCACCCGCAGCGGCACGCCGCGCTCCCCGCCCACGGCGACGCCGTGCACGAGGACGCGGACGCCGCTGGAGTCGAGGAAGCGGACGTCGGCGAGGTCGACGACGACCTCCCGGACGCCGGGCCGGTGCAACGCGTCCGTGATCGTGGCACCGAGCGCGTCGGCCGTGGCCATGTCGATCTCGCCGGACGGGCGCACGAACACCTGCCCCGGCTCCGTGTACCGCTCGCCCATGGATCGCCTCACCGTCGAGAAGATGCGCCGGAACCGGCGCGAGTCGACCATACGCGACCGCCGCCCCGGCAGGGCTACGCGGAAGCCCGCCACCGCCTCTTGAACACGTTCAAGAACTGCCCTACGCTCTGGACGCAGGATTTGAACACGTTCAAGAAGGGCGTCGGCGAATGGACACCAAGGTCTGGATGTACCTGGTCTACCTGGCGGTCAGCATCGGCCTGACCGTGTGGGTGGCCCGGGCGCTCTCCCGCAACGGGCTGGTCTTCCTCGAGGAGGTGTTCGCCGACGAACGGCTGGCCGGGGCGGTCAACAGCCTCCTCGTGGTGGGCTTCTACCTGCTCAACCTCGGCTACGTGACGGTGGCGATGAAGCATGCCGACCCGGTCGGCTCCACCGCCGAGGCCATGGAGGAGCTGTCCCTCAAGATCGGCCTGGTGCTGCTGGTGCTGGGCGCGCTGCACTTCTTCAACGTCTTCGCGCTCGGCCGCTACCGCCGGGGCCGGCTGCGTCAGCTCGCCACCCATCCCCCGCTCGCCCCGGTCGGCCGGCTGCCCGGGCCGCCCGCGCCCCGGAGCCCCCACCCGGCCGGTCCCCACCCCAACAACCCGCAGCACGTCGGCCCGCAGCAGCACGTCGGCCCGGCCGGGCCCGCGCCAGAGGCCGGCCCCGGCGTACCGCCGGCCCGATGAGCGTCCCGCCCGCCGAGGGGACGGGCGGGGCCCCGGACGCCACCGCGCACGGGGGCGGTGGTGTCCGGGGGTTCACCGTCCTCTACGACGCACACTGCCCGCTGTGCCGCGCCGCGCGTGGCTGGCTGGCGTCCCGCCCCCAGCTCGTACCGCTGGAGTTCGTGCCGGCCGGCTCGGCGGAGGCCCGGCGGCGCTTCCCCGGCCTGGACCATGAGGCGACCCTGCGCGACCTCACCGTGGTCGCGGACACCGGTGAGGTGTACGCGGGCGACGGCGCCTGGTTCGCGTGCCTCTGGGCGCTGGCCGACCACCGGGGCACCGCCGAGCGGCTGGCGCGCCCACACCTGCTGCCGCTCGCCCGCCGGGTGGTCGCCGCCGCCGCGTCGGTACGCGAGCGAGTCCGCGATCCGTGGGCGGAGCCGGCCGGCGACCCGGCGGGATACGGTGACCCCGATGACCGAGCAGACTGCGCCGACGACCGCTGCGGGTGAGCCGGCCACCGCGCGGGGCGAGCAGACGCGGCAGCTCATCGTGGACACGGCGATGCGGCTGTTCCAGGAGCGGGGGTACGCCCGGACCACCATGCGTGCCATCGCCCAGGAGGCCGGGGTGGCGGTGGGCAACGCCTACTACTACTTCGGGTCGAAGGACCACCTGATCCAGGAGTTCTACGCCCGCGCGCAGGTCCAGCACCGGGCGGCGGCACAGCCGGCGCTCGACCGGGAGTCCGACTTCGCCGCCCGGCTCGCCGGGGTGCTGCACGCCGGCGTGGACGTGCTCACCCCGTCGCACGCCTTCGCCGCGAGCTTCTTCAAGACGGCGGCGGAGCCGACCTCCCCGCTCAGCCCGTTCTCCGAGGAGTCGTCCGCGCCCCGGCAGGCGGCCGTCGACCTCTTCGCCGAGGCCCTGGACGGCTCCACCGCGAAGGTGGACGCGGAGCTGCGTCCGCACCTGCCCGAGCTGCTCTGGCTGGCGTACATGGGGGTGGTCCTCTACTGGGTCCACGACCGGTCCCCGGGGCAGGCCAAGACCCGGCAGCTCATCGACGGCGCGGTGCCCCTGATCGACCGGCTGGTGGGGCTGTCCCGGTTGCGGGTGCTGCGCCCGGTCACCCGGCAGGTGCTCGACCTCATTCGCACGCTGCGTCACTGACCCACGGCACCGTCCCGACGCGCTCCGCTCCAGGTCAAGTCCGCTTCTGGACAGTCCGAACCACCCGCCGGCATCTTGCCGAACCACAGCTCGATACGTAGCGTGATCGGCACGTACGGCGACCGGCCCCGCAACGCCCGACACGGGCGGAGGGACCTGGGGGGAGGCTGCGGACCGTGGATCCGGCCCGGGATCCACGGTCCGCGCCCTGCCGTCCGCACCCCGTCACCAGGACGTCGCGCCGTCGCCGTCGCCCGGCCACTCGCGGCCGTCGCCCGCCCGGGCGGCCGCGCCGACGCCACCAGCCGGTCGCCGGTCGCCGGTCAGGGCGGGTACACCCCGAACGACCGCCAGCCCCGGTCGGGGAAGCCCGCCGCCTCGGCGACCCGCGCCGAGGCCAGATTGGCGTGGCCGTGCAGGTAGGTCGGGACCGCGCCCTCGTCGAGCACCCGGCGGGCCGCCTGCGCCACCAGCCGCCGGGCCAGGCCCCGCCCCCGCGCCGCCGGCGTCGTCCCCACCGCCAGCTCGTGGCCGTACGCGTCATGTCGCTTGATGCCCACGCCGGACAGGTACCGGCCGCGCTCGTCGCGCGCCACCAGCACGGGACGGTCGAAGAGCCGGAGCCAGGAGGGCAGCCCCCGCGTGCGCGGGGACACCCACTCCCCCACCTCGGGCAGCGGAGCCGGGGCCAGGCTCCACCGGAACACGTCGTCGTGGACCACCCAGCCGGGCTGGCCGACCGCCGCGGGCAGCGCGGGCAGCAACCGCCCGGGTTGCCGGCGGGCCAGCTCGCGGACCGCCTCCACCCGGTCCGGCGGCACGGAGAGCAAGGTGCTCGTCCCGGCCGCGACCGCGATGGCCGGCCGCAACCGCCCGTCCCAGGCCGGCCGGGCCCGCCGGTGCGAGCCGACCACGTGCAGCCCGGGGCCCGCCGGCCACTGCCCCAGCCAGGTAGCCAGGTGCAGGTGGAGCCGCCGGTCGCGCATCGAGTCACCCTTCCGTGGTCCACCCACGGCGGCCGCCCGCCCGGACACCTCCGGGCGCCGCCCGCCGCGCTCGCCGGGGCACGGTCCGCGCCCCGGCCCGCCCGCCGATCACCGTACGCCGGACGGCCGCCGCCCGGCGTACGGTCCCGGATCAGTGGTGGGTGTGCCCCGCGCGCCCACCGTCGTGCCCGGCCTCGTGCCCGGCGTGGCCGGTCCCGTGACCGGCGTGACCGCCGTGCCCGGCCTCGTGCCCGGCGTGGCCGGTCCCGTGACCGGCGTGACCGCCGTGCCCGGCCTCGTGCCCGGCGTGGCCGGTCCCGTGTCCGGCGTGACCGACCTCGTGGCCGGCGTGCCCGGCGTGGTAGCGGTGGGTGACCGCGTGGCCCCGGCCCCGCGCGATCAGCGCCCGGTTCACCGGCACGGTCACCACGAAGGCCACCGCGAGCGCGACCGCGAGGCTGGCCCAGAACACCACGCTCCCCAGGCCGGCCTCCATCGCGCCGGGGATGGCGAGCATGACGCCGTTGTCGACCACCTCCATGACCGCGATGCTCACCGTGTCGGCGACCAGCGCCACCTTGATCGCGGTGCGCAGCGGGACACCGGAACGCAGCACCGGCCGGATGGTCAGCGAGTAGCCGAAGAGGAAGGCCAGGCCGACCGCGAGCGCGATGGTGGAGAGGTCTGACCAGCCGAGGGCGGTGCCGATGACCATGCCGAGGACCTCGCCGATGGCGCAGCCCGTGAGGCAGTGCAGGGTCGCCGTTACGGCCAGCCGGGTGAGATTCGCGTTCGTCATGCCCTGACCATATACCCCTAGGGGGTATAGCTCAAGAGACGTCGGTCACGCCGGCGGCGACCCCGGATTCGGCGGCGGCGCGGCCCGGCGGCGGCCCGGACCCGGGCCGGCGGCGGTTGAAGGGCGCGAAAGGCGGGTACCCGGGGCGGAACATCGCCGATGGATGCCGCCGCGAATTCCGGTCAGAGTCAGGGGAACCCGACGCATCGATCGACCGTCATATTCATTTCCATACATGTACAACTTTCTTTGGGACGGTAATGGTCATGCCGAATCAGCCGAATGACCGGTACCAGCAGGACACCGAGCGACTCTGGCGCACGCCCGGGGTCGCGGAACGGTTTCCCGCCCAGCCGCCGTACCGGGGCAACCGCGGCGCCACCCGTGCGGACGCGCTCTCCTGGGGCGAGCTGAACAAGCTGCCGGCCGGGACCTCCACCCGCCGCAACCTCAACCCGCGGTGACCCGCCGCCGCCCCGATCGGCGGCAGCGACACACCCGGGCGGTCCAGCGACGGCTTTCGCACACCTGTCGGGTAATTTCTTCTGGTCCGGCACCCGGCCCACGACAGGAGAAGCACCGCGCATGGGCAAGAAGACGATCCACGTCTCCGACTTCAGCGGCACGGTCATCCAGCCCGACGACGAGGTGGTCCGCGTCGTCGTCCTGGAGCACCCTGACCTGGTGGCCGGGCCCGTGCAACTGGACGCCACCCCGGTCGAGGTGGAGAGCATCGACGACGCCGCGCTCGACGTCGCGGTGGTCGAGATCCACGACCGGCACGGCGACGGCGAGCCCCGGCGGGTGGTGCTCACGGCGAGCGAGTTCGACGCGATGGCCACCGACGTGCCGATGGCACAGCTCCTCCGGACCGCCGAGCGGGTCCGCCCGCCGAAGGCCCGCAAGGGCGCCGAGAAGCTCGACTACGGCACCATCGAGCACGCCGGCAAGCCGCACCGGGGCCGGGTCACCGAGGAGGAGGCCCGGCTGGTGCGCGAACGGCTCGACGAGGTCAACAAGCGTCTCGCCGACGCGGGCATCCGTCAGATCGACCCGGCCGACCCGGAGCACGCCGACCGGTACGGCTTCCCCGCCGTCTCCTGAGGCCGCCGCGGCGGCCTCAGGCCGGGACCGCCGCGTCGGGCGTCGGCCTCGGCGTGTCAGCCCCGGGCGCCCTTCGCGGCGGCCCCGAGCGCCGCGACGAGCGTCGACTCGGCGGTGGCCTTGTCGACGCTGAGCCCGGCGAGCACGCCCGTGCCGTTCTCCAGCTCCAGCAGGGCGAGCAGGATGTGCTCGGTGCCGATGTAGTTGTGCCCCAGCCGCAGCGCCTCGCGGAAGGTCAGCTCCAGCGCCTTCTTGGCCTGCGCGTCGTACGGGATCAGGGCGGGAACCTCGGCCGACGACGGCGGCAGCGCGGCCGTCGCGGCCTCGCGCACCCGCTCCAGCGACACGCCCTGCGCGACGATCGCCTTCGCGGCGAGGGCCTCCGGCTCGGCGAGCAGCCCCAGGAGCACGTGCTCCGGGCGGATCTCGGCGTGCCCGGTGGCCCTCGCCTCGTTCTGCGAGGCCATCACCACGTTGCGGGCGCGGGGGGTGAACCGGTTGAAGCCCTGCTGCGGGTCGAGCGGCGCCTCGGGGGCCTTCGGCACGAAGCGCTTCTGCGCCGCCTGCTTGCTGACGCCCATGCTCCGGCCGATGTCCGTCCACGAGGCGCCGGAGCGCCGCGCCTGGTCCACGAAGTGGCCGATCAGGTGGTCGGCGATCTCGCCGAGGTGGTCGGCCGCGATGACCGCGTCGGCGAGTTGGTCGAGCGCGTCGGTGTGCGCCTTTTTGATCGCCTGGATGAGGTCGTCGAGCCGAACCGGGTTGCTCATCTGCACTGGATCCGTCATGCGTCAACGATAGGTTGACGCATGCTCGTCGTCAACCCCGAGTTGACGACGATTCGCCGACGCCTGCGGGGCCGTCGACCGCCGGCAGGCGCCGGTCCGGCGGCGCGTCGGGACCGTCGCATGGGGACGGCGGCGCGCCACCGGCCGGTCAGGCCGCGCTTCCCGCCGTCCGCAGGCTGGCCGGGCGCATGTCCGTCCAGACGCTCTCGATGTGGGCCAGGCACTCCTCCCGCGAGCCCCGGACGTCCGCCGTCCGCCACCCCTCCGGCACCGGCCGGTCGGCCGGCCAGATCGAGTACTGCTCCTCGGTGTTGCGGACGACGACGTACTGCTCCGCTTCGAAACTCATCCCGCGTCTCCCCGTCACGAACCGGTCGATGAGATCACTGGTACCGCACGACCCTATGCCAGCCGACGCGGCCGGGGCAACGACGACCTTCACTCGATCCCCGGGCGTCGGCGGCGGCTCAGTCCGCGGTGCCGCCGGGCTGCGGCGCGTCGTCGGACAGCGGCCGGACGAGGAGCTCGAACGCCTCGGCGTACCAGGTCTCCGGCACCGACTCCGGGTCGACCAGGCGCTGGATGCTCAGCCCGATGTCCAGCCCGAGGAGCAGCGTCGCCGTGCGCGCCACCAGCGCCGGGTCCGGCCCGTCGGCGCGGGCGGTCAGGTGCGCGGCGATGCCGGCGCGGGTGCGGCGCAGCGCCTCGATGTAGCGGGGACGCACCCGCGGGTTACGCATGGCGGCGATCCAGAACTCCATCATCAGCAGCGCGAAGTCGGCGTTCTCGCCGGCACGGTCGCCGGTCGAGTTGGCCGAGCTGAGGGCGGCGAACGCCTGCACCATGTCGGTCTCGCCCGCGGTGACCTCGGTCAGGTCGGTGCCGATGATGTCCAGCTGCCGGTCGAGCAGGGCGAGGATGATGTCCTCCTTGTTGCGGAAGCTGGAGTACACCGCGCCCTTGGTCAGGCCGGCCGCCGCGGCGATGTCGTCGAGGGAGGCCGCCGGCCCCCGCTCGGCGAGCAGCCGCTGCGCCGCGTCGAGCAGGCGGTTCCGGTTGTGCCGCTGCCGCTCCTGGCGCCCCATCCGTTCCATCAGGCGACTCTCCCGTCATTCCGCTTGACCAGAATCTCCGCATTCCGCATACTCGGCGGTATCTGAATACCGACCAGTATCGGAGATGTCATGGTGCTGCGCGTGGACCATGTCTGCAAGGAGTATCGCGGAGGGGTGCGGGCCAACGACGACATCAGCATCCGGGTGAACGCCGGCCAGGTCTACGGCCTGCTCGGCCACAACGGCGCCGGCAAGACCACGCTGGTCAACCAGGTCGCCGGGCTGATCCGGCCGACCAGCGGCACGATCCGCATCGGCGACGGCGACCCGGTCGCCGACCCCGGGTTCGCCCACCGGGTCTGCTCGGTGCAGCCGCAGGCCCAGGTGCCGCTGATGGGCGTCACGCCACGCCAGGCCATCACCCTGGTCGCCCGGATCCGGGGCGCCGGCCGGGCCGAGGCGACCGCCGCCACCCAGCGGCTGCTCGACGCCCTCGACATCACCGAGTGGGCCGACACGCCGGCGGAGCGCCTCTCCGGCGGTGTCCGCCGCCTCGCCGCGTACTGCCTCGCGGCCGTGCGGCCGGGCAAGGTGATCGTGCTCGACGAGCCCAGCAACGACGTCGACCCGGTGCGCCGGCGGCTGCTGTGGCAGCAGGTCCGGTCGCTGGCCGACGACGGGGCGGCCGTCCTGCTGGTCACCCACAACCTCACCGAGGTCGAGCGGATCCTCGACCGGCTCTCGGTCCTGGCGCACGGCCGGGTGGTCGCCGAGGGCACCGTCGCCGACCTGCGCGCCGGCGCCGGCCCGGCGCTGCGGCTCGACATCAGCCTGGCGGCCGGCAGCGAGGAGCCGGCACCGCCGCCGTTCACCGGGCAGCCGCCGCGACGGGACCGCCAGCGGCTGGTGTACGCCCTGGACACCGCCGAGGCGGTGGCCGCCACCGAGTGGGCGGCGCGCATGCAGGCCGCCGGCACCATCGAGGACTTCTCGCTCTACCCGATGCGGGTCGAGGACATCTACCTCGCCCTCGAAGAACACCAGCCGGCAACCGACGTGGAGGTCAACGATGTCGTGGCTCCGTAGCTACGCCCTGCTGCTGCGCTGGAACGCGCTGCGGCTGCGCTTCCTGCTCCCCCTCTTCGCGATCGTCTCCGCCGGGCTCTCGGTCGGCATCATCGTCGGCTTCGCGTACCTGCTGCCCGACGTCGACGCCACCAGCGCCGCGTTCCTCGCCACCGGCGGCCCGACCATCGGGCTCATCACCGTCGGGCTGGTGATGGCCCCGAACATGGTGGCGCAGAGCAAGTTGCAGGGCAGCTTCGAGTTCGACCAGACGCTCCCCGTCCCACCGCTGGCCTCCGTCGCCGCCGGAGTCACCGTGTGGATCCTGGGCGCGTTGCCCGGGCTCGTGCTGTCGCTGGTGGTCGCCGCGTTCCGCTTCGACCTGCGACTGGACCCGAGCCCGCTGGTGATCCCCGCCGCCCTGCTCGTCGCCCTGACCGCCACCACGCTCGGCTACGGGCTGGCCCACGCCCTCCCGCCCGCCGCGGTCGGCCTCGTGACCCAGCTCGTCGTCTTCGTCACGCTGATGTTCTCCCCCGTCAACTTTCCCGTTGACCGGCTACCGGGATGGTTGCAGGCCGTGCACGTCGTGCTCCCGTTCCAGTACATGGCGCAGAGCGTGCGCGAGTCACTCGTCGGCGGCATCAGCGGCACCCCGTACCTCGTGATGGGCGCGTGGTGCCTGGCCGGTCTCGTGGTGACCTACCGGCTGATCGTCCGCCGGCCCTGACTCAGGCAGGGGTCACCTCGTAGAGCGGGAAGTAGCTGTCGAAGGCGTCCTGGGAGTAGGCGTCGGCCAGCTGCGGGATGGCGTCGAAGGAGGTCACCGGCTCGTTGATCTCGGGCAACCAGCCGGTGCTCTCCTGCACGTCCCGGATCCGCCGGCAGTCCTGGAACCGCCAGGCGTGGGTGTGCACGTGGATGTGCCGGCCGATGCACTCCACCGCCCGCAGGTTCGACAGCCGCATGCCGTGCTTCCAACCGACGGTGGCGAGCACGCTCTCGCGGGCCAGCGACTGCAACGTCACCCGGTGCAGCCCACCGCCCATGTTGTCCAGGAAGATCGAGACGCCATGGCCGCCGCTGATCTCCATCACCCGCTCGACGAAGCGCCGCTTGGAATCCTTGTGCCGGTCCATCGCGTCCGGATCACCGGACGCCTTCGCCACGTCGTAGTCCAGGTCTGGGAACTCGCGACGGTCGATCGGCACGGCGCCGGTGGCGGCGATCGCGGCCAGCCGGCTGTCCCGGCCGGAGACCATGGCCGTCCGGAAGCCGTCCCGCCGGGCCAGCTCCAGCTGCGCCCAGACCACGCCACCGCCCCAGCCGATCACCAGCGGAGGCTCGTCCCAGTGGTCGTCGACCTGCGCCTCCCAGCAGCGCCGGGCCACCCGCCAGTTGTCCCACGCGGTGAAGTACCGGGCGAACGGCGCCCAGCGTTCGATGGGGTAACGGCTCTGCTCCGGCAACGGCACCAGCAGCCGCGCCTCCGTGACGAACCGCCCGGACAGCAGCCCCGGCGAGCCCGGAGCGTCGTACGCGCAGATCCGCTCGGCGTAGCCGTTGCGGTCGATCACCCCGAACGGGATCCACAGGCACTGCTGCCCCTCGCGCAGGTCCCGCACGCCCGGTCCGGCCGCGAGCACCCGCACCACGCCGCAGGTCCCGAGGACGATCTTGTCGTCGCCCCGCTGCCGGGCCACGTCCACGGGGTGCCGGGAGATCGCGTGCTCCATGTTGGCTTCCCAGCAGCCCACCAGCGGCTCGACGAGGACCTCGCCCTCCTCGGGCCGGCGCACCGGGATCTGCTCCAGCGTCAGCTGTCCCCGGGTCGGCTCGCTCCCCGGTTCAGTGGCATGCAGCACCCACGCCTTGGTCGTCGCCATCCTGCACCTCCTGATCGTCGTCATCCATCTGGGCGGCCAGTGCCTGTTCCACGGCGGCGGCGAACGCCGCCACCGTGCGGTTCTCGAAAACACTGCGGATCGGCAGGTCCACCTGCCACGCCCGGCGGGCCCGCGACACCACCTGGGTCGCCTTGATCGAGGTCCCGCCGAGGGCGAAGAAGTCACCGTCGGGGCCGAGGCCGTCCACCTGGAGCACCTGGCCCCAGAGCGTCGCCACCGCCTGCTCGGTGACCGTCATCTCGCCGGCCTCGGCCCCGCCCTCCCCGGCGAGGTCGCGCGGCGACGGCAACGCGCGCACGTCGAGCTTCCCGCTGCTGGTCAGCGGCAGCCGGTCGAGCGACACCACGGCGCCGGGCAGCATGTACTCCGGGAGCACCTGCGCGCAGTGCGCGAGCAGCTTCTCCGCGTCCACCCGCGCCGCGCCGGCCGGCACCACGTACGCCACCAGGGTGTCGGGCGTGCCGTCCGTGCCGTCCGAGGCGCGGGCCACCACCGCGCACTCGGCCACGTCGTCGTGCCGGCGCAGCACCGCCTCCACCTCGCCGGTCTCGATGCGCAGGCCGCGCACCTTGACCTGCTGGTCGGTGCGGCCGAGGAAACGCAGCGCGCCGTCCTCGGTCCAGCGCACCAGGTCGCCGGTGCGGTAGAGGCGGGCACCGGGCGGGCCGAACGGGTCCGGCACGAACCGCTGGGTGGTCAGGTCGGGGCGCCCGGCGTACCCCCGGGCCAGTCCGGCGCCCCCGACGTGCAGCTCGCCGGGGATGCCGATGCCGACCGGGCGGCCCGCCGCGTCCAGCACCCGGACCGTGACGTTCGGGATGGGCCGGCCGATGGGCGGGGCCTCGTCCTCCGGGCCGCACTCGTGCACCGAGACCCAGATCGTCGCCTCGGTCGGGCCGTACGCGTTGAAGACCCGGCGCCCGCTGGTGCGCCACTGCCGCATCAGCGACGCCGGCAGCGCCTCGCCGGCGAGGACGAGCGTGCGCAACTCCGGCAGGGCGGCGACCGGCACCGCCGCCAGGGCCGACGGGGTGATGGTCAGCGCGGTGATCCGCTCGGTGGCGAGCAGGTCCCGCAGGTCCGGCCCCGGCGCCACCCGCTCGGCCGGCGCGAGGTGCAGCGTGGCGCCCGCGCCGAGGGCCATGGCCACGTCGAAGACCGACGCGTCGAACGTCGGCGACGCCCACTGCAGCACCCGGTCGTCCGGGCCCAGCCCGAAGAGCGCGCGCTGGGCCGCGATCACGTTGCACAGCCCCCGGTGCGGGACGAGCACGCCCTTCGGCCGGCCGGTCGAGCCGGAGGTGTAGATGGAGTAGGCCAGGTCGTCGGGGCCCGCCGACTCGGGCAACCGGTCGTCGGCCAGGTCGGCGTACCGGTCCCGGTGGGCGTCCAGCAGGACGGTCTCCACCCCGGCGCGCGGCAGGCCACCCCGGTGGCGCCGGTCGCTGACCACCACCGCCGCGCCGGCGTCGGCGAGGATGTCGGCCAGCCGGGCCGGCGGGTGGTCGGGGTCCAGCGCGACGAAGTAGCCGCCGGCCTTGAGCGCGGCGAGCATCGCCACGACCAGTTCCGGGGTACGCCCCAGGCACAGCGCGACCGGCGTGCCCGGTCCCACGCCCAGACCGCGCAGGTGCCGGGCGAGCCGGTTGGTCCGGCGGTCCAGTTCCCGGTAGGTGACCGACTCGCCGCCGGCGCGCAGCGCGATCCGGTCGCCGCCCAGGTCGGCCTGCTCCTCGACGAGCCGGTGCACGGTCGTCGCGTCCGGGTACGGCGCGGACGTCCCGCTCCAGCCGGCCACCGTGGCGCGCTCGGCGTCGGTCAGCACGTCGACGTCCCGCACCGGCGTGTCCGGGCGCGTCGCCACGGTGTCGACCACCGTCGCGAGGTGCCCGAGCAGCCGGGCCACGGCGTCGTGGCCGACCCGTCGGGGGTCGTAGCCGACCCGGACGGCGAGCCGCTCCCCCTCCGGGATCACCAGCACCGACAGCGGGTAGTTGGTCCGGTAGCGGTACTGCCCGTCGCGGATCTCCACCGCGCCGCTGCGCCGGTGCAGCACACCCACCCCGGGCAGGTTGAGCACGGTCATGATGGTGTCGAACAGGGGCAGGCCCGGGGGCACCTCGCTCCACCGCTGCACCTGCTCCAGCGGGCTGAAGTCGTACCGGCGCAGCGCCGCCTGTTCGTGTTGCAGGTCGACGGCGGTGGCGAGGACCGAGCGGGCCGCATCGAAGCGGACCCGCACCGGCAGGGTGTTGATGAACAGGCCGGCGGTCTGCTCCACCCCCGGCACGTCCGACGGCCGGCTGGACAAAGTGCCCCCGAACACGACGTCGTCCCGCCCGCTGTGCGCCCGCAGGACCAGCGCCCAGCAGGTCTGGAGCAGGGAACCGAGGGTCACCTCCCGACGCCGGCCCAGCTCGCGCAGGGCCGCCACGGTCTCCGCCGGCACGTGCAGCACCTGCTCCGGGTTGTCCCGCCCGGACGGCTCCGGCGCGCTGCCGTCGGCCGGGCGGATCCACGCCGGGGTGGTCGAGTCGGTGACGCCGCGCAGCGCCTCCCGCCACGCCTGGCGGGCCGCGTCGAGGTCCTGGGCCCGCACCCAGCCGACGTACTCGTGGAAGGAGGTCGCCGGCCTGGTCTCCAGCTTCCGCCCGGCGGCCAGCGTGTCGTAGTTGGCGAACGCCTCGTCGAGCACCATCAGCGCCGACCACGCGTCCAGCAACAGGTGGTGGTAGCGCAGGACGAACGTGTAGTCCTCCTCGCCGGTGCGGATGAGGGTCAGCCGGACCAGCGGCGGCTGCTGGACGTCGAACCCCTGGAGCCGGTCGGCGCGCAGCCGCTCCTCCAGCCGGGCCGGCAGCTCCGCGGCGGGCACGTCGCGCCAGTCGAGGGTCTCCATGGGCACCTCGACGTGCTCCCGGACCACCTGGACGGGCTGCTTGATGTCCTCCCAGTGGAACGACGTGCGCAGCACCGCGTGCCGCTGCGTCAGCGCCTGCCACGCCGCGAGCAGCAGGTCCGGGTCGACGGGCCCGTGCAGCCGGTACTCGACCTGGTCGACGTAGAAGGCCGCCCGGGGGTCGGCGAGGCTGTGCGACAGCAGCCCTTCCTGCATGTACGACAACCGGTAGATGTTGTCGACTCCGGGAACGGTCACGGCTTGTCCTTCCTCAGCGTCTCGGGTGCGGTGGGACGTCCGTTCGGCCGGCCGGAGGTCGCCCCGGCCAGTTGCGCGGCCAGCGCGGTCAGGTCGCTCGCGTCCAGCCCGGCGTCGGCGAACGCGGCCAGGTCGGCGGGTGCGCGGCGGCCCTTCCCCGCCGGCGCCCGTTCCCCGGGCGGGTGCTCGCCCGGCGCCGGGACGGCGTCCGCGTCCGCGCGCTCGCCGGCGTCCCGGTCCTCGGCGTCCCGGTCGTCGACGGCGACGGCGGCGAGGTCACGGACGGTCGGGTGGGCGAAGACGTCGGCCTCGGCGATCCGCAGGCCCGCCCGGCGGGCGGCCCCGACCAGCCGGAGGCTGAGGATCGAATCGCCCCCGAGGTCGAAGAAGTTGTCGGTGACGCCGACCCGGTCGACCCGGAAGATCTCCGCCCAGATCTCGGCGAGGATCTGCTCGCGCGGGCTCTCCGGCGCCCGGTGGGGGCGGCCGGTGCCCGCCCCGGCGGCCGGGGTCACCGGGGCCGCGTCGACCAGTTCGGCGTAGGGGCCGGGGCGCCACCGCCGCGGCAGGTGCCCGGCGAGCCGCGACCAGTCGGCGTCCGCGACCACCAGGCACGGCGGCCCGGCCGCGGAACCCGCCAGCACGTCGAGGCCGGTGGCCGGGTCGAGGGGGTGCAGGCCGAAGGCGGTCAGCCGGTCCCGCTCGCGGGCGCCCAGCCGGGCCGCCATCCCGGTCTCCGCCCACGGGCCCCAGGCGATGCTGACCGCCGGCAGCCCGAGGGCCCGCCGGTGTCCGGCGAGCGCGTCGAGGAAGGCGTTCCCGGCGGCGTACCCGGCCTGGCCGGCGGTGCCGACCACCCCGGCCAGCGAGGAGAACAGCACGAAGAAGTCGAGCTGGTCGTGCAGGGTGGCGAGGTGCAGCTGCGCGGCGGCCAGTTTGGGCCGGAGCGGGTTGTCGAGGCGGTCGGGCGTCTGCGCGCCGAGCGGGGCGTCGTCGAGACCGCCGGCGGCGTGCACCACGCCCCGCAGCGGCGGGCCGGCGCGCCGCGCGGCGGCCACCGCCAGGTCCAGCGCCACCGGGTCGGTGACGTCGCAGGTCAGGGTCCGGACCCGGTCGCCCTCGCCGGGGAGGGGCTCGGCGTCCGCGACGGTCGTGGCGCCCCGGGACAGCAGCCACACCCGGCCCGCGCCCCGCTCCAGCAGCCAGGCCGCGACCCGGCGGCCGAGGCCGCCGGTGCCGCCGGTGACGAGGTAGCCGCCGTCCGGGTCAACGGGCAGGCTCTCCGGCCGGTCCGCCGGCGCCGGCAGCAGGCGGGGCGCGAGCGTCCCCGCCGGGCGGACGGCCTGCTGCGGCGGCGGGGCGGGGGAGGTCAGCGCGGCGAGCACGGCGGCGGCGTCCGCGGCCGGGTCGGCGCCGTCGGGCGGCAGGTCGAGCAGGACGATGTCGGCGTCCGGCCGCTCGGTCATCGCCACCCGGCCCAGCCCCCACACGGCGGCGTGGGTGGGGTCGACCGGGGCGGCGTCGTCGGTCTGCTGGCAGCCGCGGGTGACGAGCACCAGCCGGGCCCCCGGGTGCCGGGCGGCCTGGGCGTGCAGCAGGTGCAGCGCGGCGTGCGCGCCGTCAGCCTGCCGGTCGTGCAGCGCCGCGGCGCCGCCCGGCACGCCGGGGCCGTCGTCGAGGGGCCACAACAGGGCGACACCGCGCAGCGGCTCCGGTCCCGGCTCCGCCAGCAGGGCGGGCAGCCCGCCGGGGTGCTCGGCGGCCGCCGCCGGCCCGACCGTCCGGCAGGTCCCGCCGCCGTCGCGCACGGCCGCCGCGACCCGGTCGGCGACGCCCCCGCCGTCGGCCAGGAGCAGCCAGCCGCCGGTGGTGCCGCCCGTCGCCCGTTGCGGGGCCGGGTCGGCGGGACGCCAGTCGATCCGGTGGCGCAGGCGGTCACCGGCGTCGCCGCCGCGCAGCAGCGCGTCCCGGCGTACCCGGCGCAGCCGCAGGCCGTCGACGACCAGGCGGACCCGGCCGGCGGCCCGCAGGGTGACGTCGAGGACGAGGTCGTCGCCGTCGGGGGTGGCCGACCGGAGCCGGGCCCGGCAGGTCAGGTCGTCGTCGCCGGTGGCGCTCGGCCCGGGCGCGTACCAGACGAGCCGGTCGACGCCGACCGGGACGGCCAGCCCGCCGCCGTCGGTCGCCAGGGCCTGCGGGGCGAGCGCCAGGACCAGGCGCAGGCAGGAGTCGAGCAGGCCGGGTTCCGGTCGCGGGGACGGCGGCACGACGCGCGGGCGGCGCAGCGTCGCGTCGGCCTCGTCGCCGTGCCGTACGACCGACTCCAGCCACCGGTAGCGGGGGCCCAGCCGGTAGCCGGCGGCGTGCATCCGCTCCTCCAGGTCCGCCACCTCGGTGCCGGGGGTGTCGCGGGGACGGTCCGCTCCGGCCGGCGCCGGACCGGCCGGCCGCACGGTGCCGGTGGCGTGCACCCGCCAACGGGCCGGGTCACCCCCGGCCGCGCTGACCACCTCGGCGGCCCGCGCGGGGCCGTCCGGGGCGCCCAGCAGCACCTGGATCTGGACCCGCTCACCGGCGGTCAGGGTGAGCGGCTCGGGGAAGGTCACGTCGGTGACCTCGGCGCTCGGCACCCCGTCGGCGGCGCTCGCGGCGAGGATCGCGGCGAGGTGGTTGGCCGCCGAGACGACGCTCGCGCCGAAGAGGCCGTGGTCGGTCAGCCGCTCCGGCAGCTCGGGGCCGACGACCTGCTCGAAGACGCTGCCGGTGAGGGCGGGCGAGCGCAGTCGCTCACCGAGCGGACCGGTGTCGGCGGGCCGGCTCGCCCCGAGGCGGGTGTCGCGCCAGAAGCGGCGCCGCTGGAACGGGTACGTCGGCAGCGGCACCCGTCGGGCGTCCGGGTGTACGCGCTCCCAGGCCAGCGGCGCGCCCGCGCAGAAGGCGGCGCCCAGCGCGTCGCGGGTGACGGCGGCGTCCGCGCGGCCCCGGCGCATCGTCGGCACCCAGCGGGCGCCCCGCGGCACCAGCGCCCCGCGCCGGGCGAGCGTGCCGAGCACCGGGTCGGGGCCCAGCTCCAGCACCAGCCCGCAGTCCAGCTCGGCGAGGCGGCCCACCGCCTCGGCGAAGCGGACCGGCTCGCGGGCGTTGCGGCACCAGTAGTCGGCGTCCATCGGGCCGTCGAGCAGCCGCCCGGTCACCGTGGAGACGAGGTCCACGCGCGGCTCGGCGGGCCGGATGCGGGCCGCCTCGGCGGCGAGCCCGGCGCGGACCGGGTCCATCAGCGCCGAGTGGAACGCGTGCGACACCCGCAGGTCGCGGTGCCGGACGCCGGCGTCGGCCAGGGCCCGCGCCACGCTCTCGACGGCGCCGGCCGGGCCGGAGACGACGGTCTCGGCCGGGCCGTTGTAGGCCGCCACGGAGACGTCGGGGTGCCCGGCCAGCACGGCCTCCGTGGCCGCCCCGTCCGCCGCGACGGCGAGCATCCGGCCGCCGGCGGGCAGCGCGTCCATCAGGCGGGCGCGTACGGCCACCAGGCGGAGCGCCTGCTCCAGCGGCAGCACGCCGGCCACGCACGCCGCCGCGTACTCGCCGACGCTGTGCCCGAGGACGACCGCCGGCTCCAGGCCCCAGGAGCCCCAGAGCCGGGCGAGGGCGTACTCGACGGCCACCACGGCCGGCTGGGTCCAGCCGGTGCGGTGCAGCAGCTCACCGCCGTCGTGGAGCACCCGGACCAGGTCGTCGCCCAGGTGCTCACCGAGGATGTCGGCGCACTCGCGCAGGGCGGCGCGGAACACCGGTTCGGTGTCGTACAGCTCCCGGCCCATCCCCGGGTACTGGCAGCCCTGACCGGGGAAGACGAACGCGATCCGGGGGACGCCGCGCACCTCGCCCTCGACGAGGTCGTCGGCCCGGCCCCGGGCGTACCGGTCGAGGTGGTGCCGCAGTTCCGCCCGGTCGGCGCCGGTGACGGCCAGGCGGTGCCGCAACGGAGCGCGGAACCGGGCCGCGGCGGCGCAGACGGCGGACGCGGACAGTTCGGAATGCCGGTCGAGGTGGGCGGCGTAGCGGCCGGCGAGGGCCCGCAGCGCGGCGGGCGACCCGGCGGAGAGCGGCAGCAGCAGGGCGTCGCCGCGCGCGTCGTCGCCCTGCTGCCCGGTCGGGTCGGCGTGGTCGGCCGCGTCGGCCCGGTCGGCCGAGCCGGCGGGACCGGCCGCTGCGGCCGGCGCCGGGGCGGCCGGGGCGGTCGCGGGGCGGTGCTCGGCGAGCAGCACGTGCGCGTTGGTGCCGCCGATGCCGAACGAGCTGACGCCGGCGACCCGGGGCCGGCCGTCCGGCCCCTCCGGCCAGGGCCGGCCGGTGGTCGCCACCGTCAGGGGCAGCTCGTCCCAGGGCAGGCGGGGGTTGGGGGTGCGGAAGTTCAGGTGCGCCGGGATCCACCGGTGCCGCAGCGCCAGCACCGTCTTGATCAGGCCGACCACGCCGGCGGCCGCCTCCAGGTGACCGATGTTCGTCTTCACCGAGCCGACCACCAGCGGGTCGCGCCGGTCCCGGCCCAGCACGACGGCGGCGGCGCGCAGCTCGATCGGGTCGCCGAGCGGGGTGCCGGTGCCGTGCGCCTCCAGGTAGTCGACGTCGGCCGGGGCGAGGCCGGCGGCGCGCAGCGCATCGGTCAGCAGCTCCTGCTGCGCGGTGCCGTTCGGCACGGTCAGGCCGCTGCTGGCGCCGTCGTGGTTGACCGCCGAGCCGGCGAGCACGGCGTGGATGTCGTCGCCGTCGGCGATCGCGTCGGAGAGCCGCTTCAGCACCACCATCCCGGCGCCCTCGCCCCGGGAGTAGCCGTCCGCCGCCGCGTCGAAGGTCTTGCACCGGCCGTCCGGGGCGAGCGCGCCGGCCCGGCAGAGGAAGAGGGTGATGTCCGGGGCGAGCATCAGGTGCGCGCCGCCGGCCAGCGCCAGGTCGCACTCGCCGTTCCGCAGCGCCTGGGCGGCCAGGTGGACGGTGACCAGCGACGAGGAGCAGCCGGTGTCGACCGCCATCGACGGCCCGCGCAGCCCGAGCACGTACGACAGTCGTCCGGCCGCCACGCAGAAGAGGTTCCCGGTGCCGGTGTAGCCGTCGATCCGGGCCGGGTCGGCGATCTGGAGTCCCTTGTAGTCGTCGATGGACAGGCCGGCGAAGACGCCACTGCGGGTGCCGCGCAGCCGGTCCGCCGGCATCCCGGCGTGCTCCAGCGCCTCCCAGGCCACCTCCAGCAGGAGCCGCTGCTGGGGGTCCATGCTCTCCGCCTCCACGGCGGAGATGCCGAAGAAGTCCGCGTCGAAGGTGTCCACGGTGGGCAGGAAGCCGCCGCGCCGGGCGTAGATGGTGCCCGGTTCCAGGGGGTCGTCGCCGTGCAGCGCGTCGACGTCCCAGCGGTCGCGGGGCACCGGACCGGTGGCGTCGACGCCGTCGCGCAGCAGCCGCCAGAACTCGTCCGGGCCGTCGGCGCCGGGCACCCGGCAGGCCATGCCGACCACGGCGATCGGCTCGTCCGCGGCCGGCGCCCGGCCCGGACCGGCCGGGGTCGCCGCCGGCCCGGTCGCCGACCGGTCCGCGTCGCCGCCGCCGAGCCGGGCGGTCAGGTGGGCGGCGAGGTCGGCGACGCTCGGGTGGTCGAACGCCACCGTCGGCCCCACCGCGACGTGCGGGCGCAGGTCGGCGGCGAGGCGCTCGGCGAGGCGGACGGCGGTCAGCGAGTCGAAGCCGAGGGCGAACAGGCCCGCGTCGGCGGGGATCTCGGTGCGGTCGCGGCCCAGCACCTCCGCCGCGCGGTCCACGACGTACTCGCGCACCCGGTGGCCGAGCCCGGCCGGGCTGCCGGCGCGCAGCCGCTCCACGACGGACGACCCGGCCGAGACCCGCTCCGGCTCGCCGGCCGGGCCGGCCGTGGTCCGGGACACCGCCGGCAGCGCGTCCCAGCTGACGGGCAGGCCGGCGAGGTAGAGGTCGGCGGCAAGCGCGTGGACCGCCTCGGCGGCGTCCCGGTCCGGGCGCAGCGAGCCCAGCACGGTGGTGCCGACCCGCCCGCCCAGGCACTGCAGCAGCGCGGTGCGCAGCACCGGGGTGGGGCTCACCTCCAGGTGGACGGCGGCGCCGGCGCGGGCCACCGCGTCGAGGAAGCGCACCGGGCGGCGGGACAGCATCCCCCAGTGCTCCGCGCCCAGCCGGTCGCCGCCGACCAGGTCGCCGTGCACGGTGGAGACCATGTCGGTGGTGGTGGGCCCGTTGCGCAGCAGCGGCCGCAGGTCCGCCACCAGTTCCCCGGTGAACGGCTCCATCTGGGGGCTGTGGAAGGCGTAGTTGATGCCGAGGTCGCGGTGGAACACCCGGTCCGCGGCCAGCCGCGCCGCGGCGGCGTCCAGGGCGGACCGCTCCCCGGACAGCACCACGCTCGCCGGGCCGTTGACCGCCGCCAAAGACAGCCCCGGAGGCAGGTCGGCGAGCAGCCGGGTGGCCTGCTCCGCGGAGAGGCCGACGGCGAGCATCCCGCCGCCGCCGGTGGCGCGCTGCAACATCCGGCCCTGGTGGTACGCGACCGCCATCGCGTCCTCGATGCTGAGCGCCCCGGCCGCGTGGGCGGCGGTGATCTCGCCGAGGCTGTGCCCGATCACCACGTCGGGTCGCACCCCGAGGCTGTCCAGCAGGGCGAGCAGGCCGATCTCCACCGCGACGATCGCCGGCTGGGCGACGGCCGTCTCGGCCAGCCGGCTCGCCGCCGCCGGCCGGCGGATCTCCTCGACGACCGACCAGCCACCCAGCGCACGGACGGCGGCGTCGCACCGGTCCAGGGCGTCCGCGTACGGGGCGCACCCGGAGAGCCCGTCGCCCATGCCGGGCCACTGGGTGCCCTCCCCGGAGAAGACCATCGCCAGGCGCGGGGCGTCGACGCCGGTGGCCGTGCGTACCCCGTCGGTGGGCTCTCCGGCGGCGGCCGAGCGCAGCGCCGCCACCAGCGACGCCCGGTCCCCGCCGGCGGCGACCAGCCGGTGCGCCGCCCCCGCCGGCGCGTCCCGCGCGGTCGGCTCGGCCCCGGCGGCCAGCCGGTCGGCGGCCTCGGCGGCCCGGCGGCGCAGCGCGTCGGCGTCGGCGGCGCCGATCGGCACCATCCAGGACATGGGTACCTCCGTCACCGTGGTTCCGCCGCCGCCGCCGCCGGGACGGGGAACGGCGTGTCCTTGATCTGGTGGCCGCCCAGCTCGCCCTCCACCAGCAGCACCTTCCCGGCGGCGGGCCGCGCGGGCGGCCGGAGCGCCTCGGCGACCGGCCGGTACGGGTCGGCGGTGACCGCCGCGAGCGTCGCCACGAGGTCGTCGAGCACCCGGGCGGCGGACTCGTCGGTCAGCAGCTCGCGGTGGTAGGACAGGATCAGCCCCAGCTCCACCCCCGGCATCACGTCGAGCCGGAACGGCTCCGCCAGCCGGCTGAAGAACGTCGGGACCCGCTCGGTGGAGCCGAACAGCGTCGGGTCGAGGTTCTGGAAGACCAGGTACGCGTCGAACATCGGCCGGTCCGCCGGCCAGCCGGCCCACGCCGCCACCTGCTCCGGCGCCACGTACTGGTGGTGGGCGGCGTCGGCGCCGACGGTCATCACGTGCGACAGCAGGTCCACGACGGGCCGGTCCGGTTCGGGCAGCCGCACCCGCATCGGCAGCACGTTCATCGTCGGACCGGTCAGGTCCTCGACGCCGGGCAGGTCCGCCGGGCGGCCGTTGAAGAAGACCCCCAGGGTGGCCTCGGCGCGGCCGGCGTACCGGGCGAGCAGCGCCGCCCAGGCGGCCTGGACCAGCGTGTTCGGGGGCATCCGGAGCCGCTGTGCGGTGTCCCGCAGCGCCTCGGTCACGCGTGCGTCCACGTGCAGGTGCTGCCGGGCGTAGCCGCGCTGGGCGCCGGGGCGGTTGCCGGGCGCGGACGCGGCCAGCGGGGTCGGCGTCCAGCCGTCGGCGAACATGTCCCGCCAGAACGCCGGTGTGTCGGCGGGGACGCCGCGGCGGCGCAGCCAGGCGACGTAGCGGCTGAACGGCACGTCCGTGCCGGCCTGCGGGGTCTCGCCGGCGAGCAGCCGGTGGTACTCGCCGATGACGTCGCTGAGGAAGACGCTCAGGCTCCAGCCCTCCATCCGCAGATAGCTGAAGCTGAACACGGTCCGGTAGGCGTCCTCGTCCACCTTGGCCAGGAACAGCCGGATGCCGGCCGGGTCGTCGGGGCCGCAGCCCACCGCCTGGTCCTCGCGCAGGAAGCGGGCCAGCGCGGCGTCCTGCTCGGCGGCGGTGAGCCCGGTCCAGTCCTCGTACCGGGAGGGCAGCTCGACGTCGCGCCGCACCACCTGGAGCGGCTCGTCCAGGTCGGTCCAGACGAACATGGTCCGGAGCAGGGCGTACCGGCGGGCCAGTCCCGCCCAGCACCGGCGCAGCAGGGCCACGTCGATGGGGCCGCGCAGGGTGTCGACGCGTTGCACCAGGAACTCGCCGGGCCGCGGGTCGGTGACCAGCCGACGCAGCATGTGCGTCTGGTACGGGGCCAGCGGGAAGACCTCCTCGACGTCGGGATCGGCCAGCAGCCGCTCCCGGCGGGCCCGGTCGCGCTCCGACAGGCCCCAGTCCCCCGGCGGCTCCGGGGCGTCCCCGGCGGGGCCGTCGGCGACGCCGCCCTCGGCGAGGCGGGCGTCGGCGACCGCCGCCAGCTCCGCCACCGTCGGGTGGGCGAACAGGTCCCGGGGCACCAGCGGCAGGCCGGCCCGGTTGGCCCGGGCCATCACCCGGATCCCCCGGATCGAGTCCCCGCCCAGTTCGAAGTAGTTGGCGGTGGCGCTCACCCGCTCCAGGCCGAGGACGGACGCCCAGATGTCGGCGACGAGCTGCTCGGTGCCGTCGGCCGGCGCGACGTGCTCGCCCCGGTCCCGGGCGGCCACCGGCGGCGGCGCCGGCAGGTCCGACCAGTCCACCTTGCCGTTGAGGCTCAGCGGGATGTCGGACACCGGGACGAACACCGCCGGCACCGCGTAGCGCGGGATGCGGTCCTTCAGGTGCGCCCGCCAACGCGGGCCGAGTTCGCCCATCAGTCGGGCCTGGCGGGGCCAGTTCGCGAGTGCGCCGCTGCGCACCGGCGGCGCCGGCGGCCACGACGGGCGCACGTCGGCGCGGTGGAACAGGGCGTCCATCCGGGTCGGGTCGGCGGCCGACGGGGCGACGACGACGCGCACGCCCAGCTCGTCGGCGAGCCGGTACAGCTCGTCGGGGTCCACGCCGGCCGGTTCCCGGTCGATCCGGGCCCGCAGCTCGCCCACCGTCCGGCAGGTGCCGTCGCCGGCCCGCAGGGCGGCGACCTCGCGGAGGCGGCCGTTGGGTATCCCGGTCACGGCGACCGCCGGTTCCTCCCCGAGCCGGTCGCGCAGCCGGCCGGCCAGGTCGCCGTCCCAGCCCAGCGGGTCGGCGGCCGGCTCCGGCCCGGCCGGTGCGTCCGGCGCGGGGTCGGCGGCGACGTGGACCACCACGTCGTAGCGGAACCGGCTCAGCTCGTTGTCGTACCCGCCGGGCTTGAGCCGCACCTCGACGGCGGCGATGCCGGGCAGGGTGTCGCCGAGGGTGGTGAACAGCGCCGGGTCGAGCGCGAGTTCCTCCTCCTGCCAGGTACGGGCGGCGGCCCGGGCGAGCACCACCGCCGGGTCGGCCCCCGGGTCGGCCCGGTGCAGTTCCACCGAGCGGTGGAAGTCGGCCAGCAGCGGCAGGCTGCGGACGTCGCCGACGACGACCCGGCCGCCCGGGGCGACCAGGCGGCGGGCCTGCGCCAGCACCTGCCGCAGGTAGTCGACGTCCGGGAAGTACTGCACGACCGAGTTCAGCAGCACGGTGTCGAAGGACCCGGCGGGCAGGTCCGCCAGCTCGTGCGCGGCCCGTTCGTCGAGCGTCACGTTCGCCAGGCCGCGGGCCCGGACCTCGGAGCGGACCTGGCCGAGCGCGAACCGGGAGATGTCGGTGCCGTGGTACGACACGGCGTGCGGCGCGATGCGCAGCAGGAGCAGCCCGAGCCCGCAGCCCACCTCCAGGACCCGGCCGGGCGGCGCCGCCAGGGCCAGGGAGACCGTCTCGTCGACCCACCGCCGCATCTCGTCCGCCGGGATGGGGTCGCCGGTGTAGCTGCTGTTCCAGCTGGAGTAGTTGCTCTCCGCCGCGTCGGGGCTCTCCGGCTCGGTGTACGCGTCGTCGAAGACCCGGGCCCACTGGCCCACGGTGCCGTCGACGTCGTCGGTCGCCGGGGCCTCGTCCGGGGTCGCCGGCGCGGTCGCTTCCGGGTGTGCCCCGGCGCGGGGCACCACGTACGCCACGAGCTGGCCCTCGCCGGTCTCCCCACCGGCGTCGCGGCGCACGGTGACCACCGCGTCCCGCACGGTCGGGTGCTCCCGCAGGGCCGCCTCGATCTCGCCCAGCTCGAAACGGATGCCCCCGAGCTTGACCTGGAGGTCCTCCCGGCCGAGGTAGGACAGGGTGCCGCCGGGCCGCCACCGGACGACGTCGCCGGTGCGGTACATCCGGGCGCCGGGGCGGCCGCTGAACGGGTCCGGCACGAACCGCTCGGCCGTCAGCGCGGGCCGGCCCTGGTAGCCCCGGGCCACCTGGATGCCGCCGATGCACAGCTCGCCCGGCACGCCGACCGGCACCGGCCGCCCGGCCGGGTCCAGCACGTAGATGCTGGTGTTGTCGACCGGCGCGCCGATCGACACGTCGGCGGTGGCGTCCTCGCCGGGCGGGCACCGGTGGGCGGTCACGTCCACGGCGGCCTCGGTGGGGCCGTACAGGTTGTCCAGCCGGGCGGGCAGCCGCTCCTGGAGGCGGCGGACCAGGTCGCGGGGCAGCGCCTCGCCGCTGCACACCACCCGGCGCAGCCCGGTGCAGGTGGCCGAGCGCGGCTCGTCGAGGAAGAGCCGGAGCATCGACGGCACGAAGTGGACGGTGGTGATCCGCTGGTCGTTGATCAGGTCGACCAGGTAGCCGGGGTCGCGGTGCCCGTCGGGGCGGGCCATGGTGACGGTCGCGCCGACCAGCAGCGGCCAGAAGAACTCCCACACCGAGACGTCGAAGCTGGCGGGCGTCTTCTGCAGCACCGGCTCGCCGGCGGTCAACCCGAAGCGGCGCTGCATCCAGCGCAGCCGGTTCACCACGGCGCGGTGACTGTTCATCACCCCCTTCGGCGTCCCGGTGGAGCCGGAGGTGTAGATGACGTACGTCAGGTCGTCCTCGGTGACCCCGCTGGCCGGCGCCTGCTCGGACTCGTCGGCGCAGTCGTCGCGGTGCAGGTCGATCGCCGGCGGCGCGTCGGCCGGGAGCACGTCCCGCCCGCCGTCGCCGGTCAGCACGATCTCGGCGCCGCAGTCGGCGAGCAGGTACGCCAGCCGCGCGGGCGGGTGGTCCGGGTCCAGCGGCACGTAGCAGCCGCCGGCCTTGAGCACGCCCAGCAGCGCCACCAGCAGTTCGGGCGAGCGGTCGAGGCAGACCGCGACCCGGCTGTCGGGGCGTACGCCGTGCCGCCGCAGCCGGTTGGCCAGGCGGTTGCTGCGGCGGTCCAGCTCGGCGTAGGTGAGCGATCGGTCGTCCAGCCGGACGGCGACGTGCTCCGGGGTCCGCCGGACCTGCTCGGCGATCAGCTCGTGCAGGACGCGCGGCGCGGGCTCCGGGGCGGCGGTGTCGTTCCACGCCCGCAGGACGCGGTCGCGCTCCTCGGCGTCGATCAGCTCCAGCCGGGACAGCGGGGCGTCGGGGTCGGCGCAGACCTGGTCGAGCAGGCGCAGCAGGCTGGCCAGGATCCGCTCGACGGTGTCCCGGTCGAACAGGTCGGTGGCGTACTCCAACCCGCCGGGCAACGTGTCCCCGGCGTCCGCCAGGGAGAGCCACAGGTCGAACTTCGCCGAGCCGGTGTCCCCCTCGACCAGCCCGACGAGCTGGGTGTCGGCGGTCAGGTCGACCCGCGGCGGCGGGGTGTTGTTCAGCGCGAGCATCACCTGGAACACCGGGTTGTGGCTGGTGCTCCGCTCGGGTTGCAGCTCGTCGACGAGCTTCTCGAACGGCAGGTCCTGGTGGGCGAAGTCGGCCGACACGTCGGCGCCGACCCGGCTCAGCAGCTGCCGGAACGTCGGATCGCCGGTCACGGTGGTGCGCAGCGCCAGGGTGTTGGCGAAGAAGCCGAACAGGTCCTCCAGCTCCGGTCGGTTGCGGTTGGCCACCGGTGTGCCGACGACCACGTCGGGCTGCCCCGACCAGCGGGAGAGCACCACCGTGAAGGCGGCGAGCAGGACCATGAACAGGGTGCTGTCGGTGCCGGCGCAGAGGGCGCGCAGCCGCCCGGTGAGCCGCTCGTCGACGGTGAACCGGAGGGTGTCGCCGCGGAAGCTCTGCACGGTGGGCCGGGGCCGGTCGGTGGGCAGTTCCAGCAGCGCGGGGATGCCGTCGAGGCGTTCCCGCCAGTAGCGCACCTGCCGGGCCAGCTCGGGCCCGGACATCTGGGCCCGCTGCCACACCGCGTAGTCGGCGTACTGGAGCTTCAGCTCGGGCAGCCTCGGCGTGCCGCCGGTGACCAGCGCGGAGTAGCACTCGGCCAGTTCCCGGGAGAACACCCGACCCGACCAGCCGTCGGCGATGAGGTGGCTCCAGTTGACCAGGAAGACGTGCCGCTCCGGGGCGAGCCGGAACAGTCCGAACCGGACCAGCGGCCCCACCGCCAGCACGAAGGTCCGCCGGGCCTCCTCCTGGAGGGCCTGCCGCACCCGCTCGTCGCCTTCCGCCTCGCTGAGGTCGCTCAGGTCGGTCACCGGCAGGTCGACCGCCGCCGGCGGCGACACCACCTGCACCGGCTCGCCGTCGGCCTCCCGGATGGTGGTGCGCAGCGCCTCGTGCCGGTCGACGATGCGCTGCACGCTGTCCCGCAGCGCCGCCACGTCCAGCGGCCCGCGCAGCTCGACGGCCATCGGCGTGTTGTACGCCGGGCTGTCCGGCACCATCCGTTCGAGGAACCAGAGCCGCTGCTGGGAGAAGGAGAGCGGGGCCGGGCCGTCGTCGCCCCGGCGGGGGATCTCGTCGCGGTTGCCGCGCCGCCCCTTCGACCAGGCCGCCAGCAGCGCCTGCTTGGCCGGGGACAGCGCCGGGGCGGGGCGGGCCCCGCGCTGCTCGTCGACGGTCATCGCGCGGCCCCGTCCGGCTCGCCGCCGTGCGCTCCTGGCGCGGGGGCGCCGTCCGCTCCGGACCCGGAAGCACCGTGCGCTCCTGGCGCGGGGGCGCCGTCCGCTCCGGACCCGGAAGCACCGCGCGCTCCTGGCGCGGGGGCGCCGTCCGCTCCGGACCCGGAAGCACCGCGCGCTCCGGGATCGGGGGCGCCGTCCTGGAGGGCACGGATGATGGTGGCCTGGGCGGCGATGGTGTGCGCCTTGAACAGCTCCTCCAGCGGCAGGTCCACCGCGAAGCGTTCCCGCAGCCGCGTGACCAGGCGGGTGGTCAGCAGGGAACTGCCGCCGAGGGCGAAGAAGTTGTCGTGCACGCCGACGGTCTCGAAGCCGAGCAGCTCGCGCCAGGCGGCGGCGATGGACTCCTCCAGGTCGTCGCGGGGCGCCACGTACTCGGTGGTCAGGTGGGGACGCTGGTGCAGGGTGCTGCCGAGGTCCACGTCGAGGCTGGTCGGGCCGGCGTCGACCGGCTCCGGCGCCCGGCGCAGCGCCACCGAGTCGTCCTGCACGGGCACGGGGCCGTCCTCGGGCACGTCGATCCAGTACCGGCGACGCTCGAACGGGTAGGTCGGCAGGGACACCCGCCGGCAGGGCTGGCCGGCCGCGAACCCCTCCCAGTCGACGTCCACGCCGGACTCCCAGAGCCGGGCCAGGGTGGCCAGCAGGAACGCCTGGTCCGGCTGGGAGTCACGGGGGTGGCGGACGGACGGCAGGACCGGCGGGGCGCCGTCGCCGTTCGCCCCCACCAGCGCGCCGAGCACCGTGCCGGGACCGACCTCGACCAGCATCCGGTCGGCGGAGCCGGCGAGCAGGGTCTGCACCCCGTCGGCGAAGCGGACGGTGCCGCGCAGGTGGCGCACCCAGTAGCCCGGGTCGGTCGCCTCGGCCGGGGTGATCCAGGTGCCGGTGACGTTGGAGACGTAGGACTGGGTCGGCTCGCGCAGGGTGAGGCCGGCGACGTGGGCGCGGAACTCGTCGAGCACCGGCTCCATGGCCACCGAGTGGCCGAGGGTCTGCACGTGCAGCCGGCGGAAGTCCACCCCGTCGGCGGCGAGCCGGTCGGCCAGCTCCTGCACCGGCTCGACCAGGCCGGAGACGGTGCACTGGCCGGGGGCGTTCACCGCGGCGATGGAGAGTTCCGGTCCCAGCCGGGCGGCGAGCTCGTCCTCCGGCAGCGACACGGCGAGCATGGCGCCGCCCGGCAGCCGGTCGATGAGCTGGCCGCGCAGGGCCACGGTGTCGATCGCGTCGGCGAGGTCGAAGACGCCGGCCAGGCAGGCGGCCACGTACTCGCCGCTGCTGTGCCCGAGCATCGCGTCCGGGTGCACGCCCCAGGACTGCCACAGCCTGGCCAGCGCGTACTCCACGGCGAACAGGGCGGTGGTGACCCCGGCGGACGTGCCGAGGAACTCCTGCACGGCCCGGTCGCCGTCGGGGGCGCGGACCACGTCGCGCAGGTCGAAGCCGAGCCGGGGGGCGGCCAGGTCGGCGCAGCGGTCGAGGTGCTCGGCGAAGACCGGCTCGGTGGCGTAGAGCTGCCGGCCCATGCCGACGTACTGGCTGCCGCCGCCGGGGAAGAGGAAGGCGACCTTACGGCCGGGCCGGAAGTCGACGGCGGCGGTCGGCCGCGTGGTCAGCGCGGCGGCGGCCTGGGTGGCGTCGCGGCACACCACCGCCCGCCGACGCTCGAAATGCCGACGCCCCACCTGCAACGTGAACGCCACATCCGCCAACCCCACCCGACCCTCAGCCAACACCTGACCAACCCGACGCCCCACCTCCACCAGAGCCGACGG